>JAJCZX010000042.1 GCA_029262195.1 Gemmatimonadota bacterium | reverse complement strand
ATCACCCTCAAGAGCCGTAACATTACCTGACAGGTAGCGCCACAGCTGACTCACACCGACTGGATCAGGGAAGGCCGTCGCACCATTCTCCGTGTTCGAGAAAAGCGTAAGACCAATCTGTTGGCCCGTAGCCGGGTCAACCGGGCTCTTCAGGTACTTAACACCAACATATCCCGGCGCAGCGGCAAACGGAGCACCGTTGATATCCGGTGGGAAAAACCACGTGGGTTCGTTAAAATCCGATTTGTAACAAACACCCATGTTGAACGGGAGCAACGCAGTCGAAGAATTCTGACCCGCCGCACCAACGTCACAATCGATCGAGAACGAAGCATAAAGACTGTCGATCCGATAGCCGCTCGTTGGCAGTGTCACCCCAAGTCGGTCTGAGACTCCAGCCTGATACTGGGCACCTATGGCCGCAACTTCCGCCGCATAAGTGTCACAATTAATATTGGGCGCCGCAGCTGGATCCGCAGCGGTAGCCTTGTCCGCCTCGCACTTGATCCGCAAACCGTCATAGTCGGCGGCATTCCCAGAACTGATGTTAATGAAGTCATACACCACATAGATGATGTCCTCATTACCAGCCGGGAAATTCCAGGCAAGCGTACGCTGCTCAATCAGAATTCCCATAGGATGCGTACGACCGGACAAAAGCGTCGGGTTACCATCCCAGTACCGAACCCACGAATCCTGCTGCGAGATCGAAGGACGACCGAGAAGGGCGTTGTTGTAAACGTCACCGTCGCGAATGAACGCTCCGTCCGGCCAGGGGGGCATCGGGTCAAGTGAATTGTGAATCAGGGTTAGCTGCTCGCCCTGCGGTTGCGTGCCGGTAGCGTCGAAAATGTACGCTCCAACGGTGTCACCAGCCCAGACCGGCAGATCACCAGGTAGGATTCCAGCAAGTTGAACTCCTCCATTAAAGATATACTGATTTGGCGTGTTTTTAGGCCAAAATCCGCCACCACCGGTCGGTGAACCGAAAACGTCGGTACAAGTGTTGCCCTGGTTATCCAGGCCGCACTGTACCCTGTTTCCGATCAGCACAACCGTTGACGACGCAAAGAGGTTGAAACCTCTCCGGTTTCGCCGTGCGGCTTTGTCTGGTTCCGCCCCAAGATCCTGGACGCCCAGACCAACAACCAATATGACCGTAGCGGCCACGGTGATTGCGCGATCGAACAATGTTTTCTTCATCGTTCGTACTCTCCCAGTTGAAAATTTGTCGGTCACATCAGGTCTCCAAACAACGAACCGTGGACGGTGCGGGATTGGCAGCCCGCACCGCCCAGGAGCCGGTACTGATTGACGTGAGGAACTAACGACAGTTCCATAAAACCGGCCCTACATCTGGATTCATTGTCTCTGTAACAGGAGTGACGCCGAGATTGGGACAAATTGCCCCTCGAACAAAAGACGTTTTACTGCTTCTCCTTTCTCGAACACCCGATCAAAGCCTCCTTCATCGAGATGCTTTCAAAGCCAAGGTGCAACGTCCGGCATCATCCTTCTTAATTAGGGGATGAGCCGATCGTCAGGAAGTTGGGACGTCGATACACGGGACAGGCGGGACGGTTCAGCTAAGAACCAGGGACGGTGCGGACGAGGCTATTCGAGGGCTGAACGGGTACCAAATTGTGGTAGCCGGATCAGCACCAAATCGATTGTGACTTTTTTCTGAGAGAGCGGGTATGTCCCAATTTTTCAAGGACTTTTTGAACCAAAACCTTATCGGGAGCCTTCCTCAAAGTGGCTTTCGAGGAGGCTTCAATGGTAATCGCGGAGGCGGTGGCAACGGCCACCTTTTTCCCGGCGCGGCGCCTCGCGAAGATATTACCTGATGAAATTCTGAAGCGGCAATGGCGGACACCAAACCGGTGTCATACGACCTGTTCTCCCTCCGCCACCACCATGTCGGAAAACAACTCCGCCAACCGGCCCGTCAGGCGACCGCACGTTCCACCCCCGATCAACCTCCCATCGAGCATCTTAACCGGAACAATTTCCCCCATGGTGCCGGTGCAAAACACCTCGTCGGCCCTATGGATTTCCGCCAGCGTTATGTCACGCACATCGTAGGAGATTTGATTGCGGCGACAGATTTCGAGCACTGCCTCACGAGTGATTCCCTCCGGACAGGCAACGGTTCGGGAGGTGCTGACTCTACCACCTTCGACGATGAAGACGTGAGTCGCATTGGTTTCCGCCACGAAACCAGCCAGGTCGAGCATCAACGCATCGTCAACGCCAGCAGCGTTGGCCTGAATTTTCGCCAGTATTGAAGGAATGAGGTTACAGGAGTGAATCTTTTGGTCCATGCAATCAGCCGGAATCCTGCGGTATGCCGACGTGATAAGGGTTATCCCGTAAGACCCGTAAACCGGGGGTTTATGCTCAGCTAGAACGATGATCGTTGGTCCAGACTGGTTCAAGCGGGGATCCATTCCCGAGGTTATTTTGACACCCCTTGTCAGGGTCAGGCGAATGTGGACACCATCCTTCATCTGGTTGGCGTCGAGCGTTCGAGTGATCTCGTTTTTGAAAACACCCAGGTCGGGGATCTCCAAGAACGCCAGAGCGCGGGCCGAGTCTCGTAGCCGCTCAAGATGAGCGCTGAGGCGAAATATCTTCCCGTCATAAAGTCTCAACCCTTCCCAAACCGCGTCCCCACCCTGCACCGCAGAATCGAACGGACTTACAGCAGCCTTTTCGCGGTGCACAAGCGATCCGTTGATGTTTACCAGGATGTCACGATTGGCTTCGTTAAATTTTTGGAGCATGGTTTTTCTCGGATCAATTCAGGCAGTCAGCCTGTGTGAGTGAAGCGTTTCGTAAAGCTGTTGGCAGCGTTCGAGCATCGGCTCGTACCCTTCCGGAACCCCTTCCCTTCGGGGTCGATATTCTCCGAACCCGGTCGTGGCCTCCACCTGAGAGTACCAGTATTTCGCCCAAATACCGTCCGTTTCCCGCGGCCCGGCCGGCCAACGAAGCATGTTGTCTTGAAAATCTATTCCAAACTCAGAACAGATGGCTTCCAACATTCCTCGTGGGTTCCTCAAAACGTCGGCAGAATCAAGGATGAGCGGAGCCCGTCCGTATTGGTCCATCAACTCCTGGTACAACGTTACCTGCTGAAGAAGGCCTGTTTCTTCAAACGTCATCGCCCCCCGGACTTTTACGTACGATGTGATCACCTCGGCGGGGTCTCGAATCAACAGGCCTACGCGAAAATCTGAGAGCCAACTCAGATCAAGATCGGGCAAAATATGGTGAGCCATATGCTTCTGAAAAAAAACAGATTTTCCATCCGGTATCTCCCCGGTCAAATCGGCCACGACTTTTTTCCAATCGGTGTCGTAACTTTTCATGATGTCCGCACCACCCGGATGGTCATCGCCAGTAGTGTGCAGATAGTAGGCGTAGAACGGCTCATCGCAAACGAAGGTGTCCGTGCGGTTTTCCCAGGCCCGCATCATCGCGGTCGAAATATTTCGTGGTCCGGACCAAAATGAGATCCGCGTGGTATTTGAATTCATCGGGCGGAAGATGACAATTAAGTCTGTTCGTGGCAAGAAACGGCCGACCGCTAGCAGAACTCAGACATCCAGGAAAGGCACACAGTTGGAAACAGTCAAAATCGGGGACGACATCCTGGGTCCGCTGGGTACAATTCAAATCCGCCAGCCCACGGGTACTTACGGACTCACGCCGGCAAGTCGAATCGGCATGACCGCAGTGACTTCCCACCGTCAACACCTTTTTGGTGTCGGACTGGACTGGGGATGTGGCACGGGGTGTATGGCGCTCACTGCCGCAAAGATCCCGACTGTAAGAAAGATGATCGGGTTGGATATTGAACCGGCCAACATCGAGGCAGCCACGGGAAACGCGATCTCGAACGGTCTATTCGACCGGGCCACGTTTTTTCACGCAGACTCCTATATCCCGTTCGCAAAAAGCGAGAGGTCGGAGCTTGCAGATTACACCGGGCGCATTGACTTTATTGTCGCCAATCCTCCAGCCACCAACGAAGGCGATGGTTTCGGGTGGCGGAGAGAGGTTCTTCGTGGGGGAGCTGCGTATTTGAAGCCGAGGGGAAGAGTTCTTCTCAACATATCAATCCAATATGCCGCATCGAGGATCGAGGGCCTTTGCGACGACGTACCCGGTTACGAATACCATGGTCTTGTCGCGTCCACTGACTGGGTCCCCTTCGATATGTCTCGGGCCGATCTCGGGAAACAGGTTGTGGAGTATGCGGATGAAGAAGGACGCGGAGGTGCGGATTATTATTTTTGCGATCCAACGTCAGCGGAAGAAAAGACCATCAACGCCCGCCAGGCACTCAAGATCTACCGGGCAACCGGTTTGAGCCCACTTTCAAAATGGCAGAATTACCTTTTTATCAGGCTTTAACGACAAAAAAGGCCCCGGCGCACAGCACCGGAGCCCTCCTGCTTGACCTAAGACGAACTATTCTTACTCGGTCATCGACCCCGTGTAGAGGTAGTCATTGTCAACCTTGGCCATGTGGCAGGACTGGCAACCCGGGAGACGACCTTCTAGAGCCATTCCGTTGGGGGCAGCTGCAAGCGAGCCATCCGGGTTGTGTTTTGTGAAGAACCAGTCGCTGTGATCGGCATTGTAGCCGGCCACTTTGAACATTGTGGTGACGGCGGCCAGAGTGCTATCCGGCATGTAATTCTCTTTGACGATTACGGCACCCGCTGGCATGGTTCCGGCATGGCTCTGAATCGCGGCGAGAGCGACGTCGTTGACGTAGGTCGTCAAAAGCATTCCGTGCGGCTGATTGCCCTGGTACAGTTTGGTCATTCCCGGCCAAACGTTCCAGTTCTGGTAGTCTGAGCTCTGAATATGAGCCCAAATGGCGGCGCCTGATGTATCCGGAGCGGAGGCCATTGCGACCGCTGGTGCATCGTCGTCATGACCGGCATCATCGTGGTCCTCACCCCCACAAGCCGTAAAAGCGACCAGTGTAAGGCCAAAAACAATACTTCTGAATCCTGTTTTCATTCTTCCTCCGTGGCATTTAACCCAAGAAACGTATTCCTACTTAACAATCGCCCCGGAATGCAGTTCCCGCCAATTTATCGAGGTTCCGGCGGCTTTATCCACGTTTCGTGAACATGCATCCATATAAGGGATGTTGTCGAGCCTCGTGTTTCCCTGAAAACTACCGTGCTCAGCCTCCCGGCAACGGCCGTGTCGTGTTCACTCCACTCTTCGTAAGTGGCTACTATGAAACCATTTGAGCTACTCCGTACTGTCGGATTTTCAATCCAGATTCGTACGCCCGGGCGGCTCCCGTGGGCTCCTTTGACAGTCTCTATGATCTGGTCGCGCTCGAGAATTGCTCCCGAGGGGACGATGATAGTGAAATCGTCGTCCAAAACGCCAGAAAATTTTTCGACTTCGCTTTCGTCGTTGCTCAGATCGCCGCGAAACCAATCCTGGAAGAAGGTGTGCAGTCTTTCGATTTCCGTACGCACCTGATTATCCATCGACTGTCCCTCCGCGGTAATCGGGAAGATGGCCAACAGCCCAAGAAAGACAAATAGATAAAAGCGACCGTTCCGCTGGCCACAAGGCAATTTGTTCACTGCAAGTGACGCAGGAGTTCACGGGCCCTTGAGTCAAACGGGCGCAACTCAACCACTCTTTGATAGTGATGGATCGCCGCCACGTGGTCACCCGCGCTTCTGGCTATGTCGCCCAACGCCATGTGAATCGCAACTCCTGTTTCGTCATCGGTGCCTTCCAGGATGACAGCCCCAAGGGTTTCAGATTCGGGCGCGGCTGCCATCTTGTGAAGAACCAGGGACAATTCGCGTGGCGAGGAATTGAAGGCATCGATTCCTCCCTGAGACAGCTCCCGATACCGATCAACGGCTGCATTCACGCCGTCGGACTCGACAACCCGCAGCAACTCCTCTCCAAGAGAAGGCTGGCGTCTCGAATCGAAGGGCCGCTCGCTAACTGCGGAATACACGACGGCCTGGAGCTCAATCTCCATTCGTACTTCGTCGGAAACAAAAGAAAGAGCCTGCGCCATCCGGTTTTCTCGCTGAAGATCAAAATCGGACCGCAGGAACGTAAACTCTCCGGCAGCCAGCACCCGCTGCAACCCCGGACCCATCTTCCCAACTGCCTGGATCTCAAACGGCACGGTTACTTCGTGTGTGATCCCGTGAAGAGTCAGATCGCCGACTACATCAAAACCGTTCCCTGTTGTTTCGACCGATTTACTTTGAAAAATGGCCATCGGAAACCGCTCAGCCTCGAAGAAATCGTCGCCCACCAGATCTGCGTCCCTCCTGCTATCCCCCGAGTAGACGCTTGCCACATTCATGGTAATCGTAAGAGAAGAGTTCTCGACGTTTTCAGCATCCCAGAAGAGCGTCCCGTTCCAGTCTTCGAAATGACCTCTGATTTTCGTGAAGCCCAAATGCCGGACAGTAAATTCCACAATAGAGTGGCTTTCATCGATATCGGCGAATCGGGGCCCAAGCGGCGGGGATGGATCCTGGGAAAGTGCGAGGGATGGAGTGATTAAAAACGCGAGAACTCCCGGTGCGGCGACTTTCATCAACATCAAGTTACTCCAACAAAAATATGAAATTTTTCGGGAAATGTGAAACGGGAAGTGGATGATTCCAGCGTTACCGATAACCGGACGCAGTCTTCAACAATCTAAATGAGGCATTGGTTCCTGCCTGGTTAGGTTCCGGTCCCGGGGCGATTGTCGTTCCAGCGATCTATCACCGATTCAATAGCATCGCAGGCATCAGCGATCGGAGTAGCGGCATCGACTTTACCCCGGTATATACGGCATTTTGTCGCAACTTCCGGATCAGAAAGCAGCTTCTCCAATTCGCGTGCTACGCGGTCACCCGTAAATTTTTTCGGGACCAAAAACGACCCGACGCCAAGCCTTTGGATCCGTGTCACGTTGTCAGGTTGGTCAAAGGTCATTGGCATGGTTAGCTGTGGTACGCCGGCAGCAAAACCCTGGGCGGTGGTGCCGATGCCGCCGTGGTGAACAACCGCTGCACAACGCGGCATCACTTCAGTGAACGGTACAAAGGATTGATGCAAAACGGTGTCAGGCAAACGATCAGGTAAGTGTTCCGGGAATCCGCTCGCAAAAATCGCTCTGCTTCCAAGTCGTTGAATCGCGTCCAACGCGGCGCGAAAAAATTCTGCGGCTTGCGAGTTGGCCGAGCCCGGGGTGAACAGGATCGGGGGCTCACCGGCGTTTAAGAAGTCTTCGGTTTCTGCCGATACGGGTTTCCCGGTTCCACCATCAACAAGTGGAAACCCGGTGAGCATAACTCGGTCAGGCCAATCGGGTTGAGGTTCTCCAAACCATTCCGGAAACATCCCGATAACTCCCTGAGGAGAATTGATCCAATCCTTGAACACGCGTTTGACCGGCGGCAGTCCAAGCTCATCGCGAAACGTGTTCAGTTCTGGCAAGATATGTGCGTCGAGCAGGAAGCGATCCACGATGCGGTACATAGCCCGTTTGAACCACATCGGGTAGTTGGTCATGTGTTTACCGGGAGCGTGAGCCGGCTGTAGATGAAGGGTTCGAAACCCGACCGGTGCCAGGTGTGCCGATACGAACGGAGCGTCATGGGTCTCTTCGAGCAGCCTCGTGATCATTGCCAGGGAGTGTCCGACGTATGCAGTACCTGGCTCGTGTATAGCAGCCAGCTTCGCATAGCCATCTCGCAGAGTTTCGGAGAGGATTCTGAAAACGACCTTGTGACCCCGGGTTCGGTGCCAGAGGTCAGGGTCCTCGGTTGCGGCGTAATACTCTTCCGTTGACCAGGACGAGACAAACCCGAGGCCAGCATCTTCAACCACTTTTTTGAACGGTTCGCCCGTGAACACGACCACATCGTGGCCTCGTTTTTTGAGCCCACTTCCCACCCCGACATACGGATTAACATCTCCGCTGGACCCGACTGGAGTTAGAACAATTCTCATCTTGGTGTGCGTTCCGTTTTCGGGGCAACAAACTAACTAATGCGAGAAGTAGAAAGAACAACAGCACGGCGACAGGTTGCAAGTTCTCGGTTCTTAGTCTATTGAGATGTTTCCTGTCTCAGTCCATCGAAAGAACCTCGGCGGGTGACATTTTCGCTCCCCGGATCGCCGGAATAAACATTGCAAAACCTGTAACTATAAAAAGGGCCACGGTAACGGTCGCAAAAACCAGATAGCCCGCGGATACTGAAATTTCAAAGAGCAATGACGAAACCGCTGGCAGGGACACCGCGACAAGGGTAGCTCCCACCAGGGCTCCCCCAATGATCGGTTGCAGGCCAAGTTTTAGAGTACCAGCGACGATAGAGCGTGGTGTAGCGCCGAGTGCCAGGCGAATACCAGTCTGTCTCCGATTTTGGGCAACGACATAAGCCACCGCCCCATATGCTCCGACCAGAGCGAGTACGAGCGCAACAACACCGAAAGCGATTACGAGCCACATGCTGAAGCGGTCAGCTGCCATAGCTTGACCTTCAAGGCGCCTCAGCTCAACGACTTCTCCAGCTGTGATTTCAGAACCAAAGGACTCGACGATTGCTGTAAGGTCGCGGATCACGTCCGCCTCCGACTGTTCAGATCTGACAACAACCGTCATGCGGCGAAAAGGGGCCTGAGACAACGGAAAGTATATCGCGGGAGCCGCCCGTTGCCGCATTGATTCGTAGCGAATGTCTCCAACCACCCCGACAATCTCCACATCGTCCCGCATCACCTCTCCCAGCGGACCGAAGCGGCCGGAAACCCCCTCCAACCGTTCACCGACCGGATCGCCGCCCGGCCAGTAACGGCTGGCGGCAGCTTCGTTGATCATGACCACCCCCGGGGCGTCCGGTCCGTCAAACTCGGTAAAAGCCCGCCCCCGGATAATCGCTGTTTCGAAAACTCCCAACATCCCGGGCGAAATTTGCCGGAAGTAAGCACGGTTTTCGTTACCGGCGTCAGGAATAAGATGCCCCACCACCCAAAAACGCCCCGGATAATCCAGCTCCTTTGAAAACGGTAACATTGAGGTCGCTGCTGCACCGGTTACACCGGGTATCGTCCTTACCTCATTCACCAATTGGCTGTAAAACGTTTCTATTTCTTCGAGGGGAGTTTGGAAGTTGTTAAATTCAACACTGAGTAGTCCCTCCGGTCGAAATCCAGCTTCGGTTTGGCGTAGGCTCGCGAAGCTCTGGACCAGCAGAACTGCACCCGTAGCGAGAACCAGAGACAGGGCAATTTGAAGACCGACCAGTACCCGGCGTGCCCTGGCGCCTTCGGCACTGTCGTTGGAATCATTCCTCCCGTTGCGCAACGACGATTGGAGATCCAGGCGCCGCATACGCCTCACGGGGAGTAATCCCAACGTCAAGGCTGTCACAACGGTAAGCGCTCCGACAAACAACAGGGTTGATCCATCCACACCGATTTCGTTCAGCCTCGCGACGCTCGGCGGCGCTATCGCCCTGAGTGTAGAAACACCGTTGATCGACACAAAGACGGCGATTGCAGCGCCACCCAGAACCAGGACGACATTTTCAAGGATCATAAGCCGAGCCACTCTGAGCCGTCCAGCGCCCAGGGCGAGGCGTACTGCGAACTCCTGCGAACGCTCTTCGGCGCGGGCGAGAAGGAGATTCCCGACGTTAGCGATCGCTACGATCAAAACAAGCCCCGCGGCGGCAAACAAGATCCATGTGCCCTGAGCGACATCTCCTGTGATCACGTCATGTAGCTGGCCAAGCCGCACGGTCCAACCGGCAGCCCGTTCGGGATCCAGCGCCGCCATTGACGCCATAATCCCTCCAAGTTCAGCCTGGGCGGTTTCAATGCTCGCCCCGGGCCGGAGGCGACCCACAACGTTTAGCCACCGATCCTCCGAGGCGACGGTTCCGATGTTCAGGAACGGGACCCACATTTCGACATTTTCAGGCAAAGCGAATGAAGCCGGAGCGATGCCAACAACCGTCATGCTCATTCCGCCTGGACCCCGGATCCGCAGATCCGCCACCGGGCTCTCACCAAACCACGAGGCCCAGAGGGAATGACTGATCACGACTGCCATCCCCCCATCCATTCCCTGCGCATCGGCCGACACCAACCCCCTTCCTGCCACTACAGGCATGCCCAACAATTCGAAGAAATTGCCTGTCACCACTGCCCCCTTGACCCGCCGCGGGGTTCCGTCAAAATCGCTGATGGACATTTCCGTCGGGTAATACGCAGCGAGGACGTCAAGTGCTGACGCCTCTCTTTCGATAGCTTCATAATCAATCGGCGCGACGAAGAACTCATCAAGGTTCGCCGACGAGTTCGCCCCCCAGACACGAACAAGTTGGTGCGGTTTGTCATACGGCAATGGGCTAAGGAGCACGGACTCTACGACCGAGAAGATGGCCGTGTTGATACCCAGCCCGAGGGCCAGCGTCGCAACCACCACAGTGGTAAGAACGGGCCGCTTCGACAACGCACGCAGCGCGATTTTCAAATCCGAAACGACCCCGTTCATTAGGGCTCCCGCGGTGGAATCATGGTTAACAACATCGGTTCGGATTTCGGGTCGTCGGCATTTACACACTCACCACCGTATGATCCATCTTCTTTCTTTTCCACTGAGCATCTGACTGACATTCCCCCTGTTCGCCCGCCCATCCACGTAATCGTGGATGCATCTAGTTCGATATCCCGTGCTTCAACCCTCGGCACCGGTCCGCCGGGCATGTTCATGAAGAGTTTCAAGTTTCCATCCTCGTATGACACGTCGAAACTCATCGGTATTTCCATGCTCATGCCCGGTGGCACCGAAGTTCCGGTCCAACGCCCCACCGGGAGCTGTTGGGCCGAAGCTGGCCTGGCACCTCCCACGATCGAAAGGAGCACTAATAAGACGGCTAATTGTTTCATGTTTCCTCCTGGTTTTGATCTTGATGAAATATAGTATATAAGTTGACTATCTACCATAATACTAATATTCTTACTTTTTAGAAAGGTTCCGCGCTGGTCCCCTCATAGCAGGAGTCAGTTCTCACACGATCCTGACATTCGACTTGCAAGTTTTCCATATTTTTCAGATTAAACCAAAAAATGTGGAGATTCCGTGAAACATTTTTCGAATGTGCGACCTTTTGCATTGGTTGTCGCGTTGCCCTTCCTTGCATTTGTTGCTCCCGCTGACGCAAACGCACAGGAAGAAAGCCAATACTCAAACTTGCGAGTGTTGCCTGAAAACATTTCGCGTCGCGAGCTCAATCGCATCATGCTCGCCAACCAGATCGGGCTCGGTCTTCCGAGACGGCAGAACGAGGGATGCCTTTATTGTCACGAGGGCGACATGGAAATTCCCGTGGGCGAGTGGGATTTTGCGTCGGATGCCAAACCCGAAAAGATCCGCGCACGGGCAATGCTCCAAATGGTGGCTGATATCAACGGTCGACACCTTGCCGGAATCGAAGACCGAGTCGCACCGGACCTAGAGGTAACATGTTATACGTGTCACGCTGGCAGAACTGACCCAAGGGAGCTCCCGGAGATACTTTGGGCGGCCTACGATACCGGTGGCATTGAGCAATTGGTCTCCGAGTACCAGAGTCTCAGAGATCGCTACTACGGCGCTGACGCGTACGATTTCAGGCCCCACGTTCTGGATGGCATTTCGACCGAACTGGCCGACCGGGACTCCTTTTCCGATGCGCTGACCCTGGCCCGACTCAACTCAGAAGTCCATCCCACGGTCCCTGACGCGCGGGCCAACTGGCTCCGTATCAAATTGGAGCAGACGGAGAGCGAGAGAGGTGTCGAGGCGGCACTTACTGAATTCGCGACCTTTAAGGCAACCGAGCCTTCAGACGTGGTGTCCTACGGGCTGCTTGATTGGATGGGGTGGAGGTTGTGGCTTAAAGATCGTAAAGACGTGGCCACGAGAATCTTCGAGACGAACCTGTCGGAGTTCCCGAACGATTATCTACCGCACGAAAGTATGGCATCCGTGCTGAGGGCGTCTGGTGATTGGGATGGAGCTTTCGGTTTGTACGAAGATTGGTTGGGGAGGAACCCGGATCATGCGATGGCCCGGCGCCAATTGACAAACCTCAGGGCCAGGCACGCCCGACAAAGCAACTGAACGGAGTGGCGGAGAGCGGGCTGCTGCCGCTCTCCACACACCGTGTCTTACTGAATTCCGAGCAGAGTTACCTCGAAAACAAGCGTGGCGTTAGGGCCGATCAACGGACCGGATCCCTGCATGCCATAACCGAGGTGGCCGGGAACGTACACTTTATAAATTGATCCCTCGGTCATGAGCTGCAGTGCTTCGGCCCATCCGGGTATAACCTGGTTAACGCCGAAAACTGCCGGCTGCTCCGGGTCGCGGGAAGAGTCGAATTCGGTTCCATCAATCAACGTTCCTACGTAATTGACCGCTACCCGATCCTGAGCAGTCGGTCGCGCGCCGGTGCCTTCGGTCACGACCTCCCACTGGAGCCCGGATTCAGTGGTGTTCACACCATCGCGAGCACCATTTTCGGCAAGAAACGCGGCCCCTTCGGTAAGGTTGGTCGCGGCCACTTCTGCTGCGCGTTCCTGAGCCTGAGCGCGGGCCATAGTTGAGAATTCCTGAAATGCCAGCTGTAATTCTTCATGTGTCATCTTCACTTCTCCGCCGCTGACGACATCACGAAGACCTGCTTGAAGCGCGTCGTAATCGAAGTCCACTCCGTCGCTGACCATACTCTGGCCAACATTGACGCCGACAGCATACGAACCCCGCTGTTCAATCGTTTCTAGTTGCACATTTCCTCCGGCATCGCACGCGGAAAATGCGGCCAGGACTGCCAATGGAACCATCAATTTATTAATCCGCACGGAATTGCCTTTGTCTGAGTTAAAAAGTTCGGGACGGAATATACACAACGACCGCGGAGATGTCCCAAACCCGAACGATTCATGGCGGCTTCGCAATTCGGCCTTTTTCGTTACATTCTCCACCAATGAGAGTGATATCGGGAAAATGGTCAGGCAGAAAATTGATGTCTCCTGCTGGCAGAGTACGGCCAACTACGGAGGAAATGCGTACTATCTGGCTGGATATGCTCGAGGACCATATCGACGGGGCCCGCGTTTTGGAGCTTTTCGCCGGGAGTGGAGCGGTTGGTATCGAAGCGCTCTCCCGCGGCGCCGAGAGCTGCGATTTCGTTGAAAACGGCCCCTCCGCACTTCATGCCCTGAAGGCCAACGTTGCCGCTCTCAAGTTAAAAAACCGCACGAGAATATTCAAAAAAGACGCGATTCAATTTGTGGCCCGGATCGATAAGGTAGCCTATGACATCGCATTGGCGGACCCACCATACGGCTCAAGAAAACTGGATCGTATTATCACACAGTGGACGGCATCACCATTTAGCAAACTTCTGGCTTTCGAGCATTCTCCAGAGCACGATCTGCCAGTGAGGGGAAAACATAAAAGGGCCGGGGACTCCGTCATCACCATCCTGCGGACTCCCAAACGAACCTGGGATCCAACCCCACCAACCGAGCAGCAATCGTCGACTTGACCCCGTTGTGGATCGACAATATCTCTAAACTCTGGAGCCGGCAAATAGGTACGGTGATCATCCAGAACAACCCATACTTCCAGGATCAATGAAATGACCGATTTCTCGGACGGGCCGTCCAGGCCATCGAATCTCGACCGTAGAAATTTTCTTGAACTCGGTGCTGGCGTCGCCGGTGCCATGGCACTCTCCGGTGTACCAGCATCAGCGTCTACCCCAAATTCTTTGAGGGCGCGATCTGGCGCGCCGCCTATTGGGCCCGGACCCGACGAATTGTTTGCCGCCCCTCCGATCGAGCGTGTTCGAATGGGATTCGTCGGCGTCGGTCTACAGGGCGGATCGCACGTACGAAATTTCTTAAAGATCGATGGGGTTGAGATCAAAGCTATTTGCGATATCAACGCCCAGAGAGTCGCTGAGGTTCAGGATTGGGTCACAGATGCCGGTCAGCCGAAACCGACTGGTTACTTCCGGAGCGAGCGCGATTTCGAACGTTTGGTCCAGGAAGAGGAACTGGACCTGGTGTTCACTGCAACTCCGTGGCGTTGGCACGTACCCGTCTGTATCGCGGCAATGGAAGCGGGTAAACATGCGGCCACCGAGGTCCCCGCTGCGCTGACAATCGAAGAGTGCTGGCAACTGGTAGAGGCGGCCGAACGTCTCCAGAAACATTGTGTGATGATGGAGAACGTGAACTACGGGCGGACCGAGTTGATGGTACTCAATATGGTGCGCCAGGAGATGTTCGGCGAACTATTGCACGCCGAGTGCGGATACCTGCATGACCTTCGCGCCATAAAGTTTTTGAACGCCAACGAAGGCCTCTGGCGCCGCGAACATTCCAAGACACGAAACGGCAATCTCTATCCTACCCACGGACTGGGACCGGTTGCACAGTACATGGATATCAACCGGGGAGATCAGTTCGACTACCTGATTTCGATGAGTTCCAACTCGCGGGGCCTGCAGGAATACGCCCGAGAACATTTCCGTCCGGGCACCCGTCAGCGAAGCGAAGAATTTGCTCTGGGAGACATCAACACCAGCCTGATCAAGACATCGTTCGGCAGGACCATAATAGTCAGCCACGACACAAACCTTCCAAGGCCCTATTCGAGACGGAACATGATTCAGGGTACCAGGGGACTATTCAGCGGTTACCCCAACCGGTTGCACATCGAAGGCCGCACGCAAGCTCATTCGTGGGACGATCCGGCCGATTACGTTTCTGAATTCGACCACCCTCTTTGGACCGCTGAGGGAGAAAACGCCCGTGGGGCCGGACACGGCGGAATGGACTACATAGAGGACTACCGTCTCATCAAATGCCTTCGGGACGGCATTCCAACCGACATGAATGTTTACGACGCTGCTGCACTTAGCGTCGTGTCGCCGCTTTCGGAAATGTCCGTTGCTAACGGGGGCGCCCCGATTTCATTCCCGGATTTTACGCGGGGGCAATGGCGCAATTATCCGCAGTTGGAGATCGTGGGGGCCTGAGTTTAGCGCCGGCTTCCACTCATCATGCGACCCATCATTTGCTGCAACGTTACCTGAGTTCCATGAGGCTCAAGTTCTGCAGCGGACACCGGGCCCGGCTCGACTTCGTTTGTAATCAGCGTAAACGTAAGAGACGGGGTCATGCCACCACCCTTTTTCAAGGTCTTTAGCACTATCGGAAATCCGTGTTCTTGGATCGCGTTGTCCATCTCCGATTCGGCTCCATTGAGCCCCATAATATCGAATTGTCCGAGCGCTTCCTGCATAGCAAGAAGGCTTTGGTGGGCTGCAGGGTAGTTGTTCGAGACACAGACGTGTTTTATCCAGGCGCTCTGTAACGGATTACTATCAAAACTCACCTCTCCCATGTTGCCTCCCCACCACCGGCCGCAGGCACCGGAGTTACCCAACTCGTATGGTCCTTCAGGATCGCTGTCAGTGATGCCCATCGCCGCTCGGGCCCGGGCCATCGCGTCAGAAGCAGACCCCCTATCCATCCCTCCCATCATTCCTGAAATCATCTGGCGCAATTCGTCACCGGTCCATGTCGCGTAACTATCGCTCGTTGGATCGTACATCGTGTACTGATCCGCTCCGTAATCGATCGTGAATTCGGCGTCATCCATAGCGGTCTTAACGATCGTACCGCGCACCATCGCCGTAATGTTTTCGGTTTCCACCCCCGGGGCTGCGGCAATTTCGGCCGCAGATCGGTCCATGATAGAACCGACGTCGTTGCCTACCAGACCCATGACACCTTCGACATCAAGTGTGTGTGTGGTGATATGGATGCGCCCTGTGAAATCCTGCCCTTGCAGGACCGGAGGCAGAACCAGTAGGAAAACAGCGATCATAACAGCAATAAACGGACGACGCATTGGATTAACACTCAGATTAGGTACCCGGCTAAAGTACTCCCTCGGGCTCACGCGGCAAGGGTATCGAGCCAACCCAAACCGCGTCTTGCTACCGCCAGTATCGCAGGTACATTAGCGAGAACCAATCAGACCAGGTCCGAATAGTGAATCGAAGAGAAGCACTGAAAATACTTGGTGGGACGACAGCTGCCCTCGCATTCCCGGATTCCCTGAGGGCGAGCAGCAGTCACCTCCGGCCCGTTGGTATCCAATTGTATACAGTTCGTGATTCCATGCGAGCCAGCGTCGATACCACATTGGCAGCGATCGCTGAGATGGGCTACGACGAAGTCGAATTCGCGGGGTACTTTGATCATACTCCCGGGGAGATTGCTCGAAAGCTCAGATCCAACGGACTAGTGTCCCCAGCCTCCCATGTTGGCTTCGAGACAATTTCCAACGATTGGGAATCCACCCTCGACGCCGCTGCAGAGATTGGAAACACGCACACCATCGTGCCCTGGATTCCTACGAATGTTCGCGGGACCATTTCAGCCTACGAAAGGTTGGCCGATACATTCAATCAGGCCGGGCAAGCAGCCATCGATCGAGGCATGCGTTTCGGCTACCATAATCACGATTTCGAGTTCGCTCCAATCGACGGAACTGTCCCATACCACATTTTGTGCAACAAGACTGATTCCTCACTGGTGGACTTCGAATTGGACATCTTCTGGACCGTTCACGGCGGCGGTGATCCACTCGACGTTTTCCATCGTTGGCCGGGCCGATTCCCGATGGTACATGTAAAAGACCGATCCCCGTCAGGAGACCAGGTTGATATTGGTGAAGGACGAATCGATTGGGCCGAGATACTGTTGCCCGACCGAGGAATTAAAAGCTTCTTTATCGAACACGACAATCCCGAAGACCCCATGACCTTTGCGCGACGAGGGTACCGGTACATCTCCAACCTCTAACAAACAACCGAACACGGTTCGGCACCCGGAGGATTGATGCAGGTTCAAAATGATGAATACGATGTCTGTATAGTCGGCTCAGGAGCGGGCGGCGGGATGGCGGCCTATTCGTTAACGCAGGCCGGTGCCCGTGTCCTCATGCTTGAGGCTGGCGGACCCTGGGACAACGCTACAGACAGCGCGATGTTTACTCAACCATACCAGACCCAACGACGCGGCGGTTGGATTCCGACAAGGCATTTCGGAGAGTTTGACGCCTGCATTGGCGGGTGGTCGCTTGAGGGCGAACCGTATACCCACAAGGATGACAGCGAGTTCATGTGGTGGCGAGCGAGAATGGTAGGTGGCCGGACAAACCACTGGGGACGGATTTCGCTGAGGTTTGGCCCGGACGACTTCCGGCGCGGAGATCTCGACGGACTGTCCCCCAACTGGCCGATCGGCTATGACGACATCAAGCCCTACTACGACCGACTGGATAGATTAATAGGCCTTTTTGGTAGTAATGAAAACATCCACAATCAGCCGGATGGAATTTTTCATCCACCGCCGCGACCGAGAGCGTATGAGTTGATGGTGATGAACGCCAGCGACCACATGGACATTCCCTGCGTCCCCGCGCGACTGTCAGTTATTACGAAACCACTCAACAACCGACCACCATGTCATTACTGCGGCCAATGCAACCGGGGTTGTGCGGTTCACTCTAACTTTTCCAGCACCAACGTCTTGCTTCCACCGGCCCATGCCACCGGCAACCTGACCCTCGTCACTAACGCGATGGCACGGGAGGTGACCGTCAACAGCCAGGGACTCTGCGACGGTGTCAGTTACGTCGACAAAGCAACCGGCGAAGACCGGCACGTGAAGGCGAAGATAGTTGTTCTCGCAGCGAGCGCCTGCGAATCGGCACGATTAATGATGAATTCGAAGTCCAGCCAGTTCCCCGACGGGCTTGGCAATTCCTCGGGACATCTAGGAAAATGGCTGACTGACACGACCGGGACCGACGTCGCAGGGTTCATCCCGTCGCTCGAAGGACGCATGCGTTACAACGAAGACGGAGTGGGCGGAGGCCACGTGTACATGCCCTGGTGGGGGAATAACGACCGCCTGGACTTCCCGAGAGGTTACCATATTGAAGTCTGGGGAGGCTTTCATCAACCCGGTGCCGGGTTCATGGGCGGCATACATAACTACCCCCGCGGAGGTGGTTACGGAGCTCAGCTTAAAGCCGACTACCGCAACTATTTCGGTACAACTGTCGGCTTCAGCGGCCGGGGTGAGATGATCCCTAACGAAAATAGTTATATGGAAATCGATCCTGACGTAACCGACCAATGGGGCATCCCCGTTCCACGTTTCAACTGGGAATGGACCGACCACGAATACAATCAGGTACGTCACATGCAGGAGACATTCCGGGAGTTGGTCGCCACGATGGGTGGTGAAGTGTTTTCTGAGATGCCAACCGAAGAAAGAGGCTATGGCATCGCAAAAGGCGGTCAGATCATCCACGAACTGGGCGGAGCGAGAATGGGAGGCGACCCCGACACCAGTGTGTTGAATGGAGACTGTCAATCGCACGACGTTTCGAATTTATTCGTTGTCGATGGCGCTCCCTTCGCTTCGCAGGCCGACAAAAATCCAACTTGGACAATCATGGCGCTAAGCTGGAGAGCGTCTGAGAAGATCGCAGAGTTGCGCAACAGAGGTGAACTATGAGTTCCGACAAAAAAACAGAACTGAGCCGACGCGACGCACTCAAAGCGATGGGCGCCGGGGCCTTTGGCCTCTCGGCGGCCTACGGGGTGACGCCCTCCGCACTTGAAAAATTTGAAAAAATGTTGCGTGAAGGCCGATACGTCGCCCGTTTCTTCACCGAAGCGGAAATGGCGGCGCTGAGGGTTTTGGCTGACATGGTCATTCCCGCTGACGATGTCTCAGGCAGCGCAACCGATGCAGGGACGGTGGAGTACGCCGACTTCGTCCTCAGTATCTCCGACGCGAATACACAGGAGGCCTGGAGAGACGGGCTCGTCTGGCTCGATTCAGAGTGCTCCAGACGATTCAACAAGGATCTTTTTGTCTCCTGTTCGGACGAAGAGAGGGCATCTATCCTCGACGACATTGCTTGGCCGAATCGCGCCACGGACGAATTCATAGAAAGAGCCAACTGGTTTAACCGGGTGCGTGACTTGATCGGATCAGGGTTTTTCTCCAGCCAGATCGGGGCCGCCGATGTCGGATACATAGGCAATGTGTTTAACCCACGCTGGCAGGGCGCGCCGCCCGACGCCCTGCGCGCGCTCGGTGTTAGCTATGAAGAATGGGATGCGAAATACGGAGACCTCCAATGAAGACACCGCAACGACTCGGTGTAGGTTTTATAGGATCGGGATTTAACACCCAGTTTCACATTCGGGCCTGGACCGGCGTGCGGGATGCCGACATTCGCGGAGTGTGGAGTCCCAACTCACGCAACGCCAGGAAGGCAGCAACCTTGGCCAACGAGCTTGGAGTCGGGCCCGCCCGTGCCTACGGGTCAATTCGCGAAATGGTATCCGACCCGGACATTCACGCAATTTGGATTTGCGGTCCTAACCACGCACGCGTCGCCAACGTCACGGAAATCGTCAACACCATTGCTCGCGGTAAGGGAGAATTAATCGGAATCGCCTGTGAAAAGCCGCTCGGTCGCAATGTTGCCGAAGCCAAAGAGGTAGCGCGGCTTACAAAAAGTGTTCGGCTCAAGCACGGGTACCTAGAAAACCAGATCTTTGCGCCCCAGGTGGAACGGGGACGCGAACTGCTATGGGCCCGCGGGGCAGCCAACACCGGCCGACCCTACCTGGCCCGTGCGGCGGAAGAACACAGTGGTCCACACGA
The DNA here is from genome assembly GCA_029262195.1 of Gemmatimonadota bacterium. Classification (GTDB taxonomy): domain Bacteria; phylum Gemmatimonadota; class Gemmatimonadetes; order Gemmatimonadales; family GWC2-71-9; genus B16T1B5. The sequence goes on along the minus strand of JAJCZX010000042.1, from coordinate 55,233 downwards.
ACCGTGGTTTTGGAAGGGAAAACTTCAGGGTGGCGGCGTGCTGAATGACATGATGTGTCACTCCGCGCTGGTAGTAAGGCACCTTTTGACCCGACCGGGGGAACGTCTCTCCACAGTCAAGCCAAAACGCGTTACAGGACACATTGCCTCGCTGAAATGGACACGCAAGGAATACGCTCAGCAACTGAGCAAAGCGATGCCAGGCGTAAATTACCGCCGGACGCCCGCCGAAGACTTCGCAAGCGTGAATATCGAATTCAAAACCGAAGACGGTTATATCGTCATCGGGGAGGCAACCACAAGTTGGAGTTTCGTTGGCGCGGGGCTTCGCCTGTCCGCCGAGTTGCTGGGACCCGAGTACTCCATGTCGTGGAATACTCTGGATGCAGGTCTAAAGCTTTTCTTCAGTCGCGCAGTCAAGGGAAAAACTGGTGAAGATCTGGTGGAGAAGCAGAACTCCGAAACCGGACAGATGCCGGTGATCGCTGAGGAGTGGGCAGCCTACGGTTACACCAACGAAGACCGCCACTTCGTCAGGGTGTTTTTGGGCAAGGAAAAACCAATCCTAACCTTCGACGATGGAGTTGAAGTCGTGAAGATGCTAATGACGGCTTATGCCAGTGCGGAGAAAGGGAAAACTCTTCGGTTCCCCGCGCCTGGATTAGACAAATTTATGCCCAAAGTTGCCAGGGGGACCTGGAGACCGTAGGACACAAGTCGGGAGGTCGGGACGACCGTGCGCCCGTCGCCTACCCCCACCCATCTCTGTTCGCCGGATCCAAAAACTCTCTGGGAACATCACTGAGAATCTCCCCGGTGTCCGGATTCACGTCGAGGATGCCGCCCGTCCTCTGAGCAACTACGCCGAGCAACACTATATCTGTTAGGCCGCTCGCATGGCCTGCAAATGACGACCCTGCCTGGGTACCACTTCGAATACCGTCGAACCATTCATGATGTACGCTTTCCACCCGCGCGTAACGCTCCTCCAGGGGATTGTCAGTAACACGGGCCATCAGTGATTCATCGAGGAGTTTCGGACCTCCTCCGTAGGTACCGGCGATCAGTTGTCCACTGTCGCCGACCCATAGTTGTCCGCCATCGTTCCACGGTGGCCACGTCTCATTCGCGGGCCAATCGGCAGGTCGCGGCGGCACAATGGCCCCGTCTCTCCATACGACTTTGATTTCGGGTCGATTGCCTTTTGCAGGAAAATAGAAAGTCACCCTGGATGACTTCGGCGCAGTTTCTCGATACAACCTACTCGTCTCGGCCTCGATTCGACTGGGATAGCCAAGGTCCAAAATCCAGAATGCAGCATCCATGATGTGGCAGGCCATGTCGCCCAGCGCTCCCGTACCGAAGTCCCACCAACCCCTCCAGCTAAACGGGGCATATGAAGGATGGTACGGGCGGTCCTGCGCAGAGCCCAGCCAGAGATCCCAATCGAGCGTATGGGGCGGCACGTGCAGGTCAGTGGGCCTATTCACTCCCTGCGCCCAGATCGGTCGGTTCGTCCACATGTGCACTTCCCTCACCGTACCAATTAAATTTGCTTCAACCCACTCGCGCATTTTGCGGACGCCGTCACCAGCATGTCCCTGGTTGCCCATTTGAGTGACCAAATTAGGCTTTGATTGCGCGGTCTCTCTAATCCTCCGCGACTCGCCAAGTGTGCGCACCAACGGCTTTTGCGTGTAGCAATGCTTGTTCGCGTTGAGTGCCGCCATGGTAATCACAGCGTGATTATGGTCAGGGGTCGTGACGGTCACAGCGTCGATATCATCCTCCGTCGCAAACATCTCCCTGAAGTCTTTGTATCTTCGTGCATCGGGATGTGAATTGAACGCATCTTCAGCCGAAGCCCAGTCGACATCACAAAGCGCGACTATCTGTTCCCCTGCATCGGCCACTCCTCTGACGTCGCTGCGACCCATTCCACCGACTCCAACGCACGCGACGTTGAGCATGTCACTCGGGGCCCGATAACCGCGACCAAGAACGTTGCGCGGAACAATGGTAAAGGCGCTGGCAGCGGTAGAGGCCTTAAGAAAATCTCTTCTCTGCATCGGTTTTTTTGACATTTGTGGCTCCTTAAGATGTGCTGCCGGCAGGTTCGGCTTGCGCGGACGAAGTTGGCTTAAAGAAGAAAGCGAAAATGATCATTATTACAATTGCACCGACAGCGGGAATGATCCAGATCGAGCGCCAATCGTGACTGCCATCGGACAGCAAGAACGCATCGACCACCTTACCCGAAACGAAAGCGCCAATGAAGTAGCCGACACCGTTGGTCACGAAGTTCAAAAAACCCTGAGCGGCTGCGCGCACCTTTTCTCCCGCTTTTTCATCGGTATAGATCTGCCCACTGACGAAGAAAAAGTCATAGCAGATTCCGTGCAGTATGATGCCCAGATAGATCAGCCACATTCCACTCCCAGCATCGCCATAACCAAACGCCAGGTACCTGAGACCCCAGGCCATCATGCCGCCGACCATTATCCATTTGATTCCGAATCGAGATAGGAACCAGGGGAGGAGCAGCATGAAGACTATCTCGCTCATCTGTCCGAAGGTCTGAATAAAGGCGGGTTCAGGAGCGCCTATTTCGTTCAGAAAGGGATTTGTGAACGCGTAGTAAAACTGGAGTGGGATGGTAAGTAAGAATGAGCCAAGAACAAAGACCAGAAAGCCGCGGTCTTTTAGCAATTGTAATGCATCCAACCCGAGAGCATCCCGAACGCTGAAAGGGGCACCCGCAGCCCTGGGTGGTGTGTGCGGCAGAGACAAAGAAAACAATCCCATCAACACGGAGGCTCCTGCCGCCAACTGCATCGGTAAGGCCTGCGCATCGGCTCGGAGCACCTTTCCAACAATAATTCCGGCTACGATCCAACCAATGGTGCCAAGCACCCTGATAACCGGAAAATCCTTCGACGAGTTTTCGACGTGGTGAAAAGCAATGGAATTGGTCAAAGACAGCGTCGGCATGTAAGCCAGCGCATACAGTATCAGAAGCGGGTAAAAAGTAGTCCACTCGGTCTGGGTTGAAACAACCCACATAAGGACGCCACCTGAAAGGTGCAGGATAGCGAGCATCTTTTCCGAGGAAAAGAAACGATCAGCTATCATCCCCATAAAAAATGGAGAAATCAATGCGGCAATGGCGGTCGCGCCGTACGCCAATCCAACCTGTTGCCCACTGAAACCAAGAGTCTGGCCCAGGTAGGTTCCCATGGTGACGAACCAACTGCCCCAGATGAAGTATTGCAAGAACATCATCACGGAAAGTTTGAACTTCGTCGGACTCACGGAAGCTCCTTGATACGAATCGAGCGGAATGAAACGACATCGCCATGATCCTGCAGAGCGATGTGTCCAGTTTCGCTTCTTCCGTAAGCCTCCCAATCGGCAAATTTGGTCTGGCTGACCAGTGCTTCCCACTCATCGGACCAAAGTTCGTATTCAACGATCTTCGTTCCGTTTAGCCAATGTTCAACATGGGCTCCGTCGACAATGAGTCGAACCTCATTCCATTCACCCACCGGACGGACTGCACCCTCGGGGGCAGGATGGAGTCCGTAGTTAGCCCCAGCGGAAGTCAATCTGGATTCACCGTTGGCGTGACCGGAGTCGTCGAGGACCTGCATTTCCGGACCACTGATGTAGGTTAGCTCTTCCTCCTCGGTGACCCGGAAAAAAATTCCCGAATTCCCGCCCGGGGAAATTTTCCACTCAAGCCGCAATTCGAAATTTGCGAAGAGGTCGTCGGTGATGATGTCACCGCCGCCTTCGGTGTGCCTCAACTCGCCGTCGATAACTTCCCAGCCTGCATCCGGGAATGTCTCTTTCCTGAAGCCCCTCCACCCTGAGGTGCTCGTTCCATTGAACAACAGGCGGAAACCGTCGGCGACTTCCTCGGAAGAAAGCGTATTAACTGTGACCATTTCATCGGCCATATCAGAGTTAGCGGTGTCTCTTGAAGCCGATGAACAGGCCGAGAGTAAAATTGCACAGACCAGAAACGATCGCATAAAAACCCCGCAACAGGTTGGCAGAAATAATAGGAAGCTTGGTATCAGCGGATAATCATGCGCCCTGTCAACGAGACTGGCAAGGTTGGGAACGGAACGCGTTTAGCTTCCCACGTTCTCCACTGGCCGAATGTTTCCGATGACCCCAGATTGTGAGACATGAAAGCATACCAAATCGTTTCTCCGGAGGACCAGGGCGCGACCTTTGTTGAACTTTTTTTCGACCTGGTCTTTGTTTTCGCGATAACTCAACTCACACACTATGCCGCTCACCACCTTGACCTTCATGGACTTTTTCGGTCGGTGCTCATTTTCTGGCTGGTATGGTGGGGCTGGACCCAGTTCACGTGGGCTCTCAACGCAGCCAACACCGAACATCACAGGGTTCGCGCCGGAACACTGATCGCTACCGGCATAGCATTTGTCATGGCCGTGTCCATCGAAAAGGCATTTTCGGCCGAGGCGATTGACTCGCTATGGTTCGCTGCGTCATATGCGATAACCAGGTTGCTCGGCCTTGGTCTTTACTACCAGGTGGTTTCGGAAAGTGAAGAGCGCCGGTCAGCAGTAATCAATTTCGCCGCTCTTTCGGTGCTAGGGCTGTCCGCCGTAGTGGGCGGAGCCTTCGCACCTCCATGGCTCCGCGATTGGATATGGTTTGTGGCGGTCCTGTTGGATCTCTCGGCCGCCTGGTTTGTAGGAAACACCAAGACTTGGGGGGTGCACCCGGGCCACTTCGCAGAGCGTCACGGTTTGATAGTGATTATCGCGTTGGGTGAGTCTCTAATTGTTGCGGGTAGTTCTCTGACCGACGACGTCACCACCACGATGATGATCACGGGAATGCTGGCAGTGTTGGTCACCTGTCTTTTGTGGTGGACCTATTTCGGGTGGGTCGCCGAGGTGCTCGAACACGCGATGGCCGATCGGGGCGGACAGGAACGGCCAAAACTAGCAAGGGATGCGTTCACGTTCATGCATTTTCCGCTGGTTTCGGGAATCATCGCGCTGGCGGTGGGGTTCGAGGCGTCTTTCCATCCGGCCGACTACTCCACTCTCGAAGCCGTCATTGGCATCGGCGTGGGCTTAACTCTTTTCCTCGTCTCAACGGCTACTGCGTTGTGGAGGGCCAGGGGATGCATTCCCTGGGGTCGACTTGTGATGCTCGCGGGCGCGATCGTCGGCTTCTATTTTGTCAGGAGCTCTCCCGCAATCTATTCCCTTGGGCTCGCCTCTGTTGCGCTGGCGACGATTGTCTGGGTTGAGCAAATTACAATCAAGAGGAAACTGGCGACCAATTAGGGTGCCCGATTAGGGGGATAATTCATGCCGGGGTAGAGGCCGTGCCTTCGGCCTGAGAATCAGGTTGCCCCGGGGTGCGTTGAGCTATCATCCGCTCGGCGAAATCCACTCTCTCGGCTAACTCAGCGACATGGTCCGCGTTTTCAGCCATCTGCCGTTCATGCAATTCCTGCATCTCAGCCATTCGAGTGTCCAGGGTGTGCCGCATTTCTCTCAATTGAGAGGACTGGGCCTCAAGCTGGGCCACCTGGCCGGGTGGCAGGGGTCGCTCACCCCGAAATTGACGAATGCCAGTTGCCAAAAGCACGCGTCCAGGAAACCCGAACACGAAACGCATCAGGCTGCCAGCGTGGTGGAAGGGATTAAATGTCCGGAAGAACGCTGCCGCTTGATTAGCCTCATAGATGCCGATAACCACATCGATGGCGTCCAGAACGTCCACCTCCGAAACCCCGGTGTTCCCATCGACAAACATATCGCTAATCGCCTCGGCATTTCGATCAAACCGGGCGATGTCCCGCATGTCAAAATCATCCGGTTTTGGCCGCGCGGCTTTTACAACCTGAGCGATGCGGGGAAGCATCCGGTTGATCTGGGCTCTTGCGCGTTGCGCAGCTTCCCAGTCAACGGGGAGATCATCGGTTTCGTAGGCTGACTGTTCGAAATACGCTTCCACGAGTCTCCGAAACTTTCGAAGATCTCGTTCGCGCTCCCGATTCCGCAGTGTTGTTACTCTGTTGTAGTGGATCATCATTTTCCTATGCCCAGTCGGACGGGATCGGCGGTTCTACGGTTTCAGATCCGCAAACCAGGCAATATGGTTCTGGCGGCTAGTCGTCGAACATAGCCCGGAGTTCTTCGGCAAGGTTGAAAACTACAACCAATTCATCCTCTTCCTCTGAACCGGCAAACATCAAAAACCTTCGATCATCCAGAGAAATATCGTAATTGCGGTGGAACTGGTGAGGGTCAAACGGGTGAGCCGAAAAAAGTGTTTCCCGCCTTCCTAAACGAGGCCCCGGCGCAATTTGTACCGAAATAATGCTATCGGTGGCACCCCTGTAGAACAATTCGCGGCCGTTGCGTGACCACAGTGGTTCCTCCCCTCCGTCCCGTGACACCCTCATCCCCTCTGTGCTTGGGTCGCTCAAAAACTCCCTGACGTAAACCTCCCGCCTCCCGGTGACATCGGAAACGTAGGCAAGGATGCTACCGTCAGGCGACAGAAAAGGAGAAATCTCTTCGGCGGGCGAGGCAACCAGGACGCGGGCAGTTGAATCGACGAAGGGCCGAATCGCAATAATATCTCCCCGACCCTCGGCTTGATTGTCTGTCCGCAACATGAGCCAAGATCCGTCATGCGACCAACTGATTCCAAAAATTTCGCGAGGATCATCTAAAGGCACCTCTCGGGGCACTCCGCTGCCGTCCGATGCTGCAACCACCGCCCGGGCAGGGCCGTCCGGATCCGAGATAAACGCCAAACTTTCCCCGTCCGGCGACCAGCTGGCACGAGTGTTGGTGACGCCGCTAAAAGAAATCCGTACCGGCGTACCACCGTCAAGCGGTCGTACCCAAACGTGCCAGCCTTCCGTGTCGAAGGCACTCACAGCCAACTTGGTGCCGTCGGGCGACAGGGCAGGATCAAGTAATCCTTCCCTTCCCCAATCCCCCACGGGTTCAGCTTCGCCGTTACGATCGACCCAAACCAATTGTCCTGTTGCCTCACGGGTCTTCACATACGCGACCCTCCCCGATTCCGAAACCGCTAACTCGGCAGCCCCCAGAGAGCCAACTTCGACTGTATCGGGTAGCGGTAGAGCCTCGCTCTCAAGAGCAAGCCTGTCCTGGTTGAAACGGGCCGCAAACAACGAGCCGTCGGGAAGTACGAACAGGACGTGGCCCGAGTGGAGGTACCGAGCAAAAACCGCCTGGTAAATTTCAGCGATTTCCCCCGTTTCGAAATTGGCGACGGCGACCACATGGGCTTGAAGATCTGCCACGTTCTCAGGTATCAGGGTGAGCAAAGCTCCCCTGCCGTTGGGCAGCGCATTGACCCAGGCATGGGTTACTTCTCCCCTGTCCGAATCAAAAACAGTCAGCTGCTCCGAATCCCCGTTCTCTGGGTCAACTCGAATCAAACCGCTCAACCCCGCGGCATAAATAAACCCATCCTGTCCCCAATCAATCCCACCACCTCTTACCGAGGTGTCCGAGAGTCCTGAATCAAGAACCGTCGTTTGAGTACCGTTTACAAGGGAAAACACAGCCAGGTGGTTCAGCCGAGAAAGGAAACCCACTGACTGGCCATCCGGTGAATACATCGGAGAATACGCGCCATCGACCCCACGTAGTTCCTCTTCTCCCAGACGATCCCAACGACGAAGCCACAACTTTCCTTCCCCCGAGCTCCCCGCTCCGCTCCGGATCATTGATCTCCCGTCGGGGGAAAGTGCAATAGTGGTCCCGAATTGACGAAATATTTCGGAACGCGCTGCCGGTTTGGTGACCACGCGGATGACACCCGGGGGAGTTGGAACGTTGAAGAACCAACTCCAAATCAGGAGTAGGGCGAGTGAGGCAGAGAGGGCTGCCAGGCCAACCTTGACGAGATCCGTTCCAGAGCCATGCCTCGTGGACGCCGTCGCTCTACTAACTCCCGCGTTAGCCACTGCAAAATCGGAGGCCCCGAGGGCCTCGCCAAAGGCGGCAGCGCTTTCAAACCTGTCTGCGGGCAGTTTCTCAAGCGCCTTAGCGGTCGCCGCAGCCACATTCGGAGGCACGGTTTTGCGAAGGTCTGTTACCGAACGCGCCTCGTCGGTTACAATTTTCATTATGATCTGCTGCGCCGTAGACCCGGTGTGAGGTGGGTCCCCGGTCAACATTTCGTAAAGCATGCTGCCAAGTGAGTAAATGTCCGACCTCGCCGTAAGATCCTTCTCCGCGGTGGCCTGCTCCGGAGACATGTAATGTGGCGTGCCGAGCGAGAGCCCGGTCTCAGTCATGCGTCCTCCCGCAGCGACACTAACGGCAAGAGCGATTCCAAAGTCAGCCACCATCGGCCTGCCGTCGTGTAGCAAAATGTTCTCAGGCTTGATGTCCCGATGGATGATGCCGTGTCTATGGGCGTAGTCGAGGGCGTCAGCTATCTCGACCGTAATCTTTACCGCCTCGTCGATCCCTAGCTGCGTTTCGCGATCCAATTTGTCGCGCAAAGTCTCACCGTCGATGAACGGCATGACATAGTAGAGGAAGGGTTGTGGTGCACCTTCGCCTTCCCCCCCGGCAGTACCGCTATCGAACAGCGGAAGGATATGCGGGTGCTGAAGATTGGCAGTGGTTTTTATCTCCTGAACGAAACGCTCTGCGCCGAGCACTGCGGCAAGTTCAGGACGCAAGACTTTGACGGCCACCTGTCGTTCGTGTTTCAGGTCCTCGGCAAGGTAGACCGTGGCCATGCCCCCTTCGCCGAGGTGGCGGATGATTTTGTAGCGGTCGGCTAAAGCTGACGAAAGACGTTCGGTGGATTGAGACATTGCAACAAACTTATGCCCCGATTACCGAATCGGCCAATTAATTCAGGTGGTCATTCGGTTCGCGTTGGAGGCACCTTTCGAACAGCTTCGTCTACAAGTGAGCCCGTTGAGGGGATGGGGACAAACACGCTCAAGCCAGCCCAGGACCCCTCCGGTTCGATGGTGTAGCGGGCGTCGCCGATCCAGACGAGGGAGCCGTCGACCCGACGCTCAGTCTGGTAGAACGGAAACCGCGCCCACCGCAGGAAGCGACGCGCTTCTGAGTCGGTCGTTGCAGCGACCGCTGCGTCTGAATCCGGCCCGACCGGGAAAGCTTCATCGTAGAGTTCTATTCGCGGACTGCTAAACGCCGATGCATATCCAACGAGGTAACGCCCGTCCGCTTCCGCGACTACCCACCGCGTGAACGGATTGAGTGGCACTGGAGCAACCATTATCCGCGTTGGCTCGATCCCGAGTGCAATCAACTCGCGCTCGGCAGATGCTTCGAACAGGCGCGCGCCCCCCGCCATGAGAATGATGTAGACACTTGCCGCTGCGATACTGGCTTGCGCCGACCTGGCGGAGCCATTCCCCGCTTTGATCTTCCGGCGCGCGGTGACAACCCCCCAGACCAGGATCACCCAGAGTATAGGATCGACGATGAAGAGAACGTCTCCGTAGAACCATCGATCCGAAATCGGCGCCAGCAAACGCACGCCGTAAACGTTTAACAGATCGAGAAGCGGGTGCGACAGCACACCAATGTATGCCAGGGCAATGAGCCACTTTAATATCGGTCGGGGTTCCCCGTCCGGTTTTCGCAGGCGATACCACCCCAACATCGCAAGAGCGAGCAGCGGCGGTAGCAGGAGCATGGCGGGAAGCCCGTGGGTGATTCCGCGACGGAAGGCCAGCCCGAACGTCCCCTCTGCGAAGAGGGCTACCACATCGATGTCCGGGAGGTTGGCGGCAACGAGCAAAGTGGCGGTAGCGTAGACCGTCTTGTGCTTCAGTCCGGTTTCGGCTATTGCGGCACCGACGAGTGTATGACAGACTGGGTCCATAGTGAAATAACAATAACGGAAAAGGGACGGGACAGGCATCACCCCCCGACGGGTCATGTAGCGGATCAACATTGAGTGGCTATAATATGCAGGGGCCGCAGCCGCCCGCAGTCGACCTATCCACGAACAAAGGGTTCCAGCTATCACGTCATGAAGACCATGAGTTCACTACTCGCCGCGCTGCTCGGGGGCGGCAACAAGAAGGGCGGGCGGTCGGTGCCCTTTGCGAGGTATGTCCTCGTCCTGGTCGCGGTTGTGCTGCTTTACGGGTGGCTATTCCACATTATCATGGCCTGGGAGGGTCAGGAGCACACGTGGTTCACCGGTGTTTACTGGGCGCTCACCGTGATGAGTACGCTCGGGTTCGGTGACATAACTTTCGCGAGCGACCTGGGCCGAATATTCAGCAGCATCGTGTTGCTGACGGGCGTGGTGATGCTTCTGATCATCTTGCCCTTCCTCTTTATCAGCCTGGTGTATGCACCGTGGCTCGAACAGCGGGGGAGCGCTCGCATTCACGACCTTCGGTCGGTGCCCGGCGACGTAAATGGGCACGTATTGATCTGTACCAACGATCCCCTCGCTCTGGGGCTGATTCGTCGGTTGCAGCTGGCAGGCATCCCGGGGTACCTGATCGAACCTGACCTGACACTTGCTTTGCAGTTGCAGGATGTCGGAGTGCCTGTGATCATAGGGGAATTGGACGCAGTGGACACCTACAGGGCGGCGGGGGCGGATCGAGCCCAGTTGGTACTGGCCAACGCGGCTGACACTGTGAACTCCAACATAATCCTCACAGTGCGGGCCCTTTCCGAAACCGTGCCAGTGGTGGCTCTGGCGGACGAAACTGATTCGATCGATGTACTGGAGCTGAGTGGTGCGACCCACGTCTTGCCGTTAAAGCAGCAACTCGGCAAACACCTCTCCAAACGGGTCAGCGCGGGAACCACCCACTCCAACGTCATCGGCAAGTTCCAGGATCTCCTGCTGGCGGAGTTCCCGGTTCACGAGACCCCGTTTCAGGACAAAACCATTCGCGAAACACGCCTGCGTGAGTACACGGGTATCACTATCCTGGGCGTGTCAGAGCAGGGCCGCGTCAAACCGGCGCACCCCGACCTCCGCCTGACGCCGCTGAGCGTGCCGGTCATTATCGGAACGCCCGAGCAGATTGAGGAACTGGACACCGTTCTTGTGATCTACAACGCGAACCCAAATCCAGTGCTGATCGTCGGCGGTGGGAAAGTAGGCCGAGCCGCAGCACTCGACTTGAAGGAACGGAATATTCCGGTCCACATGGTTGAAAAAAACGAAGATCTGGCCGCGGTCATCGGCGACATGCCAGATCGCCTGTTTCTGGGGGATGCTGCGGACAGAAGTGTTCTCAGCGAGGCGGGGATCGAAAGCGCCCCGTCAATCCTGCTGACGACTCACGACGACGCGATGAACGTCTTCCTTACAGTGTATTGCCGTCGCCTGAACCCGGACGCGCGCATCATCACAAGGGTGACGCACGAGCGGAACGTGGAGGGCATCCAGCGCGCCGGAGCGGATTTCGTGTTGAGTTATTCGTCTTTCGGAGTACAGACAGTACTTTCCATCGTCAGCGAACGGGAACTCATAGTTTTGGGTGAGGGATTGGATCTGTTTTACATACCGGTGCCCCCGTCACTGGCGGAAAAAACTCTCGCCGAAGCGCAGATTGGCGCCCGCACCAATCTGAACGTCATCGCCTTTGAGGAGGGTGGGGAGGTGATCACTTCAGTTTCGCAGGAAAGACGCTTGAAAGAGGGTTCGAAGCTGATCGCCCTGGGGAGTGCAGCACAGCGTGAACAGTTTGAGGCCGTTTTCGGTTCAGGGGCGTCGAAGAGAGGAGAGTCGGTTTAAGAGAAACGAGTGTCTTGTTCAGCGTTCCCACATCAAGTTCAACTCTTCGAAGAAATTTCAACACCAATACCACCTCCCCGGCAGCGCCAGGCGTTGCTCGAGTGGATGGCAATTGGATGACTTCCGAGTTACAACCCCCCGCTCAGCAGGGAAGGGGCAATGGCGGGCGACTCACCGATCCCCCCGGTTTTCGTGCTCAATTCCTCGAACCAGTTGCTATGCACACCACCAATTCTCGACACAGGGGGGAGAATTCTCGGTCGAATTAACTCGTTTCAGCGAGTCCCGTATCTGGCAAATATTCCGAAAACGCTTCCCCGTACAATTCCCAAACTGTCACAAACAACGCAGTTATTATCGGCCCAATGATAAACCCAACCGCGCCGAACACCACAATCCCTCCGAGCGTTCCGATGAGGATCATCAGATCGGACATTTTTGTATCCCTCCCAATCAGTCTGGGCCGCAGCAGATTGTCGACTGTTCCCACGACAATTCCACACCAGAGTGCTACCAGGACGGCAGCCATAACATGATTGGTAGCCGCCAGGTAGATAGAAGCGGGCACCCAAACCAGCGCCGTACCGATACCGGGTACGATGGAAAGCACCACCATCACCGTTCCCCAAAAAGCGAAACCGGGGATCCCGGCGATAGCGAAGGCAGCTCCCGCCAGACCACCCTGTGCCAACCCTATGACGAGAGTGCCCTTCAACGTAGCCCGGGTCACGGAAACAAACTTTGAGACCATCAGCTCTTCGTCTTTGCGACCCAGCGGGAGGTAATAAAGGATTTTGTGGAGGATGCTTTTCCCGTCGATAAGAAAGAAAAACATCGCATAGAGCATTATGAAAAGGTGAAAGAGAAAAGCGACCGTACCCCTTGTGGCTGACGCCACACTGCCAATCAGAAAACCCCCGGCAGCGCTCGCCAGTTCACCAAGCTTTTGGGTCACCTGCGCCCGATACGGCCTCAATAAATCACCGAAAGGAAGCCTATCCAACAACTGATCCAGGGCCCCGGGCCTCTGGACCTGTTGTTCGACCCAGGGACCGATGGACCGGGTTACATCAGTCGCCTGAGATGCCGCCAGCCCAATGAACGCGGAAAATGGAACGACAATAACGAGCAACACGATCAAGATCGTGGTTGCCGCCGCAAGTGTTTTGCGCCTCTTAAACCTGTCGTAAAACCAGCGATAAAATGGAGCAGCCATACCGGCGAAGATCCCTGCCAGCAAGAGAGTCACCAGGAAGGGCTTGGCCAAGAGGAAAAACACTGCGGAAATCACCGCCGCAACGATTAACAAGAAGATATGATTCCAGCGTTCGCCAGGTATAGCAGATTGGTTCATGGAGCCCCCGGGTTTGAGTTCGTTGAGTCAGAATATGGCCTGCGGCGATCCTGACACAACCGTGACAGTCCAACCGCGAACTTCGACCGCCAGCCGTGGTAAGACGGTCAAGAAGTCCGACCCAACCGGGCGTTCTGCCAGTCTTCCAGACCCTAATCTCGTCACGGGTCAGTTAGGCGTTGACAGTTCAAATGGGGTCACCCTGGTTCGTAGTCCCCGGGTGGCTTAGACCGATTCCCCCAATTCTCCCGGGGGAATCGGTCTTTTTCTTCATCAGGAACACATCCGAGGTCGTCTGTGTACTACCGTCACTGTAATACTACTGTAACGGTAATAATGACAAAAAACGATTCAGGGCCTCAGGGCCCGCTGACACCAATTGTTTTTCACATCCTCCTCGCGCTGAGTGACGGTCCTCTACACGGATACGCAATCATGAAAGCCGTTGAGAAACAGAGCGAGGGTGCGGTCAAGACTGGCCCGGGAACCACATACGGATCGATTGAGCGGATGGAAACCGCCGGTTTGGTCGAAGAAGCAAAGAGTTCCGAACACCGAAAACGTGCTTTTCAAATCACGCGAGAAGGACGTCTGGCTCTTGTTGGGGAAGCCAGTCGCATAGCCAGCGTTGCCAATCTGATCAAATCGAAAAAGATCGCGCAATGAACTCCCCAAAAACACGATCGGCGAAGCTCTACAGCGCGCTTATCAACCTTCTCCCGACACGGTTTCACATCCGGTTCGGCTCCACTATGGAATCCGACTTCAATCAAATGCTGGCCGACGCACCGACTTCCGTTAGCCGAATCAAAGCGTGGCGCACAGTTCTGGTGGACCTGGCTGGAACCCTAATTCGGGAATGGAGCAAGGAAATCATGGTTACAGCTATTGAACCAAACAGACTAACCTCACACCTCGGCGCAGTTGGCCGAGATATTCGTCACGCCGTCCGGTCGCTGAGAAGATCTCCGGGGTATACAGTGGCCGCTCTTGCAACCCTGACCCTCGGCATCGGAGCCAACACTGCTGTCTTCAGTCTTGCTAACTGGGCCCTACTCAAACCAACAGCTGGCGTAACGAAAGAATCAGAATTAACGACGGTAAGGTTCTACCATTCTGAGAACAAATTTTTCATACCATCTTCTCATGCTGCTCTTCTAGCTTTTCAGGAAGGAAGTACGGATCTAGCAAAGGGAATAACCGCCTACCACAACCTCCATTCAAATGTGTCTACTGGCGTTGACGTTGGAGCTGAGCAACTCGACGGCCAGATGGTTACCCGCAACTTCTTTTCGCTTCTGGGCATTCAGATGCAGTGGGGAGCAGGTTTTGCGCTTACTGCACCGCCTGAAGGCGAAGCCGTGGCGGTTGTTAGCCACCGTTTCTGGATGGGTCGCCTTGCGGGTGATCAATCGGCAATAGGGACTGACTTACTGGTCAACGGACGTCCCACCACCATAGTTGGTGTCGCACCTGAGGGTTTCAGAGGCCCCGAGTCGCCCGGATCTGCGGACATCTGGTTTCCAGTCGATATGGTTTCTTTGATCGCGCCTGTGTACCGCAACATGTTGACGTCCACGGGAATCACTCCGTGGTTTTCCCTTATAGCTCGCCTATCGGACGGAGCGACAATGGAATCCCTCCAGGCCAATCTCCAATCGATATACGAAGGCTCACAGGAAAGCATCGGTGGCACCACTGGCTTCGTTCCGCAACTTCGCCCCGGACTCGGTACGATGCTCACCGTGGAACAGCATACTGCAAAGATGATGTGGCTGCTAATGGCCTCAGTGGGTTTGGTCCTGTTGCTCGCCTGCGCTAACTCCGCCAACCTGATGCTCGCACGGGCCACCGGAAGGACGCGCGAAATATCAGTTCGTGCTGCGCTGGGAGCCAGCAGGCTCCGGCTGATACGAATGATGTTAGTGGAGAGTTTGATGATTTCCACAGCAGGTGCTGTGGCAGCAATAATTTTGGCCACCTGGTTGGTCGGGTTTTTCGAGGGCTTCAAACTGGTTTCCTGGTTGCCAGGAGTTGAACGGGTTCCCCTCGACACACGCGTCCTCTCGTTTACAGTAGCGGTGGCGTCTTTCGCGGGGGTGGGGTTTGGCCTTATGCCGTCAATCGCCTCTTCCAACCTGGACATCGCAGTTTCCCTGAGAAGCGGATCCTCCGGTAACACCGGACATTCGGCGATCCGCGGGGCGTTGGTAACCTTTCAGGTAGCTCTGTCGTTGGTACTGGTCGTCGGTGCTTTCATGATGGCACGTACAATCGGCAACCTGCGAGCCGTAGATGTCGGGGCAGATCTCAAGGGAAGTGTCTCCTTTGCCCTTGACGCCAACCTGCAGGGCTATGACGAAACTGAGGCCCGCGCACTTTTCTCCGAAGTTAAAACACGTTTGGAGGCAACTCCGGGCGTGACGAATGTTTCGAGGATTGCTTTCCCTCCCTTCGGGCGAATGCAATCTGGAGTCCGGGTGAGGCTCCCTGAGGACGCACCTGACGCCACAGGCATTAGAGCTGACCACAATTTGGTAGGTGGCGGGTTCTTCACCACGATAGGCGCTAAGCTCCTGGACGGAAGAGATTTCCGGCCTTCTGACATGCCGGCAGAGGGTGTGGAGGGAGGCCTGATACCGGTGATCGTGAACCGGAGTTTCGTAAATCAACATCTCTCCGAACGAGCCGCCATCGGCGCCCACTTAATTCCCAAGTACTACGAAAACCAGACCTACGAAATCATTGGAGTCATAGGGGACGCTCTGCTGAAGAAACTTTCGGAAGATATTACTCCTGCTCTCTACACGCCTGTGGGAACGGGTTATTTCCCCATGCGAGTTACGTTCGTGGTGGCAGGAACGATCGGGGCCGAACAAACTATGGCGAGCATTAGGACGGTGGTGCGAGACATTGATCCCATGTTGCCACCGGCCGACTTGAGAATCCTCGCCGATGCTGCGGAAGACACAATATCGGGACGAATTCTGGTCGCACGGCTGAGCATGGTGCTTTCTGTGCTGGCGCTTGTAATCGCGGCAAGCGGGCTTTATGGAGTCGTGTCATATTCGGTAGTGGAGCGTACTAAAGAGTTCGGCATTCGCACTGCCCTCGGCGCCGAGGCTACCTCCCTGGTTCGTGAGGTTCTTTACCGAGCGCTGAAGCCAGGAGCTATTGGACTCGTTCTGGGCGTGATCGGAGCCACCCAGTTCTCACGCCTAATAGAAAGCCAACTCTGGGGTGTCGAACCTTTGAGCCCGGGCAATTACGTCCTCGGAACATCGGTGTTGTTTGTCTCTATGATCTTCGCGGCACTCATTCCGGCAATCAAAGCGACGCGGGTTGATCCGGTGAAAGCACTGAAAACCGATTGATCCGACGTTCGTAATTCCCGACGCCGAGCGACTACAAAGATTGGTATGAGTAGTCGAGCAGTCGCAACAATAGGCCGCGGACGCTAAGCGAATCATCCCCTGATCCGCAGCGCCGCATGGTGTATCCCGCTGATCAATCACCAGGCCGGACCCCTCCGAAACCGGGGCGGCTGCTCCTACAGCTCTCCGAAGCGCAAAAACAACGAACTGTAATGAGTTAAGCCCAAACCATAACTCATTGATACCACAGGTTTTAGCGTTTAAGGAATTCACTCAGAAACCATAAGACTGGTTCCGGAAACCGAATGATTTTCCGCGATGTATTCGCTACGTACAACAATGCATACAAGCCAAGGTCGCCATAGCTTGTGCTCCGATGTCGGCGACCTGGAAGGAGCCTTCAAAGCTCACCTATTAATGACGCCAATTGACGGTTTGGCAACCTGTCGCGCAACAAGCCGAATCATTCGGCAACTAGCTCAAACTCTAAGGAGTCTAAGTTGAACAAGTCGACCACATTTCGCATGCTGTTTATTCTTCCGACTGCTTGGGTTTTGTCTTACTGTGGCAGCAATCCGCAGTCTCCCAAAGAGCTGGAGCCGACTACCGTCGCAGCACCAACCGACCTAACACTCCTCGATCAATCCGATTGGGGAGACGGCAGGGACCTCGCCATTGAAGCAACCGCCCCGAGCGACGACTCGGGCATCGAAGAGTACAGGTTTTTCGTAGTGAAGGCCGAAGTGGGCAACGAATTTCAAGTCGAGACTGGTGCGTCGGCAGGACCCTCCCTATTTAAAACCCTACCGACCGGATCCGTGGACCTCAGCACTCAACTGGCCGAGGGCTCGGTCGACTCTGATGGGGACCCGATTGGTGAGGGTCAAGCCTACATAGCCGTGGTGGTTAGCGTTGCCAGCAACGACTCGTTCGTCAGCGCCTTTGCACTCAGTACTGGCAATTTTGTGCTTGATGACAACATTTTCGTACCATCGGCGGTGGCTCCAGACCTTATCGATATCGGTAACTCTCAATCGAGCGCCGATCTTGTGGTGAGTTTCTCGGTACCAGACGAATCCGATTTATCAGAATACCGCGTAATGCTGGTTCCGTCCGACTCTTCTTCGGTGGTTGATAGGGCTTTTGCCGAAGGAGTTTCCCCCGACAGGTACAGCTCTCTAAGGCCTTTCGGTGCCGAGCAATCTCACAGATTCGACGGCCAGGTTGACGTATTCGGTTCGCCAATAAGTGCTGGTGTGAACTATCGAGCTATCGTAGCCAGTGTACCCTCAGACCGATCCATGTCGTGGGCTCTGTCCGCCTCGGCGATAGCTAAAATCGTGGACGCACCTTTTGTGATTCCGGTGGCCCATCTACCGGCATCCACCGGTGGAATCGATGTCGACCACTCTGGATTGATCTACGTTGCCGACATAGGGCTTGCGCCTGCCCGTCAGGGGAACACGATTTACCGAGTTACTCCAGGACAAGGCCCGGCGGTGTTCGCACAGGGGCAGGGTATGCTCGGCGTGTCCGGAAACGCTTTCCTTACCAACGGAAATCTTGTACAGGCCAACCTATCGAACAGCACTCTCTCGCTAATTACGCCCGATGGAACGGCGAGCACACTAAACGTGACGGGCGTTGCGGGCCCCGTAGGAGTGATTGCCGACGGATCTGACACGCTTTACATAGCCAACTGCGGCAACAATTCGATCCTGAAGGTCAATCCAGACCTTGCGTCCACCCAGGTTGCCGCCGGAGGGCTGCTATCCTGTCCCAACGGGATTGCCATCGGCGGAGACGGTAACGTCTATGTGTCCAATTTCAACAACGGACTGGTTCTTCGGATCGAAAGGGACGGGACAATTTCGCAGTTTGCCAATTTGCCGGGGGGAAACAACGGCCACCTGATCCACCGGGACGGTATCTTCTACGTAGTGGCGCGAAGCGCGCACCAGATCTACTCGGTGACCTCGGCCGGAGAAGTGTCCTTACTCGCCGGCTCAGGACTCCGTGGAAATAGGAACGGAACGGCCGAACAGGCAACCCTTTCTCTCCCTAATGATCTTGTGTTTAACGGTAATGGCGACACACTCTACTTCAATGAAGTCGACGGGGCTTCAGGGACTGCCAATCAGCCCAGCAACCTGCGGGCTATTGTGTTGGATTGAGGCTCACGAATTCGGGGTTGTGTTGATCCGGTGGTTGCGTTGAAGATCGTTTGACACGAGGGGCTATTACTCCTGACGTAGCGCGATTACCGATCGATCCGGGTAGCCCGGGCAGCCGGAAAAGTAAGCCGCGGCGACGAGCGCAAGTCCGATTATGACAGACACGAAACCAAAGATTACCGGATCTGTGGGCCCTAAATCATTTGACTGTGATCGCAGAAATTTGCCGACGGCGAGCGCTCCTGCAAGACCAATCGCCAGACCAGTCCCGCCCATTCGAAGCGCTTCCGACGGTTCCTGGCCCAGCTGGTCGAGATAGCTGAGTTTGATTTCGAGTTGGGAGTTCCCTGTCTCTTCGTCGAACGCGCTCAACAGCACCAGACGTCCTCGAACGGGAGGGGACGGCGTTGATGGACAACATGAACGGGCTTGAACTGGTGCGGGTGCTGCAGATTGGCCGTGGTCTTTATTTCCTGGATGAACCGTTCGGCTCCGAGCACGGCCGCAAGTTCAGGTTGCAGGACTTTGACCGCTACCTGGCGTTCGTGTTCAGATCCTCGGCGAGGTAGACCGTGGCCATACCTCCTTCGCCGAGTCGGAGGAGGATTTTGTATCGGTCGGCTAGAGCCGTCGAGAGGCGTTCAGTTGATTGAGTCATACGTTCGTCGTTTCGTTGTCGACGGCTAAAGCCGCCACTCGGCAGTTGTCGCTAAAGCGACACTCCCCTCCGACGTACCGACGTTTTTGAGAGGCGCTCCTGCACCGCCGTTCGTCTTCGACTCGCGCGGGGCAGAGTCGCGCGCTTCGCAAGCTCAGCGACGCGTTCCGTGTTTTCGGTCATCTCAACTATCCTTTTTTTGTCTCACGATTGCCCGGCTAGCCTATGGGCAAACCGTTCCCGAAACTTGACAAGCTTCGGTGAAATCACAGCCTGGCAATATCCCTGAGTCGTATTGTTTCGATAATATTCCTGGTGGTAATCCTCGGCTGCGAAGAACTCGGGCGCTGGTACCACCTCGGTAACGATGGGGTCATCGAAGAGGCCCTGTTCTTCAAGCTCCTTGATCAGAAGCCTCGCCGTTTCTTCCTGCTCCTTTAAATGGAACATGATGGTCGACCGATACTGTGTTCCCGAGTCAGCACCCTGGCGATTCAGAGTCGTAGGATCGTGTGTACCAAAGAAGATCTCCAAAATATCTCGATAGGAGATGACATTGGCATCAAAGGTTACCTGAACCACCTCGGCATGTCCGGTGGTTCCGGTGCACACCGATTCATACGAAGGGTTGGGTCGCTGCCCACCCGCATAACCAGAAACAACCGATTTTACTCCCTGAACCATTTGGAAAATAGCCTCAATGCACCAGAAACATCCGCTGCCCAACGTGGCCAATTCGGTTACATCCTTAAGAACTTCTTTCGTCAATGCGGCCCTCTCATTTCGATTTTCTAGCATCTCCTTACTTCGGAAAGCTTATTCTTTAAAGGTGGACTTTCGCCCACAACATGGCACCCGGAGGCGCCATCCGCCAGCGAGACACGTCGCGGGAGGGCCTTGTCCAGCGCTTGACTCATCCTTCAAGTGACCGGATAATCAATTCATGAAACGCCTTCCGATTTTGTCAGCCCTCGTATTCCTATCCATCGCCCCAAACGCCTATTGTCAGGAAGTCCTTTCGTATGACACTATTCGTTGGAGGCAGTAATGAGAGCGTTGATCGTAGGTGCCACAGGTACTATCGGACAGGCAGTAGCGAACATTTTCGCCGAGGCGGACCATGACGTTCTTCGAGGATCTCGGAAGGGCGAAGTTACGATCGATATCGAAGACCCCGATTCCATCCAAACAATGTATTCCAAACTCGGCAAAATCGACGCCGTGGTTTCGTGCGCCGGGGACGGGGCTTTCGCCAAATTGACCGACCTGTCCGACGAGCAATTGCACTACACGCTCCGTAGCAAGGTTATGGGACAGATAAACCTGGTGCGATACGGGGTTGAAAGCCTCAACGATGGAGGGGTTTTTGTTTTGACGGCCGGAATTCTTGGACGCGATCCGACGCCCGGAGTGACGGCGCTCTCAATGGCCAATGGCGCAGTAGAAAATTTTGCGCGAGCCGCAGCCTTAGACCTGCCGCGGGACATCCGGATTGGCGCGTTTAGCCCACCATTCATCACCGAAACCGCTCTCAAAATGGGGATGTCAGCTGACGGCACGTTGAGCGCGGCCGACAACGCCAGAGCCTACCTCGCCTTTCTTGAGGGATCTGACACAGGTGTAGTTGTCTTTCCCGGAGATTAAGCCTGCGATCATTTTCGTCGGGTCGTGGGAACCACTAAAACGGGGAGTTTTGATTTTCGAATCACTCCATTTGAAATGCTGCCCACCAGAATGTCGTAGGTTGCGCCGTGACCGTGGGAACCGACCACAATCATCTGCGCATCCAATTTGGTAGCCTCCTCCAGAATTGTCTCAATGAACGGTCCTCGTACCAACAGAGATGTCGCATGCACTCCCGCGGCCTTTAGGCCAGCCGCCATTGCCTGCAGGTCCTGATGTTCTTTGTGGTACTCTGCGGCAACCTGATCTCGCACAGCGGGAGGCCCCGCGTCATAGCCCACAAAATCAGGATCGGGTTCGGCAGCGTGCAACAGGTGAACATGGTGGTGATCCCCGTTGAAAAATTTTTTGACCGCTTCCAGCGTTGGGTCAGACGCATCCGAAAAATCGATCGCCACTAGCACGTTCATCTGTAGAGCTCCGCTCGTTGAATACCGCGGGCCTCAAACTCGTTCCTCAGAATGTCAATGAGATGGCGAGTGAATTCGTAAGTGTCACGACTGCTGATGTGGGACCACTCAGGGATACTCACATTTTGCAATTCCTCGAAATCTTCAAAGTGAATGCCCACTGCGTTCGTTTCGACTAACAATCGGTCCCAAAACGGCACCCTCGGGGTGGCTATGTTCTCGATTTCTCGAAAGCGATCCCTTGAGGGCAAACGTACAAACACAACTTCCCCGCCGCGAGACCGGATAGCCTCCACGTGCGACGCCACCGTCATCATCAACGTGTCGAGCCCTGCCCGGGCCACCTCCGGTGGTATCGGCGGAGGCGGGCGTTCAATTATGTCGAGCCAGATACTCTGGGCTAGTTCGGCGTACGCGGTGTCTTTGTCCACCCGAAGCCACATGTCACCCTGGCGGGTCTTTCTCAAATCAACAAGCTTCCGGACATCGCGCGGCGCAAACTCCACTCCCTCGCGCGTTGGCCACCAGGTTTGTCGCTTTAACACGGTGGGCAAGGCGGTATCGAAGTGGTAAAACGCCAGCACCTTTTCAAAAGGCATCGAGATTCTCTGCGCGAGCCACTGGGCGGGCGTCTCAGAGTAATAGTGCTCAAGGGCTTCGAGTCGAAAATCGCCCCCGGGAAAAAAGAAAAGCGGTGGCACTACGCCAACCACCAGAAGGGACGAAAAGGCAGAATCGTTGGCCAAATCTGAGAGAAACGGAACCGGGCTCGTTCCTTCTAAGGCAAGTTGAATAGGTACTTGCCCCGTCTCATCTTCCCATGACTCAAGGTTAAAATCGAAAAGAGTGCGAGATGATCCGATCATGGTGGTTACAGAATTGCCTTCGGTCTCAACCCTGGCCCGCGTCATCGCCCACAGACCAACACTGTTGCGAACCGATGGTCGGAATTGCTCACCCCGCCAAAAGATCTCCCATCCTCCAACGCTCGCGACAAAGAAGAGGGCGGTCATCACCGCAGCAGGGCCGACTTTGGCAGCCGGTGTCTTGCGTGTCGTGTTTGGATTCTCTGTCATCGTATGACCTGTCGGCGTGCGCCGCGTTTAAAACTGGAAGTAGATAAAGGCACTGCCACTCCCCTGTGTAATTACAACAGCAAAAAGCATCACCCCCCATACAACTGCGAAAAGCCACGAGGGGACCGAATCCACCGCGTCCTCCAACGTTCGGTCCCGCATTTTCCAATGGACCAAAAGCATGACCGCGATGGTCACAGTCACCTCAAACACAAAAACCGTCGGCAGAAGTTTTTTCCCGTCCGGCGACAAGCCGAACATCGACTTGATCATCAACCACGCGCTCGAAAACTCCTGCGCCCGAAAGAAGACCCAGGTCAGGTTCACCAGAAAGTACGTTAACAGTGCCAACGACACTTTGAACACGGTCGTCGTTGCAACGCGGGCCCCCGCAAAGGCTCGTGTGGCAAACCTCTCGACCGCTAGATACAAACCGTGCAGGCCTCCCCAAACAACGAACGTCCAACTGGCCCCGTGCCAGAGACCTCCCAGAAGCATCGTGACCATAAGATTCACGTAGGTACGACCGGGTCCCTTTTTGTTGCCGCCCAGCGGGATATACAGGTAGTCACGTAGCCACGTGGAAAGAGAAATGTGCCAGCGTCGCCAAAAATCAGAGAACCCCATGGCGGCGTAGGGAAAGCGGAAGTTTTCAGGTAGAGAGAACCCAAGGCACAATGCGACACCTATTGCCGTGGTGGAGTAGCCCGCGAAGTCAGAAAAAATCTGCCCCGAAAAGGCAAGTGTACCAAGCCAGGCGTCAAGAAACGAGAGCGAATCGTTTGAGCCGTACACCATATTTGCTGCCGGCGCCAGGAAACCATCTGCGACGACAATTTTTTCGAACAACCCGAGCGTCACCAAAAACAGTCCCCAGAAAAGCTGCTGGCGGTTCGCCGTGTGCGGGGTTTCAAATTGGGGTACCAGGTGGGTCGGGCGAACGATCGGCCCTGCCACAAGCTGCGGAAAAAACGTCACGAACAGAGCGAAATCAAGAAACGACTTCGTAGGCTCGGCCCGGCGAAGATACACATCGAGGGAATAAGCCATTGTTTGAAACGTGTAGAACGAAATTCCCACCGGTAAAATGATATTCCACGATGGTGCTTGGTACGTAACACCGAGTGACGCCATCAGCGCCGCCCAGTTTTCAAAGAGAAAACCGCCGTACTTGAAGTAGCCCAAAATTCCGAGGTTAACAGCGAGGCTCAGAACCAGCAGAGCCCGACGACGGGCTATCCGAGTCTCGGCGTGGATTTTCTTTGCTACGAACCAATCAACCAACGTAGAAATCCACAACAGGACCACAAACGGCGGATTCCACGCCGCGTAGAATAGATAGCTGGCGACCAGAAGATTCACTTTCTTCTGGCGCCACCCAAAGGGTGCGTAGTGCAGCGCGAGTACAACTGCAAAAAACGCGACAAAGGTCAGCGAGTTAAAAAGCACTCAAACTCCAAGGCGGGGTGCGCAGTCATGCTAGAGAAGTCACGGCCCCGAGCGTGGCTGAACGAAACTGTGTGCCGCGCCCTAAGTTTGCAAGAGGAAAAGGCCGGACACCCCTCGGATGCCCGGCCCGCCCTTGCGCGTGGCGATCGCCGATTGCACTAGTTTTTCGAAACCAGCTCCACGTACTTCAACGAATTTGGTTTAACCGTCGTGCCCGTGGTCGACACCGAATCGTTGAAATACAGTCTGGTGCCATCTGGACTTAGTGCCAGCCCGTTGGGCAGAGAAAGCTCGGCATTAACAGCCGATCCATCTCGTTGACCACGAGTTCCCGTTCCCGCTATTAGCGTGGTAATTCCCGTACCGACTGATATGCGATAGATCTGTTGTGCGCTGTACGCAGCAACGTAGAGCGACCCGTTACCATCATAGACTAGGTGCCCACAAACCCCTCCCGGAATCGATGCTAATGTGCTGGTGGTACCATCAGGAGCTGCCTTAATCAAACTCCCATTGTTGAAACTGCAGATGTAAACGTTATCGCTTTCATCGACCGCAATCCCGTTTGGACAGTTAAACGCGGGCGACGAAATCGTTCCGATTGTCTGCCCGGCGGGATCCAATCTCAGGGTCGCCCCTCCACATTGATTGATCAACAGGTTTCCAGAGCTATCGAAGCCAAGGCCCGTAGGCGACGTGAGCCCGGTTGCCACATCCGTACGCGAACCATCGACCCCGAATCTGGTGACCACCCCGCTGGCAATATTTGATTGGTAGAAATTCCCAGCGGCATCAATCTCATTGCCCGAAGCCCCGGAGAGGCCGTTGGCGAACTCGGACACTGTCCCAGTCGGAGTAACCCTGAACACCTGTGTTCCATTGGGTGACGGGGCTGCAGTACCATAGTCACTGACGAAAATGTCGCCCGCTGAATCAACCGCCACTCCGCCGGATGCGCCAATCGAAGCCACCAGCGTACGTACTATGTTATTGGCCCCCAGGGTCACAGTGTTAGAAACGGACGAAACCGAGGGAAGACTGGCGAACACCCCGTCCGGAACCGAAACAACTACTGCTTTGTAGGCGATTCCCTCAGCGATAGGGTCACCATCGCTATCGGTTGTCGTCGCATCCAGGGTCACAGAGAAACTTGCGGGGCCAACTGCCAACCCCAGGCTACTCGAAGGTGCTAGAGATCCCAGATCTTCGGCGGCAAAGAGCGGGGCTGCGGCCTCTTTCAATAACACAATCCGGTACTCCCCTACCGTAATCGCGCCGACGGGAACGTCAAACGAGACCGTAACATCCCTGCCGTTTTGCAGGTTGTCAGCATCATCAATAAGTGGAGTACCAGCTACTGCGGCTTCCGCGGGCCCCAGGGTGATCGAAGGGCTCGGGGCAGAAAGGGCGCTTAGAGTGCCTGCGGTGCTATCCGGCACTGAAAGCACCAGAACACGGTACTCCACCCCGTCAACAATCGCATCACCCAATCCATCTCGGAGACCTTCGGGCGGGTTGACACCGTCGGGGGCTCCTCCGCGGCCTACTACGAAGAACCTATCGCCTGGCAGGGAATTCGCGTCCGACGGCAGGACGCCTGCTGCTTCAACAGCAGGTAAAATCGCGACCCAATATTCCTTGACACCGGTTTCATCGGGGGCTGCGTGGCCAAAGGTTATCGTGACATCAGAGGCGTTGCCGCGGTCACTATCGTCCGAAACTGTGATCGATGCGATCGCGTTGACCGCCGTTTCTTCGACCGGGGAAGGAGGCGGCGGAGGATCCATAGTATCTGAGCCGCATGCCACGACCAGCCCTAACTGGGAAGCCATTAGAAAAAAAAAGTTTTTGGAGCGAGGTTTCATTGCGTTGTATCCAGTAGTTGTGTCGCAACGAATACATCACAAAAAGCCAGGCGGTTCCCGGAGCCTACCTTATGGTTCCTGAGGGAACTCCTTATACGCTAACACCCTTTGTTTCAACGAGTTAGAGGTTCTTCTTATCTCCGCGTCGGTTCCGCTTCAAGGTCGGCAGGAAGATCTACAATGCGAATTGAATTGGGATTGGCGACGTTACCACGAACGACCCGCGAGTCTCCCACATACATAACACCGCGTTGGCCATCGACCACGATCCCGTTCGGCCGCCCAAACGACGCCCGATCGAAGTTGCCGTCAACCTGGCGTCGCTCGCCGGTACCAGCCAAAAGAGTCACCTCACCATTCATTTCTATTCTGAAAACTTGATTTGCTCGGAGGGCTGTGACAAAGAGAGATCCCCCGAAATAGTCCATCTTGGCGCAGGTACCTCCGGGCACCGTGGCAAAAAACGTCACTTGGCCCTGTGGGTCGGTTTTGATGATACCGCCGGAGTTGAAGTTGCAACTGAAGAGATTACCCTCCGGATCGAGCGTCAGACCATCGGGACAAGTAAAAAGAGGATCGACTGCAAAAGTCGAAACCGTTCCCAGCGAATCGATGCGGGCGATGGACGATCCGCTGCACTGGCTAACCAGCAAATCTCCGTTTTCCGAATCTACGATTCCCGTTGGCCCCAGCAGGTTTTGTGCAAGCACCCGGTGATTCCCAGAAGCATCGATATGAACGACAGTCCCGGCACCAAAATTGGTGACATAGATATCGTCGCCCATCGCGACACCCGAGGAAAAACCCTGCATCTGGTGGCTTACCAATTCAACGTCTCCCGTTTCAGGGTCTATCCTGAAAAGGTTCGTCCCGCTAGGTGCCTGCGACCCTGGACCCCAGTCTCCGATGTAGAGAAAACCCGCCGCATCCATAAACAGACCGCCACTGGCAACAATGTGGGGTACAAGTGTTCGTACTCCCGGACGGTCCAGCAACTCCAGAGGAGCCGAACCGTGTGATAGCGCCATCTCTTCACCGGCAATCGCAAGGACGAAGGCCTGGTACGGCTTGCCCGTTGTAATCGGGTCGCCGTCAACGTCCAACATGTCCCGACTCATTCGCGTAGAAGCACAATGAGTACCGGGACTCATCACCGTATAGTGCTCCACAGAAACACCGGCGGCCCGGGCGAGATCGAAGCTCTGCGCCGAGGAAACCGGTGATATCATTGCTCTAAACTCCTCGGCATCCGAACCATGAATACCCTGAGTACAGGACACTTGAAGATCCTCGGCCGTGCCGGTGTTGTCGACATCCGCAACCTGCACGCCCACTGGCCTGAGATCTCGACCTCGCCTGCGGTCCCTGTCCGCCGCTGCGATCTCGCTCAAAAACTGCACACCACCTTCAGCCACCTGTGCCTGCAGAATCTCCACCGACTCGAACTTATCCACGACGCTCCTACCGAGGATCGTTGCAGAGTCGACCAAGCGAGTCGCGACGAAACGATACCCGAATTCGATGTCGTCGCCACTGGCGTGTTTTACCCATACTTCGGGTTCAACAACGAATCGGGCGCCAGTGACAAATGACCCACCAGGCGTCCTCAACCCGACTGGTACGCCCAGCGAGCGGGATTCACGAATCAATCGACCAGCAACAACATCGCGCAAGGCATTCGTCATATTGGGGTGGAGGGTTAATCCTTCCTGCCGGATATCAGTTATTTCAAACGAAATATTTGTAACCGGGGACGGGCGACTCAATCCAACTATGAACACTGCAGCGGCGGCAACAAGCACCGGCCCCAGCCAGATCAGTGTCTTCCATCTATTCGAAGCAACTTCAGAAGTTTTCTCGACCGGAGCCACAAACCTGTAACCTGTGCCCCGAATCGTCTTGATGTACTGCTGGGCCGTCCCCGTGTCCCCGAGCGCTTCCCTGACCTGGCGGACCCCAAAATTCAGCCCGGTCTCGAATTCGACGACCGAATCACCCCACACATGAGTTCTGAGTTCTTCTCGCGTCACTGTCTTCCCCGAATTTTCAACGAGATACAGCAGCAGCTTGAACGGCTGGGGAGGCAACGGCACCTCTTCTCCGTCCCGAAGGAGGCGCATCGAGGTTCGGTTTATCTCGAATCGCCCGAATTTAATTTTTTGACTGATTGAGTCGATCATTGATCAATTGTGGCCCGGGTCCAACTGTTTAACCATAGTAACGGTGCAATGGGTCCCGTTGGGTGGCAACCCGCATCGTACGATAGTAATCCCCGGTACTCCGCCGGGGATCAGTCCCCCTCCAACATGGAGTTATCTTCAGTTTTCGCCAGCTCATTTGGGTTTGCGTCCGATGGACCTATTCTACCTCGACAACGCCAGTCGCCTATGACCAAACCGATGTTCGACGCCCGGACTATACCCTTTGTCACCAGAGAGACGATGATTGAAATCGACAGGGCGATGATCGAAGATTACGGTATCGAACTCATCCAGATGATGGAGAATGCCGGTCGCAATCTGGCGGATCTGGCACGTGACGTCTTCTTCGGGGGAAACCCCAACGGCAAACGCATAGCAATCCTCGCAGGACCAGGCGGCAATGGGGGCGGCGCATTGGTTTGCGGCCGAAGGCTCGCCAATTGGGGAGCAATCGTGGAAGTGCGCACCGCTGTGGCGGAAAACGCTTTCGCACCTGTTCCGGCGCACCAACTGGCCATCCTGAAGAGGATGGGCATCGCCATCAGCTCAACCCCACCGCAGCAAAACGCTAAGCACGACCTGATCATTGATGGCCTTTTCGGATACTCTTTGAACCGACCTCCTGCCGGAATGGCGGCCGACCTGATCGAATGGGCTAACCGAGAATCAACGAACGTCCTTTCTCTCGACATACCGTCCGGCATCGAATGCAACACCGGTGACTGCCTCGAACCAGCGATCCAAGCCAACGCCACCATGACACTGGCGTTGCCTAAAGTGGGACTCAGGTCCGCGCGGTCCAATGTTGGAGAACTCTATCTTGCCGACATAAGCGTTCCACCGAAGCTCTTGCCGCACGCCGGGGAATCGCTATCCAACGTTCCCATATTCTCCAATCAAGAAATCGTCCGAGTCTGGTAAATTAGAGGCGGTTGTATCCACGTCCCCAAACCACCATGCTTCTATCGCCAAACCCTTTTGTTCGCAGAGGAAAAATGATCAGGTCACTCGGCAGCCAACCACTGAAAATGAGACTCGGGGAATATAGGGAAAGCGTGTTCAACGCCCTGGCAGACGTCCGCGACCGCAACATTGTGGGTCGCATCTGGGAGCACGACCATACCGTTTGGAAGTCGAACCCAAAGGAGATCACCAACCGCTTGGGCTGGCTCAACGGTCCCGAAGAAATGCTAGAATCTTCTGCCAGAATTAACGCATTCGCATCGGACATTGCCAGCGACGGCATAACGAACTTCGTCCTGCTCGGTATGGGCGGCTCCAGCCTGGCCCCCGAGGTGTTCGCTAAGACGTTCTTGAGTGACTCCGACAACGTAAACGGTCGCCATTTGGTGATCATCGACGGTACCGACCCTGATTTTATTAGCCAACGCACCGCTCACCTCGACCTTCAGACAACGTTATTCGTCGTGGCCACCAAATCAGGCGGAACAGTCGAAACCCTCTCGGCATTCAAATATTTCTTCAACCGCGTTTCAGAGACGGTCGGACCAGACCGGGCGGGCTCATACTTCGTCGCAATCACCGACCCGGGAAGCGGCCTGCTAGACCTTGCTGACCGGTACAGTTTTCGCGAAACATTCGTTAACGACCCGAACATTGGAGGTCGATACTCGGTCATCTCTCACTTCGGGCTCGTGCCGGCAGCCTTGATCGGTGTCGACATCGACCGGCTGCTTGAGCGAGCCGCGTCCGCAGCTGCCAACGCGGCGGGGTCGAATTGTCCGGTGGAAGGAGACAACCACGCGGCAGTGGTTGGAGCGACGATCGGGGAGTTAGCGAAAGCAGGACGCGACAAACTTACGTTCGTTATTTCGGAAGAGATCAGCAGTTTCGGCGATTGGGTCGAGCAGTTGATTGCAGAAAGTACCGGGAAAGAAGGCCTTGGTATTCTACCCGTAGTTGGCGAGACCCTGGCCGACCCCGCCGAGTACGGACCCGATCGAGTTTTCGTGGGACTTACCTTGCCTAACGACCCCTCATTTGACACACTTTTCGACCAACTGGCCAAAGCTGGCCACCCCGTAATTGAATTTGCGCTAAATGACAAATACGACCTCGGAGCGCAGTTCTTCCTCTGGGAAATGGCAACGGCCGTAGCAAGCAGTCGTTTGTCCATAAACCCCTTCGATCAACCCAACGTAGAAGCCGCCAAAATTCTGGCTAAGAAAATGGTGGCAAAATACCTTGAGACGGCCCAACTGCCAACCGGCCAATTGCAGCCTATGGAGGGTGAGACCCTGGATTCGTTCCTGGCTCCCCTGAAACCAGGCGATTACATCTCCATACATGCATACGTGGCGCCAACCCCGGAAGTAGACCGTGCGTTGGCAAACTTGCAGACGGCACTGCGCAGGCGTCACCGCTGCGCGACCACAATCGGGTACGGTCCACGTTTCCTCCATTCCACGGGGCAACTCCACAAAGGCGACAGCGGGAACGGATTCTTCATCCAACTCGTTTCAGAACCGGAGCACGACCTTCCGATACCGGACAAGGCCGGGGAAGACCGCTCGTCAATGACGTTCGGTGTCCTCAAAGCAGCCCAGGCGGCTGGCGATGCACGGGCTTTAGCGAATGCCGACAGAAAAGTGATCCGGTTATGGGCAGATGCGAACCCTGCCGACGACGTAAATTCGCTAGCCCGTTCCATCGGGGGCCAAGAGCAATAACAGGGGCCCTCCAAGGGAAGACCTGTCGTAATTCCGACAGACTGGCTGCGAAAACATTTTTTGTTTGCTAGCTCAACTCGAAGGACAGGAGAGCCCGAATGGAATTGATAGGAAATCAGATACTGGGAGTCGTTTTTGTGGTCATCTCAGCGGCGTCCACATTCCTGATGTTCCACCTTTGGGGCTTCCCCTTCGACAAAGAGAAGTTGAGGAGTTCTGCACCACCCTCTCTGATGCGACTTCACCGAGTACTTGGTTACGTGTATCTAATCATCTACCTGGTGCTGATGTGGCACATGGTGCCGCGACTCTGGACCTATCAAGTAGAATTACCTGCACGGACGGTGGGGCACCTTATTCTCGGGATGAGCATCGGCGCGATTCTGATCGTCAAGATCGCGATCGTCAGGTATTTCAAACATATGGAAGGTCCCCTGGTACCGATCCTGGGAACCGGTCTCTTTATCTCGACAGTGCTGGTAGTAGGACTCGCCCTCCCGTTTTCCTTCAGGGAAGCGTCTCTGCGCAGTGCAACGCTGGGGAACGAAGCGACGCGAGAAGAACGATTAGAGCGGGTCCGCACGCTGTTACCGCTTGCAGGTTTTGGCGAAGACGCCGACATCGAATATCTAACTTCACCTCAGGGGTTGGTGGACGGACGCGATATTCTGCGCAGTAAGTGCGTCCAGTGTCATGACCTCAGGACAGTCCTGGCGAGGCCACGTACTCCAGATGCATGGAAGCATACGGTAGAGCGTATGGCGGAACGATCAACGGTGCTTAACCCGATCACAGAAGTCGACCAACAACTTGTGACCGCCTATCTAATAGCCATCACTCCGACCCTTCAGCGCACAGTCCAGATGAGGCGCAGCCAAACGCTCCAAACCGACTCCTCTGAACGCGCGATGGCGAACGTGGAGCCTGACGACCCGGACATGGAGTATGACACGGATGAAGCGCGGCAGCTTTTCGAGCGCACCTGTTCACAGTGCCATAGCATTACTAACGTCGATAGAGCTACGCCGGGATCTCCCGAGGAGGTGGTCGCGCTGGTGAGTAGAATGGTTGGAAATGGCCTGACCGCCAGCCAGGACCAGCTCGCAACGATAATCAGGTACATCAGAGAGACTTATGTGAATGGAGGTCGCTGATACCGTTGCGACGCGATAGCTTTCCAGATTACGTAAAAGGCAACGCGAAGAGGAAGGACCCCCACCAGTGGTCGCGAAGAAAAGCTCCCCTAATTCTTTACTACGCCGGTTGGAGCACCTACGGGACAGATACGATGCAGTCAGTTCTTTAGAGAAAACAGTTGTACTCCGCGAGTTGGAGGGAATCAACTTACCCACGCCCCTGGCCGTTTCCCGTTTTCATGAGAGTCTTTGTTTTCTGCGTGCGTACCCCGACAACTCCACAGTCCTGGAACTGGTTGAATCAAGTTTAACCGGGTTTCCTATCAGGAAAGACTTGAGACGACACGCACATGCGCTGTCAGACAGCGGTATAGCAGGCACGCATATCTACTACCGCTTCTTTTGGACCACGGCGTCGTGGTTGGTCGAGCGCTGGCCCGACTACGTTGAAATCGATCACGAAGATTTCGACAACGCAGACACCCTTGTCGATCTCTGGCCTCTGTTGATGCCGTATGCTGAATCACCTACCTGGGATATGCTCGACTTCGGACCAGAAGATTTGATCAACGCGTTCAAAAACAGTAAGGAAACCGACGCCTCGTTTTTGGTCCGGCGTTTCGCCAGAATGAAAGCCACGCCTTCCGCCCGCGAGCATCTCTACGAAAAACTCGACGTGCCCCTCACAATAAACCCGGGCGCCGATTCGCCATCGCGTACCGGGGCACTTTACCGGAACAATCCGGTGACCTTCCAAAGCGGTCCGTTGGACCGTTCCCGCCCGGACCTCCTTCGGGAACTGCGGCGCAGTGACGTAACAGAGACAAGAGTTAGTCCGCGAGAAGGAACCCGACTGATCGACCTCGCACGGGAAGCGATGGTTACCCGCAACCGGGACCTTGATGCGTTCGCCAACGCCGACGCAAACGACGTGAGAATATTCAACCTCGGCAAAGGCCTGCAAACCGTTTGCTACGGAGCAAAACCGTCGCGGAGGCTCGTACTCGAAACCAGCTACGGATATGTAACGCTCAAAAACGGAGTACCGATCAGCTACGGAGTGCTGTCGTCTATCTTCGGTTGCACCGAGGTAGCATTCAACTTGTTTGATACCTTTCGCGGTGGCGAGGCGCCCCAGGTGTTGTTAGGAATCATGAAAACTGCGAAGCACCTCTTTGGTGCAAATAGTTTTTCGCTTGACCCCTACCAACTCGGCTATGGAAACACTGAAGGTCTCAAATCGGGAGCGTGGTGGTTCTACTACAAGCTGGGATTTCGTCCATTGAACATAGAGATCCTCAAAGTACTCAAGGACGAACTCGCCGCGATGAAGAGAGACCCTGGCCATCGAACGGATATGAAGACCCTGGAGATGATGGCCTCCGACTACCTCTATCTCGCAGGAACAAAGAAGCAAGAGCGCAAATTAGGAAGATATTTTCTCGGCAATGTCGGACTGACCGTCACGAGATATTTTGCCGACAGGTTCGGCGCGGATCGGGAGATGGCGATTCGCACCTGCGTTGAGGAAGCCCTATCAGTTCTCGATTACAAAACTCGTCGAAAGAAAAAAGCCGGCGAAAAGTTGGCATGGGAACGTTGGGGACCAATCATTTGCGTCATGCCAGGTGTAGCGAAATGGTCGAAAGAGGAGAAGACGATGGCAGCAAGGGTCATTGACGCCAAGGGCGGCCAACGCGAATCCGAGTACGTCAAACTATTGGAGCACCACAAAAAATTACGCGGCGCTCTACTGAAATTGGCCCGCACGGGCTAACGGAGCGATGATCCCCATTAAACTGTCGAGCGAAGCACGGGAGAACGCCGTCGCTTCGATCAAGCGCTACTTTGACGAAAGCATGGACCAGGAAATAGGCGATTTAAAATCCGGTTTGCTACTCGATTTTTTTCTCGCCGAGATCGGCCCTAGCGTCTACAACCACGCCATCGGCGACGCCCAACGATACTTTCAGGAGAAAGCAGCCGATCTCGAGGGAGCGTGCTACGAGAAAGAATTCGGCTACTGGAGCTAGGTCTCATCACTTCGAATCTGGCCCGTTTTGAATTTCGTCGAATTCACCATTTTTAGCCGAATACAACACACCCATTGACATTCTATGGGTACGCTGACACCTTCCAATAGACATTCTACTGGAAGGCAAAGTGGCTCGCAAAAAAACAGACCTCCTTCAAGGGACTCTGGATATGCTCATCCTCAAAGCCCTGGAATCAGAAGCCAAACACGGTTACTCCGTCGCTCGGACAATTGAGCATTCAACTGACGATGTACTTCGCGTTGACGAGGGATCACTCTACCCCGCCCTACACCGGATGGAGGGACGAGGTTGGATAAAATCCTCCTGGGGCCGGTCGGAGAACAACCGCCGGGCGAAATTCTACGAACTAACGCCTCCCGGACTCAAGCAACTCACCGTGGAAGCCGACGAGTGGGCGCGATACTCGAAGGCAGTAGCCCGAATGCTCCATACCTCCTGAAACAATCACCGACAGCAGAAAGACGGCACAGATGAGATTCCCCCATTTGCTAGAACGGATTGTTTCGCGCAGGAAAATAGCGAGAGACATCGACGCCGAATTGCAATTCCATCTTGATATGAGAACGGAGGAATACGCCTCAGACGGAACTCGCGAAGCGCGGCGCAGGGCGTTGGAACGCTTCGGCAACGTCGACGATGTCGTTGATGCCTGCAGGGCGGCAAAGCGTCTTCCTCCCAAGAACGAACGTAGGGAATCCCGTGCAAGGGGGCTCGGGCAAGACGGGCGATACGCTCTTCGGTATCTATTCAGACGCCCTTTGTTCGCTCTTGTGGCGATAGCGACCCTCACGTTGGGCATCGGTACCTCAACATCGATTTTTAGTATGGTTAACAGTGTCCTTCTAAACCCAATGCCCTTTGAAGACGGAGACCGGTTTGCATTCCTGTGGAGACAGGTACAAAACGGGGCGTTTCGATTGACGGCAGGAGATCATTTTTCTTACTGGCAAGAGCGGGCAAATAGCTTCGACGCGATGGCCACCTTCTTCCAAAAAGAACTGTCAGAGGACCTTGGTACCGAGATCAGGAAAATCCCCGCAGGCGTCGTATCTCCTGAGCTTCTCTCCATTCTGGGAATTCGCCCGGTGCTTGGGAGAGCCTTCATCCCGGCCGATACGTCGGGAGAGTACAACGCAATCGTTCTCGTCGAGGGATATTGGAAAAGGCGGTTTGGGAGCGACCCCGAGGTGTTGAACACAACGCTCCGGCTGGATGAAGAAGATTACATAGTCGTCGGTGTTATACCTCAAAGGGCCAACATGTTTTTTCGCGAAAGGGGTCAGAAGGATATCTGGGTCGCATCGGCCCCAGGCCAGGGTTCTATACTGGGCCGTTTGAAGCCGGGGATCACCATTGAACAAGCTGAAGCGGAATTGACATCAATCGAAGATTCTCACGATGCCGACGGAACAGGTCCGCGCCTAAAGCCGGTGGTTATGGAGCCGGGCGCGTCCACCAGCGGTGACATAAAAGTAGGGCTCTGGATGTTGCTGGCCGCCGTTGGTTTCCTGCTTCTGATCGTCTGTGCCAACGTCGCCAACATGTTCCTGACCCAGGGTCTGACCCGCGGACGAGAAATGGCGATTCGAAGTGCTCTGGGGGGTAGCCGCGGGAGAATCATGAACCAGCTCATACTGGAAACTTTCGCGCTCGTACTGGCTGGTGCCATCGGCGGCTCAGCAATGGCATGGGGTATCGTCAAAAACCTCGGCCTCGTGCTCCCCGAAAATCTTCAGATTCTTTCGAGTGTGCATGTCGACACCCAGGTACTGTGGTTCGTCCTCGCGGTCGCGGGGCTGGTCACGATTGCCCTGGCTCTGGCCCCGATGGGCATGTTGATGAACCTGGACACAGGTGAAATGTTGAATCAGAGCAACCGCAGCGGAGCACTAACTCCGAGGCGGGCACTCCTGCGAAAGACCCTGGTATCTGCGGAGGTGGCAATCGCCTTGGTCCTTTTTGTCGGATCTGGTTTGCTCGTCAAAAGCCTCTCCGCAATGAGCCACACAGACCCTGGGTTTCAATCCGATGAAGTCCTCTCAACAACGATCAGCCTTCCCCCGGCCCGCTACGAAACCACCGAGTCGATGACCGAGGCTTTCGACGCAATCACAGCCAGCATTGAACGACTCCCCGACGTCACCGGCGTCGCCCAAGGCTCCGTCCCGCCTAATTTTGGTGCAAGTAGTGCGACTGTGGGCGAAACCGACCAGGGCGAGGTGCCACCAGCACCCGAAGGATCCGCAGCGGATCGATTTCGCATTAACTTAATTTCCGACAGCTATTTCTCCGTGTCCGGAACGAGAATACTGCAAGGACAACCCTTTGACGCCGAAAACCGCACCCTGGAAGGCCCCGTCATCGTGAACGAAGGGTTCGCCAGAAAATATTGGGCTGAAGGGAAAGCAGTTGGCGGGCGGTTTCGCGCACCCGAGGCAACTGGCTGGAACACGATCGTCGGTGTCGCAGCCAACGTAACCGCGTGGGGCCTCCGAGACGATCCAACCCAACCACAAATGTACTGGCCTCGTTCCAGGTTTCCGACCTTTTCATCGGCGAGTTTCTTAATCCGGTTCAGAGGCGACCATTTGTCTATCATCGCTCAGGTCAAGGAGCTTGTGTTAGCCTACGACCGCACCATTCCTCCTCCAGACATCAACCTGGCTTCCGCCGGTTTATCTGAATCGATTTCACGGCCGCGCTTTACAACCCTGCTGGTTTCAGCCTTTGCGTGGATGGCGTTTGTCCTTGCAATCATGGGAGTTTACGGGGTAATCGCCCTCGCCGCCCGGCAGCGCACCAAAGAACTGGGAGTGCGGATCGCCCTGGGAGCAGGACGCAACGACGTCCTGGGCCTGATGATGAGGCAAACGCTTACTCCCATCGTCGCCGGCGTGATCGCGGGGTTAGGGATTTCGCTTGGCCTCACCAGATTCCTTGAGAGTCTGCTATTCGAAGTGACGGCAACGGACGGGACAACCTTCGTAACCGTGACCGCGATTCTGGTGGCCACGGGTTTGCTCGCGAGCTACCTCCCGGCCAGGCGCGCAACGACCGTGGATCCGACGGAGGCGCTGAAGGCAGAGTGAATCCAGGACCATATCAAAAAGCCCCCGCGAACGTTCTTACGATCTCAAACCGTCGACGCTCCACCGCGTAACACCCATTGTCGACAATGCGAAACCGGCTGCCGATGCGGTAAAGACAGAGTACCAGAACGGGGCGCGCCATCCGCCCTCGCCGAACATCATACTGACCGCGAAGGCGAACAGGAGGACACCACTGCCAAATCCGACTTCCCGAGTGCGATAGCCTGGGATCAGCAGAAGGCCGAAGAGGATTTCAAGCGTGGTGGCCGTCACCGCGGCAAACGGAGTGAGTACGTCCGGCAGGTAAGGAGTTAACTGGCCCACCCATCCGAGGAATCCTTCCCAGCGTGCCGCGCCGATCCGACCATACACGGAAACCAAAAAAGCTGATGCAAGGCCGAGCCTGAGATAAACGCCGACCCACTCTTCAATCAAACCAGGACGACTCGTTGCGGAATCATTCATGGTCACTGTCCTTTTCCGAAAATCCAAATTTGTCGATCAATTCTTGCAACGCTCCCCCGGGCGTCCAGAAAGCGATGGCCCTTACATCGACGTCGCCGGGCACGGCGTGTCCAACGCTGTCACCTGCCAGAGCGATTCCGACCTCGCCCGGTCCCACGACTTGTAGTTGACCGTTGACAGTATGGTGCAACTCGCCCGATAGGACATAGAATGCCTCGAAGGTTGAGTGGGTATGGCTACGCCCCCGCAGCCCGGAAGGCAAAAGGATCTCGCCGACTTCAAGCCCCACATCGGGAGCATTGTGCGAATCGATCAGAACCTGTAGCTCCACCGGTCCGATACTGAGTACCCTCGAAGCCTCCGGTCTTGTTTGCGCATTGGCGGCAAGCGGAGCCAATGTTAGAAATAGTAAAACACGTATTGGAAGCATGTTGAAGAAAAGCCCTCTCTTGGAAATCGAATCGAAGATGGAAACTGTCCGATTCGGTTTTTAGGGGTAGGTCCATTTTCGACAATAGACGGATACCAATTTGCTGGAACCCGTTTCCTGAGAGAGGGATAAGATCCGGATGACCAATGGCGTCGAATTTTTATCCAGGTCACTTCTTGACCCGGGGGATAACACCCCACTATACGTCCAACTTCAGAAAAGAATCCGTGAACTGATTGTGACGGGAGTGGTCAGCGAAGGCACAAGGCTCCCCTCTACAAGAAAGTTAGCAACCGATCTGTCACTTTCTCGGACAACAGTTCTTGGTGCTTATGACGCCCTTCGTGCGGAAGGACTGATTGTTCAAAGACCGGGAGCGGGGACGATCGTCGCAGCGCATACGTCGACAGGTACAACCCGAAAAAAACATTCGAAGAAAGAACCAGCAGCCGTTCGCCTTTCCAACCGCGGCAATTTCGCAGTCGAATCGCCCGGCCCAGCGACCAACAGATCTGCCCCCTTTCAGCTAGGCGTACCATCTCTGGGAGAGGTGCCACTCAAAATCTGGCACTCACTGGTCACTCGACTTAGCAAAGAGGTAACCAGCCGTGACCTCGACCATGGCGATCCACTTGGGTATCGCCCGCTCCGGGAATCGATCGCTCAGCACCTCGCCACGAACCGGGCTGTCTATTGCACTGCGGACACGGTAGTGGTTTTTCCAGGAACGATGTACGTCGTAGATATGGCCGCAAGGCTACTGGCCGACGAGGGGGATGGGGTGTTATTCGAGGACCCCGGATACACCCGGGCTCGTCGGGTTCTTCAGGCTGCGGGCTTACGAACTCAACCGGTGCCCGTCGACGAACAGGGGATGCAGGTAACAAGGAGAGATCGAAGCAAACCGCCCGCACGATTGGCATACGTAACCCCTTCACGCCAGTTCCCACTTGGCGTCACAATGCCGGTGGCACGGCGAAAAGCATTGTTGGACTGGTCTGTTGAAACCGATGGTTGGATTGTTGAAGACGACTATGACAACGAGTTTTACACGTCGTCTCATGAAACGCCGTCGATCCAGGGGCTCGCGCCCGACTCTCGGGTCGTCTACGCCGGCACTTTCTCTCAGTCGCTGTTCCCGTCACTGCGAGTCAGCTACGCGGTCGTCCCAAAAGGTCTCGTATCAGCCTTCAGCGAGATGCGGACTCTCCTCGACGGCCACTCCAACACCTTCAACCAGATGGTCCTTTCGGCATTCATTGACGAAGGACACTACGGTGCCCACGTCAGGAAGATGCGTCAGCGCTACGGTGAGCGGCGGGAGGAGCTGATCTCCCTCGTGAACGAAAAAGCCGGTGAATTTCTAGACGTGCAGCGGGGAAACGGGGGCATGCATGTGGTGGTCCATCTCAGAAAAGGCATCTCCGCCGAGGAAGTTGCACGCGAAGGGTCCACACTCGGATTGGTGCTTCCGCAACTTGCTCGGTACTACCAAACCGAGACGGCCGCAAACGGTTTGCTACTCGGCTTCGCATCCGCCAGCAGCTACGAGCTGCGAAAGGCTACAGACAAGTTGGTGTCAGTCTTGAAAAGATGTTCTCGGAGTTAGCCCCGAGGCGGATTATGAAGCGTTTTTCGGAGACCAATTTACCTGAGTGCCGACACTGGGTCCAGAGCCCTCTGACGGCGGTAGTATTCTTCTTCATGTTTGACCGGGGGAATATGCCTGATCGGTTCCAACAAACGACTGTGATTGTACCACGCTACCGCACGGGCACGGACCTCCGGTGAATACCTGCTTGATCCATCCATAACTCCAATCTTCTCATGAATTAGAGTCTCCAGCAATTCCGGGCTGGTTCAACACTGCGACAAGAAGATTCAAGTTATGAGGAAAAAATTAGTCGGCGTCAAAGGCCGGATCGTGTAGGGTCACCCATGGTACTCTTTCGTATCTACCCGTTTGGGCGGCAAAAATCGAAAACACACCCAAAAAGGCCCAATCACAAATGAGGGTTTCAGATCGTGACATCACGAAGAGGATTAGAAGACTGAACACGGGGGTACTCGTGTGCGCCACTCTCGCAACGGTTTCTTGCGGGTCAGAGCCAATAGAACCAAACCCAGACCCCAAATCTGCCACAATCGAAATAGTTGTCTCCCGTACTCTGCTGACCTCGATAAACGAGGAGATCATCGCTACGGCGACAATTCGCGATTCACTCGGGTTCGAGGTCGACGCGCCCCGATTAACCTGGAGCTCTTCGAACTCTCGGGTACTTACAGTGGCCCCGACTGGGATGGCCAGAGCAACCGGAAACGGGGAGGCTTTCCTGACGGCTACAACTGAGGGCGTCAGGGACTCGATAAGCGTCACCGTAGCTCAAAAAACCACCACGCTGGAAATTGAATCCGGTCAGGACACTTTGTGGCTGGTCGGCATCCGGCACCGCGTCACCCTTATTCCGCAGGATTCCCTGGGCTCACCCGTCGCCGAGTCCATGTTTAACCCTACCTGGTCCGTCTCAGACGATTCAGTAGCGATAATCGACAGCGACGGGTTTCTGGTCCCGAATTCGAGTGGGCGGGTTGTGATCACAGCCAGCTCCGATAGGATCTCAGCCAGTGCGACAAAAGTCGTGTCCCCTCAATTCAACGTGTCGATGAACCTGCCTCTGGCCGAACGGCTTCAATGGGCCCTTGAGGACTCTACCCCCACCGACAACAGGCTCGGTTTCACCGCCGCCGTAATCATGCCCGACGGCACCGAATGGTTGGGTGCCACCGGATGGAGCGCCCAGGGCAAACAACTGCGCCCCGGGGCAGTGATAGCGCTGGGAAGCATTGCGAAAATGGTGGCGGGCGCCCTGCTTGTGGACGTTGTCGACGACGGCCTCGTCTCGCTTGACGATACCTTGGGCCAATGGCTGCCGCCGTTCAACAACGTTGCTCCAGATGCAACAATGCGACATATCCTGAACAACTCCAGCGGGATTTTGAATTATGGAGTCCACCCTAACCTGGGGAACGACGTCGCAGCCGATCCCTTTCGACTGTGGACGACGTCGGAACTGGTTGCCAACTACGTCGGAACCCCGGAGTTCGCACCCGGCACCCGTTACAAATCGTCTAACACTGGCTTTCTTTTGGCCTCTCTAATCATCGAGGCAGCCACCGGAGGCACGTACGAATCCGAGCTTCGCGATCGCTTTTTGAATCCGCTAAACCTGAACGAGTTCTTCTACTTCCCCCCCGTGGGCCCGGCTCCAACGTCCTGGGAAACCGGATGGTGGTTGGACCCCAACGGGACCAGGGTAGACTTCACTCCTTTCCTAACCACATCACGTTGGAGCGCCCGTTCGATCGGGGCCTTGATGGCCAGTTCAATCGGACTAGCCAGATTCACGCACTGGTTCCTGGGCGGGTCCGCGTTCAGCCCAGACGTCACCAACGAAATGCTAACCGCCATTCCCGACGACGGTCTCATTCCGGGTCAGAACGGCGCCGGACTCGCTCTGCGACGTTACGGCTATCTGGGAAGAACTCAGTGGGGCCACAGCGGTGTGACGAGCAACGGATCGGGCATGGTTGTGCACGACGTGCAGTCAGGAATCACAGTCGCCTTCCTCCTGAACACGAACAACTACAATTCCGCGCAGTTTCAGATGGTACCGTTACTACTCCAAATGGCGCTGCAATCACTTTAGAGGAATCACTCTACAAAGGGTAGCCTGGGCACCGACCCGCTAACGCAGCCAGTGCCCACAACTTCACGGTTGGACGCCTACAAAATCCCGAGGCGTGCCGACACGCTGCACATCCCATCCGAGGCCACGAGCCTGCTCAACCCCCATACGCCGATCGAGATCAATGCCAGCATCTGGAAGGAACAACCAGCCGCTGGCGGGTTGGAACACCATCATCGACCCTGGCACATTCGGAAGATCAACCGGTGCCAGCAACACCGTTCTATCTCCGGAACCAAGAGAAATCTCGTCCAACACATCCACCAATTCTCCCACCTGGCCAGCGTTGCCGAGCATCAACTCCACAAAGGCCCGGGAAGCTTCAGACACATAAACAGGAAAACCCGCCTCTGCGGCGGCCAGTACTCCGCCATTCCCCGTCCTCGCGGAACCGGCAACTACACCCGCGATTCGGTTAACTCCCGCCTCGCTCATTTTCTCAACGGCAAAGTCGTAATTGTACGAACCCTGTCCCGCCTCTAACACCAACCAACCGGCATCTATCTCAACCGCGCCAAGTGGGAAACCGAATAACGGTGATCGCTCCCCGAACATGTTAGCTACAAGTCCGCTGTGAACGACCGTCGCGCTATCAATCCTCTGGCTGATGTGCATGGGTTGCGTTGCCGTGGCCATGTAATCGGACCGCAACGCGCCGTCGACGAGAAATGAATCTGGAGCGAACTCAATGTTGAACTGCGCACGGCGAACTGTCATTGACTTGTAGGGGACCCCAACCCGCAGAATGTCCCATTGTGACGGCATTGTGATGTCTTCGAACTGGCGCCAGTTGGAATACCAAACATCTACCGACATTTTCCCCCATGGAACCAACCCGTAGTCGTTTGGATGCCCGGCATCGAAGTGCAGCAATGTCGGCAGACCCGTCCCGGCATGGAGATAGACAGTAGAAAGAAAACGTTCCGCTACAGTGGCAATAAGCCTGTGGTGGATCTCTCCTCCGATCACGGTATCGGCTCCCCGGGCAAGATCCTCGGCATCCTTCAGGAGGAGCACGAGTCTGTCCGGTGTGTACGCAAAAAGCTCCTCTCGTTCGTCGACATAGGCAATACTGAGCGGTCGGAATCCGGTCCCAAAATCGCTCACGGCGACCGAATCAACGACAATGTTTATTATGTCCCGACTCGGAAATCTGCGGGTGTTGCGCCAGGCGGGGATAGAGTAGTCACGGACGTCGGTGTGAGGCTCAAAAGACGGTCTTCCCGGTCGCGGGACCTGAGAAAACTGGGTTCTCTGCCACACGGTCATCATATCCAGAGAAACCCGTTGGATTGAGCGCAGAGTCTCCTCCCCACCCATCAGGTCGATGGCCCGATCAACGAGTTCGATAGCTGTTGCACCGCGGGCGTCGCGCTGATTGTTTTGAACAACTGGCAACGCCGACAGGTATGCAGCCGAAAACATCACTGAACCCGCCGCGACGGCGACAACCCAGCCAATTGAAAACGACTCTTTTTTCTTGTGACAATCCATGCTTCCTCCGGTTCATTTTATCAAGTGCGTGAAGCACCTCAGCTTACCAGAGCCTCGCAACCGGTGGTATCGTCCAAAAGGATGAGATCGCAAACACCCAACTATCACCCATATTCTTGAAATGACAGGAGATATACCGAGCGATTGGAAGGGAGCCATGCTGCACCTTCAGAACGGAAAGCGAGCTGAAGCACTCGCCCTGCTAAACAACCTGACTTCCGCCGAGTCGCCTGAGGAAGCCCGGGAACCCGCTCGCCGAATCGCTTTTTTCTTACAGGCGATTGCGTCGCCGGGACAAGAAAAACACGAGTTCGCCGCTTACCTCACCCCACCCGAGAAAAATGATCCTTTTCAGGAAGGTGGGGACCCGGAGAGGCAAACCGCCACAACCCTGGAATGCATTTACGGCGCCAGTCAGGCGGTGCAGGAGGGACGTATTGACGATCTAAAACGCCTTTGCCTGAAAGCGGTTAAAAATGAGCCCTCCAAATACCCATGGATCAGCTTGCGCGTGGGAAGTATTTTGCAAACTGCGTTCCGGTTCACCGCAGATCCCGAGTTTTTTCAACTGGCCTTGAAGACGTGCGGCCACGTCGCTGATCAGGTCCAATTTCCTTCTTTAGCAATCGTGGCTCGGGCGCTGATGGGAACAATACATGTTCACGCTGGAAACTTGCATGCCGCCTTCGAACGGTGCGATGCAGCGATTCAACTGGCATCCGCTTCCAATCAGCAGGATGAGGCGTCCGTTGCTCTGGCACACCAGTTCAAGGGCTATGCGTTATTCGAATGGAATCGGCTTGCGGAAGCTAAATCAGAACTCGAACGGGCCTGGGCTCTTACTGACGAAACACACGCCGGGGTTAGGAGCGGGGTGGCTCGGACGCTTACGCACCTGTGCACCGTACTCGGAGACCATGCCGCAGCGGACCAATGGATGACCCGATTGACCGAAATCGTTCGCGAACCCATGACTCTTCGAAACCGCGAGTGGTTGGCAGCGGTTCGCCAGAAGCATGCGTTGAGGAAAGCCAACCTCCGTGAGATCGAATCGTGGCGCCGAACCTTTGACTATCACCCCGAGGAGTTGGCTAAGGTACCACCAGATCGCATTCCCGCCCGGCTTCAGGAGTACGAACATCTTCTGGCCCT
Organism: Gemmatimonadota bacterium; assembly: GCA_029262195.1. GTDB lineage: Bacteria > Gemmatimonadota > Gemmatimonadetes > Gemmatimonadales > GWC2-71-9 > B16T1B5. The sequence continues at coordinate 10,925 of JAJCZX010000042.1, read as the reverse complement.
TTTGGAGGCGAAGAGCCAGTGGAGCGACATCCGCGTTCTGGCCCCGCTGGTTCGCCACGCCGCACGCAAAAATCGCGATTGGATGCTAGTGCGAGCTTTGACGACAGAAGCTGTCGCGTTAGAAAACACCGGCGACACCGTAGCGGCCGACGAACTCTGGGCCACCGCTCTTGAGGTAGGAGAAAAAGGATCGTTCGTACGGGTTTACTTCGAAGGATCAACCACACGAACGCGATTGATTAAACGAGCCGGGAAACACCCCTCGACCCGACAGTATTGTGAGCGCATTAACGCATCGTTCGGACGCGACGCCGACAACGACCCGACTCTAACACCAGCCCAAACACGCGTCCTCAAGTCAGTAGCGCGAGGCCTTTCGAACAACACGGTTGCCGAAGAACTCGGGGTCAGCGTCACTACCGTAAAGACTCACCTCCGAGCCATATACGACCGGCTGGGAGCCACCTCGCGAACACACGCCGTCGCGCAAGCCAGGCGAATCGGAATTCTCGAAACCGAGGCCTAGACTTCCCGGTTCATTCTTCTCTCAAAATGGTCGCAGGATCTACCGACACGGCCCGCCGCGCAGGCGTCCACGTGGCCAGCACTCCCACCACCAACACGCTGACGAAGGCGAGGGCAAAAGAAACCGGATCACGGGGCGTAACATCATATAACATCGATTCGACCCCCCTGCTCAAACCCAGGGAAAGCGCTAAACCGATCCCCGAACCAAAGACCGCCAACCCCACACCTCGAAGCACGACAAGGCGTGCGACCGAACCCGCGCCGGCTCCCACAGCTATCCTCACCGCGATCTCTCGTCGGCGTTGGCTCACCAGGAAAGACAGCACACCAAAAATTCCTATGGCGGCCAGCACAATCGCGCATACTGCAAACGCCGTCATTAGCATCATGATGAATTTTCGACCAGCAAGAGATTCGTCAACGATACTTTTCATCGTGCGCACATCCGCGACGGGAACCAGCGGGTTGATGCCAGCTACCTGTTCGCGAATCGCCGGCATCAGTGCAAGGGGATCACCTGAGGTGGTCACCACAACCGACACTCTTCCCGATTCTACCTGTCCGTACGGGAAATAAACCTGGGGCCTGGCGGGGCTGCCGTACGCCACGTGCTGGGCGGTACCCACAACGCCCACAACAGTACGCCACTCATCAAGAACCCAGATACCGTCTCCGACGGGATTCCTGCCTGAGAAGAAGTCGCTCGCCAATTGTTCATCAATCATCACTACGGAGACGTTGTTGAGGTCATCAGAATCTCTAAACTCTCGGCCCCACTTCAGATTGATCCCTGACGCATCCACATAACCCGGAAGTGCCGTGTTGAAAGCAGCCACCGTCCAGTCATCAGTAGTAACGATGCCCGGAGGAGGTTCAATGCCCTGTCCCGGATATACGCCGTTTTGATTAATCGAAAAGTCCTGACGGCTACCGAACACCGGCCCGTATCCGGTTGCGGACAAGGGAAGCGCAGAGGTCGAGCCAACGTTCAAAACTCCCGGTAGAGCTTCGATACGATCCTGGAGTTCTGTGAAGAAACCATATCGGGGTTCAACGCCCTCGTAGTCATCCATGAGGTAAACGGAAAAGGTCAAACGGCTTTCGCTCTCGAAACCTGTGTCAACAGAGGTTAAGGACACAAAACTACGCACCATCAGCCCGGCACCTGCCAGCAGGATGGTCGACAGGGCGAATTCCGCCACCACCAGGCCATCCCTTATCCGCTGACTGCGTACATTTGTCATGCGGCTCCTGCCCGAATCCAGGAGGGAACCAGCGGGACCATGCCTGCCGGCCAACCAGATTGGTGCCAATGCTGACAATGCGCCTGCAACCAGAGTTACCAGAATTGAAAAACCGAGGACCCGCCCATCAACTTGAATATTGTCGGTCCGTGGCAACTCCGGCGGGGCCAACGCGACCAGAGTATCAACTCCGACCATCGCCAGGAGGATGCCCAAACCCCCACCAACGGTGGCCAGTGTAAGATTTTCTGTTAAGAGAAGCCGCGCCAGCCGAAGCCGGGAGGCGCCGAGAGAACTCCTCACTGCCAGCTCTCCCGTCCTCTTCTGCGTACGTGCAAGGAGAAGCGTAGTTATGTTCGCCGTAGCGATGAGTAGAACTAAGACAACGGCACCAATTAATACGAACAGAGCACTTTTGACCCCGTTAACGATGTCGTCATAGAGCGCCACTATTTCAAAACGAAATCCACTGTTTTCGAAAAACTTTTCGTCGTGTTGCCTCGCCAGTTGGGCGAGTTCGGTACGAGCCTCCTCCAACGACACTCCGTCTTTCAACCTGGCCAGCACCGCAACACCGGCCCCCGGGATTGGAGTCTCCCACCAGCCGTAGTCGATCATATGGGGGATCCAAAGGTCGGCGCCGGTCCGCTGCCCCACCGCTTCGTACATCCTGTAGTCGAAGTCTTCGGGGAGCACACCAACGACTTCCATCTCCGGATAACCCACCACCAATTTCCTACCGATCACGTTAGGATCCTGACCGAATTCCCGGGTCCAGTAATCATGTGATAGCATTACCACCCAGGGAGAACGCCACACGTCTTCGCCTTCTCGGAAACTTCGCCCGAGAACGGGCTGCACTCCCAGCATGTCGAAGAAATTCACCGATACTCGAGCCACGTCAGTATGAACCGGTCGGTCACCGCCAAGGATGCGGCCAGAAACCATGCCCATCGCCGCAAACTCTTCGAATCGAGTCGTGTTCGCCCTCAGGTCACGGACCTGGAGATCATGTACCCAGGTCCTTTCGCCTCCAAGCCATTCAAAACGGTCCCAGATCATCACCAGCTCTTCGGGTTCTTCGTAGGCCAGAGGACGGAGCAAAACACCGTCCACCAGGCTGAAGACGGCCGTGTTAATGCTGATGCCCAGAGCGAATGTCGCCACCACCACCACCGAAAAAAGGGGCTGCTTTCGGAACCCTCGGATAGCAAATAGAAGATCGGCGACCAGTCCCCCAAAAGGCCCCTGCTTTGGCCGCCCAGGTTGCGGCGCCTTCTTTTGCCCCCCCAAACCTCCATTGAACCCGTTGGCCACCCTTGTAAACAATCCGTCCTTCAAAGCATCCAACCAAAAAAACAACCAGGACGGCCCCCCCAATCCCAGATCGGCAACTTCATCCAAAAAAGCCTGCTGCATCGGACAGGAAACACGTTCCCTTATGTTAGACGGATAAGAGTTGGCTACCAACCGGGCGAGCCTGCGATTAACATCCTCTCGGTTAAGAAAACCTCCAGTATTCACCTCATTCACCTGTGACCCGTGGAAGCCCCAGTTGTGACACTCGCGCTACCAACTGGGCCAAACGAGCATTCTCGGCCGCAAGAACCGTGAGGCCCAATAGGGTGGGACCGTAATAGATGCGCCTCGCATCATCATCGGCGACCGAAGATTCTCGTTCCTCCACAAGCCCCTGCTCAAGCAAACGGTGCATGTGTCGATAAAGGGGGCCGGTGGCCAACTTGATTCTTCCTCCCGATTCTTCGCGGACAAACTTCACAATGTCGTAGCCGTGCCTGGGAGCTTCAGCGAGGGCAACCAGTATCATGTGTACGGCGGCCTTTAGAGGAAGGAAATCGTCAGTGTTTTTCATTGTTTCGGTCATGATTCACTCTGGAAGGAACCCATACTATATACAATTTGTAGCGTTATACGACCGGAAACACGATTGGTTCCGCTTACGAATTAGATCTGAATCATGCAGTCGGAGAACGCCCACACATTGTACAACGCGGATATATCTGGTGGACTTATGGTGGACCTACATCTCGATGTTGTTCGGGTCGGAGCCCCGATCAGGTCCACCCTCGCGCCATCGTCCCGGCCCGCCAACACCCATGAAAACATTGGCCGTTCCTTCTTTGATAGCGCGTTCAAACCGCCTCTTCGCGATCTTTTTGATGACTCCGCGAAATCCGGGTACAAGAAACAAGAAGCCAGCTATGTCGGTGAAGAACCCGGGGGTCATTAACAACGCACCTGCGACAAGGATGATAACGCCGTCAACCAGAGGACCGGCCGGAAGCCCGCCACGAGCGAGTTCACTCTGAACTTTGCCGAGGACACCCAGTCCTTGCCAGCGAGCAAGCGAAGCACCCAGGGTTCCCGTCAACACGATTACGGCCAGCGTTGGAAGGAGGCCGATCATGCCGCCGAGTTTAATTAGCAACACCAGCTCGACTGCGGGGACGACAATGAAGAGGAGTAACAGCTTGCCCATTAGATAAAGTAATAGGCAGCAGCCGCATCTCGGTTCCCTTTATTTCCCTCAGGGCTTCGATAGGATCGATTTTCGCCGCTCGAAAAACTGGAACCGCACCAAACACAATAGCTGCAACAAACATCATGAAAGCGCCACCGGCATACTCGCGAAATCGAAGCCCTCAATCCCATTCCCTCGCGGCGCGCTGCTCCGGGCCGGGGACCTCTCCCCGGTTATTTTTGGTGAAAGTTACTCCTTAAGCCTGCTGGCAACGCGCAGTTGCTCCGACGTCAATCCAAAAATCGGCGGGACTTCGACTCCGCAGATTCCCGAGCATAAGAAAGATTTGGCCCCGGTGATGGATCTGATGCTCAACCATTGCGCGCAACCATTTTGAGATACCGATAGACCCGCCATCGGGTGTGGCACACCGTTTGGAGAGATCGTTGTCCGAAAGCCGTTGCAAGAGATCTACTGATTTTCGATGCAGCGCTTCAAAATACTCGAGCACATCTGTTTTGCCGTCCGCCAACTCTTTGCCATGCCCCGGATAGGCGATCGGCCTTTCGAAAACTGTCTCTACGAAAACAAATCGCTCGATGGCCGGGATGTGTCGAATGAGGTCGGAGAAAGAGAATTTTCCTTCCGCCGGGCTCCAGTCGATCAGTTCCTCCGGGACGAGTTTCGCCCCCGAAATAGTTCGGTCGTACACCCTGTCATAGTATCTAAGAAATGAGTCGATCGAGGATATATCCATCTTTTTTCACCTTCCATCCGATGGGACCAAGTATCGCTGTATCATCGTGCCATGAAAATCGTTAAACTCAACCACCCCGGTTGCAACTTTCGCATCCGCCACACCTGAAAGTCTAACCTGACCGATGCTAAGGCAATCCGACCTGACAGAACAACAGATCACCACGTTCGTACACGCATTCTATGCCCGCGTGCAAACAGATGCTGTGCTTTCTCCAATATTCGAGGCGAGAATGTCGGGAACCTGGGAAGACCATTTGCCTCGAATGATTTCCTTCTGGTCCAACATTTTACTGGGCAAGCCCGGCTTCGTTGGCGACCCAATCGGCAAGCACAGAGCGATGGACGAAATTACTCCCGCCCATTTCGACCACTGGCTTGAGCTGTTCGAAAAGGTATTGCGCGAAGTACTGCCCGAACAGCAGGCAATTGATGTCGTCTATCGTGCCCGCCAGATGAGAGTATCGCTGCAGCGCCCGGGAGTTTAGCTATTGGGATGTCTTAACGAACACGAAGGTATCTCCAGCCTGCGTCTCCGGGAGCTTCGTTAAACGTCCCTGAGACCCGGGGCGCTCACCAGCCCCAACCCAGTTAACTCACCAACAGCAAGACCAACCCCTTTATTGCTTTGTTACAATTTTTTACTAATATTATTAAATATGTGTACCAATATAATTCTTAAACCTCTTCAGCTGGCAGCGCTGGCGGCTCCAATTAGGCAACGAATCGTCGAAATCCTTTGTGTCAGCGAACGAACCGTCGGCGAACTCGCCAACGACCTGGGACAGGCAGCTCCTTCGAACCTCTACTATCATATGACGAAGCTGAGGGAAGCCGGGTTGATCAAAGTCGTGCGAACGGAGCAACGTCGGGGTGCTTTGGAAAAACATTACCGAGCCTCAGCGAAAGAATTTTCCATCCCCTACGGAATGGGCGTGCCGGGTGAGCCGAACGACCTGGTTGGCGCGGCCACAGCTTCCGCTGAAAACGCCCTGCGGGATCTGGGCGAATCAGTTGCTGCGGGAAACGTCCAGGATGTGGAGGATCTCTTTCTCAGCCGTACGATCATACGTACAAGCCCGAAAAAATTCGTGGAACTCCGGAAAAAACTCCAAGCGTGGATGCGAGCATTCGCGAAGGCGGACGATGAAGGCGATGTTGAATTGACCACCACGATTATGATGTTCCCGCGAACTTCTTTAGATCCATGATCGTCCCGCTGCTCAACCGGAACTTTATCCTCCTCTGGCAGGGCCAGTTCGTAAGCCAGGTTGGAAATCAGGCCTACCTCATCGCATTGATGTTTTGGTTGTTGGAAAACACCGGATCGGCAGGATTGATGGGTTTGGTCCTGATGGCATCGTCAATTCCCGCTGTCGTTTTCGGTCCGCTTGCCGGCGCGTTCGTGGATCGTCATCCGAAAAAGGTTCTGATTGTGGTCAGCGACGTTGTTCGCGGTTGTTCGCTCATGGTGCTCACAATTACGATCGCCGCAAGCGAGTCCACGCAGTTGATTGTTGCCACGTTGGTGATTGTCGCTTCGGTCAACGGAATGGCCGCCTCCGTTTTCAATCCGGCGGTCGGCGCGACAATCCCGGACCTTGTTCCTTCGGACCGCGTACGTGAAGCTAATTCACTCAACCAAATGACCGCTCACGTTGCTTCTTTCTTGGGATTGGCCGCTGGTGGGGCACTCTACTCCCTCCTCGGCCCGACAGTTCTTTTCGCGGCGGATGCAATTTCTTTTTTGCTCTCAGGACTCAGCGAGTCATTCATTCAGTTTCCGAAGAAACCCGCGCCCACGCAGGGACAGGGGCTATCAGGTTACGTCGAGGATCTTCTTGAAGGTTGGCGTTTCGTTGTGGGCCAAAAAGGAATGCTGATTTTCGTTGTTGAGGTTGCGACAATCAACCTGCTTTTCATGCCCATCTATATTCTCCTTCCATTCTTTACAACTGATGTGCTGGGAAAGGGTTCGGCGTGGTACGGTGTGATACTCGCGGGCATGAGCATCGGGTCGATACTCGGCCTCATCGTCGTTGCCCGATTCAAATACACTGAGCATCCGTCGTTTGTGGCACTAAATCTTGTCGGCGTGGGAGCGTCGATGATACTGCTTGGCGTGGCGAAAAACGCCTACGTAGGAACAGCCATCATGTTTGGGCTCGGTTTTCTGACCGCGCAGATTAACGTACTGGTATTCACATTCTTGCAACTCCGCACGCCAGAGGTCCTCAGGGGGAGGGTATTGGCTTTCACCATGGCGCTCGCTGGTCTGGCGACGCCGCTCGGACTGGGGCTCGGCGGTGCCTTCATTGAACTCACCGGCGTTCACGTTACTCAGACTTATCTTCTGCTGGGATCGATCGCATTTGCGGTCACTGTCGTCGGCGCAATCAGTCGTCCCTTCAGGACGTTCCTGCTCCCCACCAAGATCCCTTAATAGTCCACCAAAGGATTGTCGCCGCGCGTTGGCGAAAAAAAACTACGAAGCCATTCTTAAAACGCCGGTAGCACATCCCCACAATAATCGCTATGTCCTCTTGTCAAGCGAAGTTCGGCATGACTTCCCCAACGGTGCAATACGGAGCAACATCCTTGCAACACGGGTCGAAAAATGGCACTCGAGACAATGCCGTTCTTTTCAGGAATCCACCCCCCTTAATCGGGCAGCACGTTCAACACAATCACGGTCGACGTGTCAGCCCCCTCACCCACTATTTGTATTCTCCCGGCTCAGAAAATACCCGAGTTATGCTAGGTCGAGTAAACCTTCCCAAATCCAACGTACAAGTACTGGCCCCTACACGGGTCAAGTCTCGAAGAACGAAACGAATCTCGTGGGGAGTTGATATTACTCGACGTCGGAAGCCCTTGTTCACGAACCGCTACCAAAAGACGAAGGAGGATCACCACGGAATCACAACTCTTACCGTCGCAGCGGCCACGTCGACCGATCACCCCTGATCGAAGCCACTACATCGCCGCCCTTGGCGACTTGCAGCCCAACGAACCGGGCCTGTTGGACCTGCCATTCGGGGCCCCGTCGGGCCGGAACACGCTGAAAGACTCAGCGCGAAGAACCCAGTGGCTATTCCATGGACGAGTAGCAAGAGTACCTCCCTATTTCGCAAATGAGACAACCGCCTGCAGGAATAGGGACCAGCGTAACCTGCAAGAGTCACACGAATTCGACAAACTGGGATTTCTATGCTCCGCGGTTTTGACACGGGTCCCCAAAATCCCGCATCAATCACAATCACCAACCAGTTTCGGTTGCGGACCCCTGGTCCCACGCGCAGTTTCATTACGAACTCACCGTCGGCAAATCGAGAGAGAATAAAATGACAAGGCATAACAAGCGTTTTTACGCTCAGTCTTTTTTCGTAGTAGGGTCCGTAGCAATTTTCGCCGGGTTCAACCCACAGGCTATCACCGACAGTTTTGAATCGAGAGACACCTACCCGAAGAACGTCAACGTAGACGTGCTGAACTACGCCTTCACGATAGGGCTCAGCGATGAATCAGACGCAATTCACGCTTCGACCGAAGTCACGGTTCAAATCCTCGACGAAAACACACGGGCACTTCGATTCGATTTGATCAGCCGCACAGGTGAAGGCACGGGCATGGTAGTGTCCGGCGTTTCCGATGGCAGCCAGGCCCTCAGCTATCGGCACGAAAACAACGAACTCAATGTCGCTCTAGCGACCGCCCCGGTACCCGGCAACCAGAGTACTATCATCATCAATTACAGCGGCATTCCCGCAAGCGGCCTCAAAATAGCTCCCAATAAGCACGGCGACCGCACCTTCTTCTCCGACAATTGGCCCAACCGCGCGCGACATTGGCTGCCGACTGTAGATCACCCCTACGACAAAGCAACCTCAGAGATGATTGTCACTGCTCCATCGCGCTACCAGGTGGTTTCAAATGGACTTGAAATCGAGACAACAGATCTCGGCAATGGGATGCGAACAACTCACTGGAAGCAATCCATTCCAATCGCTACCTGGCTCTATGTACTCGGCGTCGCGGAGTTCGCGGTTCAAGAAGTTGGCACGTTTGAAGGGAAATCAATCCAGACGTGGGTCTACCGACAGGACAGGGAAGCAGGGTTCTATGACTTTGCGGTCCCGACGGAACATGTGATGCAATTCTACACGGATTACGTGGGTCCGTATGCGTACGAAAAACTCGCCAACATCCAATCGAACAGCGTCGGCGGAGGGATGGAGGCCGCTTCTGCAATCTTCTACGGAGACAACTCAGTTACCGGCGAACGCGACGTTCGCTGGCGCAACGTAATCATCCACGAGGTCGCACATCAATGGTTCGGGAACGCGGTCACCGAATACGACTGGAACGATGTCTGGTTAAGCGAAGGGTTCGCGACGTATTTCACACTTCTTTTTCGCGAACACGCCTACGGACGTGACGACTTCGTCGAGGGACTCAAACAATCCCGCGACCGCGTTTACAGTTTTTACCAGAACAACCCGGACTACCGTATCGTCCACGAAAACCTCGACGACATGAGTCAGGTTACCACTGGCAATACTTACCAGAAGGGCGCCTGGATTCTTCACATGCTGCGGAACAAAGTAGGTGACGAGGCCTGGTGGGCCGGGATCCGGAATTACTACCGGACCTACTTCAACGGCAACGCGACTACCAACGATTTTCGCCGCAGTATGGAGGACGCCGCCGGAATGGACCTCGCTCCGTTCTTCCAACAGTGGTTGTACCAGGGCGGACACGTAGTTCTGGATGGGTCATGGAGATATGACGCTGTTTCAAAACAGGTCGTTATAGACATCTCACGGACTGAAACCGACAACTACGCGTTTGAGTTCGACGTCGAGTTCGGGTTTTGGGCCGAAGGTGCGGACGTCCCTGAGATACATTCAACTCCCATGGACAGCCAATCCAAAATCGTTTCGTTTTCGGTGGAAACGAAACCCGCTCGCATTACCATTGATCCGCGAACTGTCTTGCTTGCTGAATGGGAGTTCACCGAGCGATAAAAGCAGCTTGCGTCGCGGAGGCTGGACTGCCCGTTAACGGGAATCGAAGTTAGATCGGCAGTCAATAATTATCTACCGACTCCAGGGTGGAACGATCCTGTTCATTCTGGCATAGGCAATTGATTGCCCCAGATGTTCGTGCATATCATTTGCCATTAGCGTAATAGCAGTCGCGACATCAACATCGAGACCGAAAAAATTGACCTCTCGGGATCGGTCAACGTCTGACATATTTTCTATCAGATTCGAGACGTGTTCGAAAGCGCGGACGATCTCCGCAGTGATTTCCGGCTTGCTAATGCCCTGCAACAGCCTCTGTTGTGCTACGAAGCCGTCCGGGGCAGCCCATTGAGGAGGATCATAGCCCCACGCGACCGGGAAGAATGCTGACTCGGTGGCCACGAGGACCAAAACGTTCCTCAGCGAACGGACTCCCTCCATGGGGCGCCAGTCGTAAAGACTGTCAGGAAAAGCCTCGGCGAGCGCTCCGAACTTCTCGCCTATGGTCTCGATGTCGGCCAACTGGGTTTCCGCCATCGTTTTGGCGCCGCCACCCAGATACTGAGCTTCCAATAGTGAACCCGCGGGCAAAAAAGCCAAAAGGGACAAGACGACTTGTAAACGATTAGTAGCTTTCATATTTCCTCTGTAGTTGCTTGGCGGCACCGGAGAGTGCGCTCCTGCCATTCTCGGAAGGACGTTTGGGGTGCGAGCGAGCGGGCAGTCCGCCTGACACCCGCACCCCATTCTACTGTTTAGAAATCGAGTTGCGCACCCACCCGGATTGTTCTTCCGGTTGCCAAGAAGGTGTGCTCGCCATTACCAAGGTTATACCAACCACGGATGGCGGATTCCTGCTCGGTGAAATCGTAAACGCCGTCGCCATTA
>JAJCZX010000041.1 GCA_029262195.1 Gemmatimonadota bacterium | reverse complement strand
ACTGATCCCAGTCATCGTCGCTGTTAAGCTCCGTGACTGCACCGGCACCTGTGTCAAACGAGAACTGGTCCTCGTTCAAGATGAACGGAATGTCTTCAAGTACGATCCCAAGCTTCGGATCGCGGTTGTCCAAGTCCCAGGTCCGGTCGATCTGACCGCTGTTCACGAAATCGGTCTGATAGGACAGGTTTACGTCGAAGGCTAGCTCACTGGTCGCGCTTCGAAAAACTTGTTGCACCCAGTTAAACACGTAAAGGCCGGATTCAATACGTTGGCCACCCTGAGATTCGTTGACGTACGGCTGTAATCCCGCGGTCCCGGGTATACGCCCGAATAGTTGATCGCGATCCAGATGCGCTGATAGAGACATCCGAGACCCGCTCCCATATGTAAACTGAAGCTTTCCACTAACTCTCGAATTAGTGGTCCAGCCGTTTTGACGTCGATGTCCCTGGCAGTCGGCGCAATCGCCACCAAACTGCGCGAACAAAGGAACGTCAACTTCTGCGGAATCCTGACCGGAACGCGGAACAGTGATCGTCTTATCGACACCGTTAATAGCGTAGGTCGCCACCGACCCGGCTCCCGGTCGGAGATCGGCAACAGAACTCCCGCTCAGACTGCCCCCAAAAAAGAAGGTCAGGTTACCAAGGATCGGACCACTGAGAGAGCCCTCAAAGCGATTCAAACCCGACGAACGGTCGCCCACAACCTCGTCGGTCTCGTAGCTGAGAGATCCAGCAAAGCTCGGGCCACCAGCCCTGGTAACAAAAGAAATAACGCCGGACTGCGCGTCACCGAACTCGGCACCAAGAGCACCTGTCGTAACGGCAACCTCCTCGACAGCGTTGGTTGCAACGTTCAAGTTGGTTCCGGCTGTTCGCGTGCTTCTAACCGGGGCGCCGTCAATAAAGACAGCTGCCTCGTTGGCACGGCCGCCGCGAATACTGATGGCACCACCGCGAGCGGCCACGACACCGGGTTGCAGCAGCACAATAGCATTCGGGTCGCTGACGGGGAGGTCATCCACATCGCTACCGGTAACGATTGAACGCGACCGGACCTGATCACGGGGAACAATGGGAGTCTCAGCAACCGACACGCTAACCGCCTCAAGCGTGACTACCCCCCCGAGGTCAAAAGCAACTGTTAGGGTCTGTCCACCTGAAACGCGAACATTGTCCACCCGGGCGGGTTGCAGGCCAATGAACTGGGCCCGAACCGAATAACTGCCTGAGGGAACGTTGTTTAAGAAGTAAAAACCATTTGCATCTGTTTGGGTCGAAAGGGAGCTACCTACGATAAACACCGAAGCTCCGGTGACCGGCTGTCCGCTCGGATCGAGTACAGTGCCCTGAATCTTGCCTGCGGTTTCTTGAGCAACAGATGTTGCCGCTCCTCCCAGGGCAAACAAGCCCGCAAAAGTGAGCACCGACCAAAATCGGCGGGTTACAAACCAAGAAATTTTCATGTTCATTCTCCCATCGTGCCTTACGGCGTTATCGCGTCGCAACCGGTGATGTTGGGGGCAGAGCCGTCGCCATCAACCGGCGGCCACAAAGTCCCCGCAGCCACGCTGTACCTCGGGGGATCGATTTTGTAGCTGAAGATTGGACCCCGGGAATGGGGAGCAGTTTCAGGAATCCGGACTCAAGTCGGTGTGCGGTATCTAGGGTCGGTGAAATACCCAACCGACCCGCTAGCAGCTAATCGGCGGACGTCGGAGGATTCAAATTGCAACGCAATCGCAAGCTCAAATTGGAGTTCAGGTGGTTCACATTGCAACTCAATCCCGGCTCGGTATGACCACAGGTCAGGGGCGGCGACGGTTCATTTCGGCAACTCGAACTCGCGACTCCGCAAGCGTCGGGACCCCCAGCAGGATGCGTTCAGCGTCGGTTACCGCGGTTGTATCCACGTCGTAAAGACGCCACTGAGATTCCGGGGTGTCTTTGACAAACTGGGTGCCATACCACTGCGGATCGCCGCGCCGCATTTGATAACGGTCCCACGCGGCCGCCATCAGCCACTTCGCATCACTATTCGTCGAATCAATGTCCACGGCGCGCCTGGCCAGATCGTACGCCCTTCGCCCGGCGACCGTGTCGGAACCGTGTTGGAATACCATTGAGGCATGATAGAAATCAGCCGACGTTATTATCAGGTTTGAATCAAGCATCGCGAGAACCTGAGCCCTCCGCGAACTGTCGTTTGCGACAACTCGCTCCCAATCGATAACACCAGACTCCGGTGTACGATCGGTCTGGTCCGCTTCGAAAAGGGCGCGTAGTATCGGATTGTCCGTCGGCTCGGGCGGCGGCGAGTCTTCCTGCCCGCTCGTCGGACCGCAAGCAACTAAAAGAAAAACAACAAGCGTCCATTTGGTTTTTGGCCACATCAGCACTAAACCTCGCTCAAATTGATATCCCGATCACAATACGCGTTGGCGGTGGCTCAGCCCCCTGACAACGCCTCCGCAAGATCGTCGCCCGTACCGATCAACCCGTGGGTTGGAATGATCTTTTCCACCCGCAGCCCCCGCTGTTGCACAATTTCTCCGAACCGACGAAACGTTTCACTTGCGGGCGGGAACACACGGTTCTCAGGGATCGCGAACAGGTCTGCAACGTACACGATGCCTTCTGCAGGGAGATATGACAGGAGAATTTCTGACACGTGGGGCGTAGGTCCAACCTGGAGAACATGTAACGAGCGTGAACCATCAGAAATCACCATGCTGTCCTCCACCGTAACGACATTCCCACTCGACAACGACCCGCTCAGCGGATTTCGCCCAAGCGTACTCTGCACCCCGGCCATTCGGGCGAGAACGCGGGCAGCCGAAGGAGTGGTGACCACATCTACACCGGCTGCAAGAAAAGCCCGAACTCCACCAATGTGATCCGAATGCGCATGAGTCGACACCAGGTACTTGATTGGTTTTCCCGGCGCCACGGCATTAACAATGCGAGTAATCGGTACATAGAATGCGTCGACAAGAGGCGCTTCCAAAACCACAACGAAATCGTCGAAAACGACTATCCCGATATTGTATCCGTTAGTGGGGCCGGAATATAGACGAACTGCGTAGACCCCCTCCCCGACCGGTTGCGGAGCAAAAGGAGCGGGGTGTCCCGAGTACTCGATATCGCCCGGGGGTAGAAGGTAATGATCAATCCCTTCATTCACCCGAACATTGGTAAGCGACCAGTTTCGGATCGGGGATTCGTTTAAGGTAAACGTCACTTCACCGGGCACGAAAACACCGCCGACCGGACGATATTCATCATACTCAACCCCGTTTACTACATCCCCTTCAAGCGGGTCGGCTCCGAGACGTTCCACTCGCCTGGGAAACCCCGTGGCTTCGTCAATAGCGACCGAGATGATGCGGCCGTCACTCTCGGTGAATGCAATCCAGGAGTAATCGAGCGACCCGATCCGGCTCGCACCCAGCAATCTGAGCGATGACCGAGCGCGTTGAGCACGACGCAAGATCGAGTGGGGAAAAGTTTCGAGCGGGTTTTGACTGGGTCTGCTTCGAAGGAACGAAACATCGTTTGGCTGCAATTCAAACAAAAGCGCCCGCGCCGTCCAATAGGTCCAGCCACCGTCGCCAGCAAAAGCACGGCGGTATGAACGATCTGTACCACCACCGTTGATGAATTGCTCTTCGCGGTAGACTCTCCCTGCCGAGTCATACGCCACGACCCCGGATATGGGTAGGGCGTCCCACGGAGGTCCTGGACTGACTGATTGCCCGCGTGCGAAGCTCCCCCCAGTGTAATCTGCGGCAAGATCGACAAACTCAAGAGCACTGTTTCCGCCGAGAGTTTCCATCGACCTCTCCACAAGCGCACGCGCCCGCGAGTAATTGTCCACCGAGAACGAAGTCGAATTTCCCTCCACTCCCACTGACCGACAACCCAGGGCAATGAGAGTGATCAAAACAAATGTCCCGGCCTGCTGTTTCCGTGTTCCTCTTGTCATGCAATTCCGATCTTCAAATTGGAAACTCATCGACGAGCCACCGACGGCTCTCCATGAAGATGATTCAAACTTTCTTTACCTGGTCCGCGAGTTAAGGCGAACCTCCAGGGATCAGATAACACTGGAACCACGATCTGGTTGCCCATACAATCTGGTTTCTCGACAACCCGTCGTTTCAGTCGCCAGAGTGCCGGAGACGCGGTCGACTCTTGGCTCCAACCCCGCGTCCGTATTCGGCAGCGAGAAACGCATCTCACGACAATTTTTACCCCACGTTTCATTTCGGCAGTTCGCGAAACGACCTTTTTTCACGGTGAAACGTCCTTTTTCACGGTGAACTGTATTTCAACTTGACGGTTGCCGATGGTCTTGAAAGGTTTCGCCCATGTTAACACAGCGACCGACCACCGATGCCAGAAACAACTGGCTCATTCTCTTTTTGCTCTGGGCACCCATAGCCGTCGGAATGCCGATTGCCATGCTGATGCGCGGAGGGCCCGACGCTGCTCAACAGGCCTTTTGGGGTGCCCGCTCAATGTTGATCGCCGGGGGACTCGGCGTCGGTGTCTGGCAACTAACCGGACGCCTGGGATGGCCCGAAAATCCCGACCCAGGATTTTACGCGATCCACGTCGTGCTCGCCGCAGTGTATAGTTCACTCTGGTGGGCGCTCACTGAATTCAACGGCGTTTTGCTCGGCATCACGACCTTCAATGCTGTGATCGCGCGGCAACTGGCTAACCCCTGGCTGACGTGGGATCTGGTGTTTGGCGCGTTGCTTTACTGCGTAGTGGTAACCGCATCTTACATGCTCCGGATGAGAGAGGCCGTCCGAGAGGAACGCTTTAACAGCCTCCGGGCCGATGCCGAGTTGGCTCGCACCCGCCTTACAGCCCTGCAAGCACAACTCAATCCGCATTTCCTATTCAACACTCTGCATTCGCTATCGTCTCTCGTTCGCCACAATGCTCAACTTGCGGAGGACGCACTCGATCAGTTTGGGGAATTGATGCGTTATTCGCTGGACAATGTGGACAGAGAATCCGTCCTCTTCGAAGACGAGTGGAAGTTCACCAGTGACTACATAGCCCTGGAAACCCTCCGGCTGGGTGAACGGTTGACCGTCGAGACCGACATAGACCAGGGTTCTCTTTCCAGGGAGATGCCTCCCTTCTGTATCCAACCCCTGGTAGAAAACGCCATCCGCCACGGAATCGGCCCGCGGCCCGAGGGCGGCAAACTGAAGATCGCGGCCAAAATCACCGGAGGTGTCCTTCGAATAGATGTTTGCGACGACGGAGTTGGGGTTGACCCGGCGGATTTCCAAGACTGCAATGGACTCGGGATAAGAGGCGTAAGGCAAAGACTCGAGGTCTCGGGTGAATTCCAGGGCGGCCTCGAACTGGTTTCGAGCCCCGGCAACGGATTCAGATCCACCGTCACTCTCCACCTTGACCGGTATCCCAAAGAAAGAGGCGTGATGCTGCCATGACCTATACAGCCATTATCGCCGACGACGAAAATTTGCTCCGAGCCAAAGTGCGCCGCTACCTCGAGGACGTGCCGTGGATCCAACTCGCGGCTGAAACCGTTGACGGACCTTCGACAGTGCGTGCCGTGGACGAACTGAAACCGGATTTGCTTTTTCTGGACGTAAAAATGCCCGGCTTGACCGGTGTAGAAGTCCTGGGGCGGATCAAGCACAAGCCTACAGTCGTCTTCACAACGGCCTATGACCAATACGCCGTGACAGCCTTTGAACTCCGTGCGATTGATTACCTGTTAAAGCCCTTCGGTAAATCTCGTTTCCATCAGGCCCTTTCCCGGGTAAAAGAAACAATCGGGAGCAACGCCCTGGGGAAAGTCGACCTGGCCCTTGAAGCCCTTCGGCGTGATGGCGAACTGGCCCAACTTTTCGTTCGCACGGGTAGTGGAATCGCCTCCATTACCCTGTCCGATGTTTCGCGTTTCGAAGCCCAGGGGGATTACGTGGCGATATATACGGATGGAAAGAGATACCTCGCAAATTTACGAATGGACGCTTTGGAACGAGCCCTCGAACCGAAACTTTATTTACGGATTCACAGAGGGCACATCGTAAGTCTCGAACACGTCCAGTCGATCGGACGTCATGAATCCGGTCGTTTTGAAGTGACGATGTACGATGGCACGAACTTACTGGCGAGTCGGGGCAGGTCACGGGAACTCAGAAAACGACTCGTATAGTGCGACCGTCGCAAAACTAAGAGGGTCACCTCGGCGAGATGCTATGACGACAGGCCACAGGAGTCGTTATCCCCCTGACCTCCCCAACCTTGCAAGCCCCTTGAGCAACACCTTTATTGCGCCCGTGCCTCACATCCTCGGCGAGAAAAACCAGGGCCATCCCTCCGCTTCCAAGTTCCCGCCGAACCTCGTATTGCCCGTTAAGCGTGGTTCGCAAGCGCTCCATCACAGCCGCGTTCCGGTCGGCCGCAGAAACCTCCAGGACTTCATGAAACAACGCTTGCATTTCATCCCAGCGCTCGGGATTCACCGAAGCGCCTCATTGGGCAGAATTGAAGTAGCCAATACCAAGATCTCAGAATCCTCATCAGGCGGTTGTTGTCCAGCTATATATGAGGCGCAGTTAGGATAAAAACGGATCTTTCTGGAAGAGGAGCCGTTTAACCTGGCGCTTTTCGGTAGACCCACCCCCCATTAAAGGTTTCTCCGGGCAGGTAGCGAGGTACCAACACCCTTGCCGGGACCATTTAAAGGGATTAAAGTAGGGGTATCTAGAATTCTTGGTAGACATAATGGGACACCTCTTCAGTTTCACGTACCCCACCGCCGCGGTTCTCCTGGCCATTCGCCAGGGGCACCGGTACGGCTTTGACATCATGGATTCCACCGGGCTGCCCGACGGCACTGTCTATCCCCTCCTCCGGCGGCTGGAGCGACGGGGGGTGTTGACCGCCGCCTGGGAGGACGAAGATACGGCGCGCGCAGAGCAGCGACCTCCCCGGCGCTACTATCGGCTCACCGCCGCTGGAGAGTCCTCCCTTAGCGAGGTCGCCGAGCGCTTTCCCGTTCTGGTTCGGCTTTTCCTGCCAGAGGGAGGAACCCCGTGATGCGACCTCCCGACCGAAATGCGCCAGGCGTCCCCTGGATCAAGTGGATGAGTAGGCTTGTCCCACTTTCCCGGCGGGACAGGTGGCGGAAAGAGTGGGAAGCGGAGCTGGTTTTCGCGTGGCGCCTTATGGAGGACGATCGCCGGTCATCCTCCATGGCTCGGATGGGCCTGCGGTGGAGGGCCCTGGGAAGCACTATCGACGCACTAGAGGAAAGGCGTCAGGCGATGACGGTCAACGGATGGTGGAGCGACGGGCGGTTCGCAGTTAGGAGCCTGAGGCGAACGCCCGGTTTCACCACGGTGGCGTTGGTGACTCTAGTCCTGGGAATCGGGGCGGACACGGCGGTCTTCTCCCTGGTGGACGGGGTGTTGCTGCGGCCTCTCCCCTTCGAGGATCCGGACGGGCTGTTGCAGATCGGACACGTCGTTGCAGAAGAAGGGGACCGGCTAGGCACGTCCCAGGGAGTCTACCTGGTCTACGCCGCGCACGCTCGCACCCTCGACGGGATCGCCCTCCACCGCGGCGTCGCAGCGAACCTGATGGGCGACATCGAGCCCCAACGCGTCACAGGCGCGGCAGTTACGCCCGGATTCTTCGAGGTCCTCCGGGCCCCACCGACGCTGGGGCGCACCTTCTCGGAGGAGGACGGTCGGTCCGGGGGCGAGCCCGTGGTGATTCTGGGTGATGCGCTTTGGCGGAGTTCGTTCGGAGCAGACCCCCAGATAGTGGGAACTACCATCCACATGGACGGGGTGTCGCGACGGGTGGTTGGGGTCATGCCGGCAAGATTCGTATGGCCCGTGCGTGATAGCCGGTTCTGGGTGCCCATGATTATCGACGCAGCCCGGGCTCCTGTGGGGGACTTCTCGCCCAGCGCTGTCGCCCGGCTGACGCAGGGGTCGTCACTGGAGGACGCCCGGACGGAGGCCGCCACGCTGCTGTCGCGGTTGCCCGATCTACGGGAGGGGACGGAGTTTCTTCGCGATGCGGGACTGGCCGCCAGGGTGATCACGTTGAAGGAGTCGGTGGTGGGCGAGGTGCGGACCACCCTTTGGATTATGGTTGGAACAGTGGCCTTCGTCCTACTTATTGCCTGTGCCAACGTGGCCAACCTGCTCCTCGTGCGGACGCAGGAACGGAGCCGTGAGCTGGCCGTTCGGGTTGCCCTGGGGGCTAGCCGCTTCCAGGTGGGGCGGGCACTCTTCATGGAGAGCTTCTTGCTATCGATGGGCGGGGCGGGCCTCGGCTTGGTCGTAGCGCGGACGGCAGTGGCGTGGTCGGTCCGGATGGCACCGACGAGCCTGCCCCGGGTATCTGGGGTAGGTGTGGACGAACGCGCCGTCGTCGTAGCAGTGCTACTGGCGGGTGTCGTGGCGCTGCTGTTCGGCCTCTTCCCGGTGCTGCGGTTCGGCTCGTCTCGAATTGCGGAGATGCTCCGGGCCGGCGGAACCCGCGGGGGCACCGGCGGTCGTGATCGGCACCGTCTCCGTTCCGCGCTAGTCGTGGCGCAGGTATCGCTCGCCCTGGTCCTTCTCGTTGGAGCCGGGCTAATGATCAGAAGCGTGCTGGCTCTCCGCGAGGTGGACGCCGGTTTCAACGGGAACGGCGTGGTGGCCGTACGGTTAACGATTCCGGCGGGGGAAATCCCCGACGCGCGTGTAACTGCGGAACTCCAGAGCCAACTCGTGGACCAAATCTCCGAACTACCGGGGGTGGAAACGAGCGGGTTGGTGAGCCACCTCCCATTGGGCGACGGTCCTTTCTTCAACGTAGAGTTGGAAGACCACCCCCGGGGGCCCGAAGAATTGCCGATCATGTCCCACGTCCGATGGGCGTCGGCCGGTTACTTCGAAACCGTGGGCATCCCGATCGTCGAAGGCAGATCCTTCCGGGCAGGCGACGACGCATTGGGGCTGCGGGGAGTGGTGGTCAGCCGAGCCTTCGCCGACCGGTGGTGGCCTCAGGGGAGCGCCATCGGTCGCCGGATCCGGACAGGCTTCGACCGCGACGAGTGGTGGCAGGTGATCGGTGTGACCGAAAACGTCCATCTCCAGCGGCTCGACGTGCCTGCCGAAAAGGCGATCTACTTCCCGACGCTCTCCGGACCCTCCGAGGACCCGCGCGCAACCCGGTCGGTCGACCTGGTGGTGCGTGCCACCGGTGACCCGCTTTCGATAATCCCCCTAATCCGACAGGAAACCCAGGCGATCCACGCACGCATCCCGCTCGCCAACGCGCGGACCATGGCCCAGGTACTGGACGACTCCACCGCCCGCACATCGTTCACGACGTCCATCCTGGCGGTGGCAGCGAGCGTGGCCCTGCTCCTGGGGATGGTGGGGATCTACGGCGTGGTATCGTACGTCGTCAGTCGGCGGACCCGAGAAATCGGTGTCCGCATGGCGCTGGGCGCCCAAGCCGGGACCGTGCGACGGATGGTAGTCCGGCAGGGGCTTGCACTCGCAGCGATCGGAATGGTGATTGGGTTGGCTGGGGCGTTCTTGCTGAGTTCGTTCCTGGCCTCCCTCCTCTTCGGAGTGGCACCCACGGATCCGACCACGTACAGCGTCGTGACGGGGGCGCTCGTTGGCGTGGCCTGGCTCGCCTGTTGGGTTCCGGCGGCCCGAGCGGCCCGCATCCAGCCGTCCCGGGCACTTGAAGCGGAATAGCATCCCGAGTCTCTTGGTCCCACGCATCAGGAATAAGAGTCGACTACCGAATAGACACGACCGCCGGGGATTTGGACTGCTGGAGTTCAATGTGGCTTGCAGTCCGCGCTGGAAGAATGCCAGAAGGTAAAGCCGCAAGAGGGTTGTGATACCGATATTCTAAATATCGAAGTTCACGGTCGTTCAGCGCCATCGGATCTCGTCAGCGCGCGCGGCCGGGTTCCTGATCTATCCTCTGGCTACGCCTGGCTCTGGCGCAACACATTCCGTTTTCGATAAGTGAATTCCCGTTGTTGTCCGTCACAATCGATTGGTCAACATCGTTGGCAGTCGCCCGGACCCATCCCGAGGTGGACGCGAGCCTGTACCCGCCAGACTACCGGAAACCTATGTGAAACCCAAACGCAGTCAAAAGAGCCAACATCTCCGCGATCTCAACCGAGATACCGGACGGCACTCCTTTCCTTCTCGGAAAAGAAAAGCGGAAGCTGGTTACCCGGAACTGTCCGTTTTCTCGCGCCCGTCGAGTGGGGAACATCGCGTCAGCCTTAGTATTCTAGCATCAAACTAACTTTGTTATGTTGATGCCCAGAAATTTACTTGGTGAACTAGAAACTCAGTTGATGTTGGCGATTCTCCGTCAGAGAGAGGAGGCCTACTCAGCCACCATCGTTCGAGAAATAGAAAAATCTGCCAACCGGATTGTTGCTCCGACCGCCGTTTACATAGTTCTTAGGAGATTGGAAAAGAGGGGCTTGGTTTCCTCCAAACACGTTCCTCCCACCGGTAATGAAGGTGGCCGCGGAAAACGTTTTTTCAAGGTTACCAAAGCGGGGCTCAAAAGGCTTCGAGAAACATACGGGGTGATCCGGAAGCTCAGTGTCGGGTTGGAGGATTTGTTGACATGATTGACCGATTGCCGATTCGCGTTCGTCACATGTTGTTGTCTCTGATGGGCCGTGGAGAAGGTGACCGGGCGGCGAGTTATCTGGAAGAATTATTGGAGGACCAGCAGCGAACGCCATGGTGGCTATTCGCTCAGCTTCTATCGATATGCGTTATGTATTTCGTGGAAAATACAATCGAGGCTGCCCTGCGAACCGGTCGCTCGCTTGTGTCGTTGCGAATGGGTGCGGTTTTGCGTTTCCTTCGGCGTATCGCCAGGCAGCCCCGTTTCGCTTTTTCCTTGATCGCGTTCTATCGATCGGGATCGGTGGCACCGTGGCGGTGATTTCCATAGCCGACAGTGTACTTTCGAAGCCGTTGCCCCATTCCGATCCAGAGCGGTGGGAAGTCGAACCATTACGCACTCTGGCCAAATACCGGCGCTACGACAAACGCATTGCTTTCGGGCAAAACTTGGTCCCCGTCAATACTGGCGAGATATCTGTAGGCCAACCCGTCGAGATTCTCGCGAAAGGAAGCCAGCGCCCTCCCCTGGGCCCATCTGCATTGATCAGCGGCCCCCTATCTGCGCAAATCCGTGGCTCGATCAGCGGCATGTGTGTGATAAGGACAAAATTCTTTCGGTTCAGTCCCCGGCACATACCATTCGAAGTACCGAACCACTCGCGGGCAGTACTCTGTGGCGAGATACCCAGTGACATTGTCCACTTCTCTGGTGATCAACGTTTCGGGTCGCTCCCAATCAGGTGGAGGTGGTCGCCTTTCGTAGACGCCCCTCATGAAGTTACCCCAAACCGGAGCTGCCAGGCGACCACCCGATGATCGTTGCATGATCTTTTTGGGCGTGTCAAAACCGATCCACACACCGGCAACCAGTTCACTGGTGAAGCCCAGGAACCAGACGTCCCTGCCATCATTGGTCGTTCCGGTTTTTCCACCGGCAGGATGACGGAAACCGGCTTCGTTTCTGACCCCGTTCGCACCGGAGCCCCGATCCACAACTCCCTGGAACATGCTGTTGAGAATCCAGGCCCGCTCCCGATCGATAACTCGATCCCTCCGGACCTGCGGTTCCAAAACGATATTTCCGTTTTCGTCCTCTACCCGCAGAATCCCTATAGGAGTCGCTCGCTCACCAAGCGTGGCGAACGTACTATAGGCCGACACCATTTCGATGGGGATAACGGATGCGGCACCGATGAACATAGATTCTACTTCCGGAATCTGAGTAGAAAGACCGAAACGGATTGCCTCTCCGCGCACCGCCTGAATTCCCAGTTCTTGCCCGGTCAAAATTGCGACCAGATTTCTGGAACGCCGCAAACCGTTCCTGATCGTCATCGGCCCGAGGAAGTTACCCTCGAAGTTGACGGGCTCCCAGGGCATGCTGTCGTTTTGCATAACGCTTATAGGACGGTCATCAACGATGTAACTGGCGGGTCGGCCGGCGCGAATAGCGGCAGTATAAACGAAGGCTTTGAAACTCGAACCCGGTTGGCGTTCAGCCTGGGTCGCGCGGTTAAACTCCGAATCGTTAAAGTCTCTCCCTCCGACCATAGCCCTTACGTGTCCTGTATTCACATCAAGCGCAACAAGTGCACCCTGCAGGTAGGGGGAGTTGCCGGATGAAGAACTCCCACCAAGGGCGATGTACTCATCGTAGGTCATGTGCTCGAATTCGCCGAGCGCGCCGGATTCTATTCGTGCAATCTGTTGGATGAGCGCTCGTTCGGCTGCCGCCTGCATCTCGGGATCGAGGGTCGTATAAACGCTATAGCCACGCTCATAGAGGTTTTGACCGAAACGTTGGAACAGTTCTCGTCGCACCCATTCCACAAAATAAGAGCCGGACTCCTCCAACCTCGTCGCAGAATTCAACTCCAGCGGATAGGCCTTCCAAATTTCCGCCTCCAAAGAGTCCAGAAAACCCTGGTCCCTCAAAAGGTTGATTACAACATTGCGCCGCCGCACCGCGCGGTCGGGGTGCCGCCCGGGGTCATAAGCGTTGGGTTGCGGTGCCAGTCCGGCCAGAGTCGCAGCCTCGGCAACATTCAAGTCTGAAACAGACTTGCCAAAATATCCCTGCGCAGCAGCCTCAACACCGTTGAACCTTCTACCGAGGAAAATCTGGTTGAGATACATCTCCAGAATACGGTCTTTGGTGTAGGTCCGCTCCAACTCGAGAGAAACTTTCATCTCCCTCACCTTGCGGTGAATCGTCTTACCGCGCGGCAGATCATCGGGGAAGACGTTACGGGCCAACTGCATGGTGATTGTGGAAAAGCCTCGATTGAAACAGAGGCATCGAATGTTTGCCGCGAAGGCGGGCGCGATTCCCTTGAAGTCAATACCCTCGTGCTCGTAGAACCGTTTGTCCTCAGACGCAATGAATGCAGCCCGGAGTGCCGGCGTTACCTCATCAAGGGCTCGAACAGTCCGGAGGTCGGTTCCAAGATCGGCCAGGAGACGACCGTCGGCGGCATAAATCTTGGACGATTCAACGGGTCGGAACTGGTCCAGGGTGGCGATTGAAGGACAGGCTCCCCCGGCACACGCTCTGGTCCACGACCCGTAAACGGCACCAAAACCTGCAACGGCAGCGCCAATTGCAGCGATTCCGCCCCAGAACAGCGATTGGCGGAGAATAGTTTTGGCGATTGCCTGTTTGCTGTTTCCCATGCCACGCAAGCTAATCGGGACCCCTGCCCTGTTGCCAGCGGGAGAATCTATTAATAACCTTACGCCGCAATGAACAACTTCATCGAGGAACTACGCTGGCGCGGCCTTTACTTCGACGCCACGCCCGATCTGGCGGATAGGCTCACAAAAGGTCCGATCACCGGATACGTGGGTTTTGACCCCACAGCCCGGAGCCTCCAAATCGGAAACCTGGTACCGGTAATGCTCCTGGCGCACCTGCAGCGCGCAGGCGGGACTCCTATCGTCCTCATCGGCGGCGGCACAGGTTTGATCGGAGACCCAAGCGGGAAGCGAACCGAAAGGCCGCTGTTGGATAAAGAAGCAATAGAGGCCAACGGCGAAGCCCAACGCGAACAGCTCAGTCGCTTCCTAGATTTTGACTGTCCCGATACCGGTGCAATCATGCTCAATAATGCCAATTGGCTAACCAAGATTTCACTGGTCGATTTCTTGCGGGACACGGGGAAGCATTTCACACTGGCATCAATGCTTCAGAAGGAATCGATCAAGGGACGGATGGACGCTGGCATCTCGTTTACCGAAGTCGCCTACATGCTCCTTCAAGCGTACGACTTCCTCCACCTTTACCGCGAGCAAAAATGCGAACTGCAACTCGGCGGTAGTGACCAATGGGGAAACATCACGGCGGGCACTGAACTGATCCGCCGAGCAGATGGCGGGCAGGGCCATGGTTTTTGCGCACCATTGCTCACAACCTCGTCGGGAGCAAAATTCGGCAAGACCGAAGATGGCGCCGTTTGGTTAGACCCGACGATGACATCGCCGTACCAATTCTACCAATTCTGGATCAACGTTGAAGACGCCGACGTGGAAAATTACCTCAAAGTCTTCACGTTCTTGCCCCAGAATGAGATCGAGGAGTTGATCAAACGACACAATGAAAACCCTGCCACCCGCTTAGCTCAACGGGCTCTGGCATCCGACCTGACGGCGCGGATCCATGGCGTGCACGTTGAGAAGAGTGTGGCACAAGCCTCCCGTATCATCTTCCAGGAGATTGATCTGGAGGAAGCCACCGCGAATACCTGGCAAACCCTGGCGGGCGAACTTCCTTCATGGATTACGGCTGCCGATTCGTTGCCTCGACCCCTTGTCGACGTGCTCGCCGACTCGCGACTGACCAAATCAAAGAGCGATTCGCGCCGACAATTGCAGCAGGGTGGGATTTATGTGAATAACCGCCGGGCTGATGCTGATATGACGATAACTCCCGACCTTTTGCAACACGGGCACCTGTGGTTGAGAAAAGGGAAGAAGACCAACCTGATTGTTCGTTTCGACGATTGATGGAAACGCTCGACTGAGATGAAATCGCGACAATTTTCCCTCATCCTTGGCGGCGGAGGGATGCGGGGTCTTGCCCATATCGGAGTGCTTCAATGCCTCGAAGATTACGGCATGTACCCGCAGGAAGTTGTTGGTTCAAGCGTGGGATCGATCATAGCCGCAACCTGGTGTGCCGGCATGCCTATCAAAGAAGTTCGGGAAATGGCGATCGCGCTAAAGCGGAAGGACCTGTTTCAGGTCGCCCACTCAGACATGGCGTTCAAACGGATGAGGTCGCCCGCCCTCTACCTCCGAGAACCGCTGCAAAACATCGTCTTCGGGTTGCTCGGCAATATCACCTTCAAAGACCTCAAACATCCTCTGATCGTAAACACAGTCGACATCAACTCCGGGGCGCAGATCTTCTGGGGCACACCGGGACTCCAGGATGTCAAAGTTGCAGACGCAGTTGCAGCCTCATGTTCGCTTCCGGGTTTCCTTCCGCCCCGCGAGATCAACGGGAGGTTTTATATCGACGGTGCAGCTGCGGCAAACCTCCCCGTTAGAATCGCTGCCGCTAGAGGGCGTGACCTGCTAATCGCGGTCGACGTCGGCTCAACCGGATTGATGCGGGCCGAGGTTCAGGACGCCGGTTTCGCCAGTATCTATGCCAGGGCTCAGGAGATAGCTATTCAGACGATGAAGGACACGCGACTTGACGGTTGGAAGTCGCCTCCTATGGTACTGTTGCAACCGCGGATCGGGCACGCTTCAATGTTTTCGTTTTCGCAGAACGAAGAGTTCGTCGACGAAGGATATCGAGCCGCGGAGAAAGTGTTGGACGACCCCGCCGGTATCCCCGGACCGAACGAGACAGGAATCTTTCCGCGCCGCCAGGTGCGATTGCGAGTCGCCCAAGAACACTGCACCGGCTGCGGTGCCTGCCTGATACACGCTCCTCCCGGGCTCTTTGTTCTCAACGAGCTAAACAAAGCTGAAGTTATCGATCCGGTGCAGGAGTGGTCTCCCAACGACGGTGGTTACGTTCGCCAGTGTCCAACCTACGCGATCGTCGCGCAAACTATTGAGGCTGCTCACGTCGATTCATCTGCACCGCCTTCCGATATTTCTCCCTGACCGAGCGAGCGGCCATCCGCGCCAGCTTCAAACCCCGATAGCCATCCAGAAAGCCGAGCCGAAAGAAATACATCCAGATGAACCGAGCCGGCGGTCTTAGTGGCAACCACCAGCGCGAGATGGATTGATTCGAATCCGCCACGTCAGCTGCGAACCACAACGAATATTTCCGGAGCTTAAACTCGAACTCTCCTGGGTTTTCATACGGATAGTGGACTAAACCGGTCTCGATTCGTTTGACGGACAAATCGCTGTCCAGTTTTTCGTGAACCCGCCGTTCCTCAAATCGCTCCGATCTCGGAAATAATCGCACTACCCGATCACTGCCCCAGCCTCCCCACTTTATTTCTTTCCCTTCGAAAATATTTCGGCGGCGCAAACTGAAGACCATCCTGGGATCGGTTTTCAGTGCAGTCTCTACAGCTTGTTCTAAACCTGATTCGCCCCGCTCGTCGGCATCGAGCGCCAGTATCCATTCGTAAGCCGCTGCCTCAATCGCCAGGTTCCTTCTCGCACCAATCGTCAGACCCGGGTGGCTGAGCACCTTGGCTCCGCATTTCCTTGCCACCCCCAAAGTGTCATCGTCGCTTCCGCCATCGGCGACGATAAACTCCGAAGCCCACGAAACAGATGCGATGCAATCGGCGAGGCGGTGTTCTTCGTTGAGGGTAGGAATGATTACGGAGATTGGGGATTTGGGCATATCCGAAGATAGGGGGTAATGGTGGCACGGTGGCACTGCTTTAGGACGGCACCGGTGCACAGGGGCTCGGTGGCACAGAAAGAACCGATTCATCCGTGCACCAGTGCCGCTGTGCACCCGTCCTCCATTATTTTATCAAATGCACATCGCGATCTTTTTCCCTGGAAAACTCCCCGTGAAGAAATACGGGGGCACAGAACGCGTGGTTATATGGTTGGCCCAGGGGCTTCGAGCCCTGGGTCATGAGGTGACGCTGATCGCCGGCAGAGGAACTGCGATCGAAGAATGTGGTGTTGTCGAGATTGACACCAAACTCGGCAATCGGCACGACTTCGACATCAACCCATTCCTCCCCAACGACGCGGACGTTGTCCACTACTTCGTCCCAATCCATAGGGCACCCACGGTTCCCCACCTGTGGACGATGGAAGGCAATGCCCGCCAGGGTTTCGACCCCGGCAAGAAATGCGTATTCGTGAGCAACGATCATGCATCGCGCCACGGTGGCGGCGTCTTCGTTTACAACGGTATCAATCTCGATGAGTACACGCTCAGCACGGAGAAAAGTGACTCACTCTTGTTCCTGGGGCGCTTAAGCAGCGTAAAGGGCTGGAAGGCGGCGATTCGAATCGCGCGGGCAGCAGGCAGAACGCTCATCCTCGCAGGAGGTTGGCGCCCATCGTTCACGCGCGCAACAAAATTTCTCGGCGAAATCGGAGGTCAGGAAAAGACGGAACTACTAGCCTCTTCAAAGGCGATGTTGATGCCGATTGACTGGCACGAACCATTCGGTATTGTCATCGCCGAAGCCCTTGCAAGCGGAACCCCGGTGATCGGGAGACCGATGGGTTCCCTGCCAGAATTGATTCCGGAGTCTGTCGGAGGCCTGTCGCTCGATGAAGACCAATTGGTGGAGTGGGCCCGGAACCCTCCCTGGAAACCCGAAGACTGTCGCAAGCACGCCGAGAATCATTTCGGGCACATAAAAATGGCAGAATCTTATCTCGGCTTGTACAAAAGGATGCTAGAAACCGGAGCATATAGCCCTTCTTCAAAACCGCTCCCTCTTCCCCGCCCCCGTTTCCCGTTCTCCTAGTCAATCAGATCGTAGTTCTTGTATTCCCACCACCGGCGACCTGTACCGCGCTCAAGGACGTCGGAAATCACCATCCTCGCCTGCCGCAAACTCCAGCGCCGAGGCCCGACTCCGGGGTACCGCCCCTCCATCTCAGTAAGCCATCCTGCCGCCGCTGCCGGGTGGCTACCGGAAAACGGTCGCAATCCGTATTCCCACGGAAGGGCTCCGTATGTGCGCGGAGCCTTACGGCCATAAATCTCGTTATCGGCTTCGCTCTTTGCTCCCAACGCCTCGGCGGACCGAGCCCAACCATAGTGATGAAAGGTTCCGCCCGATCGGACGGCTTGGATGCGCTGCTCCCCAACTCGAAAACCCTGAGCCTCATGATGGCTTTGGGCGCCTGACCTGGTCTTGACGATACGAACCTCTCGACGGTACCAGGCACGGGAAGTAGCGAGTAAATCAGGTGATCCGTAATGGTGTTTGAAATCCACCAGCAGGCCCTGCACCCTGTCATCGTGTGCGTGGCGAACCATCGTTTCACGGATCAGAGGCAGGCCGTCTTCGTGAAGCATTTCATCTGCCTGCACGTAAACGATCCAATCGGAGGATCGGTATTTCATCGCGATATTGGTTTCATGTGCAAGCACGGCCCCGCCCAGGGACTGGTCCCATTCACGATCGAGTACATGGATGTTATCGCCAGAGCACGCGCGCTCTATCAGATCAATGGTCCCATCAGATGACCGTCCAACATTGACGACCATTTCGTCAACAAGAGGAAGGATTGAGTTGATCGCAGCTAAAATCGGGTACTCCAATCGAACGGCATCGCGCACGATCGTAACACCAACGACCGTCATCCTAAATCACCCCGGTATCTTCGCCCGTAGAATAAAGTTGCTGATACAACCCGCCAGCGGACACAAGTTCTGTGTGGGTACCCTGCTCGACCACCTGACCTTTTTCTAAAACAACTATTCGGTCCGCTCGCACGATTGTGGAAAGGCGATGCGCGATAACGACAACCGTCCTGTCCTCAAACAAGCCTTCCAACGCCTCCTGAATCAATCTTTCCGATTCAGTATCCAGGGATGAAGTCGCTTCATCGAGGATCAATAGAGGTGGGTCACGATAAAGCACCCGAGCAAGGGCTATCCGTTGTCTTTCGCCACCGGACAACCTTGTACCCCGTTCGCCAAGCATGTTGTCGTACGAACCCGGTAGTTCCTCGATAAACCGATGGGCATTGGCGGCTCGCGCGGCCTGCATGGCCCGTTCGAGGTCAGGCGCTTCCTCACCGTAGGCAATGTTCGTCAAAACTGTATCGTTAAAAATGATCGTTTCCTGACTAACCAGCCCTATGCGCTTTCTCCAGGTTGACGTCGAAAAGGTCGAAAGGTCCTTGCCATCGACCAGGATTTTTCCCGACGAAGGTTCGATGAAGCGGGTCAACATGTCGGCCAGTGTAGACTTCCCCGCACCCGACGGGCCGACAATCCCGGTTACTGTGCTCCGCGGGAACTTGATTGACACGTTTTCGAGCGCGGGTTCGCCGGGTCGATATTCAAACGAAACGGTTTTCAACTCAATAGAATCGGTCAGCCCTGCAAACGAGTCGGTACCGGGTTCGTCCAGATCATCAGACTGATGTTCCAGAACCTCAAAGATGCGCTCGGCTCCACCGAGGCTTGACTCGGCCCTCACGGGGACCTGGGACAATGATTTTACTGGACCCAAAAGCCGTAAAGTGACCGCCAGGAACGTCATGAACAATTCGGGTCGCACGGGAGCACCCATCGTCGCGAACCATCCCGCGGCGGCCAGAAGCAGCACAATAATCCCCGCGCCAAGCGTCTCGCTAAGGGGACTCGCCATGATTGAAAACCCTTGAGTCTTTACAATACCGGTATAGAACCTCTGCGCTGCCGCTCGAAAACGCTTGTTTTCGTACTCTTCCCCACCAAACGCCTTCACCACCCTGGCCCCCGTAGCGACCTCACTGGTCAGGGCACTCAATTCTCCTCTATCGTCGAGCGCGCGTCGCAGGTTTGCTCTGATGCGTTTTGTTATCGGGCCCAACACAGCAGCCAGCGTCGGCGCCAAAACCAGAGTAACCAGAGTGAGTCGCCATGAGAGCGAAAACAGCACGGCCAGATACACCAGAACGAGCACTCCGTCCCGCAACACACTCGTCAAAGCCTGAGTGACAAACTGCTTGGCAGTAGCTGCGTCAGCGAGCACCCTGCTGATTAGCTGCCCAACCTTCTGGTCTTCCAGGTACCGGGGGCGCATAGTCAGGACATGGGAGAACAAAGCCACCCGCAGGTCTCGCGCAATGCCTTCCTGAATCCGCGCGCTTTGCCAGGCGCCAAGATAACCGAACAAATTTTTGACAAGAGTCGCCGCGAAGATCAAGACGACCACAGACACCAGAACCGCCTGCGGGTCCGCCCCCGTCACAAATACTCCTACGGTTTTCGAGATGGCGGTTTCGAGCCAGGTCGGATCCTCGGTAGCCACGGGAGAGCTTCCAAACAGCACGCGAAAAAAGGGAATCAATAGTGCGAAGGAAAAGCCATCCAATATCGACGCAATCGTTGCAGCCAGAAAACTCCATATGAAGGCGATCCGGTACGGATAGAGAAACGGAGCGAACTTCCGGAGTCGGTCCACCTAGTTTCCGTGCCTGGGAGTGAGCAAAGCGACGGGAACAATCATTTCCTCAGGAGTTACACCTCCATGGAGGAATGATCCCTTGTAGCGGGCCTGATACTCGCGCAGTTTGGTCGGATAAACAAAGAACCTGTCTCCTGTCGCCAGGGACAGCCGAACACCCAACCCCGCTTTCGGAAGACCCCAGGCGGCCATGTCGTCGACAATCACATTGTGCTGCGGGTTCTCGGTCCGCACGTCCTCTCCAAATTTGTATCGGAGGTGTTTCGTAGCGTCCTTCTTCGCAAACACCGTGGCCGGGGAATGACAGTGAATCGAACCGTGATCGGTCGTCAGTATGACGGGTACATTCCTGCGCTCGGCTTCCCTCAGCGCCGCCATCAAAGCGGAGTCCTCAAACCATGTGCGGGTGAGGCTCCGCAGCGCTGCTGCGTCGCTGGCCACCTGGTAAAGAATCTCATGCTCGGATCTTCCGTGTGTAAGCTGGTCGACAAAGTTGAAAACCAATGAGGTCACGCCGGGTTGGGCCAGATTCCCTGAAAGCCGTTTCAGCATTCCCTGTCCGCCGGCAAGGGAGGACATCTTTTCGTACCGGGTCAGTACCTTTTCACCGGTCAGCTCCGTCAATTGCCGATCCAGCAACTGCTCTTCATAGGCGTTGAGGGTTTTCTCGTTCGACTCAATGTTCCACCATTCGGGATATCTGGCTGCTATCTCGCTGGGAAAAAGTCCGGCGAAAATAGCGTTCCGAGAAAACGGCGTCGCGGTTGGAAGGATCGAAAAATGGTGGGACACTTCAACATCGAATAGATTAGTAATTGAAGGCTTTAGCATTTCCCATTGATCAAGTCGCAGGCAATCCACCACCACAAACAGTACTTTGCCGTAGCGCTGCAACGTGGGTGCGAGGAATTCGGAAACCACGTCCACTGAGAGTGGCGGGCGGTCGCCGTCCGGATCGGATAACCACGTCGGGTATTGTTTTTGTATGAACGACGCGAACTCACCCCTGACCCCCGCCTGATAACTGTGCAGAGTATCCTGGAGCCCACGGTCACCGCTCTGAGCAAGCCGGACATCCCATTGAGCCAGCTCAGCGACCAATTCGACCCAGTCACGCCAACCCAGATGAGAAGCTCGAGCCTCCTCCAATTCACGGAACCGTCTTACGAAGTCTCGGGCTACATGCTGTTGACGAATTCTTGAACCTTCAAGCAGTCGCGTTACTGCGGTCAACACCTGCCGGGGGTTCACCGGTTTCACCAGGTAGTCATCAAGATCAGCGCCGATGGCTTCGCGCATGGTGTCTGCCTCTTCACTCTTGGTCACCATCACAATCGGGACAGCAGGGTCGATGGCGCGGATCTCCCCAACCAACTCCAAGCCGGTCCGGCCCGGCATCTGTTCATCGAGCAAGATCACGCCGTACGATTGACCCCGCAAAAGGACCAGGGCGTCATCCCCGTTGGACGCCAGTTCAACTTCGTAATCGCTTTCTTCGAGAAACAGGACATGAGCGCCAAGCGACTCAGCCTCGTCATCAACCCAAAGGATGGTTTTTGGTCGTGCCATCCAGAAAACTTACCAGAAGAACGCCCCTTTGGCATGGCTCGGCTTTGTTCTCTATTGCCACAGTGCCGCCGGGCCCCGTACACCCACTTCCATTCCCCCTAGCCGCTTCCAACTGAGACCGATAAGTTTGCCGACATGTTGAGATCACCGAGAATCTTGATAGTGCGTTTCAGTTCGCTGGGCGACGTGGTGCTCACGACGCCCCTGGTTCGCGCGCTCAAAGAGCGGCACCCCCACGCCGAAATCACCTACGTCACCAAGAGGGAATACGCGCCCCTCCTCGAACACAATCCGAACATTTCGCGGTTAATATCGCTCGAGCCCGCTGAATCTCTCACTTCACTTGTGCAGCGAATCGGTAAGGATCGTTTTCACTTCCAGTTCGACCTGCATTCGAGCCTCCGATCAATAGGGCTACGGATTTTGCTCGGTGGTTCATGGACAGGTTACGACAAGATGAGATTTCGTCGCTCCATGCTCATCCACGTCGGAATTGATCTATACGGCGACTCCGCCCCGGTCGCGGAGCGCTACTTCACTGCTGCCGGGAAGGCCGGAGCCACCGCCGATGGAAAACCGCCAGAGGTTTTCGCTGCGGACAACGCCATCAGGATCGCCCGAAAACTCGTAACACCCGATACGATCCTGCTGGCCCCGGGCGCCCGGCATGTGACAAAAATGTGGCCTGTTCGCCACTGGCGATCACTCGCAGCGACCCTCCTCAAGGAGGGGCATTCCGTTTTCGCGGTTGGGCAACCCGACGAAAGTGAAATCCTCGACCCCAACACGGTTCCTGGAGCATTCAACATCGGGTTGGACGTAGCGATAGCCATAACTAACATTGCCCGATTGGTGGTCTCGAACGACTCCGGCTTCATGCACCTTGCTACGGCGGTCGGTACGCCAGCCATAGCTATGTTCGGGCCGACCGTTAGACAGTTCGGGTTTTTCCCTTATGCTGAAGACGCCACCGTGGTTGAACGCGACCTGGGGTGCCGCCCGTGTTCGGCGAGCGGATCCAAAAAATGTCACCTCGGCCACCATGCGTGTTTGGACGGTATCCCCGCCAGCCAGATCGTTTCGCTGATCGAGGCTGCATGAATTCCATGGGTGAGACGTCTGGCGAGCTGGTCACCCGACTTTCGTACGCTGAACGCGGCCCGCAACGCAACGGAATTTTTGCCCTCTGGCTCATTGTCAACGCTTGCTCGGGAATCACCGGGCCCAACCATCTGCAGGATAAGAACCACAAAAAGCGAATTTCTGCGTTGAGAAAACGTCTCAGCAGTCTATCGTTGCCTCCACAGCTAAGAAAAGTCATTCTGCCGACTCTGGCGGAGTTGAGCGACAACGGCCCCGATGCGGCAGCTTCGGTGCTTGCGCAGTTAGTAGAGCCGGTAAAAGAATCGATGGGTGATGAATGCGCCAAACTCATCGAGACGGCCTCGAAGAGGGCGCATTCCACCGGGGACGACGAAGCAAAAACCGAAACTGCAGGCCCAACACGAAAACGGTGAGGGTCGGGCTCTTTAGATTATCAATGGCGCCAACTGTTGAGGCTTTCAAGTGAGTTTGGAAAAACGCATTCCGCGACGTTCCTACCAGATCGTCACCGAGCAACTGGACAACATTGCACCCGGTACAATTCCCGAAGACACCGTACCCACCTTTTTCCCTTCGATCGACAAATCTCTGGGAGGCGGATTCCGCAAAGGAGACTTAGCGGTCCTCGGGGGCGACGTCGGATCTGGAAAGTCGGCCCTTGCACAAGCCTTTGCTCTACGAACGGCCGCTGAAGGCAATGAAGTGGTATTCCTATCGGGCGAAATGAACGAGGATAGGCTGGTCGAACGCGCCCTCGCCATCGAGAGTCGAATGACTATTGAGCAACTCCGGTCAGGAGAATTGTCAGAGGGGGATCGCGCTCAGGTCGGTGCCGCTGCGCTGAAGTTGGATCGACTGCCTTTAAGGGTTCGAGGGATTTCAGGCCGCTCTTTCGACGAAGTGCTGGACGGGATTGAAACCAATATGCCCAAACTCCTGATAGTAGATTGTCTCCAACTATTGCCCGCTCCCGAAGTGAAGCCATCCCAAATCGAAGATGACGCCGCAGCTTTACGTGCTCTAAAAGCCTTCGCTCTGTCGGAACAGGTGGCTTGCCTGGCAGTGTCCCAGTTGCAGGGATTGGTGCCCGGCCGGGACAACCCACGTCCAAACCTTGAAGACTACGGTACCCTCGGCGCAATCAAGCAACACGCCGACGTGGTCCTCTCGATTTTCCGGGAAGAGATGTACGGATCTCGCATTGGCATAGCGGGAGCCACGGAACTCATAGTCGCCAAAAACAGGAACGGCGCTACCGGCTTCATCGATTTATATTTTCACCGCCAGTGGATGAGGTTCGAGGACATGCTTGACCCCGAAGTGGCGCCGCGTCCGAAAAACTAGTTGGCCCGGGAGCGAGCCCTCGCGTCTTCCAACTCCTCACGATCTGGATCAGCTCCCATGATCGTGTACGTCGCACCTTCACGGTCTTCGATCGGTTGGATAATCACCCATAACGGAGGGCCGTCGCGGACGGCGTGAATCGTGGTGCGACCGTCAGGCGTCCTAACATCACTCTGAATATCCCAACCCGCCGCAATCAATTGACCGCGATAGAAACTTGCAGAGGTATCGGCGCTAAACGGCGTGTACAATATCGTTTGAGCGACTTCAGCGGTTCCGCCTTCAGATATGACTACCGAAAGGGGCACAATCGGCACGCCTTCAAGAGCCTGTCTTGGCGGCTCGACATCGGGCTCGATTTCGCGACAGGCCCCAACGGCCAGAGAAACAGCCAAGAGGCCGAGAAGTCCAATTCTTGATTTCACCATAATACCCGAAGCGTACCCACGCCCGCGGCCCCGTGCAAGCCGCGTTTCGGCCAACATTCCCGATCGAGGGTTTATATTGGATACACCAAAAAACCTGAAGTTCGCGGGAGGAAATTGAGTTGTCCGGTCACAGCAAATGGTCTTCGATCAAACGCAAGAAGGCCGCAGTAGACGCCAAACGGGGCGCCCACTTCACCAAATTGATAAGGGAAATCACCATCGCAGCCAGAGAAGGTGGCGGCGACCCCGATGGCAACCCCCGGCTCCGGGCCGCGATTCAAACCGGCAAAGCGGCCAACATGCCCACGGACAATATCGAACGGGCCATCAAAAAGGGTACCGGCGAAATCGAGGGTGTCGTCTACGAAGAGACAACCTACGAGGGGTACGGTCCGGGCGGAGCGGCCATAATCGTTGAAGTTACGACCGACAACATCAACCGGACGGTTGCAGAAGTCCGCCACATTTTCAACAAACGGGGTGGCAACCTGGGTACGGCGAACTCGGTGGCCTGGATGTTCGAACGAAAAGGTCAGTTTTTGATTGACGCCTCCAAATATGACGAAGAATCTGCCATGGAAGCCGC
Organism: Gemmatimonadota bacterium; assembly: GCA_029262195.1. Lineage (GTDB taxonomy): Bacteria > Gemmatimonadota > Gemmatimonadetes > Gemmatimonadales > GWC2-71-9 > B16T1B5. Next base: position 193,803 of record JAJCZX010000041.1, on the reverse strand, counting down.
TCTGGAAGCGGGTTCGGAAGATTTCGAAACAGACGGTGAAGCGTATCTTGTGACGACCGACCCCGCTCAACTTCACGTGGTGCAGGAAACGGTTGAAAAACAGGGTTTCAAGACATCCGATGCTCAGCTTGCCATGATTCCGAGTAATACCGTGAAGGTCGAAGGCAAGGACGCGAAGCAACTTTTGGAATTGATGGATGCTCTGGACGAGCAGGACGATGTCTCGCGAACACACAGTAACTTCGACATCGACGCCGACACTCTTGAAGCCGCAGCAGAGTGAGTAAAAAGGTGCTAGGGATTGACCCCGGCACTGCAGTTACCGGCTATGGTGTTATCGAAACCGGAGGCGGACTCGGCAATCTCGTAGAATGTGGTGTTATCCGCACCGATCGAAAAACACCGCTCGCCTGGCGTTTACAAGAATTGTATGAAGGGGTTTCCGACGTAATCGAGCGACACAAACCCGATGTACTTTCCATCGAGGGCGTTTTTCATGGCAAGAATACTCAATCGATGATTGCCCTGGCCCAGGGAAGAGGAATCGCGTTGCTTGCGGCTGCCCAGGGCAATCTGGACATTCACGAATTCTCTCCGGCTGTCGTCAAAAAGACGGTTGCCGGTACGGGTAGGGCAAACAAGGAGCAGGTCGCATATATGGTTCAACGTCTGCTGCGTTTGAAGAGTCCTCCAGCACCGAGTGACGCGGCGGACGGGGTAGCCCTGGCCATCACGTTTCTCTTGAACCGGAGAGTGGACAAATGATTTCCGCCGTAACCGGATGGTTAAAGTCCAAGGGTGGAGACAAAATCGATGTCGCGACCGCCAGCGGCCTGACCTATGAGGTTTCGGTTCCGTTTGGTGTACTGGAACGACTCCCTGACATCGGCGCGGAAATCGAACTCACCACTATTCTGGTGGTCAGAGAAGATGCCTGGCATCTATTCGGTTTTGACCGCGATCAGGACCGTTTTGTTTTCCAGAAACTCCTCGGCGCCAGTGGGGTCGGCCCGAAACTGGCTCTCGCGATTCTGTCGACCCTCGGAGGCAATCGCGTTGTGCGGTCCGTGCGTGACGGCGATATTGGGCTGCTCAGCACCGTCCCCGGGGTGGGAAAAAAAACCGCCGAGAAATTGATCGTGGAATTACGGGATCGGGTCAAAGACCTTGATGTTCCCGATTCGAAGGGCTCAACCGCCGGGGCGCTGACCGAACAGGCGATTCAGGCTCTGGTCAATCTGGGCTATTCCCCCGCTGAGTCGGAACGCGCAGTACGGGCGGCACTGGCCCGCGATCGAAAAGCGGCTATCAGCGATTTGATCAGGACCGCCCTGCAACAAATGATGAAAAGGTAAGAAATGAAGACAGCCGAATGGATTTGCACAAACTGCGGCGTCACCAACCGCAAACTGGTGGCGACCGATGTGGTCGAGACCAAAGACAAATGCGTCACATGCAGGGCTAAGCACCAGGTGGCCGAAGGCTCCCGACCGGTTAGATGGAGTGCGACGGCGCTTAAGTGAGCAAACCAGAGATTACCACCCCCGAGCGACTGGTCGACGACCAGAACGGCGAACTCACGCTCCGCCCCTCGCGGCTCGACGAGTTCATCGGCCAGGCCAAGGTGCGAGAGAGTTTGAAGATCGCCATCGAAGCGGCGACTCATCGGAGTGAGCCTCTCGACCACACCCTTTTCTTCGGCCCCCCCGGGCTGGGCAAGACGACGCTGGCGATGTTGATCGCCAGGGAGATGGGGGTCAACATCCGCACGACCAGCGGACCGGTGGTGGAAAAACCGGGCGACCTGGTTTCGGTACTGACGACGCTGGAAGAAGGAGACATCCTCTTCATCGACGAGGTCCATCGTCTCAGAGCTAATATCGAAGAATTCCTCTACCCTGCGATGGAGGACTACAAAGTCGATGTTAGAATTGCCGATGGACCCAACGCGCAAACGATCCCGGTGGACATCGAACCGTTTACTCTCGTTGGCGCCACGACCCGCCAGGGCATGCTGACCGCTCCTATGCGGGCTCGTTTCGGAATAGTTGAAAGACTTGGCTATTACCCTGCCGCAGAGCTTTCTGAAATCGTGACGCGCTCGGCCAAGATTCTGGACGTCGTTATCGACACAGATGGCTCCGAGGAGATTTCGAAGCGAAGCCGCGGCACCCCCCGTGTAGCCAACAGGCTTCTGCGTCGCGTGCGTGATTTTGCACAGGTGCGAGCCGGCGGCAGAATCGATCGCGAAGTCGCCACCGAAGCTCTCGCGCGGTTGGACGTTGATGAATACGGACTCGACGACATGGACGCCAGAATTCTCAAAACGATCATTGAAAAGTTCAATGGCGGACCCGTCGGTCTGAACACAGTGGCCGTCGCAGTCGGCGAAGACGCCGGCACGATTGAAGACGTCTACGAGCCGTTTCTGATTCAACAGGGGTTTTTGCAAAGAACCCCGCGAGGCCGCGAAGCTACCGGTGCGGCCTATCGGCATTTCGGGTTCAGTAAACCAACCGGCGACCAGACATCAGTCTTTGACGAGGGTTGAGTACCCGTCCCTATACCACCAAGATGCACACCCTTTCCGATTTCGAGTATGACCTCCCCGGCGAACTAGTTGCTCAGCGCCCTCTCGAAAAACGAGACCAGAGTCGGCTGTTGTCACTCGACCGCACCAGTGGAGAAGTAAGTCACCTCCGCTTCCCCGCGATAACCGGGTTACCTCAGCCCGGCGATATCCTGGTGGTCAACCAGAGCCGCGTTATTCCAGCGCGTTTGGCTGCCCTCAGAGACAACGGACGTGAGGCAGAAGTTCTGTTGGTCCGTGAGTTAGATAAAAACATGTGGTCGGCCATGGTCCATCCGGGCGGAAAACTGAAAGTCGGACGAAGATTGACCTTCGGTGACACAGGTGCCTGCGAAGTTGTGGACGTTGTTGGAGGAGGGCTAAGAGTCCTCCGCTTTGAAGGAGCCCCGGTTTCCGAAATTATGGACGAATTCGGCAGCACTCCGTTGCCACCTTATATCGAACGCAAATCCGACCCCTCCGACCAGGAACGCTACCAGACAGTTTTCGCCAAGGTCGATGGCAGCGTGGCGGCGCCCACAGCGGGACTTCATTTCACGCCAGAAACAATGAGTCTACTCGCAGCACGAGGGGTGAGAACCGCGGAGGTAACCCTGCATGTAGGCCCGGGCACGTTTAAGCCAGTCTCCACCGAAGAGATTTCCAAACACCAGATGCATGAAGAGTATTACGAGGTTAGCGACGAAACCGCGTCCCTGATCAACAACGCCCGGGCTTCAGGGGGCCGCATCTGGGCCGTCGGTACAACATCGGCCAGAGTCCTCGAAACCTGTGGAATTTCAGGGAAGATAAAGGCCGGAAGCGGCCTGACCGACATTTTTATTTTCCCGGGACACCACTTTCAAGCCGTTGACGCTCTGATTACTAATTTCCATCTACCTAAATCCACACTTCTTATGCTCGTTGCAGCTTTCGCTGGGCTCGACTCCACCCTTGCCGCCTATCGAGAAGCAGTAGCACAGCGCTATCGTTTTTTCAGTTACGGCGATGCGATGGTGGTTCATTAATGTTTGAGTTCGAAATTGACGGAAAAATGGGTTCAGCCCGTGCGGGGACTCTTCACCTCCCACATGGAGAGGTCGAGACACCGGTCTTCATGCCGGTGGGGACCAACGGGAGTGTCCGCGCCATTTCACCTTTTGACCTCAAATCGGTGAAATCGCAGATGATCCTGGCCAACACCTATCATTTACACCTCCGGCCCGGTGACGACGAGGTCGCTGAACTTGGCGGTCTGAACGAATTCATGGCCTGGGATCGACCCATTCTGACGGATTCAGGCGGATTTCAGGTATTCTCCCTCGCGTCACTGCGGAAGATCTCAGAAGACGGCGTGGAGTTCATGTCTCACGTCGACGGGTCCAAAATTTTTCTCTCCCCGGAACGGGTGATGGATATCGAATGGAACCTGGGTCCGGACGTAGCGATGGCTTTCGACCACGTCGTTCCCTCAAATTCCGAGCGAAAAACGGTGGTTGACGCGCTTGAACGCACCACCCGGTGGTTGGAACGTTGCGCCATCAGACACCGCGAGCTTTCGGCAGCTTCTCCGGATAGACAAACCCTCTGGCCGATTATTCAGGGGGGGACCCACGCCGATCTCCGCAAACGATCAATCGAAGAGAGCCTGGCCATCGGCGAGTGGACAGGTATCGCAATCGGTGGACTTGCCGTCGGAGAGCCCAAGCCCGTGATGTACCGAGTCATCGAAGAAGCCGAGCCGTTCCTCCCCCCTGCCTTACCACGTTACCTGATGGGAGTTGGTTTTCCGGAAGACCTTTTGGAGTGCATCGCGAGGGGTGTGGACATGTTCGACTGTGTGTCTCCCACCCGAAACGGCAGAAACGGACAGGCGTTAACTCCGTTCGGAACCCTCAACATCAAGAAGGCAACAAATCGGCGCAACAAAGCCCCCCTCGACGAAACCTGCGATTGCGAGACCTGCACCACCTACACCAGGGGTTACCTCCGACACCTTTTCGTAACCAACGAATTACTGGTCTTACGCCTTTTGTCGCTTCACAACATTAGATTTCTAAACCGTCTGGCTGAAGATGCCAGAAGCCACATAAAAGCGGGTACATTTACTGACTGGAGTCAGGATTGGCTCAACCGATATTCTAGAGGAAACGAGTGAAACAAGATTTATTTTTTCTGCTGACACAGGCCAGCAGTACCGGCGGTCCAGGTCTAAAGCTGTTCATGTTTCAGATGCTGGCTTTTGTCGGGATCATTTATTTCTTGATGATCCGGCCAAAAATAAAGCAAGAGCGCGAACACCGGGGGCGTCTGGAAGCGTTGAAAAAGGGCGACCACGTTATTACATCCGGCGGCATCATTGGAGAAATCGTGCATATCAAAGATGGTAGCGTGACGCTGAAGAGCGGCGAGACGCGCCTGATAGTTCAGAAAGAAAAAATTTCTGAGATCGGGGGCAAAAAGGCCGAGGAGCCCAAGAAGTCTTGACCATCAGGGCGCTCCACCTCCTCGGTTCTCCGGTTCTTCGGGAAGAATCAAAGAGGGTCGACGAGGTAAATGATGACGTTCGAACGCTCGTGACAGACCTTTTTGAGACCATGAGAGCCGCCGATGGTGTCGGTCTGGCCTCCAATCAAATTGGCATCGCAACCCGGGTAGCCGTTGTTGAGGTTGACGGGAATCAGATAGTTCTCATAAACCCGGAGATCACGGCCCGAGATGGAGACGCCCGCGGTGAGGAAGGTTGTCTCTCCATTCCCGATATCTTCGGCGACGTAGACAGACCGGATTCGATCACGGTCGAGACGACGACGCTCGAAGGCGAACGGATTTCAATTGACGCAACCGAGCTCACCGCGCGAGCCATCCAGCACGAAATTGACCACCTCGACGGGATACTGTTTTTGGACCACCTCAGTCCATTGAAGCGGCGCATGCTCCTTACAAAGTGGAAAAAGCTCCGCAAGGGAAAACCCGGCTTCATCGAGGAGCCCAAACAAGAGCAGGCCTGAAGTGAAAATAGTTTTCTTTGGCACGCCAGATTTCGCTGTCCCGTCTCTGCGCGCACTGATGGGTGAGGGCTTTTCGGTTGAAGCTGTGGTTACGCAACCAGACAAGTCGCGCAACCGCTCCAGATCAACATTGATCGCTCCCCCGGTCAAGGAGGTCGCGCTGGAAGAAAACCTGCCTGTCCTGCAACCCGCCAACCCCAACACACCCGAGTTTCTTGAAACTCTGCGGTCCTACGCGCCTGATATAGGAATCGTTGTGGCCTACGGCCACATTCTAAAGCAGGAGATCCTCGACACGCCCAGACTCGGAATGATGAACGTCCACGCCTCGCTGCTGCCTGAGCTACGCGGCGCCGCGCCTATACAACACGCCATCTGCGAGGGCTATTCCAAGACCGGCGTGACCATTATGCAGATGGAGGCCGGTATGGACACCGGGCCGATTCTTCATCAGGTCGACACAGAGATAGCGGCCGATGAAACCTGCGGCGAATTGGCGGTAAACCTGGCGGAGATCGGGGCGATGGCCCTTGTCGAAGCGTTGGCATATCTCGCGGCCGGCCAACTCAAACCGCAACCCCAAGACGATGAGAAGGCAACATACGCCCCGAAACTGAGTCGGGAAACGGCCCGCATTGACTGGGCCCGCTCGGCAAAGGGAATCTCATGCCTAATCCGGTCCATCGATCCGCTCCCTGGTGCATGGACGACGCTCGGAGGCAAGTCGGTCAAACTCTTCGGCCCAACAACTCTAGAAGAACCGTCGTCGGCCGAACCCGGTACGATCGTGTCACCGGATGATCGGTCATTAGTAGTAGCTGCGGGAAATGGGGCACTGCGAATTCAGTACGTTCAACCCGAGGGGCGCAAGAGGATGTCGGCAGTCGACTGGTGTTGCGGAGCCGGCCCCGGGGTTGGCGAGAAGTTCGAATAGCACGAAAACCAGTGGATCAACAAACCGCCCGGGCTAGGCATGTCGTCCCCAGAATTCACGCCGTAACTAATGATGCAGTCCTCAAGTTAGCCCCCTTCGAGAAAACTGCTTCGGATCTCCTTGAAAACAACCAGGTTGCAGTACACATCAGGGGGCGCTCGACCAGCGCAGATCGAAAATCTTCCCTCGCGAAGTTTCTCGCCAACGAGGCCGGCGGTGTTTTCGTAAACGACAGGGCTGACATCGCTGCCGCGTCTCAAGCCAGGGGGCTCCACCTGCCTGAAAAAGGACTGCCGACCACCGCGGCGCGGAGTTTAGTAGGTGATCGCACAACCATTGGTCGGTCAGTCCATTCTCCCGAAGAAGCTGAAGTAGCCTTGAACGACGGTGCCGACTACGTCTTCCTGGGACCTATTTGGGAGACACCCACTCACCCGGGCGCACAGTGTTTAGGCCGAAAAGCCATCGCCGCTGCTGCCAGATTCGGAAAAGTGATCGCCATCGGCGGCATCGACGCGGAAAAATCGAAAATTTGTGCCGAATCGGGGGCGTTCGGGGTGGCCGCCATTAGCGGAATATGGAGGCACTCCGATCCTGGTGGAGTGGTCGACGAGATGCTGCTATCTTTCCAGATCAATGACTGATTTAATCACGATACAAATCAACGGCGACGACCGGGCCGTTAGCGCCCACATGACGCTCCTCGAACTGGTTAAATCGCTGGACCTCGACGAGCGCGGGGTTGTCGTTGAGTTGAATCGGGAAATTATAAGAAAACCCCGCTTGAGCGAAACCAGGATCAAAGGCGGTGACCGGGTGGAACTGGTCCATTTCGTCGGTGGCGGTTAACGGAGAAAATCCATGGCAGCAAAGAACGACACGGCTCTCGAAATCGGTGGAGAGTCCTTCACTTCCAGATTAATGGTCGGGACCGGGAAGTACAAAACAAACCAGGAAATGGTGGATGCGATCGCCGCGTCTGGCGCGCAGATAGTCACCGTAGCGGTTCGCCGAGTTGATCTTGATCGATCCAAAGACGAGGCAATCCTTCATCACCTGGACCCGAAGAAGCTATTCCTGCTGGCCAACACAGCGGGTTGTTACACGACTGAAGACGCAATCCGGTATGCGCGCCTCGGGCGGGAGGCTGGATTTAACGACTTTATCAAACTCGAAGTGATTGGCGACCAGGACACGCTTTTGCCGGATACTGTTGGATTGATCGAAGCCACCAAAACCCTTGCGGCAGAGGGTTTCAAAGTCATGGCCTACACCAACGACGATCTGTTGACCGCCTTGAAACTTGAAGACGCTGGGTGCGCTGCAGTAATGCCTCTGGCTTCTCCAATCGGAAGCGGTTTGGGTCTCCTCAACCCGTACAACATTAGAACGATCAAGAGCAGATTGTCGCTACCTGTGATTGTAGATGCCGGCGTTGGTACAGCATCGGACGCCTGCATCACGATGGAGCAGGGCGTTGACGGGATTCTCATGAATACGGCAATCGCCGAAGCCGATGATCCTGTAGCAATGGGTCGGGCGATGGGGCTAGCCGTTGAGGCCGGACGTTGTGCTTACCTCGCGGGTCGAATGCCGCGACGCGAAATTGCCATACCATCCAGCCCAACACGTGGTATGCTTGGCTGACAAGTCACCGGACGGCGGTACGGAGCCCCGCCTGGCAGCATTTCGCATCCTCCAACGACTTGAAGAGGGACAGCTCTTTGAACTCGCCCGGGATCGTGAGCTAAAGGACCTTTCGGGGAAAGACAGGGCTCTGGCTCACCAGATTGCGGCTGGCGTGCTTCGATCCCGCAATAAGCTTGACGGTGCGATAAGCAAGAACCTCAAACACCCCTGGGCTAAGGTACAGACAAAGCTTCGCAACGTGCTCCGCGTTGGAGCCTACCAGTTGATTTTCCTCGACCGGATTCCCAGGTACGCAGCGGTAAATACTGGCGTTGAGATCTGCAAAACAGCCGTGGGCTCGAAGCAGGCGCCCCTCGTCAATGCGGTCTTGCGAAAGTTGGGGCCGGATTCGGTGTCTGTGAGGGATTGCAAGACACCGTGGGATCTGGCCAACGAGTACTCGCATCCCGACTGGCTGGTCGAGAGATGGGTTAGAGCTTTCGGATTCGAAAAGACGGAAGCATTGCTGTCGCGGAACAACGTCATCCCGTCTGTTACGCTCCGTCCCATAAACACTACGTTGGAGGAATTGAAGGAAACCCTGACTGCCAGCTCCGTTCCGTTTCGGGACTCAGCCCTCAGCGTCGGCGTATCCGTGGCCCATGCAATGATAGCCCAGCTACCCGGATACGATGACGGCGAATTTATCGTTCAGGATCCGGCCCAGGCATACGCTATCGAATTTGCCGAGCTTCCGGGCGGGGGATTGATCTGGGATGCGTGCGCCGCCCCCGGCGGGAAATCAATCGTCATCGGCGAAAACAATTCGGGGCTGGTTTCGTCAGATTTCACCACACGACGCGTTAAACTCTTGCGAACCAATCTCAACCGCGTAAAGAATGAGGCGCCGATTGTATGTGCAGACGGAACCTGTCCTCCGTTCAGAAAATCCTCAATGGACGCCGTGGTGGTGGATGCCCCCTGCAGCGCCACGGGCACACTGAGAAAACACCCGGACGCCCGTTGGCGAATCAACAAAAGGACCATTCGACAGGCCGCGGAAACCCAGTCAAAGCTCCTCGAGTCAGCAGCTGAAGTAGTCAAACCCGGAGGATTGCTGGTCTATCTAACCTGTTCCCTGGAAAAGGAAGAGAATCAGGGGGTAGTGGATGCCTTCCTGGAATCACACCCTGAATTCGAGCGAACCCGAGAAGATCTATCTATCTTTCCTGACGATTACGGCACTGATGGCGCATACGGAGCGAGATTGACAAAGAAGGTATGAAGGTTCGGCGAATTTTTTCTGTGGGAGGCACGAACAAGAAAGCCCCCAGACAACCCAAAAGGACAAAACCCGAGCGGAAACGCCCCACCTGGTCAATCAAGAAAAAGATGGCGGTGGGCTCAGGTTTCCTAACCGGGTCTTTTGCCGTAGGGTACATATTCGCAGCGTTCATAGTCTTCCCTGCCCCGTTTATCGTCCGCAACACAAGAGTTCCCCGGGTAACCGAGATGACGCTGGAGGACGCCCAAAACCGGCTCGCGCAGGCTCGTTTCACGGGCTCGGTTGCGGCCAACGAGAACCACCCAACGGTACTCAGGGGTAGTGTCATCTGGCAGGACCCCCCACCGGGGGTCGCGGTCCCCGAAGGATCCTCGATAGCGCTGACCGTCAGTGCGGGATCTGCCCGCGTCCCCGTTCCCGGGGTGACGGGCTACAACATGGACCTGGCCCTCAAGATCATTGAAAGCACAGGGTTGGTGGTTGGATCAATCGAGCGGACACAAACCACCGCCCCGGAAGGCACGGTGATGAACACGCGACCAACAGAAGGGCAGTTCCTCAATCCGGGCTCCAACGTGACAATGGTGGTCAGCGAAGGATCCCCGACAATCAACGTTCCGTTTGTCATCGGTATGGAACTTGACTCGGCGCGCGTGGCCTTCGAAGAGGAAGGCCTTATTCTGGGAACCCGCCTTTTCCGCACCACCAGCACGCAACCGGCCGGAACCATCGTAGAACAGAACCCGGCGGCCGGCACGCTCAGCGCACCGGGTACGCCCATCAACGTCATAATCGCTCGCGAGAGGAACCCAGGATGATTCGCATCGCTCCCAGTGTTTTGAGTGCCGACATGGCTCATCTGGCCGACGACGTTGCCAAAGTCGTGGACGGGGGTGCAGACTGGCTCCACGTGGACGTGATGGACGGACAGTTCGTCCCCAACCTGACTTTTGGTGCCGGGATGATTAGCGCGCTACGCAAACTCACCGACATTCCGCTCGATGTCCACCTGATGGTAAAGGAACCAGAGAACTACATCGAACGTTTTGCAGATGCCGGAGCGTCTGTTTTCACATTTCACGCCGAGGCCACCGATCATGTACAACGACATCTCGATTCGGTGAAAAAAGCTGGAATGCAAGCTGGTCTTGCGCTAAACCCGGCGACACCTCTGAACTGCATTGAGGAAGTCGTCAACGACCTGGATCTGGTTTTGATCATGAGCGTCAATCCGGGATTTGGCGGACAGTCCTACATTCCCGCAGCAACGGGAAAGATCATGAGAGCACGACGGATCCTCGATCAATACGGAAGTTCGGCACCCCTTGAAGTTGATGGTGGAATTTCGCGCAACACGATTGCCGACGCCTACTCCGCCGGAGCAGATACCTTTGTAGCGGGCTCGGCGATTTACGGCGCGGCAGACCCGGCGGCTGAGATACCCGAACTGCGCCGCTGTTGCCTGGCTGAGGTTTAGGAAAGTGAAACAGAAACTACAGTGGTTTGTCGTGGGAGCGGTCGTAGTTTTGATCTCGGGCCTTCTGGGCGCCGGCCTGGCTTTCACGCCTGACCTGTTTCTCGTGGCCGAGGGTACGTCGGCGCCCAACTTCAAGGCGGCCAGGCTTGCAACTGGTGACACTGTCACCCTGGACGAATTTGAAGGCAAGACGATCCTGCTCAACGTATGGGCAACGTGGTGCGGACCCTGTGTGGCCGAAATGCCAGCCCTGCAACGCCTTCACGAAGCCCTCGGCGACCAGGGTTTGACTATCGTTGCGGTGAGTGTGGATGACGCTGTTGATCGTGCGGGGGTCCTTGAGTGGGTGACCGAAAGAAACCTCACGTTCACACACCTTCATGATCGCTCCGGCAAGATCGAAAGGGACTACCAGACCACCGGGCTTCCCGAAACCTTCCTGATTGACAGCAATGGGGTAATAATCCGTAAGGTGATTGGCGCCGCCGCGTGGGACGAACCCACTCAGACTGCACCGATCCGAAGGCTCCTAGGATTATCCGACGAGCGCAGAGCCAACGACGCAGAGTTAGGACAAGCCGTCGATGGCGCGGAGATTGAGATCCCGGACGATGACGCAACCTAGCACGATCAAAGCGAAGCTTTTCAACAACTGGCCGATCAAAGTCACGGCCCTCGTTGTGGCGTCCATCCTCTGGGCTGTGACCGAAGCGGAGGAACCTACCACCCAGCTAATCCCGGTTTCTCTAATTGTCGACCCACCCGCCGGTCGAGCTCTGACATTCGACCTGCCCCCGGTGCAGGCGTTATACGCAGGACCCGCTCGAGAGTTGATTCAACTTTTTGCGTCGCCCCCCAGAATTCGTCTGGAAATTCCAGATACCGTAACCACCACAGAATACACGTTCGAACTGGGAGTCGATGCCATTGAGCTGGATTTCGTTACCGCAGTTCAGGCGCAGGATATCCAACCACGGGCAGTGACTGTCCAACTCGACGATATGGCGGAGAAAACTGTTCCGGTGGTTTCTCTCGTTCAGGTGACTCCCGAAACAGGCTATGAAATGTTATCGGCCGTTTCGTACTCGCCCAACACTGTGGTGGTCACCGGTCCGCGACGGATGGTTGAGCGCATAGACAGCCTTACCACTGAGACAGTGTCGTTTCGCGGACTCGTAACCAATTTTTCTCGCTCGGCCGACATCGACACCACTGACATCGGATTCGTGAGACTCTCGCGTTACTCGGTGACTGTGTCAGGCGAGGTGGGGCGGATAACAGAGCGTGTCTTGACGGGTATTCCCGTTGTGGTGAGAGGAGACCCCACCATCAATTGGGAAAGCTCACCGCCGGCGATAACGGTTACGGCCCGCGGGTCGTCCGCCCGTCTTTCAGACCTCCTTAGGACTGAGATTGAAGTACGGGTTCTTCCCCGCCTCAACGGAGAACCTGAGGTCCGGCCCATTTCGGTCGTAGGACCATCAGGGCTCGAGTTTGAAGCCTCTCCGGATAGCGTGTTGGTGCGAAGCAGGGATGATTCCTGAAAACCTCCTTGCAATAGAAACATCGTGCGACGAAACCAGCGCGGCGGTGCTGGTTAACGACAACGAAGTACCGACCCTTTCCAGCCTTGTGGTGCTTTCCCAGGATGTACACAAAATTTTCGGTGGAGTAGTACCCGAATTGGCCAGCCGCGCTCACCTGACGATGATCGATGCTGTCGTGGATCAGGCCCTCCAGGAGTCCGGACGCACATTGGACGACGTCGATTCCGTAGCGGTGACCGCGGGTCCGGGGCTCCTCGGTTCACTTCTTGTGGGCGTCTGCTACGGAAAAGCTTTGGCAGCGGCCGGAGGCAAGAAAATCATCGGCGTGAACCACCTTGAGGGGCACGTTTTCGCACCTACTCTAGAATACCCTGAACTCGAACCCCCTTTGGTAGCCCTCCTTATTTCCGGGGGCCATACCATGCTCCTCGACGTCGCCGAGTGGGGTAACTACCGACTTATGGGAAGAACCCGGGACGACGCGGCAGGCGAAGCTTTCGACAAAGTCGCTTCACTGCTGGAATTAGACTATCCGGGTGGACCGGAGGTCGAAAAGCTCGCCGCAACGGGAAAAGACCGCTTCGCATTCCCCCGTCCAATGAAAGACAACGGGTTCGATTTTTCTTTCAGCGGTTTAAAAACCGCCGTGCTCTACGCGGTGCGGGCATCGGAAAATCTCGCCGATGATCGGGCCGACCTGGCAGCTTCTTTCCAGGAGGCGGCCTTCGACGTTCTTCTAACGAAAACAAAAAGAGCGTTGAAAGAAACCGGTTACTCAAAGGTGGTCCTCGGGGGCGGAGTAGCCTGTTCAAGGACTCTGAAGGACCGGGCCTCGGAAACCATGAAGGACACTGCAGAGTTATACGTGGCAAGCCCTCGCCTCAATACGGACAACGCTGCGATGATCGGACGGGCCGGCTGGTTCCACCTGGCCGCTGGCCGCGAGCACGGATACGACCTTGACGCAAGTGCGAGATTTCCCTGGCCGGGACTCGCCGACACGTAATTAAGTTAAACCGAGTATCTTTTTGCCATGAACGTATATCCTTTGATTCTCGAACTCGGGCCTCTCCAGATAACCGGGTACGGAATAATGATGATGGTGGGTTTTCTCGTGGGCGGTTGGGCGATTCAGCTAGACCTCAGGCGTCGTGGTTACAACGAAGACTACGCGGCAGACCTTGTCGTTGCAGCAGTGATTGGCGGCGTCGTCGGAGCAAAACTGTGGTATGTAGCTCTTACGGGCGATCCCGGAGCGCTGTTTTCCAGAGGCGGACTGGTCTGGTACGGCGGGTTCGTTGGGGGTACGGCGGCCGTGATGTTCAACGGCTGGCGACTGCGGGTTCCGACTCGAGTCACAGCAGAGATCGTCGCTCCGGCGCTGGCTCTTGGTTACGCCCTCGGCAGGGTCGGATGTTTCATGGTGCAGGACGATTATGGTGTTCCCACGGCGCTGCCCTGGGGCCTTCGATTCCCCGAAGGAGCACCAGCATCCACCGCCCAAAACCTGGTGGCCCAGTTCGGTGTCGAGATTCCCGCCGGCACCAATCCCCTTGAGGTTTTAGCCGTTCATCCCACTCAGCTTTACGAAGCCACTTTGATGATGCTGGCTTTCTACTTCCTCTGGAAACTCCGAAAGCATGGACACGGGACAGGCTGGTTGATGGGCGTTTATGTAGCAATGGCTGGTACAGAGCGCTTCCTGATCGAGTTCCTGAGAGCCAAAGACGACCGAATTTTCGGAACTTTCACGATTGCTCAGGTAACCAGTATCGTTTTGGTGATTACAGGGATGATATTGATGGCCCGCTTTGCGAAAAAGGCAGACATCAAGATTCCCAAAGGCGCGGCTATTTTGATCCCCAAAAAAGCGTGACTGGAACTTTCGAAGCAAACCAGCCATTATAGTTGCTATGAACGGAACAAACCTTACGAGTAACAGCGTCAACAATTATTGGTGGTGGCTCCAGAACAACGGGGGTGTCGCCAGCTAGGTTTGTGTTCGTCTGACAATTGCTGACCCATCTCCAACCCGTTTGGAGGTGGGTTTTTTGTTTCATAGCCTCCCAACGGACAACCAGGGAAACTTATGGAACACTTTGATATCGCGGCCGACCTGGACACACCAGTGTCGGCGTTCTTGAAAATTGAAAAATTTGAACCTCACTTTTTGCTTGAAAGTGTCGAGGGAGGAGAAGCCCTTGGCCGCTACTCCTTCATAGGTTTTGGAGAAGCCGTACGCTTCCGCGTCACGGGTGGTGAGACGAGAATGGGGGACCGGGTATTCTCAACTCCAACAACCAGCGAAGGGCTTCTGGAAGCCTTTCGCAAAGCGCTGGAACTTGCTCCCCGTCCGGGCCCAAACATCCCTGAGTTGCCATTTTCAGGCGGATTGATAGGCGTTGCCGCATTTGAGTTGGCTGGCACGATGCTCAACCTGCCCGCACCAATTGCCGACGATCAACCACTGGCTGACTACGTTGCCCCGAAGTCGGTGCTCGTATTCGACCACGTGACGCACCGGGTAGCATTGCTTCACGACGGGCCCGAGGAGGAACGTCTCGAACTCAGGGGACAAATCATCGAAGCGCTGCGAGGCCCCATCCCGGTGTCCGACCGCTCAGGGTCCTACGATGACGCAACACCCAGCATCGAACGGCAGGATTTCATGGAGCTGGTGGAACAAGCCCAGGACCGCATCCGGGCAGGAGACGTTTACCAACTAGTTCTCTCGATAGCCTTCGAAGGCAAACACGACCTGGAGCCATTCCAGGTTTACCGTGCTTTAAGAATCCTCAATCCGTCTCCGTATATGTACTTCTACCGCTCGGGTGACCTGGCGGTGGCAGGGTCGTCGCCGGAAGCACTGGTGAAGATGACCGGTAAGAAAGCAACCCTTCGCCCTATCGCCGGCACAAGGCCGCGGGGCGCGTCAAGAGAAGAGGACGCCGCACTGGAGACCGAGTTGTTGGAGGACCCGAAAGAGGCGGCTGAACACGTCATGCTGGTGGACCTCGCTCGCAACGACCTCGGCCGCGTCTCAATTCCGGGCTCGATCAAAGTAGAGCCCTACCGGTCCATTGAGCGTTACAGCCATGTCATGCATTTGGTCAGCGGAGTGGAAGGGGTGTTGCGTTCCCCCGCAGATGCCTTTGATCTGTTCAAAAGCGCCTTTCCGGCCGGGACCGTTTCCGGGGCTCCCAAGGTTAAGGCCGCGACTTTGATTTCCGAAATGGAGCCCAGGACCCGCGGTTTCTACGCGGGCACCGTTGGTTATTTCGGGCACGATGCTCATATGGATCAGGCCTTAACCATTCGCACGATCATCTTCGAAGGCGACAAATACCGGTATCAAGCCGGAGCCGGCATCGTTTTCGATAGCAAACCTGACGCAGAGCACGACGAAGTTCTCGCCAAAAGCGATGTCCTGAGGGCGGCGCTGGCGATGGCCCGGGGAGGCCTACAATGACGAACGTCTTATTGATTGATAACTACGACTCATTCACATACAACATTGTTCAGGCGCTTGAAGTACTCGGCACCAGGATAGATGTGCGCACCCATGAGCTTTCGGTGCAGGAGGCCAAGGACTTTAACCCGTCTCATCTTGTGATCTCACCGGGACCGGGACGGCCAGAAGACGCTGGCAACAGCATTGCGATAATAGAAGCCTTCTCGGAGTCAGTGCCAATACTGGGAGTCTGTCTGGGGCACCAGGCCATCGCGGTAGCTATGGGTGGCAAGGTGGGGCGGGCAAACCGGCTGTTGCACGGGAAACCGTCACAGGTTTATCACGACAACCGGACCGTGTACGAAGGCCTCCCGAATCCCTTCAACGCCGGGCGTTATCACTCGCTTACTGTTTTAGACGATGCGATGCCGACGGATCTTGATATCTCATCTTATACGTCGCAGGGCGAGATAATGGGAATCAGACATAAAACCCTCCCTATCGAAGGTGTCCAATTCCACCCCGAGAGCATTCTTACTCCCGATGGGAATCGCCTCTTGAGCAACTTCTTGGACATGGCGCTGCAGGAGACCGGATGAAGCGTTTCCTGGAAAGGATAGTCTCTGGAAACGACCTTACCACGGCTGAAGCAACCGACCTTTTCGAGGCGATGATCCAGCCGGACGCGCCGGGCGAATTGGTGGCCGCCGTGCTCGCGAGCCTCCGGTCCAAGGGGGAATGCCCGGACGAGGTACGGGGGTTCGCAGATGCTATGCGAGCAAACGCCGTCACGCCGGCGATCGACACCAGAGAATGTATCGACATCGTCGGCACCGGAGGAGATGGATCTGGAAGCCTCAATCTTTCCACGGGCGTTTCACTTCTCGCCGCGGCAGCGGGGCTCCCGGTAGTGAAGCACGGCAATAGCTCAGTCTCCAGCAAGTCTGGCAGCGCAGATGCCCTGAGAGAACTCGGCGTGTATATCCCGATCGGCTCGAAAGAGGCGGGACGATTGTTCTCCGCGACCGGTTTCACCTTTCTCTTCGCTCCCCATTTCCACAGGGCTATGGCCTCGTTGGCACCGACGAGAAAAGCGTTGGGCATTAGAACGATTTTTAACATCCTCGGCCCGCTGACCAACCCGGCCAGACCAAAATTCAACATCATCGGGGCATTCTCGATGAGTGTGGCCGAATTAATGGCTGATGCGTTGAGCGGAATGGAAATCGAACGAACTTTTGTGATCCACGGCGCGGCCGGATGGGACGAACCAACTCCAATCGGTCCTTTTGAGCTTTTCGATGTCACGCCTGGAAAGGTCAACCGCACGACGCGCGACCCGCTGGATTACGGCATCCCAAGGTGTGAACCCCGGGACCTCGCAGGAGGAGACGCCACCAGGAACGCCGCCGAATTGATAAAGGTGTTCGGAGGATCCGATGGACATCACAGCAACACCCTCCAACTAGGGGCAGCGTTGGCAATGGAAGTCATGGGAGTCGCTCCATCAATCGAAGAAGGACTGGAGCGGGCGCAGGCTACGATTGACGCAGGTACTGCCCAGGGGTTCCTGGGACGCCTCAGGCAATACACCCCCGCCACAGAAAGAGATGGCACTCGTGTCTGATTTTTTGTCGTCGATGGCAACTGCCAGCCGCGAACGCATGCATCGGGCTCGCGCACGAACCCCTGTGACGCAGCTGTTGGAAATAGCACTGAATGCAGATCAACCTCGTCGCCCGAAGTTCGATTCGAAAGGTTTCGATATCATCGCGGAAGTGAAGTTGAACTCCCCTGCCGAAGGCGAACTTGCCTCCAGCAACGTTGATCGACACAAAGCCATCAGTGCGCAGATATCTTCCTACAATGCAGGACGAGCTCTTGCAATTTCGGTTTTGACGGAACCAACGAGATTCAAAGGGCATCTATCCGATCTGCGGATCGTCAAAGGCACTACTGATTTGCCGGTAATGAGAAAAGATTTCCTGGTGGACCCTTATCAGATAATTGAAGCTCGGGCACATCATGCCGACGGCGTATTACTTATCGTGAAGATCCTGTCGGACGATCAACTGACCGACATGATCCAAACGGCGAAAGAGCACGAACTTTTCCTGCTCGCAGAATGCTTCGACACCCAGGACATAAACCGCATAGAAAAAATAACGCACCTCCTCGGCACAGATGGTATGGTCGGGATAAACTCCCGGAACCTGTCTACCCTTGAAGTTGAGATCGAACGTTTCGCGGAACTGGTAGGCTCGCTGCCGAAGGGTCCTAAGAAGGTCGCAGAAAGCGGACTCTCAACAACGGACCAGATCGAATCGGTCGCTGCACTCGGTTTTGATGCCGCACTGATCGGTTCATCGCTCATGCGAGCCGACGACCCGTCAGAAACCCTCGCCTCCTTCCTAACCGCAGCCCGAACTTGAATACAATGAGAACCAGAATCAAGGTGTGCGGAATACGCGACCTCCCAACCGCTCTTCAAACCGCCGACCTCGGTGTGGACGCCATCGGTTTCGTTTTGAGCGAATCGCCTCGTCGCGTCACACTCGACGAGGCCTCTCGGTTGGTGGAATCGGTTCCATCGTACGTAACTACGGTCGCGGTACTCCGGAAACCTACCCAGGATGAAATCCGTGCGGTGGCAAAAAGGATAGGTCCAGATCTAATCCAGACTGAACCTCTCCCTGAATCGGAAATGACCGGAGCGCGTTTCATTCCGGTCTTCCACGACAGCGATTTCGTCGAGGCTGTAATCGACGCATACGATCCCGACGAACGGGATCAGATCGTACACCTCGAAGGTCCCGGAAAGGGGGGCCGCGGCATCCCGGTGGACATGGAAAGAGCAAAGGCCATCGCTGCCCGTCACCGCACGGTTTTGGCGGGGGGACTCAACCCGCAAAACGTCGGCGACCGAATCGGAGAGGTCCGACCGTGGGCGGTTGACGTAAGCAGTGGAGTCGAATCATCTCCCGGGAAAAAAGATCCTGAATTGATCCGCAAGTTTGTTACTGCCGTGCGCGATGCGGATTCCAAAGGAGTAAGCAATTGACAATAGACGACCTTATTGGGCCTGTGCAAGCCTCTTCCCACCTCGGCGATTACTTTGAGGAACCCATCGACGGATGGTTTGGAGAATTCGGCGGACAGTTTGTACCAGAGTTGTTGATTGAACCGCTGAAGCGCATTGAAAAAGTCGCGCGAGAATGCTTTTCCGATCCCACCTTCGCGTCAGAACTGGAAACAGAGCTTCACACATGGGCTGGCCGACCAACAGCGCTAACCCATGCGGAGCGATTGGGCAAAAGATGGGGTGCCGACGTCTGGCTCAAGAGGGAAGACCTAACTCACACCGGCGCCCATAAGATTAACAACGTCGCGGGTCAGATCAAAATCGCGCAGCGAATCGGCGCCAGGCACATCATCGCCGAGACCGGCGCCGGTCAACACGGGGTAGCGACTGCGGCGGCATGCGCCCGCGCGGGGTTACCGTGCACAGTGTACATGGGCGAAGTTGATGTTGAGCGCCAACAACCCAATGTCCATCGCATGAAATTATTTGGCGCCGACGTGGTCGCGGTCTCTTCCGGAGACCGAACACTGCGATCTGCAATCAATGAGACGCTGCGCCACTGGGCTTCGGACCCGGTAAACACATACTATCTGCTGGGGTCAGCCGTTGGGCCGCACCCTTATCCGTGGATCGTACGCACGATTCAGTCAGTCATCGGACGAGAAACAAAGAGTCAACTCGCCGAGCGATCGGTTGCAGCCGATGTGGTTGTGGCCTGTGTGGGTGGCGGCTCAAACGCTATCGGGATGTTCCACCAATTCGTCCCCGACAAAAACATTCGCCTGGTCGGCGTTGAAG
The DNA here is from genome assembly GCA_029262195.1 of Gemmatimonadota bacterium. Lineage (GTDB taxonomy): Bacteria > Gemmatimonadota > Gemmatimonadetes > Gemmatimonadales > GWC2-71-9 > B16T1B5. The sequence goes on along the minus strand of JAJCZX010000041.1, from coordinate 174,020 downwards.
CAGGGGGCCTGGGGCTCGACACCGATCAACATGCGGTGACTATTGGTACAGGCCGCCCTGGAGTGTTGCACGGCAGTCTTTCAATGCTTCTCCAGACCGACGCCGGACAGATCAGAGAGACTCATTCTATCTCGGCCGGGTTGGACTATCCTGGCGTGGGGCCAGAGCACTCAATGCTCAGCCAAACAGGCAGGGCGAGTTACATGTCAGTCACAGATGCAGAAGCTCTTTCGGCTTTGAAAGAGTGCTGCGAATTGGAAGGAATTCTCCCCGCCCTGGAGTCGGCCCACGCCCTGGCGGGGGCCCGGGAGATCGCAAGAGAGCAGCCCGGCCAGACGATCGTAGTTTGTCTTTCCGGCAGAGGGGACAAGGACTTGAGCACTTTGATGTCGGGAGGAACCGACCGTGAATAACGGAGCTGAGGCGATCGAACGTTCATTAAAGAGCCCCGTTTCAGGGAAGGTTGCAGTCGCTGCGTATCTGACGGCCGGATTCCCAACGAAAGAGGGATTTCTCACCGCAGCCCGTCAAATTGCTCCGAGTGTCGATGTGCTGGAGGTCGGGGTGCCATTTTCTGATCCCATGGCTGACGGACCCACGATTCAAAGAACGAGCGAGATAGGTTTGAAAAACGGAGTCGACCTGAGGTGGATTTTGGAATCTGTCGGAGAGTTGGACCTCAACGTTCCTGTGGTTTTGATGAGCTACCTGAACCCGCTCCTCTCTTTCGGGCTTCGGCGGTTGTTGGATATCGCCGCGGACAAAGGAATTTCAGGTTTCATAATCCCCGATATTCCGTTGGAAGAATCGGAAGCGATATCCCGTGCTTGTGATAAAGCGGGACTCGCGCTCATCCAACTGGTTACACCAACGACTCCAACCGACCGCATGACATCTCTGTGCCGTGCCAGCAAAGGCTTCGTTTACGCTGTTGCAACCACCGGGATCACAGGAGGCGAATCGGCAAGTGACGAACCGCTGTTTGAGTACCTGGAAGCCGTAAAGAAAGTATCCGATGTACCAGTGCTGGCAGGATTTGGAATCCGATCCGCAGCCCAGGTAGACCGCGTCGGCGCCCACGCAGATGGAGTTATCGTAGGTTCGGCACTGTTGGAAGCTATCGAACAGGGAGTAGCTCCAGATCAATTCATCAGCGGGTTGACCGGTAGGAACGCCTGACAAGTTTCGAGCCAAACACATACTTAGAAAGACCTGAGGAACCATAGATGATCGCGGTACTTGAAGGAAACTGCCCGTTAAAAGAGAAAGCGGATGTTGTACAAATGCTGGAATCGGAAGGTTTCAGAGTCCAGGTAAGCCAAACAGGTACAGAGAGTCTCATTGGTGTAATCGGAGAGGGAGCCGCGCGCCTTGCTGATAGGCTTTCCGCTATGCCGGGCGTGAAAGACGTTCGTCCCGTGGCACCACCTTACCCATTGACTTCCAGAGACCATCGACCTGAACGTACCAGAGTTAAGGTTCGCAGGGTGGCTATCGGGGGCCCGGAGATTACTGTCATCGCTGGCCCTTGTTCTGTTGAGTCAGAGGAACAACTTCTTACGTCTGCTCGCGCAGCCAAGAAGGCAGGCGCCAAACTCCTGCGAGGTGGCGCATTCAAGCCACGTACGTCGCCCTACAGTTTTCAGGGACTCGGCAAAGAAGGGCTCGAAATCCTGGCCCATGCGCGCGAAGAAACGGGACTCGGCGTCGTGACCGAAGTAGTAGCACCCGAAGACGTGGCGCTTATTTCCGAATACGCGGACATGCTCCAGATCGGAGCCAGAAACATGCAGAATTTCCGACTCCTTTCCGCGGCGGGGGAACAGCCACGACCCGTACTTTTGAAACGGGGAATGATGGCAACGTTGGAAGAGCTGCTGATGGCTGCCGAGTATGTTGCTGCGGCCGGTAACCCCAACGTCGTACTTTGCGAGAGGGGAATCAGAACGTTCGAGACTTCGATGCGAGGCACGCTGGATATCGGCGCAGTCGCAGTGTTGAAGGAACGAAGCCATCTGCCGGTTATTGTGGACCCGAGCCACGCGGCCGGAAAGAGAGAACTGGTGCCATCACTTGCCAGGGCAGGTATTGCAGCCGGCGCCGACGGTCTAATAATCGAAATCCACCCTTCGCCACCAGACGCAATGAGCGACGGACGTCAAAGTTTGGAGTTGGAAGCTTTCGGGAAATTGATGCAGGAACTAAAACCGATTTCCAAGGCGGTGGGGCGTCGCTTAGGGACCTGAGTTACGAAGCTGATTCGGCGGCATATCGGGGCGACAGCCAGAACACCCAAGCGAGGGCAAGCAAAACCGCCAGCGCCATGAGCGACTGAAAGGTTATGGTCTGCATGGTCGGAAATATTCCTAACATCGGAACAGTGGGTACCCAGCTAAGTGGCGTTATGGCAACGCTTCCGGACGCCTGTAGCTCAGCGATCCCCTGCCCCACAAAACTGAAAGCCATCAGATATAGTAGAGCGCTTGTCGCGCCAAAAAAGGGCTTGAGTGGAATTTTGACCCCGAATTTTTGGATCGCAGCGTAGATCACAGCAAGCAGCGCAAATCCGACCAACATACCAGTTGTCACCCCAACCAAACCGGCGGACGACCCTTCGGCCGACGAATAAAGGGCGGCGTAAAAAAGAACCGTCTCAAAGCCCTCTCTGTATACGGCCAGAAAAGCTACGAAGACCAGGGCAAGACGACTCGTGCTTCCAAGCGCCCGGCCCATCTGATTCCTAACAAATGCCTGCCAGCGCTTCATCTCGATTTTTGAAACCAACCAGTACGAGACCCAGAAAAGAACGGCCGCAGCAACCAGCATAGTGAGCCCTTCAATCAACTCCTGCGACTCGAGGGCGCGACTGAACACTGTGGCGAACAAAAAGGCCGTCCCAAGGCTGGCGAAAACTGCGGCACCGACACCCCAGCCAATATCTTTTTTTCTCTCTTCTGCTCCCGCTTTGACGAGAAACGCCATAAGCGCACCGATGATCAAAATCGCTTCCATACCTTCGCGCAAAATTATTAGAAGGCTTTTGCCAAAGAGCACCCGTCCGTCAGACGTGGATGCCACCACCCCAACCGTGTTGCCCAACGAAACTTCCAGTTCGCTCAACCTGCTTGATATCAATTCGGGGTCACCCGACACGAGAGCCGCACGGAGGTCGGCAAAACCGGCTTCGATGTCGGTGGCTGCTGCCGGGGCCACCGCCCGGACCGTTGATTCGACTTCTTCAAAAACCAGATAAGAGTCGAACACTTTTTGGGACGCCGCGTCCACATCTCCAGAGACGGCGAGATTTGCCGCATCGGTCACGCCCGCGACAGTCCGTCCGATAACCCTCTGGAAAGCCATCAGCCGATCGGCACCCAACTCCTCAACCGAGGCAGCAATACGAGCGTATGCTACCGCATCGGGCATTCGTTCGTCAGCAACCGATATACCTGTGCGAGCCGCAATGATCGACGCCAGGGAATCATCAGACAGACCCGCGGTGGCTTCAATACCACTGAACTCCACCTCGCAATTCTCGCACGACTCGCGCAAAAACTCGCGGCCATCGTTTGTGGATCCGGATGATCTGAGAGTAGCGGAGTAAAGAGCGAGAGCCCAGCGTTGTTCGTCGGTCAGAACATCTTCGAATGACGGCATTGCTGTCCCGGCCACCCCAACCGCAATGAAACGATAAAAATCCAGAGGCGTGGTAGAACTAAGGGCGGTGAAATCAGCGAGATTAGCCGGTGCGGGGTCCAGGAACTCGGCCTGCGGCCCATCGCCTCCACCCAAAACGCCGTGGCACTCAGCGCACTGTTCCGCGTACAACGTCTCGCCCGCTCTAATCGACGGCGCTGCGTCCGGGAACTGATCCAACGCGAACCCGGCAACCGATTCCAACTCACTCCTGAACCGATCGAGCATCTGGGAAAGAACTGTCGCATCCGAAAGTCCCGTGACACCGTTGCTCAGCGAATCGACATAGGCGACAGCAATCCGTCTGATATCTTCATTTTCCAGACCACGCGCCGCGCCAGATACCTCAGCTAGGAAAAGAGATGCCTCGTCATATTCGTCCTGATTGACCACCGCGCCGTTGAAGACGCCGAGCGAGTATTCGTCGATTGCGATCGTCGAAACCGCAGCAATTCTACGTACGACGGCCTCCTGCCCTGCCAGATCGGAAACCGGAAGCAGGCCAAACACCAAGAAAAAGAAAAGGAAACGCCGTCGCATATTAGTTGAGAATCATTCTCATTTAGTTTTGGACGTGAAAGCTAGTCGCGATTGGCTGGTGAAGCAAGGAGCTTTCGGGGCCGGGTTTTATCCCTGAGCCATCACCACTGCCGCCGCCTGAAGATTGGAATGCGATAAAGAAATTAGCATTCTCGTCACACCCGTCTCCTCAGCTATTTCGGCAGCCTTGCCGTGCAGGCGCAGGTTAGGGGAGCCATTGGCGTTCCTTTCAACCTCGAGGTCCTGCCAGCTAATGGCACGGGCTTCTGGGACGAGTTGAAGGGATTTAAAAGCAGCTTCTTTGGCCGCAATTCGAGCGGCGATGTGTTGGGCCGGGATTGCTTGCCCTAAACAATATTCGCGCTCGGCGGGTGTTAGTAATTTCTCAATAACCCTATGAGCTTTGCGCTCGATCATATCCTCGATCCGTTGGACATCTACGAGGTCGATGCCCACGCCCAGCGTTCTCAAAAAACCGCCGCCCACAACGCGGCAAACCATCGTGGGGGTTCTGTGTACCCCCCCATGATCAGGCCAAGCCACAGCGCAACGACCGAGCCAAAGCATAGGAAGAGAATCACCGGCAACGGGGATTTCTTCCACTGACCAACCTGGCGGGCGGCATCATCCCAGTAGGCTATCTCGGCTCGCATTGTTTTTTCAACCGAAAACCACGCCTCTTCGAGCCTCCGCGCCGCACGCAATTGGGATTCCTGCCAGGCAGCAAGCGCTCCTTCATGATCGGCGGTCGCATCTACAACAGATGCCGACGCGGTGGCTACGTCATCAAGAACGTTCACCAGATCCGATCCCGACGCTCCCAAACGGCTTGATATGGCGCGCCTGTCTTCGTCGGTTACTTCGAGCCGCAACCGTAGGCGCCGAGGCAGACGTACTACCCTCGCCTGCTCCGCTATCCGTGCTGCTGCGTAGTCGCCAAGCGCAGTTGAAAGTTGAACTATCGCTTCCTCCCACAAAAACAACCACGCCTCGCGGGACAGGCAACCGAGAGCTGCTTCCCGATCGTTTTGAGATGCGAGCCTTCGACAATCCCCTGCGCTTTCAAACAGCCTGGTTATCAGCTGCATCCTCACCGCATCGCGGCCAACAGGATCGGGACTGCTACTCTCAACCGTGAGTTTGCTGAGAGTGGGTCCGAACTCCGGTACCCTTATAGGGACAAGGAGCCTAGAGCCGGTCACTCGAGAATTGCCTCCACTACACTTGGCGTATCCACAAGGTCGTCGAATACTCTGTAGGCTCCGGCGGCCTGCAAATCGTCGCGAGTGTAGCCTCCTGTTGCCACTGCCACGGGCCTCGCCCCGATACCCGCACCACAGGTTACATCGGCGGGTGTGTCTCCAATAATTACAACTTCGTCGCCGCTGGGAATTCTATTCATCACCGGTTCCGCTCGTTCGGTTGCGATAGCGGGGAGGAGAGAACGATCGGCTCCGTCAGACCCAAAGGCTCCTACTCGGAAAAGGGCACGGTCCAGTCCAGAAGCCGCCAACTTGAGGTCAGCGCCGCGAGCGATGTTACCGGTCAAAAGTCCCAGAAGAACTCCCCTCTCTCGAGAGAGGGATTCGAGCAAATCAATTACGCCCGGTAGGACCTCCACTGGCTTGTGTCTTTCCAGGAGTTCCTGCTCAAGAAGTTCGACGTATCGATCGCAAACCGCTTGAATGGCCTCGGCATCATCTTTGCGCGGATGGTCGGCAACGCTCATCAACTCTATCACGATCTGAGGATCGGTCTTGCCGTCGAACCGCATGGTGTCAATCGGGCCAGTGGTCCCCATTTCATCCAGAAGCGCCTGCGTGATTGACCTCCGCCCCGCGCCGTGACTCGAAAGTAGCGTGCCATCTATATCGAAGAGGACAAGTTTCTTGTACTGATTGCCGGTCATATCAAGCGTTTTCTGTGGAGCCGGCGGCGCCGAACTTTACAGTGCAATCTTTGCACCGAACCACTCCTTTGAAAAAGCAGATCAAACAGATGAATGTCCCGCACTGATCGCACGGATAGCCTTCGGATGCTCGTTCTTCGTTGTCGCACACCCGACATATCATTGAATCAGTTGCCATTGATTCCCTCCAGTTTCTTGAACTAACACGCACCACAGACCGTTACTGGCCCACTATTACTTTCAACGCCCGCGGCAATACGTCCGCGGTAAACGGAGTCGGTCCTACCATCTCTCCATCCAGACCAACTGGCTGCGGTATTTCAGACTCAACCTTGATTTCGCTCCCGCGCATGTGAGAAACGAGCTTACTCCGCGAGCCCCGACCCAACAGCATCCCCCAGACAGCCAGAGCCGCATGGCCAAAGTGCCTGGCGTTTATCGCCAGAACGTCCAGTACCCCGTCATCCAACTTTATACCTTCGTGCAGACTCAATATCGGGGGCACGATCTCTTCACAGTTAGCAATAGTAAGAGTGGCCGCAGGCACTTCGACAGACTTCCCATCAATTGTAACCGAATAAAGATTGTTGTCTAAAGAGGCCGCCAGCTTTATCCCTTTGGCCACGTACGCACCGACCCCCCATTTGCGCTTGGCAGCACCGGTCGTTTCCATAAGGCGCGCTTCAAACCCCGAACCACAGGCCACTGAAAAGAACCGTTTTTGATCGGCTGACTGGAAACGCCCCAGATCGATGCATCTTTCTCTGCCCCCCGTTATGACCCGCGCCGTGTCGACGGGGCTGCGGGGAAGGCGCAAATTGCCGGCCAGGACATTACCCGTTCCCCCGGGGAGGATACCTACGGGCTTACCCGTCCCATGGGCGCCAGTCACTACTTCGATCATGGTGCCATCACCTCCGTAAGGAGCCACGACATCCAGAGAGTCATCTGCGCAGACTTCACGGGCCTTGGTTTCGGCGTCTCCGGTCCCGGTAGTTTCAAGCACATCCACAACCCATCCCTCCTGAACGAAAGCAGCCTCAACACGGGCGAGGATTTTTTTGCTGGTACGAGCGGCCATCGGGTTAACGATGATCACAACGCGGGCCACTAGTACTTTTTCTCCCAGAAAAGATCGACACCCAGCTGGTAACTCAGTGGATTGGTGGACCCAGAAACATTGCAGCCGGTCAACGGGTCGCGACTCAACGAGAACCTCAACTCCTGGGACATCCTGAACTCAACCCCGACGCCTGTCTGGTCCTCTCTGTTAGGGCAGGCCAACTGGCTTGCAGACACAAACAGCCTGGAGTCAAACAGCTGAAAACCTGCTGACAACTCCGCACCCGAAACAGACATGGTGCCGTCTGCACCTTCGGTGGGTCGAATTCGGAAAAAGTCTATCGGGACTCCAAGGTCGGTGATGAAGGAACTTAGCTCACCGGACAGCGCTCCGACCAACTCAAACGCAGCTCTCCTAACGGATTCGTCGGCCTGGAAACTCGGACTCCCGGAAATCAAGTAAGACACGATTTCCGTTTCAGGAATGGGAGGGTTAATGTCGCTGCTAAGTCGGACTTCAGGCAGATAAAGTGTACCTCCCAGATTAACAAATATCGTCACGGTTTCCCCCGTTTGGGCGCGGAGAACGTGACGAGCGCTGACGTTCATCAGAGCATCAAGATCCGGGGTGCCGAGGTATCTCACCTCCCCGCTCGTAACCGTAAACGAGTGGCGTATGTTCGGCAGTTGGTAAGTCCCGCGGGGTGTATTCAGCGTTCCATCAAGTCGATAATTAGGTCCGACCTTGCCAGCCAGGATATTTCCTGTGATCGCAATATTGGCTTCTTGCGACCGCATCCACATGTCATTGCCCATCTCCACCACTACGCTGTCGACCAGGAGGCTATCCAAAAACCTTGTGGAGAACGCGGCACCGAGGCCCTGCTCCCTAATCACCGAGGCAAGGGTTGTGTCGATCAAACCGGCGAGCAGCGGATCATCGAGATCAATGATGTTCTTCTCGAATAGGTCCGCAAAGTAGAGGACCCCGTGTGAAATCTCGCCGCTACCTGTAGCACGGGCTCCGATTACAGGACCGGCGAAATGTAAGTCGGCCGAGCCTGTCAGTTCGAGGAAGTTCGGAATATTCAGCGCCCGAAAATCCCGGGCAGTAAGATCCAGGGCGAGAATAGGATCGGTCAGGTTTTCAAGATGAATAAATCCGGAGACATTTGCCCTGCCGTCTCCGCTCGTGACAGAAAGGGAGTCCACATAAATCGTGTCACCCGAAAGCGTCGCGTTCCCATTCATGTCACTGTGGCGCACCCGTATGGAAGGAAACACTGCTCCGCCATCCCGTATCGACGCAGACCCACTGAGTACCGGTTCCTCCCACGATCCCCCCACGTGAACATTGGCTCCGATCACACCCTCGGCTCCTCGAGCAAACTCGAAAACCGCGTCCACAAAACCTACCGACAACTCCTGGGCCGTAGCGGTGAGATCCAGTTCGCCGGGCACCTGTCGCTCGACAACGCCCCGCAGGCCCAGATCTATGGGGAGCGTCCCGAGTAATTTTATCTCCTGTGAACCGAGGCGGAAGGTCGACACATCGATGTCCAAAATGCTATCCCGATAGTCGATCGAACTGCGTAATTCCGGTATCGGGAATCCCGCCCAGACGCCCTCTCTTACTCCCAACGTGAGAGCATACGCAGGATCGCGCAACGACCCTCCAAGAGTTGCCGTTCCGCTAATCCTCCCACCACCGGAGTTGCGATCGCGCTGCAACAAGGCAAGTACGTCTTCCACCAACAGCCCTTCAACAGTCATATCAATAAGACTCCCTCCCGCCGGCAGCAAAGCGCCTTCTGCCGTAACCCTGCTCCCGCTTCGGACACCTTCCAGTACTATCTCTCCGAATCGTCCTCCGTCAGACGACAAGTGAATCGCTTCTGGCTCCTCAAGGAACCAAATGTCGGATGGAATGAGCAACGCCATGGAGTCAACCGGCAGTAAACTCCCGGAATCCTGTTTCAGCCAACTACCACCGGCTAACCATGAAGCGTCGACGCCGACTCTTGCTCTGGCGAACCAGCCGATCGAGTCGCTGGACCCATTGGTTCGCAATAAAAGATCGGAGAACGCCAACTGTCCCATTCCCAACGAATCGAGACGTGCAGTCAAAACCAGGCCACTGTCCGCATCGGGCGCCCAACTGCCCGACAGTTGAGCTCCACCCAGAAACAGCGATCCCCAGGTAAACGTTTCTCCGCGCGCCGTACCATCCACAGAGTAATCTTCGACGTTTCCTGAGATAGTCAGCGAAGCGTCGAACGGGCCGCTACCGATGGATTCAAAACCGTCCACTTCAGCCGAACCAAGCAACCAGGTAAAAAATTCTGATCCGCTGCTCAGCGAATCAACATCAACGCGCAAACCCAGTTCCCCGACTTCAGTATCTCGAATGCCCAACGTACCCGAGGCCAAACCCCTCCCACCCGGAACCCAGGCTCTAACTGAATCAAAGCTCACCACACCGGCCTCGGTCCGAACGCGCCCCTTAACGCTATCGGTGAAAAATCCGTTCAGCGTCGCACCAATAAAATCGAGACCAATATCAGCCGACACCAACTCAGGGTCGCCAAGAAGGTTTCCGTTGATTGAGCCAGTGAGTCGAGTCGGGGGCAAAGAATCAACGATAATTCTCATCAACTCGACTTCGGTCAAAGCCGCCTCGAATTCATGGAAACCGATCAGATCATCCAGCCTGAGGGCGCCGTTCGCGACAACCCTTCCGCGTTCGCCCGAAAGGTTTGTTTGAAAACCCAATGAGTCGAGGTAACCGCGCAGCGAAAGGTTTCCGCCGAAGGCGCCAAACAGGGGGATATCCGGGTAGGTGCCGCGAATTCCCTCAACGTTGAGCGAATCAAAAACCAGATCAGCCCAAACGCCGAGTGTGGGCCCCAGCGCGTTCAACTGCACGGTCCCGGTGAAACGCGAAGACGGAGCTGCCCCGTATTCGTGGCGAACGTCTCCGTCGAAGGAGGGCTCTAACCAGGGCCCATTCAAAGTTCCTCTCCCGAAGAGTATCCCCTGAAGGTCTATTGCTGGCACCAGGAGACGAATGGTCGAGAGAGCAAAGGATCCCCGTGAAATTTCGAAATCGTCGAAGGCGATTCCATCGGCGTCGCCGATCGCCACCATACCGTTGGCGACTATTCGCGACTCATCCCAGTTCGCCAGCGAGTCGGCAAAGTCCCAGTCTATTTCCGTCACCACAGCCTGACGCGGGCCATCGGCGTCGAGCGTTCCGGTCAACCGTCCGTGGACCGGTAGCGAGTCCAGGATCAAACTGAAGTACTCAATATCGAAATTGTCCATCACAAGGGCGGTGGAGTTGGCATCCCACTGTCCGTCAGGACCGAGCACAATCCCGAAGCGTCCGGTCAATCCTCCTCCCCGGTTTTCACCGCGCAAGTCGAGATCGCTTCCGAACACTGACAGCGTGTCGGGACCGCGCGATTGAATCAGAAAACGACCTGAACCTCCCAGACCATCGGGGATCGGGACCATGGTGACGGGGAGGTCGGTGGAAGTAACGCGCGCGGCAACCACATCAAGATTGAAAAGGGGTGGGCCCTGGGGCCACGTCACTTCGCCTCGCACCGCGGCCTGCGTGTTTAGCAAACGAAGTTCATCAATGTCCAGCGCCAGCGAACTTCCCTCGATTTCAATCGTTCCGACAAGAGAGTCAATGGAAAAATCGGGATCTGAAATGGCCAGAGACAGGCCGTTGATTTCAGCGCGGATACCCTTCTCGGCAGAATCCGGAGACGAAAGGCGAAGATATGCGAGATCGGCCTGAATGTCTTCGAACCGGCGCAAGCGCATCGGAGAACCCGCGGCATTGTCACGTTCGGAGGTGGAGTCTGACTCGTTCAACGGCGTCCTCAAGAGAACGGTCCCATCGGTGATTTCAACATCATTGAATGCCACAAGTGGGGCCGGACCGGAGCCGTCTCCCCCGCCCAAACCAAGTGCGGTTGTGATGTTCAAGGAACCGTCTTCGTGTTTCGTGATCTGGAACGTGGGACTGGTTAGCCTCAATTGTCCGAGGACGACCCTTCCCTTGATAAGATCCGACGCGCGATACCTGATCGAAATGAGGGGAAGGTCAAACAGAGCGACACTGTCCTCATCCATCAAAACCACATTCGACAACTCCACTCCGCCGGTAATCGAGCCACCAAGGTTCCCAACCGTAGCGCTCCCAACCAGTTTTTTATTGAGAGCACCGACAGCGTACCTGACGGCAACGTCCCGTCCGGCTCCCGTCCGTAGCGCCACGTGCCCGATCCCAAGGGCGCCACCAAACAGAGCGCAACTGGTAGCGTAGGCCGTCAAAACAAAACGGGATACCATCAGAACGCCTGGCCCACTGCGAAATTCAATTGCAAATGATCGGAAAACGAATCAAACGATGGGGGCGTAAGCAACGGCTGTTCCTGCAAATCGTTGCCGACTTCGTTGAACAAACGGACGTTCTGCGGATCATACGGATTGTATCCAACGTCGATCCGGATCGGACCGATTGGGGTAGCAAACCGCAATCCGACACCCGGAGTTATTCGAAAACTCACATCGCCCGACGGCGCATCGGCAACACGATCAAAAACTCGACCTGCGTCAACGAAAAACGCCGAACTGAGACGGCGGCCAAAACCGGGAAGGATTATTCGCATTTCAGCATTGAATATGATCATCGAATTGCCTCCTGTCGCCGCCGTCGTAATCGTCGAGTCAATGGAGCCGTTTGTTGGATCGCAACCGAGACCCCGGCAGACTTTCACGGTGGGCCCAAGCTCATTCTGCCCAAACCCCCGTACGCTTGTTGGTCCTCCCGCGTAAAACCGTTCTTCGATGGGAATGAATTGAAGATCCTGCCCCGCCGCCGTAAGTTCGCTCGATCGGATGGTCCCACCTCTCCAGCGAAACGCCGCAACTGTGCTGCGCGACAGACGCCGGTAGGCAGTGAATTCGCCGATGAATTTCGCGAAACGCGCTCTTCGGCCAGAACCAATTAGGGGAGACGCCCACCTGACTTCGGTTATCGCTCTCCATCCCCGAGTCGGGTTGATTACCGAATTGGCTCTATCCAGCGTCACCGAAGCACCCAGGGTGGATCGCAATACCTTGCCCTCAAATTGCGCGCGATCCACGGCTCGACAGGCATTCAGAAAAGAACAAAAAGTGGCGGGTTCAGCCTCCGTGCTACCATACGACAGGTCATATGAGATCGTCCCTGAAAGCGTGCGGGATAGCTCGCGGGTTACAGCGAAATTTCCACCGACAGCCTCTCTGAGATAAGCCAGAAATTCACTGGTTTTTTCCTCAGAAAGAGTAACCACCGCCCTGGTGTTTCGTGAAAAGAAAGATGGGATTCGTAAACTCAGCGTCAATAATCGATTGAGTTCCAGGCGACGTTGGCCCGCCTCACCGTTGTCTTCTTTTTCCGGTCGAAGCTGGCCGCACAGCCTGTTCGTAGCCAATTCGGATGCGCCAATTTTTGAAAATCTGGCCGTGAAATCAAGTGCTCTGGCGTCCCCGAGGAAGTTGCCAAGACGGATACCTCCAAGTGTCCGGAAGCAATCGACAGTACCATAGCCGAAGCCTCCCCTGAGAGTGGTCATCCTCCCTTCGGAGAGACGCACGTCGAGATCAACGATGGTATCTCTTCTGGCAATACTTGCACTGTCGATTCGCACATCGACAAAGTTGAAAACATCTAGACCGTACAGCGTGCGTTGCGATTCAAAGAGATCGGATCGTCTGAAAACGGCACCCTCGCGCACGGCAAGAGTTCTGAAGATCAGGCCCTCAGAAATCAGGCGCTGCCCCTCGATATTGATCCGCCCAACCCTTGTTATCGGTCCGGGAAAAACCTCGAACGCCACGCTGGCCGTCTTATTGGCTCGATCGATATTGAAGCTTCGAAACACTTCTGCGAGAGCATACCCGCGGTTCTGAAAAAACAGAGTAATCGAGTCGGTTGCTTCCTGTAATTTGAATCGGTCGAACGGATCTCCTACCTCCAACGGAAGGTCCCGCAATAACCGACGCTCCTGCATGATGTTCTCGGCCCCCGCGATCGTCAACGAATCGACCAGGATCGGGTCGCCTTCGCGTATTGAGAATCGAACCCAGACATCCCTATCGGTTCTCCGGACAATCGTATCGACCGAAACGTCCATGAAGCCACTCTGGCGATAAAGAAGAATCAGGCGGAGAACGTCACGTCGAAATTCGGTTTCGTCAAAAAACCGGGTGACTCCGACCGGAAGGAGGTTTAGCGGAGAAGTACGCACAAAAGCCGACGAATTCGATGTAGAAATGGAACGACTCAAGGTCAGATCGTGGATGGCATGGTTTCCCTCAAAGATGAGGCCCATCACTCGGCGGTCGACGAAATCATCCTGGGCAGCCGCGTCAGAAAACGAGACAACTGCAAGAAGCAGGATTACAACGCCGTTAAGAGTTAATCTTCTATATAGGATCACTATTAGTGGAACTCTCAGCGGATAAGTTTGACGCAACGACCGGGCTGCCGTACTTTCCCGCAACTTTTACAGTGCAACAGGTTTAACCGTTACAATGTACCGTATTTCCTTAGGAGTGGTTTCACTGCTGGCCGCCGCGACGACGCCGGTTCTTGCCGCCCAGACCAACGGAACCCCAGATCATCGCGAGATCCTCCAGGCACCGCCCTTCGACCGAGCCTTCTGGGGAGCGATGGTCACCGGCCCCTCAAACGAGGTCGTTTTCGAGCTTAACGCCGACAAATTGTTCGTACCGGCTTCCAGCGCCAAGCTCGTTGTTACAGCCATGGCATCCGTTCTTCTCGGCGAAGAGTTCACTGTCACGACTGACGTTTACGGTACGACGCCCGTCGAAAACGGGGTACTGGACGGCGACCTGATAATCGTTGGACACGGTGACCCGACCTTTGGCGAACGTTGCTTCGGACCGGACACCACGCAGGCCGGAGCCTGCGAGACAATGTGGTCGACGATGGACAGACTGGCCGACAGGATCATCTCAACCGGGGTGCGCCAGATCACCGGAGATATCGTTGGAGACGGTAGTTACTTCGAAGCCACAATCGTGCATCCCGCCTGGGAATCTTACGACTTGAACTGGTGGTACGCCGCTCCAGTTTCAGGCCTGTCCTTTAACGACAACAGCCTGAACGTCACCTGGGGCCCGGGTGGACGAATGTCTCCCGCAACCGTGTCCTTCGAGCCAAACCTGGGTGATTTTTCGTTCGACAATCGAACTGGCACAGTGAATTCGGGGGGTGAGACCAACGTAGACTTTTTCAGAGTACCCGGGACAAGGCAAATCTGGGCCGAGGGCACTGTCGCTGAGAACAGAAACCCGAAAACAGAGTACTTCGCAGTTGCCGACCCAAATCGATTCTTCGCGACGGCCCTGAGATCTCGTCTCGAAAGAAAAGGAGTCAGCTTCGGTGGAGGTGTCGTATCATCTCTCACGCCCGTTCCGGTGCTGGAAGAACATCTTCTGGTACGGTTCGAATCCCGCAGACTTGAGGACTTCGTGTACCCGATCCTGAACTCATCGCAAAACCTCTTCGCGGAAACCCTGCTGAAAACAGTCGCTGCGGCGGTTGGGAAAAACGGTTCATGGGAGGCCGGAGTAGACCTCGCAACGTCATTCCTGATCGATTCCGTACGAGTCGACTCTACATCGTTTGAGATCCATGATGGGTCCGGCCTGGCATCTAACAACGTCTTAAGCCCCAGAACCTTTATCGACCTGCTGACCTTCATGGAAGACCACCCTCGAAACATGCCCTTCATGAGAGCGTTGCCCCGATCGGGGGAGCAAGGGTCGCTGATTCGACGTTTCATAGGAACAAGCCTCGAAGGACGGGTCGTTGCCAAAACGGGATCGATCAGCCACGTAAACTCACTGAACGGCTATGTCGATAGCCCTGACGGTCGATATAAGTTTTCCATAGTGGTCAACAATCAGACATCTGGATATTCCGCTGCGGTCCGCCGAATAGATGGGTTTCTAGTATCGTTAATGGAATCGATATCACAGCAATGAAGATTTACACGCGAACCGGAGACTCCGGGCACACGGCTCTGCTGGGAGGCAAGCGAGTCCTCAAAAGCGACATTCGAATTGAAGCCTATGGCGACGTTGACGAGCTCAATTCGACGCTGGGGTTGGCGATTGCCCTTGATCCTGACGAGTTCATCAGAGATCTGCTTGAGGGAATTCAGGCAGACCTCTTCTCGATCGGTGCTAACCTGGCCACCCCCGATCCCGTCAAGATGCGGAAAGCACTCGAGAAGGCCGAAATCAACGACGAAGCGATCCTGAAACTTGAGAAAGCCATCGACGAAACCGAAGAACAGGCGGAGCCACTGAAAGGCTTTATTCTGCCGGGAGGTTCGCCCAAGGCAGCTCAATTCCATGTAGCTCGCACCATTTGCCGCAGAGCCGAAAGAAACGTGGTACGGCTTGCCAACCAGGAAGATGTCCCGGAGATCATCCTCAGATATCTGAATCGACTTTCGGATCTGTTGTTTTCGCTGGCGCGGATAACGAACAAGAATGCAGGTATTGAAGACATAACCTGGTAGGAAAACCCCTCGATTGTTGGGCTCAACAAATGAAACTTGAATTCTATCAGTTAGACGTTTTCACAGACACTCCACTGGGCGGCAATCCCCTGGCTGTTTTTCCCGATGCTATGGGACTCTCGGACTCGCAAATGCAAGCTCTGGCCCGCGAGATGAACCTTTCGGAGACCACCTTTGTCTTCCCCTCCGAGCAGGCCACTCGGCACATTAGATTTTTCACACCCAACGCCGAAATTCCGCTGGCGGGGCATCCCACAGTCGGGACCTGGTGGTTACTGGCCGAACTGGGGCTGATTGAGATCCCGCAGAACGGCGATCTCAGAGTAACCCAGGCCACGGGCGCAGGAGTGCTGCCCGTCGACCTGTTCCTGAAAGGCGGGAAACCAACCAGAGTCGTGATGACGCAGACCGCTCCCGACTTCGGTCCGACGGTGAACAGCGTCGAAGAATTGTCCCTTGCACTCGGTGGAAACACCGGCTTAGTCCCCCCAAAGATGGCCCCTCAGGTAGTTTCTACCGCTCTGCCACAGCTAATGGTGCCGATCGTCTCGGCCGAAGCTCTACAGGAACTCCCCTCCGGTGGCACTGGTTCCACACTTGAAAGGCTTTTGCGGACCCTCGGTACCGACTGCGCGATGTGTTACTTCGTCGAAGATGGGTCGAACAACGTCAACTGCAGAATGTTTGCACCGGGCCTCGGTGTGCCTGAAGACCCGGCTACCGGAAGCGCCGCAGGTGCATTGGGTGCCTATCTGGTCTGGCACGGGATCGTTCGACCGCATAACGGACTTGCAGAGATCAAAATGTCGCAGGGTGTCGAAATCGGGAGGCCGAGCAACATTGAGGTCGAGGTCGCGGTTGGTAACGGAGGCGAAATCACAGAGGTCCGCGTTGGTGGCGAGGCGATAACCGTGATCGAAGGGGAAGTAAGGTTATAGACACACACACAATCCCGGTCAAAACAGGCGTGTCGTACGATGTCCTGGTAGCCCCGGATCTACTCCATCAAGTCGGCAGGATTGTGGCCGATCGTGCTTCAGCCCATCGATACGCTATCATAACCGACAGCAATCTCGTTGATTCTCACGCCGCAGCAGTTCTGTCCGAAATCAGCCAGGTCGGGGACGTCAGTTTGTTCTCTTTTCCTGCTGGCGAGGCAAACAAGACCAGAGCAACGTGGTCGAGACTCACCGACGAGATCCTCGCAGCCGGATTCGGTAGAGATTCTGCCATTGTCGGAGTTGGAGGGGGCGTTGTTGGCGACATGGCAGGTTTCGTCGCAGCTACGTACATGCGTGGCATCCCGGTCATACAGATTCCCACCACCCTCCTCGCTATGATCGACAGTTCAATCGGGGGAAAAACAGGAGTCGACGTTTCAGCCGGCAAAAACCTTGTTGGGGCCTTCCACCAACCTGCGGTAGTGATAGAGGATCCGGCGGTCCTTGCCACACTACCCCCCAACGAAATCCGCAACGGCCTCGCAGAGGCGATCAAACACGGCGCCATCGCTGACGAGGAATATTTCACGCACCTTGCCCAAAACAGCACGATTTCCGCCGGACCCTTAATGACCGACCTCGTTGCCCGGAGTGTCCGGATAAAAGCCGCCGTAGTGGCCGAAGACGAGTTGGAGGGAGGCAAACGAGCCATCCTGAACTTTGGTCACACAGTCGGCCACGCAGTTGAATTGGCCACCGAGTTTTCGGTTCAACACGGCGAAGCGGTTGCTATTGGAATGATAGCGGAGTCCAAAATCGGCGAAGAGTTAGGAGTCACCTCCAGGGGTACCACTGACCGAATTATCGATGCACTGATTGGGGCTGGCCTACCCACTTCAATCCCGCCTCAGATCAATGCAGCCGACCTCATTGAACTTATGAAGACAGACAAGAAAGCCAGAGCAGGAACAGTCAGATTCTCACTTCTCAAACGGGTTGGAGAATCAGCTTTGGCTGACGTGTCCAATTGGACACACAACGTACCCGAAGCGCTGTTGACGAATTACCTAGCAGGTTCTTAGTTAACCTGATGTAGATCAACAACTTCCGCTGTTTTCCTTCACCCTCAGATATTCTCAAGCCCTTTAACCACAACAACTTAGCAAAATCAACATCTTTTCCACGGTCTCTGTGGAAACCCATAAGTGGACAAAATTCCCAACCCACTGAAAACAAAGCATTTGTGATGTGGAAAACATTTTCTTTGCTTGACCGGATCTTTGGGATTTCCTATATTGGCGCCCCTGACAGCAAGTCTGGGCTTGGCAGTCCGTAAGGTCGTTTCATCAAAGAGCACGTCTCCAACTGAAGGGGTGGGTATGCCGAAGGTGAAGGTCACCAGGAAAAGAGCCTTTTTTAACGAAACCGGCTCAACAGCATTTGATCAATACCTCAAGGACATTCAGAAACTCCCACTCATTAAAGACCGGCATGAAGAACAGCGGATCGCCCGCCGCGCCAAGAAAGGTGACAAAAAGGCAGCCGAAGCCCTCGTAACTGCCAACCTCCGATTCGTAATTTCCTATGTAAAGAGATACCAGGGACACGGGTTAGACCTGTCGGAACTGGTGGCCATAGGCAATGAAGGCCTTTTTAAGGCCGTTAAAAAATTCGACCCTGAGCAGGGGGTGAAGTTCATCTCTTACGCCGTGTGGTGGGTAAGACAGGCCGTTTTGAAGGCTCTGGCCGAACAGACCCGTAGCGTGCGTATCCCGCTCAACCAGAACAGCCATCTCATTAGAATGTCCCGCACCGCAACGTACCTCACGCAGGAATTGGGTCGCGAACCGACCGACCGTGAGATTGCGGTGGCAATGGACGAGACTGAATCCAATGTCCGAGCTGCTCGCAGAATGACGGCAACCGAGGTTTCACTCGACGCGCCGCTGGACAGCAGCGACAAGGATGCAGCAACCCTGGGTGACAGATTTGCCGGACCCGACGGGCGCCTGATTGAAGAAAAGACCGATTCCGGTTTGCGTCGCGATTTCATCGACCAACTCTTTTCCAAGTACCTTACCGACAGGGAGAAGAAAATCCTCTATCTGTATTACGGTTTGGATGAGGGAGCCGAGGGAATGACGCTCGAAAGAATCGGAGCCATCATGGGTGTTACCCGCGAGCGAATTCGCCAGATTCGCGAGCGCGCCTTCGAGAAGCTAAGGGAAAGCCCTGAGGCTCAGGCACTCGAAGGCTTCTGGGTAGCGGCCTAGCGAAACCGAATGCGGGCGGTAAGCGGTGAAACTCACCCTTACCGCCCGACTCTTTTCTACAGTATTTTCTTTAGGAGACTCCCTCTCCCACTTTTCCGCCAATATCTGATACGATGCCCCTCCCCCAAATAGTCATCGACGCTCTCATCAACATCGTCGGCGACCAATGGGTGAAGATTTCCAAGGCGGAACGCGAGACCTACTCCTCCGACGGCCTGCCAACTCTCCGCTCGTTACCCGCCGCGGTGGTATTGCCAGCTTCGAGAGAGGAAGTCATCCGCGTGGTCAGGGTCCTGGCTCATCACGATGTTCCTTTCGTCGGACGCGGGGCCGGAACAGGACTTTCTGGCGGTGGGCTAGCGGGCCCTGACGCGATTATCATCTCGCTTACCAGGCTGAACTGCATCATCAGAGTTGATCCAGTAAATCAGATTGCCGTTGTTGAGCCAGGCGTGGTCAACGTCCGTCTTACCGAAGCGGTACAGGACCTCGATCTGTTTTATGCCCCTGATCCCTCGAGCCAAACCGCATGCACGCTCGGCGGGAACATCGCTGAAAACGCTGGTGGGCCACACTGCATGAAATACGGGGTGACATCAAACCACGTTGTGTCGCTGGAAGTCGTGTTGCCGGATGGAAAGGTCACCCGACTTGGTAGCGACTCGGGACAGCCCTGGGGCCTCGACCTGGTGAGCGCCTTTGTTGGCAGTGAGGGAATGTTCGGGCTCGCGTTGGAAATAACGCTGCGCCTACTGCCAGCTCCCAAGTTCGTCATTACGATGTTAGCAGATTTCGTCTCTATGAGGGATGCCGGGGAGGTGGTTACCGAAATAGTAAGATCCCCGGCAGTGCCAGCGGCCCTGGAAATGATCGACCAGAACTGCGTCAAAGCAGTGGAAGAATCGATTTACTCAGCCGGTTTTCCAACCGATGCCGCCGCAGTTCTTCTGGTCGAGGTTGACGGCCACTCCGAGGATACGGTGGACCAGGAAGCGGAGTTGGTAACCATGATTCTCACCGAGGGGCGCGCGCGCTCGGTCAAGGTGGCACAGGATTCAGCATCCAGGGAACGTCTCTGGCACGGCCGCAAGAAAGCCTTTGGAGCCCTGGGGAGAATCAGCCCGGATCTCGTCGTACAGGACGCAGTCGTACCACGCACCTCCCTGCCAGACGTGCTTGAAGAAATAGCAGCTATCGCAACTCGGCACGACGTGAAAATCAGCAACGTTTTCCACGCAGGAGATGGCAACCTGCACCCCAACATCAATTTCGACGGACAAAACCCCGCGGAAGTTAAACGGGTCACCATTGCGGCCAGCGAGATTATTGCAACCTGTTTAAGGGTTGGGGGGACGCTGACCGGGGAACACGGCATCGGAATAGATAAAAAGCGATTCATGACCGACCTCTTCGACAAAGACTCCCTTTCGGCGATGATGGCAGTCCGGCGCGCCTTCGACACCAAGGGAATCGCCAATCCCGGGAAGGTCCTGCCCACTCACTCCTGCTCGGAGTGGAAGCCACACTCCACTGTGGCAACCCACAGGTGACCCTGCACCCCACTTCGCCAGATGAACTGGCGCTGATCCTGAGGGATGCCGTTCGAGAGGACAAGAAAGTCTCGGTCGCGGGTACGGGCAATTGGTCCCCGACAGAAGGGGATCTCGCTATATCGACTGACCGCATGGCATCGATCACCGAACTCGCCGACAGGGATCTCACGATGAGCGTCGAGGCAGGTGCCACGATGGACACTCTACATCGGCGGTTGGCAGCGGTCGGCCTGTGGCTGCCCTGCGACTCACCGGGAGGCGATCGGTCAGTCGGATCAATAATCGCCACCGGCACCTCCGGGCCCCTGGCCGACAGTTTCGGCCCTATCAGGGATCAACTTCTGGGCCTGACGTTCGTCACCGGAAACGGTCGGGTCATCACTGCCGGGGGCAAAGTCATGAAAAACGTCGCCGGCTTCGACATGACCCGCCTGGTTTGCGGGAGTTTTGGTACTCTGGGCATCATAACCGATGCCCACTTTCGCCTCCGGCCAAAACCCCAGGCGGACTGCACACTAACCGCTCGCCCGCATCACGACACAGCCTGGGATATTTGGCGAACGGTAACCCAAAGCAGGACATCATCCGCGTGCCTGTTGAACCCCGGCTCAGGCAAGGACAAGGCGCAGGTGACGGTGCGTTTCACGGGGAGCGTGAATGCGGTGCAAAGCAGACGAGTTGAACTTGAAGAAGCAAACAACCTGGACTGGAGGGAAGAGGAATCAGGAGGCTATTGGGGCGACCATTCCCGTGCGGTTTTGGCGAATCCCATATCGCTGACAACAGGATCGTCTGTTTCGACGGCGAACGCTGTGACAACTGCGATCGACGATTTACTCCCACGCGGTTCTGCGTGGGTCCAACGCAACTTGGTTCGCTGGGCTGGCGCAGCGAGTGTGAAGGAATTGCAAATATTCAGACGGACAATGTCCGAATCTGGCACACCCGTCACGGTAGAGCGGGCCCCATGGGGTATCCTGAAAGAAGTGGGGGTTTTTGGACACCTGAGCCCGGAAACGAGAGCCGTGACCGAGCGCCTTCATGACAGTTTCGACCCGAATAAGATCCTGACTGCGGGAGGCGTATTTGTCACAGATTGAGATTCTGAGGGACCTCTATCCCTGTGTCCACTGCGGTCTCTGCCTGCAAAGCTGCCCGACCTACAGGCAAACCGGCGATGAGTCGGAGGGACCCCGAGGCAGAATCGTACTCATGCAAGGCATCGCGAATCAGTTGATCGAGCCAGATGACTTCGGTGCGGTACAGCACCTCGACAGTTGTTTGGGGTGTCGCGCCTGTGAACCAGCCTGCCCCTCGGGAGTGGCGTACGGGGCGGCACTGGAGAAAACACGATCTGCGATTGCGAAGAAGCGCCCGCAGCCCTGGGCCGCCCGAGTCCTCCTCAGCCTGATGGCAAACCCCCGCCTGCGCTCTCCTTTCTTCACCCTTTCCCGCGTGGCCCGGAAGGCGCTCGGGAGTTGGAACCCCGCCCGATTCATTCACCCGGCCGTGACCCTGCTGGCTGGGACACGACCACACAGGATTACGACAGCGATAAGCACTCCGCCAGAAGCTCGCGCTCAACCACGCCGCCGTAAGAAAGTCATTGTGTTCACGGGGTGCGTGATGGACGGATTATTTCGCCACGTCCACGATGCCACCAGAAGGGTTCTGAGGGCCAACGGCTACCAACTGATCGAAGCCCGCGGCCAGGGATGTTGCGGGGCCCTGCACGCTCACCAGGGAGACCTGAAAGGCGCCCGCGGTCTCGCCGAAGCCAACCTGGCGGTATTTCAACGGCATCCAGATTGTTCGATAGTCGTGAACTCCGCCGGTTGCGGCGCTGCCTTGAAAGAATACGAGGATCTTCTCGGCCAAACCGGGGAAAAGCTGGCCGGGCGCGTGTTCGACATAACCGAATTCTTGATGGAGGGAGACCTTCGCGTCGGCGCCAGCCTGCCAATGGTTGTGGCGTACGATGCGCCGTGCCACCTGGAACACGCTCAGGGGGTGAGGGCGCAGCCGCGAAAATTGTTGCGATCGATTCCGGATCTGGAGTTGATCGAGGTCCCCTGCTCAGATCAATGTTGCGGTAGCGCCGGCGTGTATTCCATTCTAAACCCGGCGATGTCTGCTGCGCTTATCGAGAGCAAGGTCAAATCAATTTCAAAGCTGGGAGTCGAAGTCGTAACGACGGGAAACCCCGGATGTATCATGCAAATCAAAGCAGGGATAAGTCGGAGCGGTTCCGACGTCTCTGTCACACACCCGGTCGCAATGTTGGATTGGAGCTACGATCGAGCTGGATTCTACGATGGAGTGATGTAACCCCGCGAAGAATAACCCACTACATTTAGGGGTGAACACACTCTACCCGGGCGGGGTTTTCGTGTTAAATCACGACGACATACCCGCAGACCACGCTGAGGCAGCCCTTGATGCTGCCGCTGTAGCCCGTACCGACATAGCCTGCGTTGAACTCAAGGGTCCGGGCGCTATTACCTCTGTCCAATCGCTCACAACAAACGACATCGTCGAACCGGGGAATAGCTCGTTTACGTATAGTGCATTTCTGACGCCGAAGGGTATGATAATTTCGGACACGTGGATTTCACGTACAGACGAGTCGGTCACACTGTACCTTCCAGCCGAGGCAAAAGAAGAAATCCTGGACTTGCTGCGAAGATCAGTACCACCGCGAATGGGGAGGGTTTCCGATGAGTCTCACGACTGCTGCGTGTTCCGACTGGTTGGGCCGCTTTCACTTGAGCGCGCGTCTCTCGCAGGTTTTGTGGTTCCGGATCCCGGCCAATCCCTCACGTGCACTATCGGGCCAGCAAAATATGAAGTATCCCGCCCGACCGACCCGTCTCCTTTCACGTTGCAGATCCGTGCACGCGCGATAGATACGCACGACGTCAATCTCACTCTGGAAGAGGGAGATTTCTTGCTGGTGAAAACCGAAACACTTGAATTATCGAGGACGATCGCCGGGTTCCCGCGGCTTGGGGCTGAGATAGACAACAAGACCCTCCCGCAGGAAGTCCGGTTCGACGAGATCAACGGGTTATCCTACACCAAGGGATGTTACACGGGACAAGAAGTCGTCGCGCGCCTGCATTTCAGGGGTCACGCCAACAAAGGAATTGTAGGGCTCTCGTGGGAAAGTGACCCGGACCAGAGGATACAGTCGATCTCTCAGGGTGGCGACGACATTGGGCGGGTCACCTCGGTTATCTGGCTCGACCCGATCGACCAGTACATCGGGATTGGCATGGTCAAGTCTTCGGCAGATTTCAACGTCCCCGTAATTGCCGCCGGCTCCAGGGCGTCAATAGTCCCTTTGCCTTTCAGGTTTGATGCTTGAATGATATTTGAGGGGATGTTATTTGAGGGACGCTGGTATCTCCCATTTCGCTCCCTCTCCCAAGCCTCCACAGCATGAAGGTTTTCCTCACCGGCGGTACGGGGTTAGTCGGTTCGCACGCTATCCCCAAGCTCACTGCATACGGGCATTCTGTCGATGCCCTGGTACGCTCGAAACAGGGGGTACGACTGGTGCAGTCCCTCGGCGCAAACCCCGTTGAAGGGGACCTCCAGGACTCCGACCTCTGGCAGGGCTTAACACACGACGCGATCGTTCACTCTGCTGCAGTGTTGCCCAAACGGGGAACCTGGGACGAGTTCGAATCCGTAAACGTTCACCCGACACGACTCGCGGCGGAAGCTGCCGCACGAAGTGGCGCCAGATTGGTTCACATTTCTTCGGTTGCCGTCTACGGAACCGCAGGATACGCGGGAGAAGGAAGCGGATCTATTACCGAAGATACTCCTTTCGAACAACTGCACAGGTTTGACCACTACGGAAGATCCAAACGCGCAGCTGAGAAGGTCCTCTGGGATACTGTGAACGGGAGTCCTGCCCGAGCCGCCGCACTCAGACCCTGCGTTGTCTACGGCGAGAGAGACCGCCTGTTCAGCCCCAAGATGGTGGGGGTTACCCGATACGGCGTTTGGCCCCTGGCCGGCAACGGTGGCAACACGCTAACGGTCATTTACGCTGGCAACGTGGCGGATGCAATATGTTCATGCCTGGAACATCCTGAAGCCACAGGGGCTTTTAACGTCACAAACGATGGAGGCATAACACAAAAGGAGTTTTTTTCCCAACTGGCCCGGGGCGCTGGCCACGACTTGAAGTGCTTTCCGATGCCCCAACCGATCGTGTTGGGCATCGCAGCACTGGCCCACGGCTACAAGACGATGACCAGTTTCGGGCGTTACGGAGGTTTCGTGGGACGGGCAGCCCGGTGGCTCAGTCGGGAAAACCCCTACTCGTCGGCAAAGGCGATCGAACAGTTGCGATGGACTCCGAAAGTTGCTCCCCCGGAGGCCGCCGTTCGCACAGGTAAGTGGTATGCGCAATGAATGATCCGAGAGAACAACTAACCAGCCGCCGTTCGTTCGTAGGATCGTTGTTGGCGGTCGGCGGAGGTCTAAGGCTGCCGAAAACCGTGGACCGATTGACGGTCGAAGCAACACCGACGGTGTTTTACCGGCATGACAACAATCTGTCACTAGTCCGCTTCATTGTTACCGGTACGACGGCGCCTGCCGGGAGACTTCGCATCTACGATCGTTCGCGCCGGTTTCTTGGAACCGCTGGAGTTATCCGGTCGTCGGGAAGGCTTTACGGTGAGTTCTGGCTTCCGTTTGACGGCCCCACATCTTTCGCAACCGACCTTGAGTTGCCGGGGCGTAGCCCATTTCGGAGCAACCATCGATTGGTTCCGAAAAAGAAGTGGACACTTCACTGGACTACGTTGGTCTCCGGGGACGAACTGTCTGAAAATCTGACAGATATTGCTGCGGATTCCGATTTTCCATTGGATGAGCAGGAGTTTTTCCTGAATCCGGCCCCGACGAACGATTTTGGAACGCTCCTTCTCGACCAGAAATTTCGATACCTATCAACTCACGCCGCACTCGCCAATGGACTCGGTATCCCAGTTGGAGAGATCGCTTACTTTGTCGATCAACATATTCCTCCATCTACTCCGGCACTCTTAGCAGCCTCTGGCGTTCGATTTGCCATCACTCAGAGTACCGATCCTGTGCATTGGATCGAAGGACCCGATGGGGCCAGGCTGGTAGCCATCGGTGTTGGGAATTTTGGGGACCCCAGGGCGTTAGGATTTCACTCTAATACAGACGCAATGGTTTCCTTGATCGAACGTTTTCTCGATCGACAAACCGAAGAGAACACAACAACCGTTTTGGTCGCGGGAAATAACCTGGGCACCGACCGAGAATCCGTGCTTTTCAGAGTTGAGGAGTGGAATGGACGCTTTGCCTTCCCCCGGATTCAGGTAGGCGATGCCACCGAGATTTTTTCCGGCACCAATACATTGAGTATTCCAACGCGCACACTCAGTCCTCCAGAATCCGGGGAGCCAAACGCTGCCCGTTTGAGAGACATGGCAGGCGCGCGAGCAGATGCAGTTGATGAACTCTCCACTCAGTTACTTGCCAGCGTGCTGCTGGCAAGCGACTTCCGGTCCGAGGATGAGTTCTTTGCATCTCTGTCACTGCCCTCCCCGGGTTCGATAGTTGTAAACGCAACACCTTTTGTTCGATCGGACGTAGCCCTCAGGGCGGATGGCGGCGAGTTCATTGCAACTCATGTTCCGGAGGTTGGTTTCGCGTTCATTGCCGGCGCCAAACCTCTGTCTCCCGCTTCGAGCAATTCAGAATTGGCGTACGATGGCCCTCTGCGCTTGCGAATCGATTCCGAGTCCGGTGCTATCGCTTCTCTTGTTGACTCAACGGGCAACCAGTGGATCCCGTCTGGAGGACGCTGGAACTCAGTGGCTAACACTCGCCTGGATGAGGCGTTCAGAGAAACCATTCCGGGGCTCGGCACTCGATTCAACTTGAAACGTTGGTCTTCCGCCAGAGGAACACTCCGATCCATTATCACAGTTTATGACGACTCGAGGTGGATCGACATCTCCAACGAATGTGAAGGTGTCGGAAGCAGCGCCATTGAGTACGATTTCGATATGAACCTCGAAGCACCGTTTATTGAGTGGGATTTGACCGCTACCACAGCCAGAGGCCCCGCTCCGTTGGGACGAATGCAGCACGATCGTTTCGTGAACATCCACTCCGACGAGCAGGCAGTCTGGTACCGGTGCCTGCAAAATTCACATTTTTCGGTCGACGCAGACTCACGCCTTACGACCTTTGCCGCACGCAACCGGTGCGACATCCGGTTGGCAACAAACTCGGGCCCATTCCTACCTGATGACGTACATAGGTTTGGTTGGAGCGCAGACCCATTTAAAACTGTCGAAGTCTCCGGCACAGGATCCGTGAATATTCCCACCTTCGGCAGTTTCCTTTCCACTGACCGGGGAGACATCCTGATCGTTGGGGTCCGGCCCGCCGCCGACGGAAATGGAATCGTCGTCTACCTGCAGGACGTTGGCGGTGTCGGTGGGCGAACGCAGTTACTGGGTGGAGTTCTCCGCTTTGGTACCGCACAACCCTGCGACCTTCTGGAACGGAACACAGGCAGTGCAGAGCCGGTTATCAATGGCGGCGCTTCTTTACGAGTGGAGTCCCGCGCTGTCACCGCAGTTCGACTAACCGACCTGCACATAGCAACGACTTGAAGTACCTCACCAAAAAGTGAAATAATACCTGATGGCAAAACCAACCACTCTGGGGCAGCTGAGCCAAAGCGCGTGGGCCGACCCCAAAATCCAAACCCGCACAGTCAAAGACGAGTTACGTGCCAATGTCGTGAAGCGACTCAGTTCCGGATCCGAGTTATTCCCCGGTGTCCTCGGCTATGACGATACCGTTATTCCACAAATCGTAAGCGCTATTCTGGCGAAACACGATTTCATTCTTCTTGGTCTTCGAGGCCAGGCGAAGTCCCGTATCCTGCGCGGGCTTGCCCACCTCCTGGATGACCAAATCCCAATCATCGCAGGTAGCGAAACCAACGATAATCCGTTTCACCCCATTTCGAAATTTGGGGCCGATCTGGTCAAGGAAAAAGGAGACAAAACTCCGATTGATTGGATCGGCCAGGACCAACGGTATGTCGAAAAACTGGCGACACCCGATGTCACCGTAGCCGACATTCTTGGTGACGTTGACCCTATCAAGGCAGCCCGCGGAGGCCACATACTCGCCGACGAACTCACAATGCACTACGGGCTGTTACCGAGGAGCAACAGGGGCATCTTCGCACTCAACGAGTTGCCCGACCTATCCGGTAAAATACAGGTCGGGCTGTTCAACATTCTCCAGGAGGGCGACATCCAGATCAAAGGCTACCCGGTCCGGATGGCACTGGATCTGCTCCTGGTGTTTTCTGCCAACCCCGAAGACTATACCGCTCGCGGCAAGATCATCACTCCGTTGAAAGATCGAATTGGAAGCGAGGTCGTTACTCATTATCCCACCGACCTCAAGCACGGCATGGAAATCACCAAACAGGAAGCCTGGGTTGAAAGAGAGGCACTCGATTTGGTCGTTCCCGAATTCGTCGCCGAACTTGTTGAACGCATCGGGTTCCTGGCGCGGAAAGATAAGAGAGTTGACCACCGATCGGGCGTTAGCCAACGCCTCCCCATCAGCCTGCTGGAGCTCGTGGTCTCCAGTGCCGAACAACGCAGCATCATCAACGGCGAGAAGGCAACTGTGCCCAGGGTGTCAGACCTGTTTGCCTCTCTGCCGGCTATCACGGGCAAGATCGAATTGGAGTACGAAGGCGAAATTCAGGGAGCGGATGCGGTGGCAAAGGACCTCGTCCGTAGCGCCGCCGGTCAAACCCTCGGTGAAAGATTGGGAACCCATAGTTGTGATGAAATAGTGGAGTGGTTCGACGAAGGAGGTGCCCTGAAAATCGCCCCCAATGAACGGTCCGACGCGTGCCTGAAGGGATTCGGCCTGGTCCCCGGGCTAACCGATCTGACCCACAAGCTGGGACTTGCACCCAAAAAAGACCCCGCTACGCTGGTGGCCGCATGCGAATTGATACTGGAAGGACTTGTCGCGCAAAAAAGAATTTCGCGAAACGAAGAATTTTCCTATATGAGGGGAAAGCTTTAGGTCGGGAGGTCGGGAGGTCGGGAGGTCGGTCCGAGTCTATTTTGGGAGATTAGCCCGGTAAAGGCCCCATAGAAGTTTACCTGCGAGATCACGTTGCTCGGTCAGCTTTTCCCACGCCTCCAGATCCAGAAACCCCAGATCCCTCGATAGCAACAAGAGATAGTCCACCTCCGCGAGTGAACCTAGGGATATATCGAAGTAGCGCCTCTTTTCACGACTCCCTTGCTTTGCCGATCCCTCGGCGATATTGGCCGTTACCGATACTGCTGCGCGGCGCAACTGGCTCGTTATTCCAAACCGTTCGTCATCGGGGAACGATGTGGTTATTTCATAAACCGAGAGAACCAGACCGTGCCCCTCTTTCCAAGCCACAGTTTTTCAAAGGGCGCCAAGGCAACCGAATTGCTATTCATGAACCAAAAATGCAACTTACTCCTGAGGTCCCTTTACCAAAAAAACGCTATGCGTATCATTTTCACTTGCCAGTTTTTCTCAACGAACAATAAATTCGGTATGAACTTTTCCGTCCCGACCTTCCGACTTCCCGACTTCCCCTCATGCCCACAATAACCTTCTCTCGCCAGTACGGCTCCGGCGGTTCCGATGTAGCGGCGATCGTCGCAGCGGAACTCGGCTATCAGTTGATCGACAATGAATTCATCGACAAAGTCGCCGAGGCGGCAGATATGCCGCGGGAAGAAGTGGAGGAAAGGCTTGAAGAGCCGTTGGGTCTTTTTGATCGAGTGGCTCAGGCTCTGGCCTTTTCATCAGGCGACCTGTATACGACCGGAAGCGGAGTTGCCACTCCATTGCCTCCAGCGAATCACCTCGCGCATGTAACCGAAACTGTCATCAAGGAGGCCGTGAGCGGCGGAAACATAGTTTTTGTGGGACGGGGAGCGCAGGCCTGCCTTGCCAATGCCACCGACGCAATTCACGTGTTCACTGTTGGATCGATTTCCCATCGAACAAAACGGGTAATGGAGGTTTTAAAAGTCGATCAACGGGCAGCAAGAAAAAAAGTGGAGTCGATGGACGAAAGGAGGCGTCAGTACGTTCGGCAGAACTACAACAGAGAATGGGAAGACCCATCGAATTATCACCTTTGCCTCAACACTGGGTTGCTAACGTTTAAACAAGCTGCGGCGCAGGTGGTT
The DNA here is from genome assembly GCA_029262195.1 of Gemmatimonadota bacterium. Lineage (GTDB taxonomy): Bacteria > Gemmatimonadota > Gemmatimonadetes > Gemmatimonadales > GWC2-71-9 > B16T1B5. The sequence continues at coordinate 144,147 of JAJCZX010000041.1, read as the reverse complement.
TTAGCGGTCGGAAGTCGGGAAGTCGGGAGTCGGTAGGTCGCAGGATGGGCAGGCGGGCAAACACAAGACTTACCCTCATACCCACTACCTCGTAGCCATCAATTGCTCGCTTTTCGCCATTAGAACTCCGGTAACCAACACTACCATACACCCGCCCACCGCAAGAGCGGCTGGGACTCCGAAATGCTCTGCAATCCAGCCGGACAGCAACGATCCGATTGGACCGACGCCGAGGAAGGCCCAGGTGTAGGTGGACATCACTCTACCACGATAATTATCGGGCGCGATTGTTTGTAAAAGGGTGTTTGTGTTGGAGGTTGTTAGAATCATAGAGAATCCAGCTGCGACAAGAACAACAACCGCGACCCACACTGAACGGGTGAAACTGAGCGCAACAATTGATGCACCAAACACCACCGCGCTGGTCAACACCAAACGCCCGCGTGAGACTCGCGCCGCTACCGTGGCGAGGCCCAGGGCGCCAACGAGTGCCCCGACCCCCGCCGCTGACACCAACCAGCCGTACTCCCGCGCCCCCTGCCCCATCACGTCTCGCGCAAACACCGGGAGCAACACTTCGAAAGGAAACGCAAATAGAGCAAGAGTTGAGATCAACGTAATCAACGGAAAAATCGTCTTGTCTTTTCGGACAAACGACAGACCGTCTTTCATCTCCATCCACGCTGATTCATCTGTCGTTCTTCTTTCTTTTGGCGCCAGGCGCAACATCGCCAACGCAAGCAGTGAGAAACCAAACGAGGCGGCGTTAATCAAAAAACAGATTGCCACTCCGAAGGAAGTGATCAGGATCCCGGCCAGGGCGGGGCCTACAATTCTCGCTGCGTTGAAGGAAGAACTGTTCAAAGCTACCGCGTTAGTCAGATCTTCCTTGCCGACCAGATCGATAATAAACGCCTGGCGTGCAGGGATTTCGAATGCAAAGGACATCCCGACGAGCGTTGTAAGCACCATGACGTGCCACACCTGAACCGTCCCCTCAAACGCCAGCCAGGCCAAGGCAAACGCCAGGGCCATCGCCGCCGCCTGGCAAATGATGATCAATTTGCGCTTCTCCATCCGGTCCGCCACAACCCCCGCATAGAACGACAACAACATGATCGGGACCTTGGTGAGCGCGTTTACTACACCGACATAAAAAGCGGAATTGGTTAACTCAAGAACCAACCACCCCTGCGCAATACCGTGCATCCAGAGGCCCAGAACCGAAAGCGACTGGCCTGTGTAGAACAACCTGAAGTTTCGGTGACGCAGGGCGGAGAAGGTTGAAGCTGGCATAAACTAAAGTAGTAGGTGGGAAGAGGGGAAGTCGGGAAGGAACAGCACAAACTCAACTTCTGTACTTGCTTTGTACCCGCATACTGGCAGATAATTAGGAATGCAACGCCGACTTTCCGACTTCCCGACCTCCCGACTTTCCCCTTGAGATTCAACACCTACTCCAAGCATCATCCCTCGCTCCTGGACTCGATCAACGTCCAGGAGTTGCTGGACCAACTCGGCGATTTCTTGCTGGAATCAGGGTTTGCAGGCGGCCAGGACCCCTATTGGGGTTACCTCCCGGGCGAAGATTCTTCTCATTCGATGGACGACCTCAAGCAGGCGATCATGCGCGCCCTCATGGAGTCGGGGAAACTCACGGGAGAAATGCTACAGGTCCTACGAGGAGAAACAACGGGCGATGCAAAGCGGGATCAGGAAATCGAAACTCAGATCGCCGAGCTTCTTGATCACATCATTGAAAAATTGGTTGAAGACGGATACCTGACGGCGGAACAGTCACCACAAATGCCAGAGGGTTATGAACAAATAGCCGGCCAGCAGGGCGCGGAAAAGGCGGCCGCAAAAAACGTCAGCTTCAACCTCAGCGAAAAGGGCCTCGACTTCCTCGGCTATCGTTCCCTGAAACACCTCATGGGTGGGATCGGGAAGGCCAACTTCGGATCGCATGACACAGCCCACCTTTCAACCGGCGTGGAGGCCGAAGCAGTATCGAGGCCATATGAATTCGGCGATACGATGAACATCGACGTCAGTGCGACACTGCAGAAGGCCATTGAGCGCGAGGGACTTGGAGTGCCGATAAACATCGAGTACGGCGATCTGATGGTGCATCAGTCCGAGTATCGTTCAAGTGCCGCCACCGTGCTAATGCTGGACTGTTCCCATTCAATGATTCTTTACGGGGAAGACCGGTTCACACCGGCCAAAAAAGTAGCGTTAGCCCTGACGCACCTGATCAAAACCCAGTTCCCCGGTGACACGATCAGAGTCGTTCTTTTCCACGACACTGCCGAGGAAATTCCCATTTCCCAGTTGGCCAAAGCGCAAATTGGACCATATCATACCAATACGGCAGAGGGTCTCAAGTTGGCGCGCAAGATTTTGATGTCTCAGAAGAAAGATATGAGACAGATCATAATGATCACCGATGGCAAACCTACCGCCGTTACCCTCCCAAACGGGGATGTATATATCAACTCCATGGGATTCGACCCGAGGGTTCTCGAAGCGACCTTTAAAGAAGTGAATGCCTGCAAGAAGTCGCGGATTCAAATCAACACCTTCATGCTGGCCCGCGAGCGCTCCCTCGTTCAATTCGTCCAGGAAATGAGTGAGATGTGCAAAGGCAAGGCGTATTTTACCAACACCATGACGCTGGGCCAGTACATTTTGATGGACTTCATGAAGCGGAAAACGAAGAGAGTTTGACAGTTCGTTAAGCCTTCTTCATGATAGCTTGTGGGTTTTCTTACCAAAATTCGTTTCCTTTCGCCAGCGTCTAAAGCGCTTTTTAGAAACTACTGGCCAACCCGCCATTACCGGAGAAAAAATGAGATTCCACAAAATCGCAGGACTACCTGCGCTGGCCGTCGCAACCCTGGTCCTTGGATGTACGGGCCAGACCCTGGACGAGATAGTCGGAGAGGAGGTAGCAACCCTGGTCGCACCACCCATGGTGCCACCTCCAATCACCAGAGACCACGCAACAAAAGTCATCGTTAATCTCGAGACCGAAGAACACGTTGGTCGGCTCGCCGATGGCGTCGAGTATACTTTCTGGACCTTCGGCGGACAGGTCCCCGGGACGTTCCTTCGTGTCCGTGAAGGTGACGAGGTCGAATTCCACCTGAACAACCGACCCGATAGCCGCATGCCACACAACATCGACCTTCACGCGGTAACCGGACCCGGAGGAGGAGCTGCCTCTTCTTTCACAAACCCGGGACACTCATCTGTTTTTTCGTTCAAGGCATTGAATCCCGGTCTCTATGTGTATCACTGCGCCACCGCACCGGTTGGCATGCACATCGCCAACGGCATGTACGGAATGATCCTGGTCGAGCCGAAAGGGGGATTGCCTCCGGTTGATCGCGAGTACTACGTGATGCAGGGTGAGTTTTACACGGAGGGTGCCTATGGCGAAGCCGGATTGCAGCCGTTTTCGATGGCCAAAGCAATCGCAGAAAACCCCGATTACGTTCTGTTCAACGGTGCGGTCGGCTCTCTGACAGGTGACAATTCGCTCCAGGCGGAAGTCGGCGAAACCGTCCGACTCTTCGTTGGAAACGGCGGACCGAACCTCATTTCGTCCTTCCACGTCATCGGTGAGATTTTTGACCGGGTCAACGTTCAGGCCGGATCGATGGTCTCCGAAGACATCCAGACTACTTTGATCCCCGCCGGTGGCGCAGCAATCGCCGAATTCACACTCGAGGTTCCGGGAACGTACCTGCTGGTCGACCACTCGATCTTCAGAACGTTCAACAAGGGTGCCCTGGGCATGCTTGCGGTTGATGGTCCGGCTGATTCTGCGATCTACTCGGGCCAGCTTCTAAACGAGGTTTATATCCCCGAAGGCGGAGCCATTCAGGAGATCGCTTCGGAACCAACAGCGCCCACCGCGATGACCACTGAAGAACGTATCGAAGCTGGCGGAAGAGTCTACTCTCAGAACTGTGCGGCTTGCCACCAACCCGCTGGACAGGGATTAGCGGGTGCTTTCCCACCGCTGGCCAACTCCGACTATCTCAACGCCAACACGGGACGGGCAATTGATGCCCTGTTAAACGGTCTGTCAGATGAGATTGTCGTAAACGGCGAGACCTACAACGGAGTGATGCCTTCGCTCAGACTCAGTGACGAGGACATCGCCAACGTGCTAAGCTATGTCTACAGCAGCTGGGGTAACTCGGGAGCTGTCGTTACGCCGCGCGAGGTCGCAAGAAGAAGATAGACGTTTGAAGTCGGAACGGTCGGAACGGTCGGAACGGTCGGAACGGTCGGAACGGTCGGAACGGTCGGAACGGTCGGAACGGTCGGAACGGTCGGAACGGTCGGAACGGTCGGATGAAGGTACCATCGCAAGTGCACCCAAGTCCGTCCTGTTCCGTCCGGCTCCGTCAAACACCGCCATTTCTACTTAACGGTTTCGGGAGGATGGACTCGCGGTTGATGACAGCGGATACCTCTCAAGATACTGTAGGTCAAATTCGTCGAAATAAACCGCGTAAACCACACCGTTCCCAAACCCAACGACCTGACGGCCGACCGGAAACTTGATCTGTTCTCTCAGGTTCCCGTCGGCTCCGAAAACGTCAAAGGTCGACTCTTCATCGCTGGCGGTGTTGCGACGGACCCATGCGTCTCCATTTGGTGCGACCCGGACGACGTCACCCGCAAATGGCGGCATGGTGGCTGGCCACTCACCCGTAATATCGGGCTCGTCGCTGCTGCCTCCGCCGCGGCCGAACGACGTGGTCCTGGCGCCGTTGTTGATTGTGACTCCAACGCTGAGACCACCCCGGGATCCGGCTTTCACGTATTCGAGTTTTTCAGCTCGTCCCACCCGCACCGGTTCAAAGGGGACCTGGTTTCCCCTCACACTGGAATCCTCGTCGATCCATTCGAGCGAGTAACCGTCGGATCGTGCCACGGCGACTCTTCCGTCGGGAGCCACCCCCCACGCGTCTTGAGGAGACAATCGGACCGCCTCCACCGAAATATTCCTATTGTTGGCGCTTCCCGAAGTACTAACCTTCCGCTCCCGAAGCTTGGCCATACCAAGGGTATCGATGGTATTGCCGGCAGGATTCCAGCGGGCGATTGCGGCCGAGTCAGGCGGAGTCGGTATCCCACCGCCGGGCCTCATCATGGTCATTCCGAAGGGTCGATAGTAAACCCTGCCTTCGCTATCAACTCCGCGTGGAAGCGCAATTACGGTTTCGGACCCCACCTGGCGACTTATCGGCATGGTCCGGACAAACGAACCCTCCGAATCCAGGACAGTGAGCCTCCCGTTACCGAGGTCCACCATAAGGGTCGAGTCATTTGATAAGGCGTAAAGAGCGTCGGGGGTACGGTACTCTTCCGGCCCCGCACCTTCGCGACCTATCTGTTCGCGATAGCCCTCATCCATATCCACCCACATGAGCATCTGGCCCAACGCATCGGTAACCAAGAGGCGCCCGTCCGACAGTTCACGCAGTCCTGATACCATCGAAAAATCCTCAGGAAATTCGGAGTCCGGCGACAACGTGCGGACGGTTTGAGAATTGGCGATTCCCGGCAAAAAGAACGCAATGGTTAAAACTCCGACCGAAAACCTCATAAAAACTCCAGAAATAGTGGGTATGATGGTATGTGGGTTAGTGCGTAACAATCATTTTTCTGAAGATGCGGGACGGGCAGTAATGGTCGCAGGTGAGGTGGGTAGTAACTGCGGGGGGCTCTTATTTGGTTAAATGTGCATCAATCGGGTACGACGTTTCCTTGTCCCGTGCGCAATGCTATTGGAATGACCAGGCCACCTTCTACATGTCCATTCGATCTCTTGAAGCCTGGAAGGCCTGCCAAAAATTCGCTATTTCGATTTATCGAATTACAGAATCATTTCCGGTTACCGAGCGATACGGGATAACATCCCAGCTTCGCCGAGTGGCTGTATCCACCTCAAGCAACATCGCCGAAGGCTACGACAAACAACTCGACGAACAACAATCCGACGCGGGAAGACTAACCTGGGGTCTGTACCGCTGGGCCGCCCGTGGCGGCCGAGAAACCCACTAAACCTCACCCACTTACCCACTTCATTCCCTTACGTATCGTCCATCGAATGCCACAGCCCATGTACTTCCTCCATCGGACGATGTCTCCCACAGTTGCTGAACGCTGTCTGCCGTGAAAGGAGTCCAGGTTACACGGTTAAGCGTTACTGCGCCCGTAGGACCTCGAGTCTCGCCCTGCAGGACCATGGCCCCGTTGACCAACTCTCCTTCGATCTGAAGTAAAGTCCCTGAATTATCGACCCAGGTTTGATGCCATACCCGTCTGGTCTGGTCGTAAATGCTGTAGCTGTGCCCTATGTTGCCACTCGCTCCGGTCCAGTTCTCACTGAGATAGCATCCGTTGACCTTTTCAATAGTGTTGTGGCCTGCCGCTCTTCCTTGGGGATTAACTACATTCCATGTACCAACCCAGAAATCGAAGTGGCTGTACTCCGGGGCCTGGCACGATGGGGGTTGCTGCTGCGCGAGCGCGGGCGCTGTCCCCAGGAGGGCAAGCGCTCCGGCGATTTGGATCGATTTTAGCAAAATTTTTCACTCCGTTGGAATACTGAGGAACAAATCTCCCGAAAGAAGTGGTACCATACAAGTTCCATGTTAGATCCATAAGAAGGAGCCAAACTTTGAATCCCCAGAACACTACGGTGCTCACTGAAAAACAACGCCCTCTTCCGGACGCATCCCTTTTGGCATTGAAGTTGGACAGAAATTCAGGGATTCCTTTGCACCGCCAGATCTGTAACGGGATTAGAGACTCGATCCTACAAATGCGCGTCGCGCCGCTTTCCCGTCTTCCCTCCACCAGGGCGCTGGCAAAGGATCTCGGAGTTTCGCGAAATAGCGTTCTTATGGCATTCGATCAGTTGAAGGCCGAAGGCTACCTGGTAGGTTCTACTGGCGGTGGCACAAGGGTCCGGGATTTCTTTCCAGACGCAACTATATCCGAATTGCACCAAAGGCCGGCCAGTACCCCATCCCCGGAAGCTCAAAAAAATCGCCTGTTTAACCGGACCACGACAAGCTCGGAAACGCCATACGTCACGCCCCCGATTCGGCCGTTCGCGCCGGGTATCCCAGCCATTGACCGGTTTCCGATTGATCTATGGCGGCGGATTTCGAACAGATGTTGGAGGGAACAGGGCCAAAAACTCCTCACCCAGATCGAACCCGGCGGTTTTTTGCCGCTTCGGGAGGCAATCGCCACCCATATAAGAGTCGCCAGGGGTGTCACTTGCGATCCTGCGCAAGTGCTGATTACCGCAGGAGCGCAACAAGCGTTCCATTTATGTTGCCAGGTCCTCTTGAGACCACGGGACCTGGTGCTTTTTGAAAACCCCGGATATTCTGGTGCGTTAGGGGCTTTCCGGTACGCTGGTGCGTCGCTGGTACCGGTTTCGGTAGACCAGGAGGGTATGGCGATCAGCGAAGTAGAAGCGCAAAAACGCAAGCCGACGTTGGCCTACGTAACTCCCACCCACCAATTCCCACTAGGAATGCCGATGTCGCTGCCCAGGAGACTTGAATTGGTAGATTGGGCACAGCGAGAAAACGCCTGGATTATGGAAGATGACTATGATAGCGAGTACCGTTTTTCCGGACCACCGCTTCCCGCCCTGTATGGTTTGGATGAGTCTCGGAGGGTTATTTATATAGGGACATTTTCGAAATCCACCTTTCCGGCCCTGCGGATCGGATTTGCGGTTTTGCCACAAGATCTGGTGGCGTCCTTTGCTAAAGCGCGGGCTTTTCAGGACCACCACTCGCCGGTCATAACACAGGCAACCCTGTGCAATTTCATTCAAAATGGCCATTTTGCTAGACATATCAGGGATATGCGCAATCTTTATCGCAAAAGAAGGGATATACTCGTTTCTTCTCTGGCCAAGAGCTTTGGCGACTCTATCGCAATACCACATAGCGATACTGGTCTTCACGTGACGACACTGTTGCCCGCCGGGGTAGACGACAGACTGGTTTCCCAAGAGGCTGCACGACGGGGATTGATGGCTTTGCCTCTGACCGGCTTCGCGCAGACGAACTTGGCTCGCGGTGGAATGGTATTGGGTTTCGGCGGAATGACCGAAATCGAAATCCGAGAGGGTGTGAAAGTATTAGAAGAAGTGGTCTCAACGGTTGCGGGGACTGCCGCGGCCGCAGATCATTGATATGATTACGCCGCCGCAGATTGTCGACCGCCACTGGAGCGCCGCTTTTATCCGGTTTTTTGCGACACCTTTTTTAGAAACAACGAGATTGTGTTTGTAAATCGAAACCGCCGAATCCAGCGCCTATATGCCACTTTAGTGACGACGGCAATCTTATTGATCGGCACCTCATGCGCGAGCACCGACGCACGTCGGCAACTGCTTCCCGGCTCCGCTGTCCCACAATACGCAGCCCCGACGCTAACCGGTGAAGTTGTGTCTCTGGAATCTCTCCGGGGTAAGGTCGTGTTGCTCAATCTCTGGGCGACCTGGTGCGCTCCATGCCGCCAGGAAACACCCTTCCTGCAGGCTAAATTCGATGAATATCGCGAACGCGGATTTGAAATTGTCGGCGCGTCCATGGATACGCCGGGCGCAACCGAGGCGATCGAAGAATTCATCGCGGAGTACGGGGTTACTTACACCATTCTTCATGACTCCGAAAGCGTTGGGCTTGGCCTTTTCAGAGTCATCGGTTTGCCGGCGACCTTCCTCATAGACCGTGACGGTAAGCTGCGGTGGTTTCGTTACGGCCCGATCATAGAAACCAATCAGGAATTCATCATGGCGATCGAGGATGCGCTGCTCCAGGGAGATTTCTGAGTAACTTCCCTGTCATCTATGACCGAATCGACATCCTCTCAACCTGCCCGCGGGTTATCTCGCCTGCGGGCATACTACGAACTCACTAAACCGGGTATTACCGGATATGTGATGATCTCCGCAGGGGCGACCGCTTACGTAGCCGCGGCTGGAAACCTCGATATGTGGACCGCGATCATGACCATGGGGGGAACTGGCGCCGCCACCGCAGGGGCCCTGGCCCTGAACCAATACGTGGAGCGGGTTGTCGACGGGATCATGATTCGGACGCGGGACCGCCCACTTCCGTCAGGCCGTTTGAAACCCATTGAAGCCAAGGTTTTCGGGATCGCGCTCCTCGTGGTCGGCGTCGCCTGGCTAGGATACTTCGTTCATTGGTTACCGGCCGCGTTAGCGGCAGCCTCGGCGGCAGCATACCATCTCGCTTACACTCCCCTCAAAACACGACACCACTTCGCAACTCTGGCCGGTGGCGTGCCCGGAGCTTTCCCCATGTTGATCGGGTGGACGGCGGTGACGTCGTCGATCGACCCTGGTGGTCTGGTGATGTTTGCCATCGGATATGCATGGCAATTACCGCACGTTTTGGGCCTTTCCTGGATGCTTCGGGAGGACCATGCGAGAGTCGGCTTCAAGTTGATTCCGAGTAGTGATCCTCAAGGAAAAACCGTGGGGCGTCACATGGTAGCCTGGCTGGTAATACTGGTTCTGGTCAGTGGTGGACCTACGTTCCTTGGATTGACAGGTACCGTGTATTTGATCGGCGCACTCGGCGTTAGCACTATTTACCTTATAGTGGGTATGGGAGCGGCCCGAGAGTTAACTGACAAAGCCGCGCGAAGGGTATTTTTCGGCTCCCTGCTGTACCATCCGGCGATCCTTGTATTGATGCTTCTCGATACGGTTAGGATTTGATCCCTTCTCCTGTTACGATTAGCAGCAGACAGGGTTAAGAAATCTTTATTGTCCGGGGGTAGCTTTTCCGTAGACTTTTTGGGGGAAACGACGAAACCGGCTCCCCCTCGCGCACATTTGACCTCATCGTTATCTTACGCGAGCTTTTGACCGAAAATTTGGAGCCGTGTCTGAGCCGTTCGCGTAAACCCAGTCGTTACGTAGGGTTACCGTCCAGCTATCGATTAACCATGAGGAATCACGTAAACACTATGACGTTTGTTCGGACCATCCAGCAAACCGTGGCCGCAACGATTGTAGTTGGCGTTGTAGCCTGCGACTCGGCACCAACGCCGGGATTGGCGCGGGGCGAAGAAGTATTCGATACTTGCGCTCCCTGTCACGGAACTGACGGAGCGGGCAACTATGAACTTTTGGCTCCTGCCATCGCGGGGCTCCCGGCCTGGTACATCACCTCGCAACTCGAAAAATACCAGAACGGCCAACGCGGCTCATCTCCCTTTGACACGGTCGGAATTCGCATGAAATCAATGTCCCTGGCGCTCGACGTCGATGGGGATCTTGAGTCGGTAGCCGAATATGTGTCGGGGCTCCCCGGCATCGATGCTCCAGCTTCACTACACGATGGTGACGCAAACGCCGGACAACAGGCTTATGCGTTGTGCGCTGCCTGCCACGGAGCAAACGGCGAAGGCAACGAAGCATTGAACGCTCCACCGCTTATGGGGCAGTATGATTGGTACTTGATGAGACAGCTCAAGAAGTTCAAAACGGGGTCCCGTGGATCGGCTACCGGTGATATCGGGGGAGCCATCATGAGACCCAACGCCATGACGATGGACGATGCGACAATGGCAAACGTGGTCGCATACATCGAAGCCATGCAATAGGTCAAGAAAACATATGACAGACCAATCTTTGGAAACCCCTCGAAACGCCGAAGACGCGGCGCTGGCCGCACCATCGGATGATCAAAACCCGGCGATTATCGACGCACACAAGTTGTACGTTGCCACGCTGATTGGCGCGGCCCTCTATATAGGGTCAGTCGTCATATTCATTCTCTGAACGGGGCGGAATAACAGATCTATGGGCGACTTCATTCTTCAACGCGCATCCTCCTACGCCGGGGACATCGACAACCTGATTCTATTGATCACGGTGTTGGTCGGAGTCTGGTTTTTCCTCGTGGAGGGAATGTTTTTCTACCTCCTCTGGAAGTTCAGAGCCAAAGACGGACAAAAGGGCCAATATATCACCGGCAAGGAAAAGCATCTCAAACGCTGGATAAATATTCCTCATGGAATTGTGCTGGCCTGTGACGTCGTCATCATCGTCTTTGCGATCAACGTGTGGTACAACGTGAAGCAGAGCCTTCCGGATGCAGAAAGTACCATCCGGGTTATCGGCCAACAGTGGGCCTGGATTTTTCAACAGCCCGGCGCTGACAACACGCTCGACACCGACGACGATATTTTCACTACCGACGATCTCTACGTTTCCAACGAAACCACGTACCACTTCCATCTGGTTTCACGAGATGTAATTCACGATTTCTCTGTACCGGTATTCCGCCTCAAGCAGGATGCGATTCCCGGCAGGAGTATTACAGGATGGTTCCGCCCGACTCAGACCGGGACGTTCGATGTCCAGTGCGCTGAAATGTGCGGGATCGGCCACGGAGTAATGAGCGGACGCATCCACGTTCAAACAGCCGCCGAGCACAGTGCCTGGGTGGCGGCAAACAGTCCCGCCGCGGGCGAGTAGGAGAGAATAGCCAAGATGAGTCATGCTGTAACCGCTGATAGTCACGGTCACGCACACGACGCTCACGACCATGGGCCTCAGGGAATCCTGAAATACATCTGGTCTACCGATCACAAGATCATCGCCATGCAGTACATGTTCACCGGAATGATCATGGCTTTGATTGGTGGCTTCATGGCCTATGTGTTCCGTATGCAGCTCGCCTTTCCCGGCCAATCCGTACCGGGTTTCGGGGTCGTATCCCCGGGTGAATACAACTCGCTGGTGACCAACCACGGGTCGATCATGATTTTCTGGGTAGCGATGCCGGTATTGATCGCTGCATTCGGCAACTACCTGATCCCGCTGATGACCGGCGCCGACGACATGGTCTTCCCTAGGATCAATCGTCTCTCGTACCAGATTTTCCTGATCAGTGCGATCCTGATTATCGCATCTCTGTTTGTATCCGGTGGCGGCTTCGGCGGTGCCTGGACAGCCTACCCTCCACTGTCATCCATGTCCGAGTACAGCCTCACAAAACTCGGTTCATCGATGTGGCTTCTGGCAGTGGCGTTGGAGTTTGTAGCGTTTCTGTTGGGCGGTATCAACTTCATAGTCACACTCATGAACGCCCGGGCTCCGGGAATGAAGGCGTACGACATTCCAATCGTCTGTTGGATGATCGTCATCGCCAGCATTCTCTTCATGCTCTCGGTCGGGCCGCTAATCGCGGGGGCGGTTATGTTGTTGTTTGACCAGATGATCGGGACGGGCTTTTTCGACCCAACCCGCGGCGGCGACCCGGTGTTGTGGCAGCACCTCTTCTGGTTCTTCGGACATCCCGAGGTATATGTCGTCCTGCTGCCGGCAATAGGCATCGTGATTGAGATCATCGCGACGTTTGCCCGTAAGCAACTATTCGGTTACAAGATCATTCTCTACACTGCTATAGTGACTGGTATTTTGAGTTTCTTCGTGTGGGCTCACCACCAGTTCATCGCTGGCATTGATCCGCGCATGGCGAACGTCTTCACTGTCACCACTTTACTTATATCAGTGCCGATCGCCGAGATGATGTTTGTGACCGTGGCGACTTTATATGGTGGTTCGATTCGTTTTACAACGCCGATGTTATGGGCACTCGCGTTTGTCGCGGAGTTCCTTATCGGTGGTGTGACGGGAATTTTTCTGGGAGCTAGTGGGTCTGATATTTACCTGCACGATACATATTTCGTACTGGCACATTTCCATTACACGTTCTTCCCGATTGCGATCATTGGAACGTTCGCGGGCTTTACCTACTGGTTCCCGAAAATGTTCGGAAAAATGATGAATGAGACCCTCGGCAAAATCCATTTCTGGGGAACGATAATTTCGTTCAACTTCATTTTCATCCCGCTTTTTTTCCTTGGTATCGGTGGCCAGCACCGCAGGATCTACAACTACGAGAACTTCCCCGACCTGATCGCCGGGCAGCCGCTGCGTGTGGTTGCGACGGTCGCCATGCTCGCCATGCTCGCTTTCCAGGTGGTCTTCTTCATCAACCTTTTCAGCAGCTTGAAGAGTGGCAAGAAGGCGGGCAACAACCCGTGGAAGGCGAACACTCTGGAGTGGACGACTACGTCTCCACCCCCGCATGGCAACTGGCCACAGGATGAGATGCCGAAGGTGTATCGCGGCCCCTACGAGTACTCTCACCCGGACCGTGACGAAGATTACTGGCCGCAAAACCTTCCGAGCTGAGGTCTATAATACGTGAAGCCTTTAGCAACAACTCGTAGCGCAACGGGAATCCCGACCGGCCGGCTAGCCATCTGGTGGATTCTGGCCTCTGAGATCGTAATCTTCGGAGGGCTAATCGGTTCGTACCTGATGTTCCGACTGGGGCACCCTGAATGGGCTGACGCCGCCGCACACACGAACACCTGGATCGGTGCCTTCAACACTTTCGTCCTCCTCAGTTCTTCGTTCACCGCTGTGCTTGCCCACCAGGCCGCGGAAAAGGGCGAAGGAAAACTTGCAGCGAAGTACCTCAGTTTTACCATACTGGGAGCGCTCACATTCCTGGTGGTAAAGAGCTTCGAGTGGGCCTCGGAAATCAGCCACGGCTACACAATCACAGCCAACGGTTTCTGGAGCTTTTACTACACGGCGGCCGGCCTGCACGGGCTACACGTAATCGCCGGCGCAATCATCATGGCGTTCATAGCCAAGGATGCTGCACAGAACAAAGAACTCCACCGCGTTGAGTTGATAGGTATCTACTGGCACTTCGTCGACGTTGTCTGGATTTTTCTTTTCCCACTGCTCTACATCGCCAAGTAAGAGGTCTAAATGTCCGGGCATAACATCAACTACAAAAAGATCTACTACACGCTACTGGTGCTGCTGGTAATCAGCGTCGCCGGTCCGTTTCTTGGTATCTTCTGGATTACCATGCTCACCGCGTTTGGAATAGCGCTGGTCAAAGCCAACCTGGTTATCCAGAACTTCATGCACCTTCGTGAGGAACGCCGGATCATCAAGTGGATTCTGGTAACTTCGCTGGTGTTGATGGCTCTCATGGTTGCCGGAGTGGCACCCGACGTGTACAAACACGATGGACAGAACTGGGAAAACATCGCAGCCAAGGCTGCAGTTGCCCGGGGAATTGATGACGGGGCCGCTGATCACGCTGCCACAGATGACGCTGCCGCTGATCACGCAGATGAAGAAGCAGATAACTCCAGTGTTGCTTCCGGGTTCGACGCGAGGGGGGCGTATAATGGGATTTGCGCGGCGTGTCATGGAACTGCAGGGGATGGGGCGGGGCCTGCTGGCGGTGCTATGAATCCGCAACCGACTGACTTCACTGACGCTGCATTCTGGGCGGACAGGGATGATGCGCGGATTTTCAACGTTATCAAGAACGGTGCAGCCGCAGTGGGTGGGTCACCATCGATGGTCGGGTGGAGTACTACTTATGACGACGAACAGATTGAAGGCCTGGTACAGTACATCAACAGCGAGTTCAGGCCACACTAAAAGCTAAGCAAGGCATCGATGTCAACATCATCCGCAACAATTGATACACCGGCCAGACCGGCCCCAACTCCGCCTCGGCAACTTCTGCCCAACGGTGTCATGGGTATGGCAATTTTCATTTTCACGGAGGTCATGTTGTTTGCTGGCCTGGTGTCCGCCCATGAAATCGTGCGATCGCAGTCTATCGGTGAAATGTGGCCTCCCTACGGACAGCCGAGGCTTTCGTTGGGCGAGACGGCAATCAATACTGCCGCACTGCTGCTAAGCGGGTTTGTCCTTTACCTGGCAAACCGTATTTTCAAGCAGGACAAAGCCAAAGCAGTTGCTCCAACGCTTGTGGCCCTGCTACTGGGAATCTTTTTCGTAGGCGCGCAGGGAGCCGAGTGGGTCGCGCTGCTTGGTGACGGCCTCACGATGACCTCCAGCACCTACGGAGCGTTTTTCTATACCATCGTCGGTACCCATGGGCTTCACGCCCTCAGCGCGATCCTCGCTCTGGGCTGGGCCTGGTCGAGACTCCGCACCGGAAAACTCACCGCAACCGAATTCACAACGGTCCAGGTCTTCTGGTACTTCGTGGTGCTGGTGTGGCCGTTTCTTTATTTGCAGGTGTATCTGTGAAGGGGGTTGAGGGGTGGAGGGGTGGAGGGAGGGGAATTGCAAAGGCTCTCACCGTTTCGTTCCTCGCAATAGCTGCTTTTCTCAGTTTCCCTGACATTGCTCATGCTTGTCCGGTTTGCTTTGATGCTAACGGTGAGGTTCGGCTGGCATTCATTGTAACAACAGGTTTTTTGACGTTCTTGCCCTTGCTGATGGTGGCTGCGGTCTTTTTTTGGGCCAAGAAGAAATTCCAGGAAATGGATGGGGAAGCTGAGAGTTAGAAGGTTAGAAGTCGGAAGTTAGAAGAAACAAAGCTCCTCCCACCCAACTCCTCCCCTACCCCATCACCCCTAGCCAGCCGATTATTGGTGCATTAGATTATACCGTAAATCCATTACAGATTAATCTATTAAACCCATGCCCAATCACAATATCAGCGAATCGACGGCTCCCGGAAGCATCGTACAGGCCGCCAGAAACCTGGGAAGCCGTATAGCCCTTGCCAGATCCCGGCGTTCGTTGCGCCAGGAGGATCTGGCACGGAAGGCCGGAATTTCAAAAGTTACCTTGAATCGAATCGAATCCGGTGCATTGGGCACCGGCCTTGGGGCTTACATTGCAGTTTTATGGGCTCTGGGCCTGGATTCCGAACTCGATGCCATCGCCGACCCCGACACCGATGATGTCGGGCGAACCCTCGAATCTGCCCGCAGGGGACAACGAGTCCGACGTTCCCAGGTACTCCACGACGACTTTTAGGGGATTGAATGTCATCCCGGCCGCGCGAATGTTTCGTTTACCTGCAAATGCCCGATTCAGGAGAGTGGGTAACCTGCGGAAAATACGCTCGCGACTCGGTAGGTAACGGTCGAGCCATCGGGCGATTTGTTTATGGTAGGTCCTATCGCTCTCGACCGGACGCCGTTGCGCTTGACCCCGTTCACCTGCCGCTCTCTGATCGCCAGTATGAGACAGTACAGCTCGATGGTGTCTTTGGAGTCCTCCGCGATTCTGCGCCGGATGCATGGGGACGTATGGTGCTGCAACGAAGAGCGGGACACACAGTTCTTGACGAAATGGATTTCCTGCTTCGAGCCGGACCAGAACGAGCCGGGGCGCTGTCTTTCGGACTGACAAAAACGTCGGACCCCGTCAACGAGTCAGGTCCACCAATCCAGAGACTCGATGAGCTTCTGGCCGCGGCGGAACGAATGGAATCAGAAACAGACCTCGACCAACTTACCGCTGACGACTTTAACTTGTTGGCGCAGGGCAGCTCAATGGGAGGTGCCCGCCCCAAATCCGTTCTTGAACACGACAACCAACTGTGGATCGCAAAATTTCCATCAAAAGGCGACCGGTGGAACAACGCCAGAGTTGAGGCGGGTCTACTAGCTCTCGCCGCAAAGTGCGGAATTGATGTTCCGGTTTTTGAAGTTCATGAGCTTGAGAATCGATCGGTCCTCCTCGTCAAACGCTTCGACCGAAGCACCGGAAGGCATGGCCAATTGCGGTCACGAATGGCCAGCGCCCTCACCATCGTCGACGGTGACGAGTCTCCTGCTGAGAGAAAACATTGGTCATACCTTTTGCTGGCAGATGAATTCGGGAGGTGGTGTCATGACCCGGCGAACGATCGACTCAAGTTGTTCCGACGGATGGTTTTCAACGCGTTGGTTTCGAACATAGACGACCATCCGCGTAATCATGCCGTCATTGCACCCCAGACCAGTTGGAGCCTTTCACCAGCATACGATATTACCCCTGCTCCCCAACCGTCTTCTGACCGTTACCTCGCCATGGACTGTGGACTCCACGGACGCATAGCGTCACGCGCCAATCTGCTATCGGGTTGCGGTCGGTTTGGATTGAACGTGCAAGAAGCCTCACAACTCATTTACCAGTTGCAAGACACTGTGGCAAAAACGTGGAGAAAAACTCTTCAAGAAAATCATGTGACCGCTGCCGACCTCAACACGATCGAGAGCGCCTTCTTGCCACCCGGATTAGAATTCGAGGGCTCTGCAACCTGAACTTGAGGAGCCGACGAAGGGCCAATCGGAAGAAGACACCTCCCTCTCAACCCTTCCCTCCTCCCTCAACAAAAGTCCCCCGATCGCCAAACCCAACTTGCGCGACCGCGCGTTTCATACCACTTTTTGAGCGCTAGCATAAGAAAAGTGGTATGACCCTGACGACCGGGGAACTGATTCGTTGCCGATCATGGTTACGAAATCAAGTTACGGGGAGCGCGTCAGATGAACGTCAGGTTGGGGATTATCGGGTTGGACACCAGGGAGAACCTTCGCGCGGCGGGGGGAAGTCGCGGCGAATTACGGTCGGGTCTTTGTCGGTCAGGTCGGGGTCCCCATGGCTGACGCTAGCGAAACTTCCGCTCCGAAAACCAGGGTAATCATCACGACTCTGGGCCGCACTTCGGTTCATACTGAAACAGATGCTGAATGTGTCGGTGTTTTCGGTCCCGGAAAAACCTCGGGCCTTCTGGCATACCTTTCTACTTTGCCCAACCGACGCGCAAGTCGAGACCACCTCATCGGTTTCTTGTGGGCCGACAAAGACCTCAAGGCCGCACGTCACGCCCTCCGTCAGACTATCTGGTACATCAAACAAAAGTTGGGAGACGAGGTGATTTTCGCTGACAACGGTAATGTCGCCCTCGCCGACTTTGTTGAATGCGACAGAGACAGGTTCTTAACCGCAGTCACCGATGGCCACCATGAACTGGCCGCAGAACTTTATCACGGCGACTTCCTGGGTGACTCCGCGGCTCCTGGAGGCGCCGAGTTCGAGCAGTGGGCGTATGGTGAGAAAGAACGCCTTCAGAGAGCTTTTTTCCTTAGCGCTGAAACCCTTATCTCCCTTTGGTTAGACAGCGCGCGTGCAAGGGACGGAGTGCAGATAGCACGGAGAGTGCGTGACTACGCCCCGTGGCGCGAGCAAGGATGGAAGCAACTCATTGAAGCGCTTCTGGCAGCAAACGACCAGGTCGGTGCAGCTCTAGAAGCCGACGCGCTGCGACGCTCGTTCGAAACAGACGCCCGCGAGTTGAGCCCCGCCATTTTGGAAACCTTGAAGAAGGTCGATCAAAAAACCACGCCCGGGGAGTCATCAACAAAAGCAATCGTTGCAGACCTGGTGGGACGAGAGACCGAATTCAGCGCCATCCTCGAATCCTGGCGGGCAACGCAAACTGGCAAGAACCAGATCCTCACCATCACAGCCCCTGCTGGCCTGGGAAAAACCAGACTGATCGCGGACGTAGTGAGACGCATTCGATCAGAGGGGGCTCGTGTTGTCACCATTTCTGGGCGCCGAGGAGAACAATCGATTCCCTATTCGCTGGCGGCTGAATTGAGCATTGCTCTGACCGAACTGCCGGGAGCGGCAGCCGTCTCCCCAAGTTCGGCATCCTCCCTCGTGGCCATAGCTCCATCGCTGGGCCAGCGTTACAACGCCAAACCAGACCGCTCCACGGGATCCGATGCTTTGAGGGCACGGACATTTGCAATCGCGGAGTTGATCCGTGAAGTCGCGATCGAACAGCCAATTGCCGTGTTTATCGACGACCTTCATTGGTCGGATAAGGCATCGCGACAAACGCTCGAATCCGCAATTGAGAAAACGGGGAATGCTCGCGTCCTGATGGTAGCAGCCACCCGCCCATCCGGTCGGAGGGAGTTGCACATAAAAGCCAACCAAACCCTTGAGCTAAAACCCCTGACTACCGAAAACATCTCTACTCTTTTGGCTGGCCTCGGCGAACTTCCTGATGCGGAGTGGGCCGAGCAACTTCCGGGCCGTATCCGATCCGCAACCACAGGGTCGCCTCTTCTCGTTCTGGAAAGCCTACAGCTTCTAGGAGAAAAGACACTACTGACGATTGTGTCGGACGTTTGGACGACGGAGGATCCAATAGGCTTGCTCGAGAGTTTGGCGGCAGGTGAAGCGTTGCGCAGTAGAATCGACGCTCTGAAATCTTCTCAGCGACGGGTCATTCTAACACTCGCAATAGCCGGTGCTCCCGTTGACGAAGATCTGCTGGCGAAGGCCACCGGACAGGGCCAGAAGAATCTGAGTGACGACCTCAACTACCTGCAACAGACGGGGTTTGTAGTTCAGTCCGGAGAAGCTTGCGATCTAACGCACGACGAAATTGCCGATGGGATCCTTGGCGCCGCCGATGGAAACGCAAAACTGGAGGCTCATTTGGTCCTAGGAAGGTGTTTTGCAGACTTAGGTAATGGAGACCCATCAGCGATACTTAAGGCAGGACACCACCTAGCGAGTGCAGAAGCAATTGATGAACTCTCCACCCTTTTCTCGGTTTGGTTGGCCTATTCCAGAAAGATCGGGGATCGGAGAGCAATTCGGGAACTTGCTAAGGTGCTATGTGGCGGCGTTGGGGATGAGTCTCTCGAAATCAGGGTGACCCGAGGCGCCCCTTTGTTTCGCCGTTTCAATCCGATCCCCGTCTACGCCGCAACTCTCACGGTTCTAGTTTTCGCAACAATTAAATGGGTGACCTCGAACAATCCTGGATTCTCAGCAGATGCAGAACTCTTATTGTGGCCGCTAAGCGCGGAATCCTCCGCAGGCCCCTGGTCATTTGTGTTTCGACTGGGCCAACAACCCCCGGGTGAAAGGCTAAGCTTCCGCAACGCCATAGAGAAAGACGGATTGCCACCAGCACAAACACATAGTCAACCATCCGACGACGGCCTTGCATGGACTTGGCATGCCCCATCGGGTGACGAGGGAGGCAACGACATATTCGCATGGGTCGGTGACTCTTTAGTTCGCCACACTGAGAGTCGATTTGACGATGTGGAACCTTCGATATCTCCTGACCACCGTTTCGTAGTTTTCCAAACGGGAAGATGGCGCTCCCAGCCTGGATACGACCTTGCCATCGGAGAGCTGATTACAGGCAATATTCGACCGTTTATAGTTGACTCAACTGACAAGATTTATCCAACATGGAGCCATGATGGAAGTCGAATCGCTTTTTGGAGGCAGGAATTTACCGGAGTTCGCACACAACTATGCGTCGCACTGTTTGATGGCGAATTCGACCATTGTTACGATTCTGGGCCGACTATTTCACGCGTAACATGGACCCGAGACGACCCTGCGGGAATCATTGGCTACGGAAGAGACGGAATAATCCTATTGGACCTGGACACAGGCGTGTGGTCTCCGGTGCCTTCCCCCTTAGGCGTACACTGGGGAGGAACGGACAAGGGTGGCGACTGGTTCTGGGGACTAAACGAAATTGGCAAGATCGTGGTTTGGCGAAGGGGAACGACACACCTAACACCAATCGACGACCTACCAGGTCCGGCAAACAGCTTCGCGGTCGCATTTAACTCGACGGGTAATCAAGGGCCGGTTGTTGCAATCGCGGTCGGTGCGCCAACCACGCCTTTACCTTTGAACACGCCAATGCTTCTCACAGCGCAGGCGTTTGACCAAGACGGTTCACAGCTACCCCTTTTCGGCGCTCGGTGGGCGATCTCCGATCCGACCGTTGCGTCCATCACCTCTGCAGGCGTGATAATAGGAGAGAGCCCAGGAACAACCTACGTGTCTGTATCCAATGGTGGTTGGCACACAGATTCCGTAAAGGTCGTTGTTGAAAGAACCACTTACGAACCCCTTGTTTTTGAAACTTGGGACTCGATTGTCGGCTGGGAATTATTCGGAGACCCAATGCCGATGCTTCTACAAAATTCAGTCGACGGAAGTACCCGATTTTGGAATCGAGGCGACGACTCATGGGACAGCGGAGCGTATTGGAAAACACCAGCATCGGGACATGAAGGTCTCGGGATAGAAGTAGAAGCCTCCATTCCTCTGTCAGGAGGGGCATACCAATCCGTAGGACTCGCAATTGACGGGACTATCGATCCAGATTCGCTTGAACTTTGGGACCACGTTTCACAGTCTCTCCCCAAAATCCCTGGGGCGAACCAAGTTTGTGCGATGTTCTACCCTGGTACGCCGGGGAGGCCAAATGCCGCTTCTTCTCTGTACTTTAGCAAATCCTATTACCAACAAACGGTACCCATCGGAGCTGGAGACGGATCAACGTTGACCATTCGAGTCCAGTTGTTCCCCGACGGAACATGCGGTATCGCCCTCAACGGGGTTCCTTTGTTGCGAACCACCACCCCGGTTGAATTGTCCAGGGATTTTTTTTTCGTCATTGGCGGTCGCTCCAAAGGCACTACGGCGCTGATAGGGCAAACCGACCTGTGGAAAGGTGTCAAGCCGGGCGTACCGTGGGAAGAGGTCGAAGGTTGGTGACAGCAAGAAACGGGGCCTTTCACAGGACGGGGGATACACCGCTTTACACGCCCTGATCAGACATGGGGTGTACGCCGTCCTCATTCCCGGACATCTGACGTTTTCCTGACGTGGTCAGATTACTGTGGTACCAGCGCCGTTTGTGGACGTGCGGTCGCAGAAACCCAATGTGACACCAGAAGTAACGCTGGAGCCGAAAATGCCGCAGCTGAACACCTCATTAGTCCTCCGGAATGTTGTCGCCATCGCAGCGTTGGCGATAATGGGATGCGCCCTAGAAGATTCTTTTTCCGTTGACACGGTTGAGACGGTGGTTGCCCTTGAGCCCGTAAGAGATTCGGTGGGGCTTACCGTCGGCCAAACCGACACCCTTGAAATAATCCTCCGCAACGCTGGGGGGCAGGGCCGCCCGCCTCGGAACCAGCTAATCTGGGAAACGTCAAATCCCAGGATACTCGCTGTAACCAACGATGGAGCCGTCACCTCAATTGGCGAGGGCGCCGCCGTTGTAAGTGCTAGACTCAGAGGAAGATCATTGTCAACTTCAGTTGAGGTAACCGCGTTCCGTGTTTTGAGATCTGTCGCTGTAGGTGGAAGCCACACGTGCAGTATAACAAACGATAAAAAGCTTGCTTGTTGGGGGGCGAATAATTGGGGACAAATTGGAAACGGGTCGACTATTAGTTCGTCAACCCCCCAGTTTGTGAGCTTGAGCTTCGAGTTTGACAAAGTTGTCGCCGGGGCATCCCACTCGTGCGCTCTGAGCACATCCGGGACAATTCTCTGCTGGGGTCGAAACGACGGGGGACAAGCAGGAATCAACAGCGCTTCCCGCGAACGGATATCAATTCCTCGGGAGGTCAACATTGGCGAAATCGCCATCGATGTCACCGCAGGCGAACATTTTTCATGCGCTCTGACTACCCGCAGTGAGGTTCGGTGTTGGGGAGAAAATTTCAGCGGTCAACTCGGCGACGGGACCCTCATGGGGCGAAAATCGAATCGCATCGTGACACTCCCCGGGCCGGTCAATCAGCTGGAGGCATACTTCCGCCATTCATGCGCATTGGTAGACCGTGGATTGTCAAACCAAGAAACTTGGTGCTGGGGCAACAATCAGTTTTCTCAACTTGGTTTCGATGGCTTTGATGAAGTGACGCCGTTCGGTGTCGCGGCCACAAGTCCTCGGAGAAATCCGTTTTTCATCGAAACATTGGTGCCTGGTTCGGGGCAACTTTCAACCTGCCACCTTTCAGGAGGGGGCGTTGGTTGCTGGGGGGCACCCCCGGATGGTCCTCGGGACTACAGCCTGGGATCGGGCATTCGAACGGCGAGCATGGGAGCGGGACACGTGTGCGTATTAAAAAACGACAGCGCCGCCTACTGCCAAGGCCCAAACTTGAGCGGCGAATTGGGCAACGGCGACCTTCTTCCAAGAGATTCACTTACGCTGGTGTCGTCGGAGAGTTCCTTTGATGTTATTGAAGCTGGATGGCAAACTTCATGCGGGATCACTTCGGCCGGACAGCTTTGGTGTTGGGGGAAAAACGACCACGGCCAACTGGGAAATGGTACGCGGTTGAATGCTTCGAAACCCACCAAAGTGAGCTGGGATCAATGAGTTTCGCCCGTGTGAGCATGGCTTTGGTCGCCCTAGCAACCTTTGGCCCGAAACAAACATTCGCCCAAACCCAACTTGTCGGAACCAGCGAGTCCTCATCTCGGACTCAGTTGAAGCGGTGGTCTCTCCGAGCCGCCTTCGTGGCTACTGTTCCCACCGGACAGTTCGGTTCCGTTCCCACCGGGGATTTCGGTTTTTGGTCGGATCAAGCTCGGACCAACGAGGGCGCCGTTTCGACCCCTTGGCTCACCAAGGAAGCCTACGGTGTTGAAATTACGATCGAACGCATCATATCGGAGAGGTTCGGCGTGCAGCTTCGCTTCGCCGAACATTTTTTTGCGAGAAACGGGGAGTTCTTTGTCGCGACACTTCGGGAATTGACACAGATCTTGGTCGACCGAGAATGGACCCGCCGCGGGCTCACACCACCTTTAGTAAGTTATCGGGGCACAACCGGACATTATTCCTCCACCTCGATCGGAGCGGGACCTTCTATACAAATAGCTCGTTTGTCCAGCATTTCGGTCAACGCGTTTTTTTTGGCCACTTTCAATCAGTTGCGCTGGAAAGATATTGACTTCACTCTGACAGCAGACTTGGAAGCTTCACCGGGCCTACCCAACGAGTTTCGACTCCCGAGCGCAGGCACTGTTGGTATGAACCACTTTGGGGTGAAGATAGGAGGAAGCGTCGAAGTAAAAATTGTCCAAGCTTTTTCTTTAGGTTTTCAAGGCGCGTACGAACGCCTGGGTTGCGAGGGAAGTTTGAAATGCTTGGGTTGGCTGCCCAACGAGAGAATGGTTGATGACGGAGCGGCACCTGAGTTTCTTACTATCGGAGGGTACCTCCGGTTCGGCATTTGAAAAACGTGCATTCCCCTTTTTCCAGCACTCAGGAGCGCCGAGAAGCTAGACTGCATCGCCAAGTGATCCACTTATTGAAGATCGGCAATCCAAAGGTTCAGTGAACCTGCCCCCGAGGATCCGGTTGGTCGATCTGACACGAACACCAAATGTTGGTCATCCAACCAGCCACATTGGTCGTCGCGCCCTGGGGCGCTTGTGACGGGTATCTGCTGATTGCCGTCAATGTTGGCTACCCATATATCAGAATCTCCGAAAGATCCTCTACTACCGTTCAAAATTTCCCTCTTGGTGTAGCAAACTCTCGTGCCGTCGGGGGAGACCCGGGCCCAGGACAACGTTATGTTTTCGTTCCCGGGGAGAACCTCGGTAATATTGATACCGTCCTCGGTAGCCAACCATATTGACGTCGAAACGTACCGCCCGAAGTCTCGAGCTTTTTTCCGAAACAAGATCTTATCACCATCGGGATGCCAAGAGGGCCCAGCGCCTTCGAACAGCTGCATTCTGGATCCGGTGAACAGGTTGATGGTCCAGACCGACCCGCCAGCTGCATAGAGGAACCTTGTGGAATCGGGTGAGGCGAAACCGGGGGTCCATGACCCAAAGCTGGGCTCGTCAACTTGGACCAATAATTGAGCGGTGGGACGACCAACTCTTCCGCGAAAAAAAGCGGCTCCTTCACCGGATCGGTTGCTGAGAAAGAAAAAATCGGAGCCGTTGGGGTGGAAACTTGGATACCGATCCGGACCGGCTGCGGTCGTGAGTTGCCGCGCCGCTCTAGGGTTGGCGATGGATATCATCCATATGTCTTGATTACCTCCCCGATTACTCTCGAAGACCAACTGCCCAGCGCTGTTCGCATGGGGTCGGGCGCTGGCGTTATCAGACTCAGCCAAAAGCCTCATGGTCATCGCGCCCTCGGTTGAAGGGTCCCACGTATTCCAATCGACTAACGGGCGAGGGACACAGCCAACACCCCAGACAGCGATAAAAAAGGACCAAATCCAACCCCGACTTACCTTTGTGTTGTTTTCCAAAACTCGTCTCCAAACGGGTTATTTGTTTCGAAGAGGATTATCTTTTGTTAGGTTCCTTTAATGCCGGTAATGCCGGAATAGAACCCACAATTACAGGTTGCCGTCAACAATTGCCATAGCTCACTTCCACCGTGCGTAATACCTGAGACAGCAACGATGACCACCAACCTCGAAGAGCCAACCGACTAAGAAAGAAGCCCGCGCGGTCCATTGGATCCCGTCTTTCGATACCTCGTCCTGCGCAAACCATACTTTGGTACCGTCATAAGAACGTCAGACAGCGGTCCATCAGTCGGGGTTGTCCCGGATTCAGGCATGTTTGGAGAACCAACCAGTCGATGGAAACTGGACGCCCAAACTCGCCACGAAGTGACGGGTCAGAAAACCGTCCAATGAAGGACTTTGGTGTGCGGTGGTTTTGGAAACCGAGCGATGAACATCTCCATTGAACCCGCTACGCCAGAAGAACTAGGGTACCAATTCTTGGCTTCGGAGAGCGACAAGCAGAAGACCTCTGCGGGGAGTCCAAGGGAGGTGGGAAAGGTTGTATGGATGCCTCCTGGGCAACTCCAAGCTTTCCTCGGAACACAGTACTTGGAAAAAGAAAAGGCCAGGCTCCGTCGCGTCACCGCCAGCCGGATTCCTGGAGCCGTGGAGAATGGCATTCCGACAGTCGGCTTTCGAAGCCTGACCCTTGATTTTGGGCGAAATTGCTGACGATCCGCCGTTAGTTGTCAGGTAAACGAATGAGGATGAGGTTTGGTTCCCATGAGTTTTTTGAGGGGTTGAGGGGTTGATAGATGAGGGCTCCTCACCGCCGACCACCCTTGTCGGCCCACGAGTAGAGGCCCCAGGTCAAGCGACCGGCGACGCGATGCAGTTCCATGAGTTTCTCGAAGCTCACAGGATCCAAAAGCCCCAAATCTCTCCCCAAAATCAGGAAGTAGGCAACCTCAGCCAGGGAACCTCGGGCGATATCCAGAAAACGACGTAATTCCTTGGATCCACGTCTCGACGATCCTTCAACCAGGTTGGCAGGTACCGAAACGGCCGCCCTCCTGATTTGCGACGTGATGCCAAACCGCTCTTCCCTTGGAAACCGCGCGGTCACATGATAGACCTCGAGCGCGAGCGAGTGGCAGGCCTTCCAGGCAGTAGAGTTTTCAAAGGGTTGCATACCCCATTTTACCTGCGATCGGTCTTGACGTGGTACCAAACCAACGCCAGTGGAGCCCAGAGAACGCAACTCCCCTCATCCCCTCAAATATCAACCCCTCATCCCCTAACCCTATATATTAGAAGACCTTTACTCGGATGACCCACAGCTTTGTTTGAAAACATCTTCGAAACCGCCAACTCCGGATTCGCACAGGCCCTCTATGAGGAATTTCTGCGCGACCCCTCATCTGTACCCGAAGAATGGCGCCTGCTGTTCGAAAGTGGCGTAGTAGGCGAACAACCGTCCACTCCGACCGTTCCGTCAGCTCCCGCTCCGACTGCCCCGTCCGCCCAGTCCGGCCCGGCCGCACAACCCGAATCAGTCAGATCTACGGAAGCCATACGGGGCCCCGCCCTGCGACTTCTCCAGAACATGGAGGATTCACTTGATATTCCAACAGCTACATCGTTGAGGGATCTCGAGGTGTCTGCGCTCTGGGCCTATCGTGCCGCGCTCAATGCACAACTCAAAGCGCGGGAACTAAAACTGTCGTTCACGCACCTCATCGGTTGGGCACTGGTCAAAGCGTGCGAGGAATACCCGTCGATGACCCATGCGGTTGTTGACGTCGACGACGAGCGCCATCGCCTGGACCCGGGGACCGTAAACCTCGGCCTGGCCGTTGACGTTCAGCGCAAAGACGGGAGCCGCGGGCTGATGGTTCCCGTTATCAAAGACGCGAGCGAGATGTCATTCACTGAGTTTCATGCCGACTACGAGAGACTCGTCGCGGGGGCACGCAACAGCAAGCTGATGCCGGACGCCTATGCTGGTGCTACCATCACGCTGACCAACCCGGGTACGATCGGGACGGTCGCTTCAGTGCCGCGTCTGATGAAGGGCCAGGGCTCCATCATCGCCACAGGTGCCATAAGAACCATCGCAGGCGAACGAATCATGACGATGACCAGCACCTACGACCACCGCGTTATCCAGGGTGCGGAGTCGGGGATGTTCCTGCAACTGGTCGATCGCCTGCTATCGGGTGACCGTGACTTTTACGCACACATCGCGCACTCAATGGAAGTAACCCTGGATCGCGTAGAGGTAACGAAGCCTCAAGTGGCCACACCTGCACCAGCCCCGGCCCCATCCGGGGCACTGGACACGTCCATGACACAGATGTTACACCATGTGACTGCTGCGATGTCCTTGATAAGAATGCATCGAACGCACGGTCATCTTGCAGCGCGCCTCGACCCGCTTGGCCGCCCTCCTAAAGGGGACCCGGCGCTGAACCCTGAACTACTGGGCCTCACTCCGGCGGTGATGGCTGCGATACCTGCCGAGCCGCTTCGCACCTACGTATCGGGCGAAACCCTCGCCGAGTGTTTCCCGCGAATCCAGGAGACGTATTGTGGTTCGATGGCTTACGAAATCGAGCACATCGACGATCATGGCGAACGCGTATGGCTGCGGCAGGTTATTGAGTCCGGAGAGCACCGACATCCCCTCAGCAAAGCCGAGAGGAAAGAGTTGTTGCGGGAATTATCGGATGTCGAAGCACTGGAGAGTTTCTTGCACAGAACATATCTGGGCCACAAGAGGTTTGGAATCGAGGGCCTCGACGCACTGGTTCCAATGTTGCGAGCCGCTATTCGTACCGCAAGCGACCACGGTGCCAACGAAGTTGTAATCGGCATGGCACACCGCGGTCGCCTCAATGTGCTGACTCACGTCTTGGGTGTCCCTTACGAAACGCTACTGGCCGAGTTCGAAGGCGGGTTGCAGGTAGAAGAAACGCTGGCACCACGCGGCGGCACGGGAGACGTGAAATATCATCACGGCGCCATGGGCGACTTCCAGGTAGCCGACGGAAAAGATGTATCCGTGAGCATCATGCCCAATCCCTCGCACCTGGAAGCAGTTTCACCTGTGGTCGAGGGCCGTACCCGTGCTGCCCAGACCAATCGCCGCACGTCCCGCAGCGCCCAGGACCCAACCAGAGTGCTACCGCTTTTGATTCACGGCGATGCCGCATTCGCCGGCCAGGGGGTCGTGGCTGAGACCTTTAACCTGTCCCGATTGGAAGGCTACTCAACGGGGGGCACGCTCCACATCATCACAAACAACCAGGTCGGTTTTACCACAAATCCCAAAGAGTCTCGCTCTACCGAGCACGCCAGTGATCTGGCACTCGGCTTCGACATTCCAATTTTCCACGTCAACGCAGATGACCCCGAAGCATGCATCGCCGCCATTCGGTTGGCTATCATGTACCGCGACAAGTTTGGCGTGGGCTCGGTAGTAGACCTTGTAGGATATCGTCGACACGGACACAATGAAGGGGACGAACCCCGATTCACTCAGCCAGAGGCATACCGTTTGATCGACGCCCATCCCACCGTGCGATCGCTTTACTCTGCGCACCTGGTGAAGTCAGGTATTCTGACCGAAGCCGACGCCGACCAGATGTTTACCAGTCGCGTAGACGAACTGTCCGCCACTCTCGACGAATTGAAACGGAAAACGTCAACCGTTCAGGGATCTGAACCCGATAGAATTTCCGCCGCCTGGATCGCCATCGGTGAACCGGAAACCTCAGTACCGCTAACTCGTTTGTCAGCCCTCAACAACGTGCTGAGTCGAACACCGGAAGATTTCGCCCTCAATTCCAAACTGAAACGAATGCTCGACAAGAGAGGCTCCGCCCTGGTCGAAGGCGGTACCATCGATTGGGGCCACGCAGAATCGCTGGCCTTCGGTAGTTTGCTCCAGGATGGGATTCCGGTCAGAGTCACGGGACAAGATGTCGGACGAGGTACGTTTAGCCATCGACACGCGGTGTTACATGATGGCAACAACGGCAGGCCTTATGTTCCGTTGCAGAATCTGCCTGAAGTAGAAACCGCCTTCGAGATTCACAACAGCCCACTATCGGAATACGCATGCCTGGGCTTTGAGTACGGTTACTCGGTTGCGGCGCCGGAAACTCTGGTTCTGTGGGAAGCTCAATTCGGCGACTTCGCCAACGGCGCAGAAATCATTATCGATCAGTTCATCATCGCCGGGCTGGCCAAATGGAATCAGACATCGCGGCTCACGCTGCTGCTACCCCATGGGTATGAAGGTCAGGGCCCCGAACATTCCAGTGCCCGGTTGGAGAGGTTTCTTGCATTGGGAGCCGAAGGAAATATCCGTGTGGTGAACTGTTCGACACCGGCACAGTATTTCCACCTGCTCCGAAGGCAGGCCAAGTCGGACGAAATCCGCCCCCTCATCGTGATGACGCCTAAAAGTCTCCTGCGACTTCCCGCTGCATCATCTCCGGTAAGCCGCCTGACAGATGGCTCGTTCCTCGAAGTGCTCGACGAGGTTTCACCGCCGACCGACCGCGGCTCAATTACCAAACTGGTATTCTGTTCAGGCAAGGTGTACTACGACGTGGTGACTTCCTCCGAACGAGCCAGAGCACCACACGTAGCGGTCTCCAGGATTGAAATGCTGTACCCGTTTCCAGAGACCGATGTGGCCCGTGTAATTCGATCCTATCCGAATCTCAAAAAGATCGTCTGGTTGCAGGAAGAGCCGTCCAATATGGGCGCTCGAAAGTGGGTTACACCGAAGCTTGCAAAATTTCTGGGAGGAGACATCGAACTGGTTTATGTCTCCCGGCTGGAACGCTCAAGTCCCGCTGAAGGCTACCCCGCGGCGCACAAAGCGGAACAGAACAGACTAATCACAACGGCTCTCGCATGATCGACACACTTCGGATCGTTGTGCTCGGCCTTTTCAGTTATGCCGCGGTGGTTTCAACCGGAAGCTGGCTGGTCAAGACCCAACGCCTCAAGCCGTTCGGTGCCACAGCCAAATCCCTTCGGGTGATCTCGGACCCGGTGCTCAATCCAATCGAAGGATGGCTGGTAAAAAGGGGAGGTAACCCCCAAAGCGCCCCCCAGTGGCTGCTGGGTGGAGTTGTAGTTGGAGGTATCATATCAATTTCGCTGATCGAATGGCTCGTGCGGCAGGCAGCTTTTATGGGTGCCGCAGGACGTTCGGGACCGAGAGGCATTGCCAGCCTGATCGTCTTCTATGCTGGCCAGGTGTTTACAATCTCCATTTTTATCCGGGTAATCGGCTCATGGGTGGGAGCCGGCCGCTTTAATCCTTTCATGAAACCGTTCTACTTCTTAACCGACTGGATTGTCGAGCCCATAAGGAAGCGCTTACCTCCGGTCGGAATGATCGACCTGTCGCCCATCGTTGCGTACTTTGGAGTGCAGCTGATCGTAAGTATGATTTTGAGAAGTCTATAGTGGCACTGTGGCACGGTGGCTCTGGCGCACGGCGGCACAGGATTCATATTAACCCCTCCCGGCTCCCCGTTCCCTGCTCCCCCCTCCCGATAGTTGGTTCATGGACACCATCTCTTTTTTGGTCCAACCCCGCGCAAGCAAGACAGAAGTTGTGGGTTGGCACGGGGGTGCAATCAAGATTCGCATAAAAGCCCCTCCGGTGGATGGCGCGGCCAACAAAGAGTTGATTCGTTATCTCTCAAAGACACTTGGGATCCCAAAGAGCTCGATCAGCATCGCCACCGGACAATCGAGCAGGAGGAAACAAGTGCGGTTCGAAGGGATAGACGACGAAGTGATTATTAACAGATTGAAGTTGGAAGATAGAAGTTAGTTAGCGCCCCACGGCTTCCATCAATTGCTTGTCAAACGACGCCACCTCCGAGTCGTATCTCCAAGCGGTCGTCGCGATCGCAGAGTCAACAAAACTCAGTTTGCCTTCAGCCTGGTCTCGAAACGTTTGTAGAGTTTCTAAAAATAAATCGGAACAGGGAACGAACTCGAGTTCTCTGGCACCGAGGAGGATGTCTCCAACCGTGGTCGCCGTTTCAAGATCGGTTTTCAAAAGAAGAACCGTCACCACTTCCAGGAAAACGTACTCTAACAAGATCACGTGCTCCCAACCCCCTCCGGCAATCGAGACCATCTGGCGTGCGGCAGATGGGTGGTGAACATCGTTGGTGTTGTAGTAGGCGATCAAAAAGCTCGAGTCCAGGATCAACGTCGAAGGGCCGGGCTCAGTCATAGACCACGTCGTCGATACTTTCGCTCAGGCGTTCGTTGCCCGGGGGGAACCGAGTCGGCTTCAACTCGAGCAAGCTCCGACCACCCGCTCCGGTCGACGGACGCGCGAGGTACGCTACCATCGCCTCGCTGACCATTTCTCCCATCGTTTTGCCCTCCAAAACTGCCCTGGCTCGCAAAGCTCGGTAGGCGTCGCCATCAATGTTCCTTATAGTAGAGTCCATGAGTTAATTGTAACACATTTTGCGCATACAAGTAACACACAGGTGGCTCAGGGGCACGGGATGCACAGCGGCACAGGGGGCTAACCGGTGCCACTCCGCCACCGTGCCGCCTTCTCTCCTTGATCGTGCGTATGCAACATATATATTAACCGCATGTACTCCACCTGCCTCTTCTGCAACAAACCGCTGGGTGAAAACGAGGTAATCGAATTTTTCCCTGTCGGACGCCGTCTCGCGTTTGACTCAGAAAAAGGACGCCTATGGGTGGTTTGTCGGAAGTGCGAGCGCTGGAACCTCACACCGCTCGAAGAACGGTGGGAGGCTATCGAAGATTGCGAGAGGCTTTTCCACGGCACTCGAATGAGGACATCGACCGACAATATTGGCATGGCCCGCATCACCGAGGGGTTGGAGTTGGTGCGAATTGGAAAGCCGATGCGGCCTGAGTTCGCGGCCTGGCGCTACGGCGATCAATTCGGACGGCGGCGGAAAAGGGCTGTGGCGATCGGGATAGTGGGCGGAGCCGCCATCGCAGCTGTGGCTGTCGGAGCAATAGCAGTAGGAGTCGGGGGAGGCGTTATAGGCAACATCCCCAACTTTGTGCTCAACACAAGGCGCCTCGCCGCGGTCAAAACTGAAGATGGACGAAAGTTGATCGTCAAGAGGCCCGGACTAGATAAAACGAGATTTTCACGAGGAGAGGGGCCGGAGGACTGGAGGTTGGTTCTCAAGCACACTAAGGGAACCGAGGTCTTTGAGGGGCCGGAGGCGCTCAGGGCGGCAGGAATAATTTTGCCCGCGGTCAACAAGTCCGGAGGCTCTAAAACCAACATTCAATCAGCTGTTAAACAGATTGAGGAGGCAGGACACCCCGAGGCCTATCTTATTCAGAAGACTCATAGCGAAGCCTGGAAGCAAACCAAGGGAAACCACCCTTTCACCGAGAAGGGTACGGGCAATGCCAGGGCGGTGACTAAACTGGATCCCCCAACGCGTTTGGCGGTGGAGATGGCCCTGCACGAGGAACAGGAACGCCGAGCATTGGAAGGGGAGTTGAATATCCTTGAGGCCGCCTGGCAGCAAGCCGAGGAGATCGCAGGGATCGCAGACGATTTGTTGTTGCCCGAAGGCACGCAGGAATTTATTGAACAGATAGAAAGAAGTAAGAAGTAAGAAAATAGGCGCGGCACGGGGGCGACGCACCGGTGCAGGGGTACACTGCGGCACAGGAAAGGCCACGCAAAACCGGCATCCAACATCCCGACTTCCCTTCTTTCGTTCCAACCTTTTGCCTAATATCGTCATCTAACATATGTGTAGACAACAGATATTAAGGCAAACATGGCTAAGTCAAGCAACAACAACGATTTAAAAGCACCTGATTCTTTCCTTCCCCTGAGTCATCAGGATTTCAGGGTCCTGCTAATACTGTCCGACTCTGCTCTTCACGGCTACGGAATCGTTAAAGCAAGCATTGAGCAAAAGGATCCGTCAGGCAAACTGGAACTCGGGTCGTTGTACCGCATCGTTAACCGACTGTTGGTGTCCGGTCTGATTGAAGAGGCACCCGATGCAGACAACGTTTCCAATCGCAAGAGAAGGTTGTACCGCGCCACGGAACTGGGTCGCAGAGTTGCCCGGGCCGAGTTGAATCGACTGCGCCTTCTTCTCGATTCGAAAATGGCGGTGGATTTACTCCATGGCTAACCGAAAAACTGGCGGGCTCCGTCGTCTGCTCTTGAAAGCGGCTCTGCGGTTTTACCCGGTGGACTTCAGGTCGAACTATGGCGACAACCTCCTGGATTCATCCGACGACCAAATCAGTGACATCAGAAGCCAGCACAGCTTTCCGGTAGCCGGTTTGTTGGTTGCATACCAAACTTTCAAAACGGCATTCAATATCGCTAGATCAGGGTTGGAAGAACGCCTTGATCGTGCCCCGGAATCTTTCGTACCCAAACCATCGAGAAACAGCAACGTGAAAACTTTTCTTTCGGACCTCGCCTATTCTTTCCGAACGCTGCGCAAGCAAGTGACCTTCACGGTCATCGCGATCTTGACTCTGGCACTTGGCATCGGTGCCAATGCAGCCATTTTTTCGGTTCTGAACTCAGTAGTCCTCACGCCCCTGCCCTACTCGGAGCCTGGACAGCTCGTGCGGGCCTACACCGCCAGTGTCCGCCGCGATTACGATGACAACTATTTGAGCGCCCCCGACGTTTGGGGTATGCGTGACAAAATTGCTTCGCTTGCATCTGTCGGTGCCATCTCAAACTACAGCGAGGTCGGCAAGGACCTTATGGGTGACGCCGGGCCGTTCAGAGTACGGGCTCTTCCGGTAGGAGAGGGATACTTCACCGTATACCGCGCAACTCCTCTGATCGGACGAGCGTTCGAACGCGACCAGAACCTCTCGATGAACAGTGTCGTTCTATCGCACAGTTTGTGGCAAAGCTATGGCGGAGGTGACGAAGGAATCATAGGAACCAGCATCGACCTGAACGGCGAACCGTATGAGGTTGTCGGAGTCATGCGCCCTGGTTTTCTGGATGTTGTTGGAGGCGACGTAGATCTCTGGATACCGCACGACATGACGCCGGACACACGGTGGAACGCGCACGACAATCACTACCTCAACGCGGTGGCCCGACTGGCACCCGGAGTCTCAATCGAAACAGCTCAGGCCGAGTTGCATGCGTTCCAACAAGTCCGACGTGAAAGCGGGATTCGTCACTACGCGGGTGAAGATGAGTACATCCGACTCGTGCCGTTGTTGGATGATGTCGTAGGCGAATCGCGTTCGACCCTGGCAATTCTCATGGGAGCCGCCGCAGTAGTGCTGCTCATCGCCTGCGTAAACGTCGCCAATCTATTCCTTGCCAGGGGAATATCAAGATCAAAGGAAATGGCGATTCGGATCGCGTTGGGTTCTTCACGGGCTCGGCTTTTCACGCAACTGATGGGCGAGTCTCTACTCGTTGCAGCGGCAGGGGGCGTCATCGGTTCCGCGGTTTCTACCATAGGTGTTAGTGCTCTGCTGGCCGTGGCCCCCGAGTCTCTTGCCAGGGCCGAAGAAATTTCGTTTGACCCCCAGCTGGTGCTCTTCGCTTTGTTTGCAACCGTGGCTACCGCCCTCTTTTTTGGAACTGCCCCTGCCGTTCGAGCGGTAAAAGCAGACCCCAACGACGCAATGCGAGACGGCACAAGAGGCAACACAGGGGGAGCGGGAGCCAGAGCGCGCGGAATCCTGGTTGCAGGTCAGATGGCCCTGGCAATGTTGTTACTGGTTGGAGCCGGCCTTCTGATGCGAAGCTTCGTCCAACTGCAACAAAAGGACCTCGGCATCGTACCCAACGACATCATGACGTTCGAGATACATCTGCCTGTGTCCCGTTACGACGATCCGGCTCTGCGAATAGCCTTCCACCAACAATTGCATGAAAAAATACGTGCTATTCCAGGTGTTCAATCGGTAGCGGCTATTTCCAAATTACCCGCCTCAGGCCCCTACAACGGCTGGGGGCTTACCTATACGAAACCCGACGGCGAAAGAGACAACTTCGGCACTCAGATAAGGATAATTGAAGGCGATTACTTCGAGGCCTTTGGTATTTCCATGCTGGCCGGACGATCTGCTAACACGTCTGACATTCGCGAAGGGCCACCGGTCGCCGTGATCAACAGTGCCACGGCAAGACGCGCATTTCCCGATCGCGACCCCCTGGGTGAGACCGTTGGCGTCGGGTCCAAATGGTGGACGGTCGTGGGTGTTGTTGAAGACGTGGCCCACGATCACCTCGGCGCAATCGACGAGAAGATTTACCTGAGTCACATCCAATACGGTGACGATAGGAATTGGCGCCTTATTCAGACGGTCAAGACATCCGCCTCCACCGAAACCCTCTTGCAACAAATCAGAGATGAGGTAGCAACGCTTGACGGAGAACTTGTCGTCTACAATGCGCGATCGATGGAGCAGGTGTTGGGACGCGAAGTAGCTCGGGACAAATTCGCGCTACTACTCATGGGCATCTTCGCCGGAGTGGCCCTGGCTTTGAGCGCAATCGGTCTCTACGGAGTCCTGTCATACTCGGTGAATCAACGATTCCAGGAAATCGGTATCCGAGTTGCTCTCGGTGCTACAGCCGGACAGGTGCGGAGACTAATGGTTCGACAGGCGGCACTGCTGTGTGGAGCAGGCCTGTTGATAGGACTGGCCGGGTCGTTGGTCGCCAGCAAAGTACTCGAATCCATGCTGGTCGACGTGACCACCCGGGACCCGATGATTTTCGGAGTGGTCGGAGTTGTGCTTGTTATAACCGCAGCCGGCGCGGGGTGGGTGCCCGCTCGACGAGCCACGAAAGTCAGCGCAATGGATGCGATGAGAGCTGAGTGATATTTGAGGGGTTGAGCATTGGAGGGGATTTCACCAATTCCCTCTCGATCCCTCATCCCCTCAATCTTTCAAATCGCCCCTTTCTCCCAGGGTCCCCAAACTGCAAAGGTCTTTCCGAGATTGCCGTCTCCGCCGCTCTGGATATTGAAGAACAATGTCTGGCCATCGGGACTAAACGTGGCGCCAGTGAACTCGCGATGATTGTAATTGTTATAGGCGATGTCGAACAACCGACCATCCAGGGTTAGCCCCCGTACAAACTGGCTTGCGTCCCCGTCTTCACAAATCACCAGGGTACCGCGGGGACTCACACAAATATTGTCGGGATAATTCATGACATCCGGGTTGGGCGATTCAAAAATTAGCGTGAGTTGGCCGCCGTCGGGTGTCGGTGTATACCGCCAGACCTGCCCCTGCCCTGCATCACCCCCGTTGGTCGCCGTTAGATAAACGCTGTCGCCGCCCCACCAACACCCCTCCAGCCGATTGAAACTGGCTGCACCTTCACTCCAGCCTTGCTCCGCCACTGCCCGTATTTCAGTTTGAGCGTTTGAGGGATCGGGATCGAGAATATCCACCCACTCTACGGCAAGATCCTGACCCACAGTCTGGCCAAGGGCAGTATTGTAATTCGGTTGTCCCGCCACCCTGAGCATTTGTAACTTTCCACCCTCCGTGAGGTCACCCCCTGCTCCATTCATGTAGGGCTGATCGGGAATAAAGCGATAGAACCCGCAGGTTATCGGTCGGCTGCCAGGATCCTCTGTCTCGTAGAGAATCCCCGTGGCGGGATCGACTGCAACAGCTTCGTGGTAGAAGCGCCCCATCGCCGGTAGTGGCACAGGCGGGAGTTGTTCTTCGGCCATCGCGGGCACTTCAAAAACGTATCCGTGATCCTTGAGATAACCCCGATTGCTCCCGACCGTTATCTCTTCACATGAAAGCCACGAACCCCACGGAGTCGGGCCTCCGGCGCAATTGGTGTGGGTCCCACCCAGGCTTACAAAATCTTTCACAACCTCCCGCGACACCGGATCGATTTCGAGAGACGTTGTGCCCCCCGGAGCGCTGGTGTCGTATGCAAGGGACAGGTCGCCGATGGCTCCATTTTCGGTTGCCTGTGTAGTGACTTCATGATTGCGAACCAACCGAATATTCCCGTTCGGCAGGGCAAACGCAGCCGTACCGTCGTGGTCCCGGGGGGTGAGATTCCCGTCGCTCATCGCAGTGCCCTCGACGCCGATCATTCTGTATTGGAAACCCTCCGGAAGCATCAAATCGGGACCAGCTGCTCGCAGAGGGCCGTACCCGCCATCTCCGGTCCCAACCATGATCGAGTCACGTCCGTCGGCTCCGGCCCCACCCGAGCAACCAGCCAAAAGCGTCTGAAGTGAGGAAAGCCCAATCACAGTTGAGCCCGCCAGGCTGGAAGAATTCTTAAGGAATTGCCGCCGATTCAGTCTGCTCACCGTTAGCCCCGTGGATTAGTTACTGGCAATATATCGCTCCAAAGCGGCGACCGCACCCAGATATATGCCACAGATTCGAACCAGTCTCATATCACACCCACCTACCCACTAACCCACCTACCTACGGTTTATTACCATACCCACTTCCCCTCTCTCCCTCATTCCCTCATATTACACCCACAATTGAATCGTGGTGATTTATGGAAATTGCGGCCACGCAAAACAAACCGCTAAAAACCGCCTCGGCGCGACTAGCGACGAGGTATTTTTTTTAGGCCAGGTATTCCGGGCCAAATGAGGCACACATATGAGCATAACTCTGCGCGATCTGATCGAAGACGGGAAAGTACATGTCTGCGACGGAGCGATGGGAACGCAACTGTACGGCAAAGGGGTTTTTGTAAACGTTTGTTACGACGACCTCAGTTTGAAACAACCGCGTTTGGTGAGGGAAGTACACGAAGCCTACGTAAACGCCGGAGCCGAGGTCATCGAGACCAACACATTTGGTGCCAACCCGGTGAAGCTCAAAGAACACGGGATTGACCACCAGACCGAGGAGTTGAATAAGACTGCCGCCGAGTTGGCCGTCGCTGCGGCCGATGGGAATGCAAGTGTAGTTGGCGCCATGGGTCCGCTGGGAGTGCGAATCGAGCCTTTCGGCCCGACCTCCACGGACGAGGCCCGCGAGTTCTTTAAACGCCAGGCTGTCGGGCTGGTGGATGGTGGCGTCGACGGGTTCATCCTGGAGACCTTTAACGACCTCGCCGAAATCCATGAAGCCATGAAAGCGATTCGCGAGGTAAGTGTCCTCCCGATAATAGCCCAGATGACGATTGGGCAGGACAACAAAACAGGTTACGGAACAGACGTCGCCACCATTGGTGCTCGCCTGACCGAATGGGGAGCGGACGTGGTGGGCCTCAACTGTTCGGTCGGCCCGTCAGGGATTTTGGAGGCAATTGAAGAACTGGCCGAACACACGACCAAACCTCTGTCGGCCCAACCTAATGCTGGCATCCCCAAAGACGTCGGCGACAGGAAAATTTACCTGGCCAGTCCAGAGTACATGGCCACATATGCAAAATTCATCACTGAGGCCGGCGCCAAATTCGTAGGGGGATGCTGCGGCACGACTCCTGATCACATCAGGGAAATCCGAAATTACATCGCGAGTACACAGGCTCGGCATGAACTGCCCCACGTCAGCAACGTAGAGGTAAAGCTGGCTTCGGAGCGGGCGGCCCCACCAATGGAAGAAAGATCCAACTGGGGTGCGAAACTTGCTCGGGGTGAGTTGGTCACCAGTGTTGAAATCGTCCCTCCTAAAGGTGCGGATGCGACTCCGATGCTTGAACAGTGCAGGACCTTGAAGGCCGCGGGAGTGGATGCCGTTAACGTACCTGATGGTCCCCGCGCGCAAAGCCGTATGGGGGTGTTGGCTTCGTGCATTCTTATTGAGCGAGAGGTGGGACTGGAGACTGTGATGCACTACTGCTGCCGCGATCGCAATTTGCTGGGGATGCTCAGCGATTTGCTGGGAGCTTCAGCCGCGGGCCTCCGCAACGTGCTTATAATCACCGGTGATCCGCCGAAGATGGGACCTTATCCCGAGTCGACAGCTGTATTCGACATCGACTCTATTGGACTGACCAACCTGGCGTACCGCCTGAATCACGGCGTGGACCCGGGCCAAAACGCGATCGGCGAGCCGACCAGGTTCGTGATCGGTGTCGGCGTGAATCCAGTTGCGGTTGACCACAATCGGGAAATGTCTCGATTCGGGTGGAAGGTTGACGCAGGCGCGGAGTACGCCATCACACAACCGGTTTTTGATCCGACCCAATTTGAAAGTTTCCTGAAAGAGGTCGAAGGGTATAAAACGCCGATCGTAATGGGCATCTGGCCGCTGGTCTCCATCAGAAACGCGGAATTTTTGGCCAACGAGGTTCCGGGAGTCAGTATCCCCGACGAAATCCTTGAGCGGATGCGGCGCGCGCAGGAAAAAGGCAAAGAAGCTGCGTTGGCTGAAGGTGTAACGATTGCCAGAGAGTTGTTTGAACAATTCAAGGACTCTGTACAGGGAGTCCAGGTGAGCGCACCGTTTGGCAAAGTAGAAATTGCTCTGGAGGTATTTGGTGGCTGATCACAGTTCAACGAAACAGCGAGTGGAACGATTAAAGGAAGTTCTCAAAGAGCGCATCCTTGTGCTTGATGGCGCCATGGGAACTATGATCCAGTCCTACGAACTTAAGGAGGAGGATTTTCGCGGAGAAACCTTTGCGAACCATCCAGTCTCGCTGAAGGGCAACAACGATGTCATCGCCGTAACGCAGCCCGATATCCTGGCTGCCATTCACCGTGCCTATTTCGACGCCGGCGCGGACATCGCCGAGACCAACACCTTCAACGGAACGTCAATTTCTCAGGCCGATTACGGACTGGAAGGGTCTGTTTTCCAAATAAACGAAGCCGCAGCTCGGGTAGCACGCGAAGTAGCTGACGAATTCACCGCCGCAAATCCGAACCGTCCGCGGTTTGTGGCAGGGTCTATGGGCCCTACGAATAAGACCCTCTCGATTTCACCTGACGTTAACGACCCGGGTTTTCGTGACGTGACCTTTGACCAGGTTGCTGACGCGTATGCCGAACAGGCGCGCGGCCTGATCGCCGGTGGCGTTGACCTCCTGCTGATCGAGACCGTTTTCGATACATTGAACGCCAAGGCTGCTCTGTTCGGAGTTCAACGCGTACTGGCAGAACAGCAATCTGAAATCCCTATAATGGTGTCAGGTACGATCGTCGATGCCAGCGGTCGTACCCTGTCGGGGCAAACCATTGAAGCTTTCTGGAATTCGATCAGCCACGCGAACCTCTTTTCCGTTGGACTCAACTGTGCGCTGGGCGCAACTGAGATGAGACAATACGTTGAGGAACTGTCGGACATTTCAGAGGCTCTGATTAGTTGTCACCCCAACGCAGGTCTCCCCAACGAGTTCGGGGGATATGACGAGTCACCCGAATTCATGGCGGGGCTCCTAAAAGAATTCGCTACAAGTGGTTTCCTGAACATCGTTGGCGGTTGCTGCGGTACCACGCCCGATCACATCAAGGCTATCGCTGACTCGGTTGCACGAATTGCTCCCCGAAAACCGCCGATAGTTGAACCACACACGCGACTGAGCGGACTTGAGCCGCTCACAATTCGGCCCGACTCACTGTTTGTAAACGTCGGGGAACGCACCAATGTTGCCGGGTCGCGAAAATTTGCCCGGCTCATTCGAGAAGAACAATACGAAGAGGCTCTCGATGTTGCACGCCAGCAGGTGGAAAACGGCGCACAGATAATTGACGTCAACATGGACGAAGGAATGTTGGAATCTCTTTCGGCCATGGAAAATTTCCTGAAGCTTGTCGCGACTGAACCCGATATCAGTCGCGTTCCGGTAATGCTCGACTCGTCGAAGTGGGACGTTATCGAAGCGGGGCTCAAGTGCATTCAGGGAAAATGCGTCGTGAACTCTATAAGCCTCAAAGAAGGTGAGGGGCCGTTCCTGCAGCACGCTCACACTGCAAGGAGTTATGGTGCGGCTGTTATCGTAATGGCCTTCGACGAAACCGGTCAGGCCGAAACTGCCGACCATCGGTTCGCCATCTGCAAACGAGCCTACGACCTGCTTATTGAAAAAGTCGGCTTTCTTCCGCAGGACATTATTTTCGACCCGAACATCTTTGCTGTGGCTACGGGAATTGAAGAGCACAACGAGTACGCTCTTTCCTTTATCGAAGCCTGTCGCAGGATA
This sequence comes from Gemmatimonadota bacterium, assembly GCA_029262195.1. Lineage (GTDB taxonomy): Bacteria > Gemmatimonadota > Gemmatimonadetes > Gemmatimonadales > GWC2-71-9 > B16T1B5. Next base: position 102,968 of record JAJCZX010000041.1, on the reverse strand, counting down.
AAAGCTGGATTACCACACGCGCTTATCAGCGGAGGTGTCAGCAATCTTTCGTTCTCATTCCGCGGCAACGATGTTGTACGGGAAGCAATGCACTCCGCCTTCCTGTACCATGCCATCCAGGCAGGTATGGATATGGGAATCGTCAATCCCAGCGCCCTTGCCGTTTATGACGACCTGCCCCCGGACCTCCTCAAAGCCGTCGAAGATGTCCTATTCAACCGACACGAGGGAGCAACCGAAGCACTAACGTCCATAGCGGGGACTGTACATGGACAGGCCCGCGAAGAGGAAACTCTCGAGTGGCGATCTCTGTCGGTCAACAAAAGGCTGGAGCATTCGCTGGTAAAGGGCATCACAGAGTTTATCGAAGAGGATGCTGAAGAGGCACGTAAAAATCACGAGCGTGCTATCGAAGTTGTGGAAGGTCCTTTGATGGACGGGATGAATGTCGTCGGCGATCTGTTCGGATCGGGTAAGATGTTTCTGCCGCAGGTGGTAAAAAGCGCCCGGGTCATGAAAAAGGCGGTCGCTCATCTCGTTCCGTTCATCGAAGCAGAAAAGAAAAAACGCGGGTTGTCCGGAACTACTAACGGCAAAATCCTGCTCGCGACCGTCAAGGGCGACGTGCACGACATCGGAAAAAACATCGTCGGAGTCGTCCTCGGCTGTAACAACTACGAGGTAATCGACCTCGGCGTTATGGTGTCGGCGCAAAAAATTCTTGAGACGGCAAGGACAGAGGATGTCGATGTCATCGGCCTAAGCGGACTGATCACTCCTTCGCTGGACGAGATGGTCCACGTTGCACGTGAACTGGAGCGAGAGGGCTTTGGTACACCCCTTTTGATCGGTGGGGCGACCACCTCACTGGTTCACACGGCGGTAAAGGTGGCACCCGAATACGGGGGAGGCGCCACCTACGTGGTGGATGCTTCCAGAAGCGTTGGGGTAATGGGCCAGTTGATGGGCCGCGACACACGCGAACGGTTCCAGGCGAAGATCCATCTGGAATATGATGGCCTGCGGGAGGCGCACGGGAAGAAGAAAAAATCTCAGACATTTATTGACTTATCGGTGGCCCGGGAACGGAAATTCGTAATCGACTGGTCAAAACACACTCCGGTCAAACCGAAGAATTTAGGTATCACGGTTATCGACGACTGTTCGCTTCGAGACCTCGTGTCGTTTATCGACTGGACGCCGTTTTTCCAAACCTGGGAACTGCACGGAAAATATCCTGCGATTTTTGAAGATGAAAAAGTCGGAGCGCAGGCAAAGTCACTTTTCGACGACGCACAGAAACTTCTGGATCGTATCGTCTCCGAGGAACTGTTTGACGCTCGCGCCGTGGTCGGATTATTTCCTGCCCGCAGTGTGCACGATGACGACATTGAGTTGCTCGACCCCGAATCGGGACAACCTATCGCAACGGTGCACTTTCTCCGCCAACAAATGGGCAAGCCGCCGGGCCGTCCGAATATGTGTCTCGCTGATTTTGTGGCACCCGCGGAAGGGGGCATTGAGGATTATTTCGGTGCGTTCGCAGTAACCGCAGGGCATGGCGTAAACGAGCTTTGCGATGCTTTCGAAAAAGACCACGACGACTACAACGCGATAATGGCCAAGGCGCTTGCGGATAGGCTCGCAGAGGCGTTTGCTGAATATGCCCATTCGCTGGTTCGTGCAGAGTTGTGGGGATATGCGCCGGACGAATCGTTTACTGGTGACGACCTCGTGAAAGAGGCCTACGACGGTATCCGACCGGCCCCAGGGTACCCCGCTTGCCCGGACCACTCAGAAAAGAACCTCCTGTTTGACCTGCTCAATGTCTCGGAAAACGCAGGCATCACGCTCAGTGAGAACTGCGCCATGTTGCCCGCAGCATCGGTCAGTGGTTGGTATTTCGGGCATCCCGAAGCGCATTACTTCGGGCTGGGCAAAATTGGCGAAGATCAAGTTGCCGACTACGCAGCCAGGAAAGGAATGAGTCTGGAGGAGGCTCAAAAATGGCTTGCCCCTAACCGGTCGGCGTGAGAAAAACCGGCAAACTGCCAGTTTCAGGTTCCATTCAGACCAGATTTTGGCATATTTTGGAACCCTTGGGGTGGGCGCCGTGTTGAACCCTAACACATCTACAGCAGCAAGTCGGAGAGTAAATGGGACGTAAATCGTTTGCAGCACTTGGGTTAACAGGATTTTTGGCGTTTGTATCAGGCGGTTGGTACTTCCAGGGTGGCAGTGCAGAATCCGCTTTCAATCGGTCTCGCCTCTTTGAGGACATCGTGGCCCACGTCGCCGAGTATTACGTAGACTCCATCTCTGAGGCAGAGCTCTACGACATGGCTATCGACGGCATGTTGGGCCAGCTTAACGACCCCTACACTAATTTCCTCAGACCGGAAGCCTTCGGGAGCCTTACTCTTTCGACGACCGGCGACTACGCAGGCATCGGCATCCAGATTGACTCCAGAGATAGCTGGATTACCGTGGTAACCACTTTTGTCGGCACTCCGGGCGAAACTGTTGGATTGCAGCCGGGCGACCAGATCGTTGAAATCGACGGAGAATCCGCCCAGGGCTGGACCACAGCTCAAGCATCCAGCCGGATGAAGGGACCTGCCGGTACCAATGTCTCGATCAGGGTGCGTCGCGCCGGATCAACGGCTGCCCTGCCATTTGACATAACTCGAGCTCAGGTACACGTGAGTTCGGTCGAAGGCGCGATGTTGCTTGAGGACGATGTCGCCTATATGCGATTGACCTCAGTCACGGATGTTGCGGCCAGCGAATTGGCAGGCGAATTGAATCGGCTGATCAGCGAGGGTGCCAACTCGTTGGTGCTCGACCTCCGCAGTAACCCGGGCGGCATCCTGACGCAGGGGGTCTTGCTCGCAGATATGTTCCTTGACAACGGGTTGCCCGTAGTCGAAACCCGCGGACGCGCTCCTGGAGCGACAAGAACATACCACGCACGAAACCCCGCGCTCTGGCCAGATATCCCATTGGTTGTTTTGATTAACGGATTCACAGCGAGCGCTGCCGAGATCTTTTCGGGTGCGGTCCAGGACCATGACAGGGCGGCAATTATAGGAACCCCGAGTTTCGGAAAGGGTGTGGCGTACCTTGTGTTTCCTGTGACCGAAACCGAAGCGTTGGCAGTCACATCGTCTCGCTGGTATACACCGGTCGGCCGTTCCATCGATCTTCCCAAATCGGGACCCAGGCATTCCGTCTTCGCCGCCCGAGACTCCGCAAACTCGGAACCACAAGACACCATTTTCGAATCTTTCGGCGGCCGCGAACTCATCGGTGGTGGTGGAATACGCCCCGATATTCTCCTTCCAGACACGTTGCTTGACGGAGAACGGGCGTTTGCTCTCGCACTGGACACGCTGGTATCAGGTTACCGCGATGCCCTGACACGCTATGCCCGAGAGTTGAAGGGGAGCGGGTCAATCACTGCGGAAGACTTTGAGGTCACAACGGACATGCGCACAGAACTCCTGCGCCGCATCCGGGCCACCGGTGCTAACATTTCCGACGAGATCTGGACTGGAGCCGAGTCCTTCGTTGCAGATCAATTCGCCTACGAACTTTCGCGTTACGTATTTGGAAGAACGCCGGAGCTGCGTCGTAGAGCCCTCGACGACCCGCAGATCAACAAGGCTCTGGAGTTACTGCAAAGCTCCAATACATCAGAGGAGCTTGTGAGTATGGCAAGCGTTAGAAGATAGAAGATCAAAAAGTAGAAGTTAGAAGTCAGAGGATAGAAGTCGAAAAAAAGGCGGGGCTCCGGTGTGCAACCGGGGCCCCGCCTTTTTTCTTACTTATTACTTATTTCGAATCTACGCCGCCTTTGCGCGAATCCACTGTCACAGTAAAGGGGCCGTTGCCCCGCATTACCCATCGCACTGTAGCGGTGCCCATACCGCCAATGTTGCGGATATTGATTCGTTGAGGATTGCGCTCCTGTTCGGTAGCTAGACCCATCCTCAAGTTATCTACTACGAATCCCGCAATAACCTGACCGCCCTCGATCGAAACCCAGTCGGGGCGGGTGATATGGTTTTCAATATCCTGTTGAGTGTGCGTAGGAGTGATTCGCCTGTTAGCAATCACTGCGGTGACCTCGGTAAGCCCATTTCCGAGCGAGCGGGTCATCACTGTATCGACCTTCACCAGCGGCATTTGATGCGCCTGATAAAGGGTGAACGCCATGTTGCGATGTGCTTCGGCTGGCAGGAGAAAACCTGGAATAGCGCGCGTATACTGCTTTTTAACTCCGCCCACTTCTACCGTTCCAAACTGTGGGTGCTGCACTTCAGTCCACGGCACAACCGCTTCATTCATCAACAGCAGACGATCAAAACGATACTCCACCCGATCGTATCTCTCTTGCTCGGGGGCTTCTTCGAAATATTTGAACGGAGTAAACAGTTCATTGCTGTAACTGATAATTCCCCGACCGCCGTAGGTCCAATCGAGTTCGCCACCCCAGACGGTGTACAGGTCACTCCACACTACCATATATCGGTAACCCGGAAGAATCTCTTCGCCGACAGCGCCCAGGGCGTCATAAACCCGCACGTCCTGCGGACGATACTGGTCACGTGGGACACCCGGACCGCGCAAGATCATGCCGCCGGAGTTGTGGTAAGTCTGTACCCCTGCAATGTTCGGGTGCGCAACAATAAAATCGATCACCGCCCGGGTTTCAGGAAGCGATGTCGGATAGTAGTCCGCTCCACCCTGGACATACCTCGGCTGCCAGCGCCAAGGCCAATTACGATTGGGGTCGTACGAAAACGCGACACCGTCTTCATTGACCCGCCCATCGCCATCATTGTCCCAGCCCTCACTGCCCAGCATGTCGTACTCGCCGGGTTGATCGATGGCTGCGCGAATCATTATCCGCGAGTCCTCCGGAGAAACAATCCACCGTCCGTTAGGATTTCGCACACGCATCTGGGTAATGTGTCCGTCGCCGTTAAGGTCGTCGTAACCGTCTTCATCAACGGTACCGTCACCATCGGAGTCCCGGGGAACCACTCCTGACCTGGGGGAATGCTGGTTGTTCCCTTCGTACATGAACGATTCGCGCCCGTCAGGATTGATTGACGGAACGATATAAAACACCCGCTCATCCAGCAGTGAATCCACCCACGGTACCCGGTCAGCCATCTCACACAGGTACCATGCCGTGTACAACGACACCTCGGTACCCTGAATTTCGTTAGCGTGGATGTTGCCGTCGATATACATACCAGATTTCTGATCGGCTTCGCCGTGATCGAAATTGGTCACAGTTATCATCCATAGCTCCCGTCCCTGGTACGAGTCGCCGATCGAACTCAGGCGACAGCGATCCGGGTATGCTTGCTCAAGGCGACGACCAATGTCACCGATGGAAGCGTGATCGTAGTACCTGTCCCATGAAACTTCGACGCGCGGGTTTGGAGGAGATCCCATGGCCGCCAGGACACCCTGGGCCTGCAATCCTGCCGAGCCACCCAGGAAAGTCATCAAAAACCCTATCGCGCCGCTGAAAACTTTTCGTTGTGTCTGCATTTTCTGTCCTCTTTAGCGCAACGTTAAGGTTTGAGAAGCCGTGCCAGCCACCGGGCTTGACGCAGAAATTGACACGTTCGATCCGGGACGACCGACAACAAGCCAGCTGAATTCGCGAGATCCGCCCCCGCCAGGAATCGGTCCCAGAAGTTGCTGCGTACGTCCCCCTATCAGTTCCTGGCCATCAAGTTCGAACGATAAGCGAATCTGACGCGGCCAGAACGCTCTCACTCCGATCGCTGAAAGTGTCGGGAAGTAACCGTTATTTGTTACGGTAGCGTTGATTCTGTAAGTCCTATCGCCGACGTTTTCGACTTCTACATTCCGCAACTCGATTTGTGGTAACGACGCCATCAGTTCTTTGACGAACTCAAATTGTCCAGCCGAAAGCGAATCCAGCATCGATCCCGGGGGATTCATCCTCACGTAAGGGGAGAACCCACCAACCTCTACTTCCTGACCGGGAAAGTCCGGATGGTTTACAGAAGTCCACTCCACGAATCCGCCGGGGACGTTGGAGGCCATCCAGCGATAATCGTTGTATTCTGATTTGAGCGAGTCGTGTTCATCGGGCGTTTCTTCCTGTTCGGCATCTTCGGCAGAGTCATCGTCACCATCGGCCTCGTCGTGGGAAGCTTCCGCCTCTTCCTCGTCCGTCGCTTCATCGTCTGAGTCCTCATCGGTTTCGGCGGCCGTTTCAGGCACCCACCACACACGAGAGCCAAAGGCCCAACGTCCCATGTGGAAATACGACCAGGAAAGAACGTCCCCTTTCAAATCACCCGACGTGGGTTCTCCTTCCATGCCAGTTAGTTCTTCGAACTGTTCGCCCATACGCTCAAAAAACGGTTGGTCTGCAGAAAGGATGCTCGAGTAGGGACCACCGGCGGAGGTGCCTTCGGGGTTTCCGCCGATCCCTGAAGCCTGCTTGTGCTTCCAGGGCTCCATCACATTGTCCTGGGGCCCGAGCACGTAGACGGCAGCGATGTTCGGGTGGGCCACGAAAAACTCGGCGATACCCCTGGTTTCGGCGGCCGACATCTGATGGACACCGGAGCCCGCTGCGAAAAAATCGTACTTGTAGGTAAAATTGGCATTGACGTCCACCGCACCGGGACCGTCTTCATTCCACGCTTCATCGCCATCGTTGTCGGTTCCCTCTGACAACAGCCGGTACATTCCCACCTCTCCTTTTTCCCGCTCTGCCTTCCGCATCAGCGAAGGATTGGCTTCATCAGCGATCCATTCGCCCGTGGGGTCCATAACCCTCATCATTGTAATGAGCCCGTCCCCATTCAAATCCTCGGGGCCGTCTTCATCAACCTCCCAATCGTGATCTTCATCCTCAGACCCGTCGTTGCGAACCTGCTCATAAACGACGCTGGAAAAAAACGCTTCGGCCGCGTCGGGATTGGCCCTGGGAATGATGTAAACCACGCCGGATTCCAATAATTTTGTAACCTCGGAGTCGTTTCCATAACCTGATGCCAGAAGATTCGCGACATTAATCGCGACTTCACTTCCCACCAGATGAGGGCCGAAAGCGTTCGCCACCACCAGCAGGGCCGGTCGCTCGTTGACGCCATCCCCTGATGCGATCCGGATGGCCTGTATGTCCCTGCCTCCAGGCGACTGAGCAATCGTTTCAACGCCAACCAGATCGCCGAAATCGCCTCGCAACCTGCTAATCGAGCGTTGCAGATCGCCATAATTTCTATACCCGTCGGAAATACCCTGCGCCATGGCAGGAGCGGCAAAAGCCTGAAATCCGGCTAAAGCCAACGAAAACGCCAAACCTGCGTTCATTCCAAACACCTCCGGTTCGTTTCTTGCAACGTTTCTTCCAGAATTCGGCTGAAACATACCGATAAAGAACTGTTCCGCCATAGTGGGGGGACAGCCATCACAGCTAACTAAGAGCTAAAGCCCCGGTTATTGTTATTTGATGGCACAATTGGCACCAAAAACACCCACGCGTCGGATGATACACAGGCAAGTGGGGAATGATCGAATTGGACGCGAGGGATTTACGCTCGTCGAAATGCTGGCCGTGGTGGCAATTTCGTCGATACTGCTGTCCGTGGCTTTGCCTAGAGTCGGGCCTGCCCTGGATCGCGCGCGCGTGAACAGCGCAGCCAACGTTATGGCCGGGGATCTTCAATATGCTCAGATCATGGCCGTACGCAGCAGGAGGCCGGTCGCCATGGTCATCACTACAGGGACGAAACAGTATGTAATCAGGGACCGGGACGACTCTAGCATTATTTACCGGACCCGCTTCCTCGGTGACGAGTCCGAATTCCGTATCGCCACAATGTCCGCTTCGCCGACGACCAACGAAATGTTCCCCAACGGGTTGGCGCGGACTTCCGCTACCTTCACGCTCACTCTCCACGGCTATTCCAGAACGATTACGTTTTCAAGGGCCGGTCAGGTTCGGATATCCTCGTGAAACGGGTTATAGGATCCAAATCGGGGATGTCGCTCATCGAAGTAATGGTAGCGATGGGGATTTTCGCGGTGGTACTCATGTCGCTGGGTGGGCTTATGTATGAAATTGCCCAGTCGGCACAAAAATCGGCCCTCGCGACATACCGGGCGGCCGCGAGTCAGGAAGCCACATCCTGGATTCGAGGACTCGAATTCGACAGCGTCAGCGGGGCCGTAGGGTGCACCTCCGACAGCACCGGCATTCTTGAGTACAGTCGATGCATTACTGTCACCAGCCCTTCCACGAACCGCCACACGGTAAAAATCATCATCCAACCGACCGGCAACCTCATTACGAGGCCTGACACCCAGGTGGTGGAACGCACGAAATCGATTCAGACCTCAGCGCTGGTGGTTCAATGAGGCGCAGTGGTTTCACACTCGTTGAATTGCTGGTTGCCATTGTTATCATGGCAATCCTGGGGACAATTCTCGTTCAAACCCTTGTGCGTAACTCCCGGTTCATAAGTCAGGTTGAAGCATCGATGACAGCCCGTCAAGCTGCCCGAGCTGCGATGACCATCATGACAGCCGAACTGGGAATGGTATCGGATAGCGGGCTAACAGCCGCCACCGCGAAAAGCGTTACGGTCAGAGTGCCTTATGCCTTCGGAATGGCCTGCTCCTCCACAGGAGTCAACCTCTACGCTTCTCTGGTGCCGATGGACTCGCTCATGTTTACAGCCGCCACCGCCAGCGGCATTGCCTGGAGAGACAGTTCGGGTACCTACCGCTACGTAACCGGGATAACCGTAACGACGGCCAACAATCCAGCCCAATGTACCGGGGACAGCATCAAGACTATCCCTGGCGGTTTGGCTGTTCAGATCGCACAGGGTAATAGCATCGCGTCGGGCAGGATTATTTATCTATACGAAAACATTGCGTACAGCTTCGAAGCGTCGACCAGCATGACGGGACGCACCGGGTTGTTCCGTACCGACGGATCCGGCACAAAGGAAGAATTGCTAGTCCCCTTTGACACCGCTTCAGGTTTCGGGTTCCTGATAGGTTCATCCATGACCGCAACCGCAGCGGTCCCCGGCGACCTGAATACGGTAAGAGGCCTCCAACTAAAGTTGCGTGGAGAGAGTTATCTGGACCCCCAGGGTTCAAGCGAGCCCTCGGAGTTCGACCTGACCACATCTGTGGCTTTCAGGAACAAGGAGAATTAATGAAAATCAACAACAGGGGGTTCGCACTCCCAACGACGGTGCTCCTGGTTACCGTTTTGACAGTAATGCTGGCGGCGGCGTTTACGCGCTCCTCCTCCGAGCACCAGATCGCCGACGGAGCCCAATTCCAGGAAGAAGCCCTTTCGATCGCTGAAAGCGGTTTGCAGCGTTTCATGGAATCAACAACCAGTAGACCCTCTGACGGCGACTCGGTGCGGTTCAATTCGACCGGCGGCTACGCGTGGGTTTTCGTCCATTCACTTCAAACCCCTGCTGACCAGTATGCGAACGAGACCTTCATGATCAGTTCGACCGGTTACGTCATTGAAACCAGTCAGGGCTCAACTCCGGTGGCAGAACATACTGTGGGCCAGATGGCTTTCTGGCAAACCGGAATCGTATTGCCCTCGGCAGCATTTACGGCAGCCAACGGAATCAGAAATTGGGGCAACTCCAACACAACTATCTCTGGCAATTACTACTCGACAGACACCAACGGTCTCCGTATTCCCAGTACCCCTACGTTGACGAATATGTCTCTCTCGGGGTCCCCATCGTCAATAGTAACCGGTGGAGGCGTTCAGGGAACAGCTCTGGACACGGGAGTCGATTGGCAACGGATTCTTGACGGCGATTTCGAATGCGAGAATACTTCGATTTTCTCGGGAAGTTTCAATTTCAATTTCGAGTCGTATTGCATCGAAGGAGACCTTAACCTGCAGAAGTATTACGGATCAGGTCTCCTGATTGTGAAGGGAGAACTGACCGTCACCGGCAAGTGGGGATACGCATACTGGTATGGGCCGATACTGGTCGGTGGCAGAATCATGTTCGAGGCACCCCAAACAAGGTTCTACGGCGCTGTCGTATCAGGCTTGGACGAACAGGTTCCGGCCCTTCCAACTGTTTTGCGGACCCACCTTGGCAACTCTGGTAAGAACGTGAGAATCCGTTACTACCGCCCTTACATCGAAACCTCGCTGGATTTCCTCACAGGTTTAGTACCGATCGGAAATACCTGGATCGACAACTGGGCAACTTATTGAGTGGGTAAGAGGGCAAGTGGGGATGAATAGTCCCTACCCCCTTACATCAGGCTAACGCCTCAAGCGTGGCCTTGAGCAGATTATAGAATTCACCCACTGAATCCACTTTCACTCTCTCGTCGGGTGAGTGGGGAAACTCTATCTGCGGTCCGATAGAGACCATATCAATACCCGGAATCTTTTCGCCGATGATTCCGCATTCCAATCCGGCGTGAATCGCCGTAACCTCAGGTTCAACGCCGAGCACTTCCTTGTGGACCTTTCGTACCACCGCCAGCACGCGGGAGTCGAGGTTTGGTTTCCAACCCGGATAGGCCTCGTCTTCCTCAACCGAAGCTCCGGCTAATTCCCCAATTGACCTAATATGTAACCGCTGCGCTTCGAGCGCCGATGCAACCGACGAGCGACTTGAGAGGCCGAGCACAACAGCGTCGGAATCCTCCTTGAGAGTGGCGAGGTTGGTGCTCGTTTCAACCAGTCCTGGGATGTCCAGGCTCATCGACTCGACACCGTGTGGCACGGCGCTGACCAACCGCAACAATCCGCCGGTCGTGTCTTCGGTCCAGGCGTCGGGGGCATCACATGCAGTCACCACAATCTGCATATCGGGATCGGCAACGGAATACTCGGCTTTGACCGACGCGAACTCCCCTTGAATCGCGACGGTAAGTTTCTCAGCATCACCTGAGTTCACTGCTAATCTTGCAAAGGACTCTCTGGGAATAGCGTTATGCGCGTTACCGCCAGAAAACGAAACCAACCGAAATCCACATTCAGAGCGTGCGACCAGCAGACAGCGCGCCAACAGTTTTACCGCGTTGCCCCGCTGAAGGTGAATCTCTCCGCCGGAGTGCCCACCTTTCAAACCAACCATGCTGACATCCAGGCCGGTCCAGCCAGCCGCCGACACCTCTCGTTGTACGGGATACGAAAGGAAGCTCTCCCCACCCCCGGCGCACCCCACGTACACGGAACCCTCTTCCTCCGAGTCCAGGTTCAACAACTGGCGGCCCTTGAGCATTTCGCCATTGAGTTGAGCGGCGCCGGTGAGTCCAGTTTCTTCGTCTATGGTAAAGGCAAACTCCAACGGCCCGTGAACCAACTGCTTGTCTTCCAATACGGCGAGCATTGCGGCAACTCCGATTCCATTGTCCGCTCCCAGCGTTGTGCCGTCAGCCGTGAGGTAGTCTCCATCACGAACCGGTGTGATAGGATCCTTAGTAAAATCGTGCGTTACGTCGGAGTTCTTCTCTGTGACCATGTCGAGGTGGGATTGCAGAATTGTCGTCACTGCATTTTCGTGCCCTTCAGCTGCAGGTTTACGCACCACCACGTTGCCCGCAGCATCTATCTCATGTTCCAGGCCAGCTTTTTCAGCAATCGCAATCACATGAGCGGTTATTTCATCTTCGTGCTTGGAACGTCGCGGAATCGTCAAGATCCTGTCGAAGTGATCCCAAAGGTCTTTGGGTTCGATATCAGCTACAAAGGTCATCTGTATCTCCTGAGTTCTTAGCTCTAATGTGACTTCGACATTTCGAACAGTTTGGTTAGATCTGATTCGTTTAACTCACCAAGCGAATCGGACATTGTTTTCTTCAACATGGCGTAACGGGTCGAACGGGGGAGACCCACACTGCGGAATTCTACAATCGGGCGCTGTACTTTTTCGTTAAGGTACGATGAACTGTTGCCGGTACTTATGACCCGCGCTTCCCAACAGTCGCCGTCGGGGTCGGTAAACCTTCTTTTATCCATCGCGAAAAGTAGTGCCCCGAACGGCGCCTCGGCACCGTACGGACCTGAAAAACCGTTTTGGGGGACTATGGAACATACTAAAAAACGCCAAAAAAGACGTTTTTGATTCATTTTTGATATTTCGCGGTTAATCTTCTCCCATGAAAACTGAATCTCTCGACTTCCTGACAGCTCTATTGAACACCCCCGGACCATCCGGATTTGAATCCGCTCCAGCTCGCGTGTGGCGCGACTACGCAAACACCTTCGCCGATACAGTTGACCGCGATACGTCCGGCAACTCCATCGCCGCCTTAAAGGCCGGGCTCGGTCCGAGAGTGATGTTGGCCGGTCATATGGACGAAATCGGCTTCATGGTGCATCACATCGACGACAACGGTTTCCTGTATTTCTCGACCATCGGTGGCTGGGACCATCAGGTTTTCGTGGGTCAGCGGGTAGTAATCCTGACAAAAAATGGTGCCGTCGAAGGCGTCATCGGTAAAAAAGCCATACACCTGATCAAGTCCGAAGACAGGGACACTGCGTCGTCCAACACGGATCTCTGGATAGACATAGGCGCCCGGACCGGCACCGAAGCTAAGAAGAAAATCCGGATTGGTGACGCCGGCGTTCTGGCTTCCCAGACACTCAGGTTGCCCAACCGACGACTGGTGTCCAGATCTATCGACAATCGCATAGGGTCGTTTATCGCGGTTGAGGCCCTTCGAATGGCCCGGCGTTTCAAGCTGACAGCGGATGTTTATGCAGTCGCGACCACGCGCGAGGAAATCGCCTGGACTGGAGGAGGAGCGTTGCCCCTGGCCAACTCCATCGACCCAGCCGTGGTGGTGGTGGTTGACGTCACTCATGCGACCGACCACCCATCTGTCGAAGCCAAAGAACACGGTGACGTGAAGTTGGGAAAAGGCCCCGTGCTGACGCGAGGTTCATCGGCGCACCCCGTCGTTTTCGAAATGCTCGTTAAGGTCGCCGAAGCCGAAAAGATTCCGTACCAATTGGCAGCCGCGCCGGGAGATACCGGAACCGACGCCGACGCAATTCATACTGCGCGAAACGGAATTCCAACGGCGGTAGTGAGTATTCCGAACCGCTATATGCACAGCCCCAACGAGATGGTCGACCTGGGGGACGTGGAAAAGACGGCGAAGTTACTTGCCCACTTTACAAAAAGAATCAGCCGAAAAACCGATTTTCGTCCCGCCTGAGGTTACTCCAAAGGAGGGTCGGTTTTCTCGAGCATTTTGAGGGCCGCTCCGCGAATATCAGCGTTGCGGTCGGTGCTGAGTTCTTCCAGCGTACCGCGGGCAATCGTGGTGTGAACTAACCCGAGTCCCTCAATAGCAGCCAGGCGGCTATCAATCGGTTTGCGACCGAAAAACCGCCCTCCCGGGAGGCTCATCCGGATCAATTGCTGCACAGCGGGCGTTGAAGCCACGCGCCCAAGAGCCCGGCAAAGTTCTTTTTGAGCGACAACGTCGTTGGTCCCGACGGCCACCCTCGCGATCAACCCAACGATCTGATCGGACGCCCCCTCCATCACGCACCTACCCATATGCACGGCTGCCTGGCTTTCCAGCACACGCTGTATCTGTTCAGTTACTGAATCGGTAGAGGTTAGGCGCAACAGCCCCCTGCATGCGCTCTGGCGAATAGCTCGTTGAGGATGTTCGATCGCCAGGTCGGCGAGCCTCTCCGATATCTCGGCTATATCCAGTTTGCTCAACTGGTCAATAGCCACCGAAATCATGGTTGTATCATCCGAATTCAACCCCTCAACAAGTTTTTCAACGCCATCTTTGACCGCAGGGAGCGCGGCACCGTACGCATCCATCGTCTCCACGCTCGGAGCCTTAACAATTTGCTCAATCAACGCTGTGGTGCCTGCCGCTCCAGCGCGGTGCAGTACAGCCACAGCATACCTCGTATGTTTGCTCTCAGAGGTCAACCTGGCGACTCGCACGAGGATTTCTGGAACCAGCAGGCGGAGAAGTGCCTGCGTGTAGATTCCCTTTTCGGCCTGCTGTACTTGAGACTCGAGGTTTACCAGGCTGGCAATCCCTTCAAGAGCCGATTGGTCCTTCCCTTCCTCCAACTCTTTCTCAACCTCATTGCCCACCTCAAATACCAGATCTTCGACGTCATCTTCCATTGAAGCGCCTGCGAGCCTGAGCATCGCCAGAGAAAGCTCCGAAGTGTCCCGGTTGCGAGACTCTCTCTCGGGAACCGGCGAAGCCAATTCAGCGGTGGCTTCGGAACCATCTGGCGGCGAAACTGTTTCGATTTCGACCGTCTCTTCGTCCTCGAGCGCCACCTGGGCGTCGGCTTCGTCCTTATTGCCGGTACCCCAAACGTCTTCCGGATCGGGAGGCTCGATCTCAACCGTCTTTTCTCCATCCTCCGTTGCTGCGATTGCCCGTGCTATCTCAGCCCGATCAAAAGCGCGCGACACGCTTTCCGGTCGATGGCCCATGGTGAGCCGCTCGGATACAAGAACGAGCACCTCAATGGCAATAGTGTCGTACTCATCTTCGATCACGGAGCGGTCATCCGCCGCGAGTGACCTGACCATTTTTAACAGGTCCGCAGCAGCAGCCGACCGGGAAATGTTCAGTCGCCGAACACGATTGCCTTCAAGACACGCCAGTAAAGCCGGAACAAAGGGAAGCGTGAGAGGAATAGGTTTTCCTCCAATCCGCATCTCCCCGTCCTCAGCACGGAGGGCAACCGCACCAAGGCTGGAAAGCGCCACCAGAGCCCGCAACGCTCCCTTTTGCTGGACAATATCTTCGGGAGCCGATCGGAAAACGTTCAATGCTCGCCCGAGAGTAACGGCGAAATTTTCGTAATTGAGCATGCTATGGCGAAGCTACAGCGGTGGGCGATCCACGGCAACAGTCCGGATCGCGTTTACAGCCTCTGAAAACCGGATCGGGGTCCCGGGAAGGCCAAGCGCGACGCTCAACTCGGCCACTGGAGGCATACTCAAACCCAGCTTTTGGTTCACGGCCCGATCACTGACAGCATCGATCACGGTCAAATCGGCTTCAACCTTGCCCCCCTCCAACCAGACCACACGCTCGAGAGCCTCGGCTACAAAATTAAGATCGTGGGTAACGGCCAGCACCGAGCAACCTTTGCCAGCTTCCTCTCTCACGATTTTGGCAACCAGTGAGACGTGGGACCAATCCATGCCCTGAGTGGGCTCGTCGAGGATTAACAACCCTGGCTTCTGGGCCAGGCCCGAGGCCAGGCCTACCAGCTTACGGTTAGCAGGAGAAAGGTCGAAGGGATGCGTGTTAGCTTCCTGCGTCAGCCCGACCCTCTCCAGCGCCTCCTCTGTCCGCTGTCGAATGTCCCCGACCGAACACCCCAGGTTGCGTGGACCGAAACGAACTTCGTCTTCAACGGACCGGGCAAATAGCTGTTGGTCGACATGTTGAAAAAGGTACGCAACTCGATCAGCGAGGTCTTCGGGCGACAGCCCGGCAGTGTTCAGCCCGCAAACGTTGACAGTGCCCGAGTGAGGATGCTCCAACGCGGTCGCCAGACGCGTCACGGTTGTTTTCCCAGTCCCGTTGGCTCCAACCAGGGCCACCAACTCTCCAGATCCGATTTCAAGATCAAGACCATCCAGGACGTTTCGGTCATCCGCGTACGAAAACCCCACGTTTTGAAAACTCAGCACCGGCCACCGAACCTTTCAACCGCTTTGTCGATAGTGACCGGAAAAGACTCGACTTCTGCAGCATGAAAAACGCGTCCTACAGTGGTAGTGCTTGCGTGGAAATCGGGATTCCGGAGAATCTCAGCGGTCGGCCCGTCGCCCAGCACTCGACCTCCGCCCAGAACGACGGTTCTGTCTGCGACATGGTGAATACGATCAATGTCGGTACTCGCAACAACCAAAACACGATCGTTCGCCAGCGCGGGAAGCAGCTCGTAAAGGGCGCCAGCGGCCCTGGGATCCAATTCTATGGCGGGCTCATCCAACAACAACACATCCGGGTTCATTGAGACGACCGAAGCCATCATGACCTTTTGGAGTTCCCCGCCCGAAAGACGGGTCGGATCCCGGTCAGCAAGTTTGGTTATATCGAGTTCTTCCATAGCGCGATCAACAGCCGCTCCAATTTCCTTTCGGTTCCAACCAAGGTTAGAAGGGCCGAAAGCAATCTCGTCTTTCACCGTAAACGCCATGCCTGACAATTGGGTCCACGGCGTGGGCAGCAATAGGCCCACCCGGCCAGCCAGGTGCACACCCAACTTTTCATCCCTGGCGTCGAGCCCCAGTATCTCAACTTGTCCTGATAGCGAACCTCCCATCACCCTGGGAACCAGACCCGCAGCGACGATCAATAGCGTGCTACAGCCAGCGTCCAGCGGACCGGTGACAAGCGTGACTTCACCACCCTGGAATTCCAAATCCACGCCGTCTATCGCGGGCTCATCGGCTCCCGGATAGCGATAAGCAACTCCCTTCAGGCTTACCAAAGGGTCACCCGCGTCCAGACCAAAACAACTGCAGCCAGAAGAGACGACCACCTAACGATCCGACTGCTCAACGGGTCCGCAGGTGGGTTTAATGGCGTCTTAGCGGCTCCCCCAGTGGCTCCGCGCGTTTCAAGAGCAACCGTTTTTTCGTCCAATCCGGCCAGCGCGCTCATGACCAGCGGTACCGTCAAAGGAACCAATGCGCCAACCCGGTTGGCCAGACCACCTCCAGCCCGCAACCCCCTGCACCGCTGCGCCTCCAGTACCGCCGCTGCACGACTACGCAGATCGGGGACAGCCTGTAACGTGGCGGCAAACAGAAAAGCCACAAAAAATGGGGCTTTCTTGGCCACGAAAGCTTCGACGAGACGAGCGGGGTGAACGGAAGCCAGGAAGACCAAAAACACGAACACCATCGTCGTGATCCTCGCTGCCAGGATAACACCACGTTGCCAATCGTCGCCCATGAGGCCGTGCAACAAGAGAAGAAAGAACCAGAACGGCAACGCCAGAGGGACAGCTGTTTTGAAAACGCGGGGCACTCTCTCAACAAGAACGAGCACCACAGCAACTCCCACGAAGGCTGTATTCCACATGCCCGGGACCGCAAAGGCCCCCGTTGCGACAAGCACCACGATGCTCAGCGCGGTCAGGGGATGAGTTCGATGCATCGGCCCGTCCCCCGGAATGTATCCCACCATCAGTCGCTACCCATGGCCACTGCCGATCGTGGGAAACGTCCAACCACCCTGCGGGGCAAAGACACCAGCAGCGATCTCAACATAATGAAGGTCACCATCTTGTCGGTTATGTCGACCATCATACTGGCTGCATAGACCGCCACGCCAAGCGGCGCTCCAATAAACTCGAGGACCGTAACCACCAGAGCCATCCCAACCGAGGTTACCCCTCCAAAAACATGAAACGAAATCGGCCAGGACAAAGTGGCGGCGAGAATCCCCAATCCTATCCCCCATAACACCGCAGTGGGCAGCGACCGAAATCCGCCTTTACTGGCCACAAATCCCGCATAAAGCGCCACAGTGACCTGCAGCGGCAGAAAGTAAAGCCACATAGGATTGCCACTCAAAACAGTAAAAACTGTTTGGGAAAGAGTGCCTGTGACCACCGCAGCGCGGGACCCGGCCAGGACGGCGACCAGGACGGTTCCGATTGTGTCGAGAAAAATAGGCAACCCCACAGCCTGCACGATCAGCCCCATTGCGAGGTTGATTCCGACAGCAAGCGGAATGAGGGCCAAGAGACGTGGAGACAAGGATCCTTTCCTGTTAGTTTCAGAGGACCAAGATACCACATCTCCCACCGGTCGGTGGCTTTGCATCTGCTCCAAAAAGCAACAACACTCAAGAGAAAATTGATGTTCCAGTGACGACACCCAGACTGAATTCAGAGAAAATCCTCAAGGCCCTGCACGCGGCCTACTGTCACGAAGCTACCCGTGACGAGTTACTCAAAATGGCTGCAACCAAGTTGCACGCAGTGGGATCTCCATATACCGGCGTGTACATGTACATGCTACACGACAATATGCTCAAGCTTGAAGCTTTCGAAGGTCGGCCTACTGACCACCAGGAAATCCCAGTAGGGGTCGGCCTGTGCGGTAGAGCTGTAGCCGAAAAACGAGATCTGAACGTCGCCGATGTGAAAGCGGACGACCAATACCTCGCCTGCAGCATCGAAACTAGATCCGAGTTGATCGTACTCATCCGCAGAGGTGATTTGATTCTGGGACAAATCGACATCGATAGCGACGAAATCGATGGTTTCGATGAAGCCGAGCAGGCGGCAGTGCAAAGAGTAGCCGACGGACTGGCTTCGCTCCTCTAGCTTGAACGCGACAACGGCCCCGCGAGAATGGCGGGAAAGTCTTGACGATGTCGACATTTTCGTCAGGGGTGTCGGAACCGGCCCCACCAGCATCGTCTTGCACGGGGGGCCCGGTGCTCACCACGATTACCTCCTTCCCCAATTCGACCAGCTCGCCATCGGCAGGACGATCATACAATACGATCAGCGTGGAGGTGGACAGTCTGCGGTCGACCGAGACCAGAACGTCACCTGGGAAACTCAGGTAAAAGACCTGGCCGCCCTGGTAACACGCTGGGGCCTCGAACCGGCAACAATCGTAGGATATTCATGGGGCGGGCTTCTGGCCATGCTTTTTTCTGTGACTCACCCGAAATTGATAGGACGTCTCGCTCTCGTCTCTCCCGCGCCAGCAACCGCGGCGGGTCGTCACAGATTTGAGAAGCAGTTTTCCGACCGCATGCAGTCAGCGAGTATTGCAGAGGCCCGTCGGGAGCTGCAGCAATCCGGTCTCCGTGAATCAGACCCTGAAGCGTACCGGCAGCGAGCTTTCGAACTTTCGGTCGCAGGCTACTTCAAGGACCCCCTCGCATCTCACGCCCTGACCCCGTTTCGGCTCACCGGACGGGTTCAGCAATCTATCTGGAAAAGCCTCGGCGACTACGACATACGGAACCAACTGGCAAACCTCGACGTACCCGCTCTGGTGGTACACGGCCGGCACGACCCGATCCCTATCGAAACCGCCATGGAGACGGCGAGGTTGCTCAGAGGCGACTTCGAAATTTTGGAAAATTCCGGGCACGTCCCCTATGTAGAGGAAACAGCCCGCTTCGTCGAAATTCTCGACAGTTTCCTGCCAGCGAATTGAGACAACATTTCGCCAGCTACTATCCGCTCACCCGACAGTAAACTAATTTCGCACTCTGATGGATAAGAAAATCGTCGCTACGACACTGGAACGAATTGCTGCCTTCCTGGAATTGAAAGGGGAGAGTGGCTTTCGGGTGCGTGCATTCCAAAACTCCGCTCAAGCAATCCAAGGCTTCAGCGGTACGCTTGAGGAAGGCCTGGCGTCCGGCAAACTTGCGACAGTCCCCGGGGTGGGGAAAGCAACCCTCGAAATCGTCTCCGAACTTCTCTCCACCGGAAGCAGCACCGTGCTGGCCGAACTGGAAAAGGAAACTCCCCGCGGTTTGCTCGAAATGATGAAAATCTCTGGACTCGGCGTGGCCAAGATTCGAATGATCCACGAGAACCTGGGAGTCGAAAACCTCGACGACCTTGAGCGCGCCGCAAACGATGGAAGCCTCGCTAAGTTGCCTCGTTTTGGAGCGAAGACTGCCGCCAATGTCCTCAAGGGAATTTCGTACCTGCGCCGCAGTAGCGACTTCAGGCTGTTTCACCATGCAAGGGCCGAGGCGAACGCGCTTGGCAAAGCGCTCGAAGCCGTGCCCGGTGTCGCCAGCGCGTTGATCGCAGGAGCAGTGCGCCGACGCTGCGAGATCATAGGAGACCTCGAATTCGTAATCAAACTCAATGGTCAGAGAGACACAGTGATCGCGGCGTTGGGATCGGTGGAAGGAATCATCGAGTTTCAGCCCAAATCCTCTCGCACCGTCATATTGAAATTCTCAAGTGGCACCGCCGCAAACGTGACGTTGTCGAACGATGAGACGTTCGGTCCAGATCTCGCCCAGGCGACGGGTTCCGCAAACCACAACACCATGTTGGAAGAATTCGCGCGCGACAAAGGCTTTTTATGGACCGAGGACGGACTCGTACGGGACGGCGAGGCAGTGCACTGCGCCACCGAGACGGCGTTCTTCGAAATTCTCGGACTCCAGTTTATCCCCCCCGAGCTTCGCGAAGGAACGACAGAAGTTGAAGTCGCCGAGCGCGGAGAGTTGCCAAAACTGCTGGAACAGGACAGCCTGAAAGGCTTCCTGCACTGCCACACGAATTATTCAGATGGATCCAGCACCGTCGAGGAATGGGCTGAGACATGTCGCGACCTCGGCTATGATTACCTCGGAATCACCGACCATAGCCAGGCCGCAACTTATGCTGGAGGTCTATCAGAAGAGGACGTTGCCGTTCAGCACGCAGAAATTGACAACGTAAACTCGAGAATTTCAGGAGTCCGGGTCCTCAAGGGCGTTGAGGTAGACATTCTGGCGGACGGTTCACCGGACTACGGGCCCGAGATTCGTTCGGCCTTCGACTTCGTAATTGCCTCCGTGCATAACCGTTACGGCATGTCATCCGACGAGATGACCGGTCGGATCTTGCGTACGCTCGATGATCCTTCGGTGTCGATCCTGGGGCACCCCACCGGACGACTGCTCCTTGCACGCGATCCTTATCCGATGGACGTTGCCGCCGTGTTACAAAAAGCCGCGGAGGTGGGCGTTGCGGTCGAAATCAACTCTGATCCGCAGCGGCTTGATCTGGATTGGAAGAACGTAAAGTTGGCTCTGGATCTGGGTGTCACTATTTCAATCGGGGCTGATGCGCACAACACCTCAGCAGCAAACAACGTAGAACTTGGAGTGGGCATCGCTCGCAAAGGTTGGGTTGAAACCGGAAACGTCCTAAACTCCTTTTCGACAGAGGAGTTTCTGGAACACGCTCAACGCAGGAGAAAAAGTTGAAGTCAGCACCTGAAAGAGTTGGCCCGATAATCAAGCGCCTCAAGAAACAGTACCCCGATGCAAAGTGTTCACTAAATTTCAAAACACCACTTGAACTCCTGGCTGCCACTATTCTCAGCGCTCAGTGTACAGACGCCCGGGTGAACATCGTTACAAAGGAACTCTTCAAGAAATATCGCAGCGCGAAGGGTTTCGCTAACGCCAACCCGGACGAGCTTTCTGATTTGATCCGAACCACGGGGTTTTTCAGGAACAAAACGAAATCGCTCATCGGTATGGGACAAGCGCTGGTGGAGTCACATGGCGGCAAAGTCCCCGAAACACTGGAAGAGTTGGTCAAAGTACCTGGTGTGGGGCGCAAGACAGCGAACGTCGTCCTGGGAAACGCGTTCGGCAAGAACGAAGGTGTCGTTGTTGACACACACGTTTCAAGAATCACTCAACGACTCGGCTTCACCACGCACAAAGACCCAGTAAGAATCGAGAGGAATTTGATCAAACTCATACCGCGAAACGAGTGGACACTTTTTCCGCACTTGATGATCCAACACGGGCGGGAGATATGCACAGCCCGGAAGACAAAATGTGAAATATGCCCGATAAACACGCTATGCCCGATTCCATAAGAACGATATACAAATGAACCTCAATCTTGCTGCCATCTGCGATCATGCGATGGTAGACCAGCACGGGAAACTGTCCCTGATCGGCATATTCCAAAATGTGTGGGTCGCCCAATTCCCTGCGATGCATGCCAGACTTCACCTTGTTCTACGGGTGCAGGGTGCCCGAGACGAGGTGGGAGAGCATTCAATCAAAATCGATTTTTCAGACCCCGATGGTAAATCCTTAATTCAGGGGGGCGGATCGGTCACGTTCAAAGAGCCTCCCGCAGGTATCGTAGACATTGAGGCCAGCGCGATTCTGACCTTCGACCTCCCTCTCCCGAAGCCGGGTCGATACCAGTTCAGGATAACCATCGACGACGACCTCGAAACCGTCGTGCCGCTAACGGCGATGCAGCAGCAGGTTACAGCCCAGGCGTCGGCTAACACCAACCTGAACTAGACCGACATGGAGACCGTACGGCTCAGATGAAGTCCAGGAACTGGTGGTTAATCGCTGCCGTGCTGATAACCGTCACCGGACTGAGTTTCAACTTTTCGGGTTACGATCTGCTCGACCCCGACGAGGGACGCAACGCCGAAGTAGCCCGCGAAATGGCGGCCACAAACGACTACGTTCTGCCGCGACTGAACGGACTGCCCTACCTCGACAAACCGATACTTTTCTTTTTCGTTGACGCCCTGGGTATGGAGGTTCTCGGTCCAACTGTGTTTGCGGCACGGTTACCCGCCCTCCTTTTCACGATATTTACCCTCGCATTGGTCTGGTGGTTCGCCCGCAAACGGGTCGGTCGGGACGAGGCCTGGGTGGCAGCACTCGCCACCGCGACAATGCCGTTGACTCTCGGGTTTTCCAGGACAGTAATATTCGACTCCACGCTCGCATTTTTTGTTGTTCTTAGCATAGTGGCGTTTTTCGAAGCGTTCCATGGATCGGCCAACGAGGGAAACGATGATACCCCTTACTGGTGGACAGTGGTGGCCTGGTGTGGAATGGCACTGGGCGTACTAACCAAAGGCCCCATAGCCATTGCGGTTCCCTTGATGGTTGTGATTCCCTTCGCGGCGTGGCGAAAGACCCTGCGCCGGGTTATCAACCCAATAGCACTGCTGTCGTTCGCTGCCCTTCTCTTGCCATGGATTTTCGCGATGCAAAAGCGCATCCCGGAATTTCTTGAGTATTCTCTGGTCACCGAAACGATTGCCCGCCTCACGACAGATGAGATGCAACGAACCGGCCCAATCTGGTATTTCTTGCCGATAATAATCGCGGGGTCTTTGCCGTGGTCGGCTGTGGCGCTGGGAGCATTAAAAAAGGGTACACCCGGGAAAAGCTCTGAAGATCGCTCGCTTTTCGTTTTCCTCCTCCTCTGGATTTTGGTCCCGTTGGTGTTCTTTTCTCTGTCCCAATCAAAGAGACCTCAGTACATATTGCCGACCTTACCCGCGATTGGACTGCTGGTAGCCCTGCTCTGGAAAGGTGCACCAGAAAAAGTCGGTGGGATCCGCGCCGCATCCATAGCTCTGGCACTCCTGGCGATTGTTTTCTTCGTTGTGGCCAGCGCACTTGGAGAGGTATTCGGGGCGTCAGAAGCAGTGGCAGCCACGATTCCCGCAACCGGGATCGGACTGGGCGCAGCCTGCCTCATCTCGGCAGTTGTGCTTTGGGTTTTCGGTGACAATCGTAGCTTGACGCTTCTTGCCCTGGTCCTCCCGGTCTCGGTGATACCGCTGGCCAGTACGCGACTGATGTCGGCCATTGGGGACGATCGATCTAACGCAAATATCGCACAGGTGATGAATCGCGTGATAACCGACGAGACCGAAATTATCGCAATCGAAACTTTCCCGCTCTCTCTCCCCTTCTACCTGGATCGGCTCGTTACTCTGTCGACCACAACGGGCGCGGAGTTGACCAGCAACTACCTGTTTCGCACACTCGACGACTGGCGCAACATCCAGGGCACAACGCTTCGCCCACCCGGATGGTGGCGGGAACGGGTTGCCGTGTGTGATAGGCCCAGATTGTTCGTCGTAAAAAGCCACGATCAAGATACTCGCCAATTGCTTGAGACCGCCCTGCCATTGCTAACAGTCAATCGAAAAGTGGCAGTCTACGGTCCCTGCGACCTTGTCCAGTTAGCCAATACCTCCGGGTTGTAGAAACGATGTGTGGTGTTTACGGTGTTTTTTCCCTCGACGGTGCACCGATAGAACACCCTCATCTGGCCGATCTCATGGAAACATCGGTTCGCCATCGCGGCCCCGATAGCGCCGGTAGGTTTGCCACGCAGACTGCCGTCATTGGAGCAACTCGCCTCCGCATTGTGGACCCCACAAACCGGGCCGACCAGCCGTTCCACTCCCCGGACGGAAACCTGGTGCTGGTAGGCAACGGGGAGATTTACAACGCTCCCACGATCAGGGAAAAATTTTCGCGATACCCTTTCAAATCCAGATCCGACATCGAGTGTGCTGTACCCGTTTTCCTCAACGGTACGCCCGAGGAATTGGAGGGGCAGTTTGCCCTCGCAGCGTGGGATCAATCGAAACGCGAACTGACCCTGATGAGGGACCGTGCGGGAGAGAAGCCGCTGTTTTTCACGCTCATCGGGAACATTGTACTGGTCGGATCTGAGGTACAAACCCTTCTCCTGCATCCCCTCGTCAGCCGGTCACTGAACCGCGAAGCTGTTGATCAGTACTTCCGCCACGGCTTTGTGCTGGAGCCGAATACCATGTTTTCGGATATTCGGAGGGTGGAAGCGGGCACGATAATCACGATCTCTGCAACGGAATTCCGCACGCGCAGGTATTGGGATTTAGAAAATATTCCCGTTGTGGACACCACCGCAGATGCGGCCGAGGAGGACCTTGACAGATTAGTTCAAGACTCCGTCTTTCGCCAGCTAAACGGTACCGGTGGAATTGGTGTTTTTCTAAGTGGCGGAGTTGATTCAAGCCTCGTCACTGCACTTGCCTCCCGCCAACTGGGAAAAGGATTACCGACCTTTTCCGTCAAATTCTCGGAAACAGGGTTCGACGAAAGTGGCCACGCCAGACAAGTGGCGGAACGGTTTCAAACTGATCACACCGAGATAATCGGTGATGCTACTTCGCTGTCAGAGGCTTACCTAATGGCTACTGACAGGATCGCCGAGCCAATCTCGGATCCGGCCGTGCTCCCTACATTTTTGCTGGCGCGGGAGGCCTCCGCCTCGCTCAAGGTCGTTCTGACCGGAGAGGGGGCTGACGAACTATTCGGTGGCTATCCCACCTACCCTGCCCACATTTGGGCGCGCCACCTGCAGAGGGCACCTGAGTTGGTCCGTGGAATCATCACCAGAGCCGCGAGCAAATTTCCAGCATCACGCGGTCCCGTCCCGCTGACATATATGCTCAAGCGTTTTGTTGGTGCAGTAGACAAACCATGGATCGAAAGGCACGCCGCGTGGTTCGGGCTCGACTCGGGTTGGTTGGCCAGAGGAGGAGGTGACACACTCAACGCTTACGATACAGGAGTCCCGCAGCTGACTTCAGGAGGCGGGGCGCGCCGACTGGATTATCTGACGTACCTTCGCGACCAACTCCTGGTAAAAGTCGACCGCGCGACGATGGCGTTTGGACTCGAAGCCCGTTGTCCTTTTCTTGACGCCACACTTACGCAATTCGCTTACTCCACACCGAACTCCCTTCACGTGGGCGGGATGGCTACGAAACGATTACTTAAGCGCGTGGCGGCAAGGCATTTGCCGTCGTCAATAGTCACTCGTCGAAAGAAGGGGTTCAGCGTGCCGGTCGGAAAACTGATCAACACTTCGCTACGGGCCGAAGTCGACCGTATGTTTGACCCGGCTTGCGTCGGTGCTCACAACCTGCTTCAGGTGGGTATCTTACGGAACTTGCTTTACGAACATCGCGAAGGAATCGCCGACCACGGCCGGGCATTGTGGGCGGCTTTGATCTTTCAACGGTGGTACGAACGTTGGGTAACAGGAGACACCAAATGAACTACCAACAAGCTCTCGATCTAATGCATGAGTACACTGAATCGGATGCGCTCCGAAAACACATGTACGCAGTTGAAGGTGCCATGCGTGCCTACGCAAACAAATTTGACGGTGACGAAGAAAAGTGGGCCGTCACAGGTTTGCTTCACGATTTCGACTACGAACGTTTCCCCAACGATGCCCAATCTGCCACCGAAGAGCATCCATCTACCGGCGTTGCAATTTTACGGGAACGTGGAGTCGATGACGATATCCTGAACGCCATAATGGGACACGCCCATTACACCGGAGTGCCACGCGAAACCCAACTGGCCAAGACTCTTTTTGCCGTAGACGAACTCTGCGGATTCCTTGTCGCATGCGCGCTGGTTCGACCCAGTCGGAGCTTTTCTGACCTCGCGGTCAAGAGCGTTAAAAAGAAACTCAAGGACAAAGGTTTTGCCCGTGCGGTTAACCGCAATGAAATACTCGAGGGGCCCGAGGCCCTGGGACTCGACTTCGACCAGCATGTGACTTTCGTAATTGAGGCTTTGCGACCCCTGGAAGAACGCCTTGGTCTCGGTACGCCAGCGTAATTACGGTTTTTTCACGCCGCAGAAGCCCGACCCACACCGCAAAATACAAATCCAAACCAACAGATTCTCAACACTTCAGGCGAGCAAAGCGTAGGTATTTGTAGTGGATGCCAAACTGGCCCAAAAGGTTCAGCAGGGAAACCGCGAGGCATTCGCTCAGCTGGTGCTGAAGCATGGTGCCGCAGCCCGAAGGGTTTGCAAGACAATCCTCGACAATGATCAGGATGCCGACGATGCCGCTCAGGACGGTTTTCTGGCGGCTCTGACGAAAATCGGCACCTACGACCCGGAAAGACCGTTCGGGCCATGGTTGATGAGAGTCGTGGTGAACGCCGCGAGGGACCTGGCACGCCGACGAAAAGTCCGCATTGTCGAAGAAATTTCAACCGACACGGCCAGTGAGGTGCCCGGACCGGAGGTTGAAACGCACCGAGCGGTACTCGGCGAGGCACTGAACAACGCGTTGAAACAGCTGCCCGACCGGGAAGCAACGGCTGTCGTGTTGTACGATGTTGAAGGTTACAGCCATCGGGAAGTGGCGAACATTTTGGAGATACCAACGGGAACGGCCAGGTCGGACGTTCACAAAGCGAGACGAAAACTGCGCGAAATAATGCATGCATGGCAGGAGAATTGAAATGACGGAATCCGGAAAAAAGGACCAGTCGCTCGGCGCAGAGCTTGCTGTAGCCCTTGCAGTAAATGACGACGAAGCCTTTCTCCAACGAGTCATGGCCAGCGCCGACGAGAGGGGCTTGTTTAACGAACCGGAACTGTGGGACGTCTTAGAGATGTGGGCCAGACCAGGGTTGGCGGTGGCGGCTACGGCAGCCATCCTGTTTGCCGGGGCTTTCCTGGCAAGAGGGGAGACGGAACAACCGATGGCATCAATAGCCGAGGGACTGAGTAGCGAAGTCGCGGCTACAGAGATGGCCGAGCCCGCTCCGCCGAACCCTGAATCAATGTTGGCCGTGGCCTTCGCAATAGAGTGAGCTAACCATGAAAAACAAATCAAGAGTTTTAGCTATCGGCTTGCTGGTAAGCGCTTTCGGGGTTGGAACAGCTTTCGGTGGTGTCGTTTCCACTGCATGGAGTGACGACGACGATAGAGGAAGAAGAAATACCCGCGAACGATACTCCGAAATGATGGCCAGAGAACTCGGCCTCACTGATACGCAGAGAGACTCGGTTGCGCGGATCCTCGAATCTTCGCGACCAGAAATGTGTGCGATCTGGGAAGAATACCGCCCCAGATACGAAAGCCTCCGGGGCACAATCCGGTCACAAATACGAGAACTATTGGACGACGAACAAAGAGGGGTCCACGAAGAATTGATGGCCCGTCACGATAGCGTTCGCGCCAGTCGCAGGAGCGCTTCCGATTCAACAGGAAAGAGAAATGGTTGTTAAGAAAATTTTAATTTTGATGGCCGGTTTCACGGCCTTTATCACTCCCGCTTCCGCGCAACAGACCCTCGAGGTCACGTTGTCGGATGCTATAAATATGGCGGTTCGCACCCAACCGGGGATGGTCTCGGCACGAGGAGCGATCGACAACGCCCTGGCTTCCCGTCGACAGGTTACCGCGAGTTGGTTTCCAACCGTCAACACCAATTCCTCGATGACGTTGAGCCCTTCAAGCGGGCGCTTCGACCCGACCACACAAACCATCGTCGGTGGCGGATCGTCGACCTCTTACTCGGGCTCCCTTTCGGCGAACCTGACTCTGTTTGACGGATTCAGGAGAAACGCTGAGGGAAGTGCCGCAAGTGCGGATACCCGGAGCGCCGAGTCGTCATTAGAAACCCAACGCTTCCAGACCGTGCTGCAAACCAAGCAGGCTTTCTTCGGAGTTGTCGAGGGAGTAGAACTGGTCAGAGTGGCGCAGCGCCGAATAGAACGGGCCGAGCAGCAGCTGGAAATTTCAAGAAACCTTTTGGCCGCCGGAAGTGCGATAAAATCCGATACTTTGCGTTCTACTGTGGAATTGGCCAACGCAAGGCTTCAACTGTTGAACGCTCAGACCGGAAAGGCGAACGCGGAAGCGAATCTGGCCCGGTTGATTGGGCACGACGGGGCGATTCGTGTGCAAACCGACGACAGTTTCGGCGCGATGGTGGAATTGGATACGGCGGCTTTGCGGAACATGGCCCGCGATGCGTCTCCAGCCATTCGGCAGGCAGAAGCGCAGGCCCGCTCGGCCGACGCGCAGGTGAGGGTGTCCCGGTCGCAGTACTTCCCCTCACTTTCGGCATCGTATCGGAGATCACTTTCCGGACAGGACCTGGGCGACCTCCGAGGAAGTTGGTCCGCAAGCATCGGTTTGAGTTTTCCGATCTTCAACGGCTTCGCGCGTGAAACCAACATGCAACGTTCGCAGGTCACCGCGAGGGTTTCGCGGGCGCAGATGGAAGATTCACGCAGGCAGGTTGATGCCCAGATGACGCAACAATTTTCTGCCCATAACAACGCGGTTACGCGGGTATCTATTTCGCAAGCCAGCTTGCTGGCGTCACAGGAAGACTTGAGAGTACAACAGGAGCGATATCGGGTAGGCCTTTCAACCATCGTTGACGTCCTCGCTTCCCAGATTAACGTCGATCAAGCCGAAACCGACGAGGTACAGGCCCGCTTCGACGTGTTGCTGGCTCAGGCTGAAATCGAAGCGTTGGTAGGCGCGGATCTATGAGCTTCAGCTATCAAGACTTTCGCACCGGCGAGACGCCGAGCGAAGACATCGTAATACTTACCCACAGGCTGGCACGTGAGTACACGATGGGTACCGAAACAGTTCGTGCTCTCCAGGGTGTTGACCTACAGGTAAAGCGCAACGAGTACCTGGCCATCATGGGTCCATCGGGGTCGGGCAAATCGACGCTTATGAACCTCATCGGCTGTCTCGACACCCCTTCGGCCGGAGAGTACTGGCTTTCAGGTAACAAAGTGAGTGAGTTGAACGATGATCAGCTGGCTCATATCAGAAATAAAGAAATCGGCTTCGTCTTCCAAACCTTCAATTTGCTTCCTCGAGCGACGGCGCTCCACAACGTTGAACTGCCTCTGATATACGCGGGCATATCGAGTAAAAAACGCAAAGCGATGGCGGAGACAGCCCTCGAAAAAGTCAGCCTGGCCGACCGAATGGAACATCGACCCAACGAATTGTCTGGCGGCCAAAGACAACGCGTCGCAATCGCTCGAGCGTTGGTAAACGACCCGGCAATCATACTTGCCGACGAACCCACCGGTAACCTCGACAGTCATACCAGCGAAGACATTATGAAAGTCTTTGAAGGTCTTCACAATGCCGGACAAACGATCATCCTGATCACCCATGAACACGACATCGCCGAACACTCCCAAAGGCAAATCCACCTCAAGGATGGCCTTATCGAACGCGACCACAAGAACGAAGAGAATTAAATGAAGCACATAAAATATTTTGTCCTGGCAGCGACCGTAGTGCTGGCTGCATGTGAAGAAGAAATCGTCGAAACTCCAGTCTATCAAGCGCTTCCTCTGAGCACCCGGTCCATTGGGGTTTCGGCCAGTGCCGCCGGCGTGGTCGAGCCCGTCCAGTTGATCGAGGTGAAATCGAAAGCGTCGGGCGAAATCACTCAGGTCCGGGTGGAAACTGGAGACGTCGTAACTCCCGGTCAGTTGCTTGTTAGAGTGGACCCGAGAGTTCCGACCAACGCTATGGTTCAGGCCGAAGCCGACCTTGAGGTGGCCAACGCCCAGGTCAACAACGCTCAGGCTCAACTTCGCAGATCAACCGAACTGTTCGAATCACAATCGATAACTGAGCAAGAGCACGAAAACGCATTACTTCAGGCTGCCAACGCCAATGCCCAGAAGGTGCGCGCCGAAAGAAGCCTCCAGGACGCCCGCATTGCGTTCGAGGACACAGAGGTACGCTCACCGATCGCTGGCATAATTATCGACCGCAGCGTGGAGGTTGGTTCAGTGATCCAATCTGCCACCAGCAACGTTGGGGGTGGCGCCGTCCTTATGACGATGGCCAACCTGGACACTGTCCAGATACGGGCACTTGTTGATGAAACGGATATCGGAAAGATCGAACCCGGTCTGCCCGTAACGATAACAGTGGATGCCTATCCCAACAGACCCTTTCGCGGTCAGGTTTTGAAAATCGAACCGCAGGCGACCACACTTCAAAACGTTACAATGTTTCCGGTGCTAGTTCGAATTCCGAACCCGGGCACGCTTTTGAAGCCGGGAATGAACGGGGAAGTCGACGTAAACATAGGACAGCGCAACGAGGTGCTGGCTGTTCCGTACGCCGCGCTGCGAACCCAGCGGGATGTCTCATCAGCTGCCGGTGTCCTGGGGTTGTCAATGGAAACTGTGCAGGCTCAACTTGCGGGCGAATCCGACGAACCCGAGGCCACCAACGGCACAGCCGAAGATGACAACATGCTCAGGCTCCCCGACGGCCGTCAGATTGAAGCTCCTGAAGGGATTGACGTTGAAGCGGCCCGCGGCGCCCTTCAGAAAATTTCCAATAGAGACTTTCAATCGATGAGCACCGCAGAAAGAGGGGCGTTTGACGTGCTGAGAAGTTCAGGCGTCCTCGGGGGTGGGGGTGGAGGTCGCGCTGGACGTAGCGGAGGCGGCAATAGAGGCGGCCAACAATCCACCCAACCCGAACTGGGCGGAGATTTTATTGTCTTTATTCTGCGCGATGGCCAACCCCGTGCGGTCAACGTCAAGACCGGCCTTACCGACCTGGACTACGCCGAAGTTGTTTCGGGCCTGGCCCCGAGTGACACCGTACTCATTCTCCCATCGGCGAGTCTCATTTCTTCACAACAGGGTTTCTCCGAACGAATTTCCAGAGTAACCGGCGGGGGGGGTATCCCCGGCACAAGGAGTCGATAAGCATGGTCAGTTCAGAAATTTTTCTGGTAGCGGTTTCTTCGATCAGAGCGAACAAACTCCGTTCGTTCTTGACGATGCTTGGCATTGTCATCGGCGTGGGCGCAGTGATCACGGTGGTCGCAATGGGTACCGGAGCCCAGAAGGCAGTGCAGGATCAGATGGATCAACTGGGTACTAACCAGCTCACCGTCTATGCCGGGCAATCGTTCAGTCGAGGCGTAGCTTCACGTGACCGTGTTAGCCTGACTATCGATGATTCCGAAGCACTGCAAAGAGGTACCACGACTCTGTCAGCTGTGGTCCCGCAAATCCAGGGCAGTATGCAGCTGAAGATCGGGAACAAGAACGCCAGCACCAACGTCGTCGGGACCACACAAAACTACGCCGAAGTTAACAACTACAATGTGGATCACGGCAGAATGTTTTCTGCGGGCGACGACAACGCCAGGCGGCGTGTGGTAGTTATTGGCAGTTCAGTGCCGGACATGTTTCAGTCAAACCCGGCGGCTATGGTCGGCCAGACGATGGCAATCCGAGGCATCAACTTCGAGATCGTCGGAGTTCTGTCTGAAAAAGGAGCCCAGGGATTCAGTAACCCCGACGAACAGGTTTTGATACCCCTTCAAACCGCCCAACACCGCATTTTTGGAACAGACCGCCTCCGGTCGATTACAGTTGAGGTCAGCGAAGCGAGTACGATGGACCTCGCCATGATCGATATGGAGCGTGTGTTGCGTCGTGAGCACGGCATTCTTCCGGGCGGTGAGAACGACTTTCAGTTCCGCAACTTCACTCAGTTCCTTTCGGCCGCCGAAGCGACAACCAAAACTTTCACGTTCCTGCTCAGCGGGATAGCGATGGTAAGCCTTTTGGTCGGCGGTATCGGCATCATGAACATCATGCTTGTTTCCGTCACCGAACGTACCAAGGAAATTGGTGTCAGAAAAGCGATGGGAGCCACGCGGGGAAATATTCTTTTTCAGTTCCTCGTTGAAGCGGTTACGCTTTGCATGTTCGGAGGAATCGTCGGGATCATGGCGGGATCGGGCGGGGCATTTGCGCTGGCACGCCTGGCCAACTGGAACACCTTAATCTCGCCATCATCTGTCGTACTGGCTTTCGCGTTCAGCGCTCTGGTTGGTATTACGTTTGGGATCTGGCCAGCAAGAAGGGCCGCAAGGTTGGATCCGATTGACGCGCTAAGGTACGAATAAGCAACCAACCACGATTTGATCTACAGCGGGGCGGAACTCTCATGGAGAGGCTGCCCCGTTCTACCAGTCTTGGTGACCGGAGTCTGGTCCACGACAGTCAAATTTCCAATACATCCCCAATTCGCCCGCTTTCCCGAGATTCGTCTTGCCTAAAAACCACAGTCTCGGCAATCTTCGGACATGACTTTCGTTACCGGCCTCCAATGTCGCCGCTGCAACGCCCGCTATCCTATTTCGCTTACCCATCGGTGCTCAGCGTGCGGCGCACCCCTTGAGCCGCACTATGATTGGGACGGGATCGCCGCATCTGTCGACCGGGACTCGCTCCACACACGTGAACGAAACATCTGGCGCTATACAGAATTTTTGCCCCTCGAACATGCCCCCACCGTTAGTGGCGATGTCGGCTGGACCCCTCTTGTCGAAGCACCGAAGCTGGCAAAAACCATAGGCGTTCGGAAGCTATGGTTAAAATGTGACGGATACTCGTACCCGTCCCTGTCGTTCAAAGATCGGGTCGTGGCGGTATCAATCAACAAGGCGATCGAACTGGGAATCACCACAGTTGGCTGCCCATCCACCGGTAACCTCGCCAACGCCGTCGCCGCACATGCAAGCGCAGCGGGGTTGGATTCCTGGATTTTTGTCCCTGATGATATCGAGGTTGGAAAGACGATCGGCACCGCCGTCTACAACCCGCATATGGTGCGGGTAAAAGGGAATTACGACCAGATAAACAAGCTCACCGCCGAAGCATCGGAGCGATTTGGCTGGGGCATTGTCAATATCAACCTGCGACCCTACTATGCCGAGGGCTCTAAAACCATGGCGTTTGAAATGACGGAGCAATTGGGTTGGCGCGTTCCAGACGCGGTTGTAAGCCCGATGGCGGGAGGATCGCTGGCTTCGAAGTTAAAACAGGGCTTCGATCAATTCCGCAGGCTCGGTTGGATAGACAATTGCCCTCGCATTTACGGGGCGCAGGCGACCGGGTGCTCCCCAATAGTCACCGCCGCCCTCACGGAGCGAGAAGTGATTCCCGTGAAACCGAAGACAATAGCAAGATCAATAGCCATAGGGAATCCGGTGGACGGTAACCAGGCGGCTGAAGCTATTCGTGCCAGCGGAGGAACGGCCGCGAGCGTGAGTGACGAAGAGTTAGTAGAGGGAATTAAATTGCTGGCCACCCTTACCGGTGTATTTACCGAGACTGCCGGCGGAGTAACCGTCGCCGCTGCCGCCAGGTTAGCCGAACAGGGGCACCTCGGTCGTGATGACGAAGTCGTCTTATGTCTGACAGGCAACGGAATGAAAACGATCGAAGCTGTGGAAAAAGAAATTCTTGTTTCGACCGCCATCGAACCTTACCTATCCAACATCGAACCACTGATATGACAGCACGAGTTTCCGTCCCCGGATCCACCTCCAACCTTGGTTCAGGTTTCGATTTCCTGGGCATTGCAATCGACCTTCGACTCACCGCTGAACTGGTCGACGGCGAAGGCTCCCCGGAGTATTCGGGAACCCTTGAGGGCATGACTTCCGAACACGACCTCATTTACCGCGTTCTACAAACCGCCGAAGTTAGCGACGGAGCTCGATTGAAGGTCCACTCGGAAATTCCTATTAGCAGAGGTCTGGGGTCGTCGGGAGCCGCGGCTGTGGCGGCCTACGCATTGGTCACGGCAAAAAAGGGAGATACCTTCGACGTCGATCTGGTTTTCGAACTGGCCCGACAGATTGAAGGGCATCCGGACAACGTAGGACCCTCCGCCTACGGAGGTGCCGTCCTGTCGGCCTCGCGCCCGACGCGAATGCAGTTTTCGAAAGACCTGGCTCTGGCATTCGCCATCCCCGATCAAGCGGTAAGAACTGATGACGCCCGGAGGATCCTTCCTTCAACAGTGCCGCGGGAGACCGCGGTGGATCAGGCCTCGCGCGCTGCGGCGCTGGTTCGCGGGTTGGCAAACGGAGATCAGGGCCTTATTGCCTACGGAATGCAGGACAGGTTGGCGGTTCCCTACCGCAAGGACCTTATAAGGGGCTATGACGCAGCAGTAAACGCGGCGACTGATGCCGGAGCGTTCGGGACTACGATCTCGGGATCAGGTTCAACACTCGTTTCCGTAACGACCAGTGACAAGGCCACCGTCGTTAGCGAGGCCCTGGCCTGGGGCCTAAAACAAGAAGGGAACCCAGCGGTTCCCTTCGTTTCATCAGTCTCGGAAAAGGGCGTCAGCTTCTCTTACTGATTCTCCCTTACCCACTGAAGTCTTTCCTCAATCTGCGCCCCGTGATGTTTGCTGTGGAGGAAGTGGAACCGTACCCACTCGGGGAGATTAAAATCTCCGAAAAGAGGGTGCTCAACAAAAACCTCCGCCTGACGTTCATCGGGCCATTCATCAGTCATGCGCCTGAGTCTTTCGATCCCCATGCGATAGTCAGCCATCACCTCTTCGGGAACGGGTTTGTCCTTAGGAACCGACGAGACCGGAGCGGCGGCGCCGGTCGGCAATTCACCCTGCCCCAGTACCATGTGCCTGAGCAAAGACTGTTCCGGAGTTGCGCGCCGTTCCATGCCCTTTTTTGCTGCCCGCTTTTCAAAAGCCCCTGCAACCAACCCTAACCCGATCGAAAGATGTCCGACAATTTGCGCCACGCTCCATTTTCCTTCAGGAGCTTTGTGCCAGTCATTTCCCTCAACATCTTTCACAAGATCGAGGACCATCGGTTCCATTTTTTCTAGTTGGTGCGTGACTTTCATCGTTCAACCGTCGCTATGCATTCGATTTCAACCTTGGCACCCAACGCCAACCCACTTCCCGCCATCGCTGATCGGGCCGGAGGGTTTTCTCCGAAGTACGTGGAATATACCCGATTCATTTCCGAATAATACGAAATGTCAGCAAGGAACACCGTACACTTCACAACTTCTTCCAATGAGCTGCCCGCGTACTCCAGAACATCTTTGATGTTTTCCATGGTCTGGCGAGTCTCACCGGCAACGCCACCGTCAGCTAGCGTCCTGGTGCCGTGGTAAACCCCTATTTGCCCAGACAGGTAAAGCATGTTGCCCACTCGTACGGCGGTGGAAAAAGGGAGCCCGACAAGCGAGCCCGGCATGTTGATAACTTCGCGATCCTGAGCCTGCGATACACCCGCGCCAATATTGAGGAGGGCCAGGACCAGAAACGCAGCTTTGGTTCTAGGCGGTGTCAGCATCATAAATTGCATCGATAATGGAATTGAACCGGATGGCCTTGGGTGTGAGTTCTCCCGTCTGCGGGTCCTTGATCACATGCCACTGACACATCTCTTCGATGGCCATACGTTCGTCGTCGTTGATGGAGAGAATGTGATCATCGCCCTCAAGCGTCGCAGCTTCAATTCTCGCTGCGATGTTGTCCGGTATTTCGGGAGTCGCTTTGAAAGTCTCAAACAACTCGTTGGTCAATCTCACTTCCATTGATCCTCCTCAGGTGAGCATCATCTCCGGCTTTGGTAGGCACCGCGCCGGTGGTTAGACAACATTATAAGGACCCCGTTGTCAAATATCAGCCACCAATGTGAAATCGCCGCACGATATTATTGACGAGGTACTCCCCATTCCGGCGTCACACCCCAGTCGTCGAGTATTTCAATCCGAGCTGTACTCGGAGGTCTTTGCGACTGAATCCGTGCTGCACCAGTCTCGACAGCCCGCATCACACGAAGGATGTTTAGTCCCATCACCTTTTTGATATCGTCGTCGCTCCAACCTCTGGATAACAACTCGGCAATCAGATATGGAAAAGTCGAAACGTCCTCCAGGCCAATTGGATTGACCGAAATTCCATCAAGGTCACCACCAATGCCGACGTGATCGACCCCGATGAGATCACGAATGTATTCGATATGATCCGCCACAACGCCAAGGTCCGGCAGTGGAAGGGGATTGTCCGCACTCCATTTTTCCCGGTCATCCTCAGGTATGGCCTCCCGATCTTCCGCCCATTGGTAAGTCTGGAGATGGATGAATACTGTCACATAATTAACCATGGCAACGCCATCATTTCCACCTAGGGTCACCAAAACATCGTCTGGAACATTCCGCTTGTGGGGAGAAAAGTGCCGGGCTGACGAATGAGAAAAGATGACAGGGACCTCAGACACTCTCAAAGCATCACGCATCGTTTCATCTGACACGTGCGAGATATCCACCATCATCCCCAATCGATTCATTTCGCGAACCACTTCTTCACCGAAATTGGTGAGGCCCCCATGCCTTGGATCGTCGGTGGAAGCGTCCGCCCAATCGACGTTTTGCGAATGGGTCAGAGTCATGTACCTGACACCGAGGGAGTAGAACTGCCGCAATAACCCAAGCGAGTTCTCAATCATGTGACCGCCCTCCAGGCCGATTAGAGACGCGATCTTCCCCGCTTCAAAAGCTGAGACGATCTCATCAGCGGTGCTGGCGAATTGGAAATCGTCGTAACGGGCAATCATTCGATGGATGAAGTCCACCTGTTCCATTCCAACTCGCGGGCCGCCTCGGTGATGAAATGCAGGGTCTGAGTACGCCACCCAGAATTGGCCACCCACCATCCCTTGCCTGAGACGCGGAATGTCGGTCATGATAGAGGGTTGGGAAACAGCTATGTCCAGAGAGTCGAGATTAAGGCCCGCTGTTTCCCGGGCGGCATAGGGGAAATCGTTGTGCCCATCAATCATCGGGCTTTCCGACATCAGGCGCCGGGCTCGTTGCACGTGTTGATCTCGATCTTGGGCTTCCACCGTATTAACCACAGTGAGGGTAGAAAGCCATAAAAGCCCAGCAGTTCGTAGCATTCCCTCTTTCTCCTTCTTCTTGCCGTCGCATCAGTGCAACTCTACGGTTAAATTGATATTCCAAGGAATCATCCTCATACCGAGCTACAAAACTACCCACATATGTCAGAAATTACCTGCATCCGTTGTGGCAACGCCGGTCCTCAGCTGGCCGCACCACCATTACCGAACGCGCTTGGAACGCGGATTTACGAATCCGCCTGCAACAATTGTTGGCAAGAATGGTTGCAGCACCAGACCGCATTGATCAACCACCACAGCCTGAACCTTTTGCAGCCGGCGGCCAAGGAATTCTTGATGAAGGAGACTGAGTCGTTCTTCTTCGCGCCACAAGAGGAAGCGACAGATGGCTAAGCTCCGCGTAACCCTACGGGTAAACGGAGAAGAGCGTGAGGCGTTGATCGAACCTCAGGCGACTTTGCTTGAGGTTTTGCGGGAGGACCTCGAACTCACCGGAACCAAACACGGATGCGAGTTGGGTGAGTGCGGCGCGTGCACAGTATTAATTGACGGGACGCCGGTTATTTCGTGTCTCGCTCTGGGACGTGCCTGCCAGGAAAAAGACATTAGAACGGTAGAAGGAATGGCCGACCCGGAGCCTCACGCCTTGCAGACAGCGTTCGCCGAACTGGGAGCCGCGCAATGCGGTTACTGCACGCCCGGATTTCTATTAACAGCCGAAGCGCTAC
The DNA here is from genome assembly GCA_029262195.1 of Gemmatimonadota bacterium. Classification (GTDB taxonomy): domain Bacteria; phylum Gemmatimonadota; class Gemmatimonadetes; order Gemmatimonadales; family GWC2-71-9; genus B16T1B5. The sequence goes on along the minus strand of JAJCZX010000041.1, from coordinate 65,110 downwards.
TTGAAGAAAAGAGCGAGCCCACTCGTGACGACATTAAAGACGCGCTGGCAGGTAACCTCTGTCGTTGTACTGGCTACATAAAAATTTACGAAGCCGTGGAGTTGGCCGCCGCACGGATGCGCGGCGAGAACGCCCAACCGACGCAGGAAGCGATCTATGGCCAGCAGTGAGTCCAGGGGCGCGGACGCGCTCCGCATAGTCGGCACACCACAGACCAAGATTGATGCGGTCTCGAAAGTAACCGGTCGGACCCTGTTCGCGGACGACCTGAAACTACCCCGCATGTTGTTTGCAAAGATCCTGAGGAGCCCACACCCACACGCGCGACTAACCCGAATCGACGTTTCGAAAGCCCTGGAGGCACCGGGCGTCAAAGCGATTATTACGGGCGCTGACCTACCGATTCCTTTTGGAATCCTCCCGGTCAGCCAGGACGAACACGTCCTCGCCCCCGATCAGGTCCGTTTCGTCGGCGACCCCGTCGCTGCTGTGGCAGCATTGACCGAAGATCAGGCGCTGGTGGCCACGAAACTAATTGAAGTTGACTACGAGCTACTCGACACGATCAAGTCCATCAACGATGGCCTCACAAAGACAACTCCGTTAATTCATGACTACGGGGACAAAGACAACATCCACAAACTCATCAACCTCGAATTCGGCGACGTCGAGGAAGGGTTCGAGGAAGCAGACCACGTACGGGAAGACGTGTTCTTCTTTGAGGGGAATACTCACCTTCCCATAGAGCAGCACGCATCGCTAGCGGATTGGGGAGCGGACGGCAAACTCACTCTCTGGAGTTCTACTCAGACCCCGCACTACCTCCATCGAGCAGCGTCAAAAGTCCTGGAATTATCTCCGGCTCACCTTAGAGTAATCGCCTGCCCCAATGGTGGGGGATTCGGCGGCAAAAGCGACCCGTTCAGTCACGAGATAGCTGTTTGTAAGCTTTCTATGCTCACCGGCAGGCCCGTAAAAATTTCGCTTACGCGGGAAGAAGTTTTTTACTGCCACAGAGGCCGCCACCCTGTTTTGATGTCCTTCAAAACGGGAGTAGACAAAAACGGTAGGATCAAAGGAATGCACCTGCGCACCGCACTGGACGGCGGCGGCTACGGGTCCTACGGCGTCGCAAGTACCTACTACACAGGTGCACTTCAAACCGTTACCTACGAGATGGAGCGCTACAAATTCCAGGGTGCCAGAGTGTTCACCAACAAGGTGCCCTGCGGACCAAAGCGTGGACACGGCACCGTGCAGCCACGTTTCGGGCAGGAGGTACAGCTCGACAAGATAGCTGTCGATCTGAAGTTGGATCCGGCCGAAATGCGCTTGCAGAATCTGGTGAAACCGGACTCAACGACAGCCAACTGGCTGTATGTGTCAACTATCGGATTGGGCCAATGCATCGAAAAAGTTGTTGACGGCTCGGATTGGAAAACCCGTTACGGGAAACTCCCTTACGGCAAAGGACTTGGCATTGCGTGCTCAAGTTATCTGTCCGGAGCCGGCCTCCCGATCTACTGGAACAAGATGCCTCACTCCGGCGTCCAGTTAAAATGTGACCGTGGTGGTGGCGTAACGGTGTTTTGCGGCTCCACCGATATAGGTCAGGGCTCTGACTCTGTGCTCGCATACATCGTCGCTGAAGTCCTTGGCCTCGAACTGGTAGACATCAGAGTTGTCACCGCTGACACCGACCTCACGCCGGTGGACCTCGGGAGCTATTCGAGTCGCGTAACTCTGCACACGGGTAACGCCGCCATCGAGGCATCGGAAAAAATTCGTGACATGATTGCGCAGGCCGTTGGCGACAAATTGGAAGTTCCCGCCGAGCGTATCCGCCTGGCGGACCGCCGGGCCTTCGATGTAGAGGACCCTGAGGTCGGGGTGAGCTTCGCCGAGGCCATTCAGATTACGGAAAGCTCCGTTGGTACGGTGGGGAGCCTCGGGTCGTACACTCCGCCCAGGAGTCCCGGCCGCTATCGTGGGGCTGGTGTCGGACCATCCGCCGCCTACTCCTACAGCGCGGCGATTGCAGAGGTTGATGTCGACCCGGAAACGGGTTTTGTGAGCGTTCCAAAAATCTGGATCGGGCACGACATAGGGCGCAGCTTGAATCCGATCGCTGTTATGGGACAGGTCGAAGGAGGAGTTTACATGGGCCTGGGTGAAACGTTGATGGAAGAGATGGCTTATCGCGAAAACCGGAATCTCATGCACCGCATTCCGAGTATGCTGGACTACAAATCGCCAACAACTCACGAAATGTCCGATGTGGTGACATACCTCATTGAGGACCCTGACCCCAACGGGCCCTTCGGCGCGAAGGAAGCCGGACAGGGACCACTCCTACCCATAATGCCTGCGGTCGCGAATGCCGTTTATGATGCAGTTGGAGTGAGGGTCGACGAGATCCCTATCACACCGGAAAAAGTCCTGGAAGCAATCCGCAAAAAAGAACAGGGTAAAGAAGGTCGGTACGGTCCGAAAGAATTCCCGGATGTGCCATGGCCCGAACCGGCCCAGGTGCTACCTCCGTGGGAGGGTGGAGACGGACGTGAGACCGACCCGCCGGCCCGGAAGGTGAAATAATGCTGCGGTTACCTGAATTCGAGTTTTTGGAACCCTCATCGCTTGAAGAAGCGGTCAAAATGCATGAGAGTGCCACTGAAGAGGTGGCCTACGTCGCGGGCGGCACGGACCTTTTTCCGAACATGAAACGCAGGCACCAGGAACCACAGACTGTGATTTCTCTGGGGGCGATCGAAGAACTTTCTACAGCCCCGGAAGAGGTTGAAATCGATCGCCGACGGTTTGTTACTATCGGCGCCAACGTGTCCCTCACCGATGTCAGTGGCAACCAGTTAGTCCAAACGCTCTGCCCCGCGCTGGCGAAAGCAGCGGAGTCGGTTTCAACCCCTGCGCTCAAAAACATGGGCACAATCGGAGGTAATCTTTGCCTGGACACACGCTGTAATTACTACAACCAATCGTTTGAGTGGAGACGCTCAATCGATTTCTGTATGAAAAAGGACGGTGACATCTGTTGGGTGGCGCCTAACAGCCCACGCTGTTGGGCAGTTAACTCAAGCGACACCGCGCCGGTCATGATTGCTCTCGGGGCTGATTTCGTGCTTATGGGAAGAGGCGGCGAGCAAATCGTTCCGGCCGCCGAATTCTACAACGACGACGGGATCGCGTATCTCAACAAGGGGCCGTCCGACATCCTGACCCAAATTCGCGTTCCCATCACACCGGGCTCGGGCGCCACCTATTTGAAACTCCGTCGGCGCGGTTCCTTTGACTTTCCTGTTCTTGGGGTGGCCGTCTGGATTCGCTGGAACAACAAAATAGTGGATGATGCACGTATCGTTCTTGGTGCGGTGGCGTCGTACCCCCGGATCATACCCGAAGCGGCCACGGCGATTATTGGCACCGACCTGGACGACGATTCAATCGAAGCGGCAGCAGCGGCGGCCTTTAGGCCGTCCAAACCAATGGACAATACCGACCTTGGACTTGCCTGGCGAAAGCAGATGACAAAGGTATATGTCCGCCGCGCGCTCCATGAGCTTCGCGCCCAGACTGACTAGGGCTCGCCAAATCCCGAAAATTTTTGCATCTTACTTCAGGCCTAAAGAAGAACATCCAACTCCGGGAGGATACGATGTCGGACAGCCAGTTGAACGACGAAAAGGCCCGCGCTGAAAAAGCCAGGGCTTTCTTTGCCGCTGAAGCAAAAATGCTTGAACAAGAAAAGCGCCTGGCAGAAAAGGCTAAGGCCAAAAAAGGCGAAATTGAACGTCTGGAAGGTGAGTCGACGGGCGAATGGCTCGCCCGGCGAGACGAACAGTAGTAATGGGGACTCGGCTGAATCCTTTTGAGTAAGCCGAGTCCGGCTTTTTAGCTTTCCCCATGCCCCTTCATCAACAAAACCGGCACGGTCGCACCTCTGACCACCTTGTCGGCAACACTCCCTAGCGTAGCGCGAGCCAGGCCACCGCGCCCGTGAGTTGCCATTACAATTAGGTCTGCGCCGATTCCGTCGACGCAATCCAGAATGCCGGTGGCAACACTCGGCCCCGTGAGTACGTGCAATTCCGTGGGCAATCCCTCTGGCACAGATTCGTCTCGCAGTTTTCGCAACCCGGTGCGGGCTAAATCTTCTGCAATACCATCGGGCAAAACAGGTACGGCGCCAGACACACCCGGAAAGTAGGGACTTTCATAAACGTGCTGCGGTTGAACATTCCACGCGAGATGTAATTCGGTTTCCGTTGTTCCAATGAACCTCACCGCCCAGTCCAACCCTTCCTTTGAGAGCGGGGACCCGTCGACCGGGACCAAGATCTTGTTGAACTTCGCAGCTTCCCAGTCTTCCTCAACACCGTCAGCGTCGCCGTTCGGTTTCACTATCAACACCGGGACATTCGCATGTCGCACCAGCTGATCCGCAACGCTGCCCAACCAGAGGCGCGACAAGGCCCCTCGACCATGGGAGCTCATTACGATCATCGACGGGCGCGTATTGGCGACATGTCCCTCAATCGTTTGAGGTACATCACCTTCGAGAACAACTGTATCGATTTCGCAATTTGAGAAGCTCGCCAGTTTCTCGCGGACGTTTACCAGGTACTCTTCGAGTCGCCACTTCTCCTCCTCCAGAACGGAGGGGGGGATAGAAGCCACAGCGGGATCTCCCACTGCAATGAGATGAAGCGCAGGGGCCACGGAAACTAATTCGAGCCGCGCACCCAACGAAGCGGCAACGCCTATCGCGTGTCCAAGGGCTTTTTCGGCAAAAAGAGAACCGTCCAACGGAACCAAAATCGACATATCAGTCATCGGGACTCCTTGCAGAACCGTGATTCTCAAGGTCGCGCCGTGAGACACAACCTCACCATTAATGTCGGCACTTCCCGTTCACATTAAGCTGATCCCGGGATTAAGGTTTCCTTATGTCAACTCGCCTTCACGCCTTTGTTTTTCCCGTACCGGCAAGCTCTTCAAGTTGCGACGTCGCGTCGTCGAGAATCGTAATGATTTTGGCCTTCCTGTCGGCGTCCCGCCCATCCTTCCATGCCGCCCGGTACGCGACTCCAACAAGGCGACCAACGGATCGCGAAACATCTGGACCCGGATCGTCAAAGATCCGATCGATCATGTCGCTGACCCGATCAAAAATGTCCTCGACTGTCGATTTGTTGTCGTCCAAAAATTGCAGCCCTTCATCTGTGATGGAGTAAATCTTCTTGTCGTTTTCGACTTCCATCTTGACGAGGCCGGAGTCCTCCAGCCACTGCAACGTTGGATAAACGGTGCCGGGTGACGGTTTGTAATAACCCCTGGTTTTCTCCTCAAGAGCCTTCATCACTTCATAACCGTGCATCGGCTTCTCTTTGAGAAGCTTGAGGATGACGTACTTCATGTCACCTGGTGCAAACCAGTTTCCGCGCCGTTTTCCTCCGCCCCGACCCTTCCAGCTTCGGAACCAGAACGATGGGTCGAAATCAAAGTCGAAATCATGTCTTTTTCTCATGGGAAACTCCTTACGTAATGTCTTACGACATAACGTTACGATATATCGTACGATATATCAAGGGGTCTCAGCTGACATCGATCAATCCTCTAAGATTAGGCCAAAAACAGGGACTATTCGGCTATGGAAGCTGGAATTTGGTACCTCTCAAGACTGAGAAGGCCGATTTCGCCTTCAATCGTAGCGTAAACGTGGCGAGACCCTACTCCGATAACTTCGCGAGCAGCAGGGAGCCTTACGACCGCCACTTTGCCTTGTAACCGTCGAAAAACGTCGAAAATAGGGGGAGCGGAACTTCGCAAGAAACGTTGAACCCAAACGGTCCCGTCAGGGCGCGAGAACACTTTGCCCGGTCGGAATGGCGGGAAGCGATCGGCAAACTCCTCAGACTCAGTTAATCGATCGATTTCCCTTTCCGAAATACTGCTCCGGGCAATCGGTTGAGGACCATCACCTCGACCGGCCTGATAACTGGACAGCAAAAACTCTCTCACCGCCTCACGCCGGTCCGCACGGGTAACTTCAAGGACATCGTATGGAACGGGTGCGCCACGAGCCTCCTCTCCGTCAGGGCCGTACCAATCAACTCTGTAAGGGGAACTCCTTACGACCACGATCCACCCATCCGGGGTCACCGTCCAGTCATCCTGTCCTGCAAACATCACGGTCGGAATACCCATCTGAGCGCTGGTCTGCCGAGTTCTTGGAGTGTAAGCACCAATTAACACTGTTTCAAACATTTTGAGCGGTGAGGATGCCCCCCAGCGGGCAACCGGGACTGAATCTCTGGGCGGAAGTCCGAAGGCAAACGGGGATGGGGTGAAGTAGACCCGACCCAGGCTGTCGGACACACGCGGGTTCATTTCGAAGCGCTCACCATGTTCGGTCAAGGAAATCGATCGAGTGAACGTCAGGCTCGGATCAATAACCAGTAGCCGAGAGTTCCCCACATCAACGAGTAAGGTTGAATCTCGGGGCAGTCGAACCAACTGTCGAGGAAGACGATACTCGCGGGGCCCACCTCCAACACTTCCGAGCTGACGCACTTCCCCATCGCTGAAGTCAACGACTGCAACGCGCTGTTCAATCCAATCCGTGACAACTACACGTCCGTCAGACAATTCGCGAAAGCCTCTAAGTCGACTAAATTCATCGGCAATGGTCGCGTCGGGCGTCACAATATCCACGATCGGGGCGTCCTGCGCGGTAGCTGTTGACTGCCCCACAAACAATGACACCACTGTGGCTCCCCAAAAACCGACCTCAGATAATTTTTTCACGCTACCTCGCTAATTGTTTTCTACGAATCCCTAGGCCTCCACACTCTCAGATCCAGACAACGACAACGCCCGAAACGTGAACCCGGGTTTCGAACCCCTCCGTTTTGTTCTAACATCCGGATTGATCCTTCACAAATGCAGCATCGGAGGTGTCTGACTAGGTGAGCAAGTCGGATGCAGAACTGGTTGAATCCTGGCGAAGCGGAGACATAGCGGCGTTCGAACTTTTGATCCGGCGCAATTTCGACCGTGCCTGGGCGATTGCAATTTCAGTAACTCATGATGGTGATGAGGCCGAGGATGTATGCTCAAAGGCTTTCGTTAGGTGCTGGGAACGACGTGACCAGTGTAAAGACCCGACCAAGTTTCGGGCCTGGTTTGCCACAATAGTCAGATCGGTGGCGTACAATCATATTCGGGGGCCTGCCAACAGAAAGGTGGTTTCGATTGCTGAAGTGCAATTGAGGGACCCGCGAGGAGCAGACCGAGATACAAAGATCGCCGACATCCGATCGGTTTTGTTGAGCGGCATGGAGCAACTGACAACCAAGCAACGGGAGGTACTGGTGTTGAGCGATCTGGAAGGGCTGAAGCACAGCGAAATCGCGACTCAACTCAGACTATCCGAAACCACCAGCCGGAAGCACCTTTCAGATGCTCGGAAGTTGATGCGCGATTATTTACAGAAACGAGGTTTGGATGAGCTCTGACACTTCCGAAACACCTCTGGACCTAACTTCTCTTAAAGCCCATCCTGACCTCATGGACCGGGTATTGGTTTCGACCATTGGGAAACTTGAGGCCCCTGCATCGGACACTGACCTTTTGAGCATGATCGTACAAGTTCGATATCCTGCTGTTGCGGCGGCAGCATTTGCAATCATCACCTCGTCGTTTGGTGCTCGAGCAGAACCCGTGCTATCGCCTCTAACCGTGCCCATCGCTACTAGTCTGGGTGTCCATCCCAATTGGCTGCAATGGGAAAGTGGGACCGCGCCGCTCCCGACAATAGAAAACCTCATCGTCATGTCGGTCGATTAGCATGGGTAAAACAGGAAGAGGAACCTTAGGGCCGGCGATCGGAGTGTTGATACTGGTGTTTTCCTCTGGATTACTCGTGGGACGAGTCACTTTTCGAAATCCTTCTCCTCCGAGCCCAACTACCAACCTGATGTCCGGGATTGTGAATCAACTCGACCTTGATGAAACCCAACGAGAGCGTTTCAACGAAATCCTGACCCGAAGAGGCGACTTTACCAATGAGAGGCTCCGTTCCGCAATTGAATTCCTGCGCGTACAAACCGACTCGGCCAGTGAAGAAATACGCAGGCTCCTCAGCGACAGTCAGATCGTTGCGTTCGACAGCCTGTTAAGGGTTGAGCGGTCGCAGATGCGGATGAGAACTCCTGCCCCGCCCGGGCTGGGGAATAGAAATCCGCCACAGCGGTAAACAACGACGACGCTCCGGAGGGAGCGCGCCCAGCCCTCCTTGTTTCTCATTGAGATTGAGGGCTCCTTAGTTTCGCCACCTCTCACAATCTGAACAGGTGGCACCACCGGCCCTCCTTTGCAAACCAGTTATCCCCGGCGCTATTATTCCGCACCTCCTTCACTTACCCACGAACCCATCGAGATCCATGAAACAACTCACTCGTGTCTTTTATACCCTCCTAGCATTATGGTTTATCACCGCAGCGCCTCTTTCGGCCCAGGATGTTTTCGATTTCTACTCCCGGGGCCCCCACAACCCTCTGGTAAGGACTCCCAGCTCATTGCTAGGCTACGGTGCAGGTTCCCGTCACACACAATATGACGCGCAGCAGAGGGTGCTGGAGCAAATGGCTGTGGCAGCGCCCGGACGAGTGCGAATCGAGACGGTTGGGGTTACCGAAGAAGGTCGCACAATGCGGTCCTTTATCATCTCGTCTCCCGACAACATCGGTCGTATCGATGAGATCAGAGAAAACGTGGCCAGACTCGCCGACCCTACTGGCCTGTCTGCCGCCGACGCAAACGCGATCGCTGAAAACACACCGACGGTGGTGATGCTTTCCTATTCTGTGCACGGGTATGAAGCGGCGGGTTTTGAAGCCGCGATATGGGTGACCTTTCAGCTACTCGCATCCAACGAACCAACGACTCTTTCAATACTGGAAAACACGGTTGTCGTTATGCACCCGTCGGCCAACCCCGACGGTCACGAGCGTCTGGCTGTATGGTACAACTCGCTGCCTACCACCGGCTCCGATGAGCCGTGGGCGTTCGGCGGCCAACCGTGGGAGATCTCGGCGCGGTACTCCCATTATCGGTTCGACATGAATAGAGATCTGATCGCCCAGTCGCAACAGCCGACGAGAGCCATCGTGGGATCCATCACTAAATGGAATCCACAGGTTTTCGTCGATCATCACAGCACCACGTCGCAATTCTTTTTTCCACCACCGGCTTCACCCATCAATCAAAACTATCCTGAGCAATCCGTCCGTTGGATGGATACGTTCGGACGCGGCAACGCGGCGGCTTTCGACAGCCAGGGCTGGACTTACTACACAAGGGATATTTTCGATCTTTTTTACCCGGGCTATTTCGATGCCTGGCCATCGCTCACGGGTGCTACCGGCATGACGTATGAGACCGACGGCGGCCCCCAATTCGCAATTCGGAAAGAAGACGGACGGGTTGTGACTTTCCGAGACGGGATTGCCCACCATTACGTAGCGTCGCTGGCGACACTGGAAACCGCCGCCAACAACAAAACCGATCGACTGATGGACTATTACCGATTCCACCAGTCGGCAATCGATGAGGGCAACAGCGGCACGATGAAGCGTGTTGTTATCGACCCGTCGAATGATGTCGACAACGCAGCTCGCACGGTCAGCATCCTGCTGCGTTCAGGAATCAAGGTGACTCAACTTACCAGTGCATATACCACCCAAACAGCGCACGACTATCTGAACGATGGAGACGGCGCCCGTATGACGTTCGAACCCGGGGCGCTCGTAATCGACCTGGCTCAATCGCAGGGTCGCCTGGCTAAGACTCTACTTGAGCCACGGTCCGAATTCGACCCGGCTTTTGTTGCAGGTCAATTGGAGCGTTATGAAAGGAATGAAAGACGGGGAGACAGCGCCGAGCGCGAGGGATACGATTTCTATGACGTGACGGCCTGGTCGATGCCCTACACCATGGGCCTGGACGCGTACTGGACCGAGGACGCAAGACCAATCGAGGGAGTGGAACTCACGTTGCCCGAAGGCGAAAATGGTACGGTAGCGCTCGCTGGGACCAATCCGCCGTTTGCCAGAGCCGATGCCGCATACGTGTTTGAGAACAACAGAACGGCTGCCACCGTACTGGCGATGAAACTTCTCAAAGAAGGTTTTACTCTGGGAATTTCCGAGAAAGAAATGCGAGCCGATGGAAGGCGCTACCCGAGGGGCACCTTCGTCGCGCGTACCGCACGAAACCCCGAAATTCTTCATGAAAGAATAGCAGCACTTGCCTCCCATATTGGAGTGGACGTAGACGCAGTGAACTCTGCTTTTCCTGATTCAGGCGCGGTGGGTGTCGGCTCCAATTACATCCGGCTGGTCCGCAACCCTCGCGTACTGGTCGCAGCAGGCAGCGGGATTAGTCAGACAAGTTTCGGATCCTTGTGGCACTACCTCGACACGGAGCTCTTTCTCGACTTCGTGGCCGTTAAACTGGATAACATCGGAGGCATGCGCACCCTTTCCGATTACAACGTTTTGATCATACCAAGTGGTGGGGCTGGCACGATACAGCGACAACTGGGCTCGCGCGGAATTGACCGTCTGAAAAACTGGGTACGAGACGGCGGAGTCGTAATCGCTTACGATGGCTCGGGCCTGTTCATGAGCGACGAGGATGTAGGGATGAGTTCGGTTGAGCGAGTTGGAGGCGATGACGACGAGGACGAGGACGAAGAGGACCTTCCCAGCGGACCTGACCAGTCGCCACCCCTGGCATCTCCAACCGCAGGGAGCAGCAGTCCCTCCTTTGTACCGGGAGCGATATTCAGAGCGCAATTGGACAAGACTCATTGGTTGACGCTCGGTTACGAGGGATCGGTACTACCGGTAATGATTTACGGAAGCGAGATGTTCAAACCGTCTGAGGACGGAGACAACCCGGCTGCGTTTGTCGGTGATGATCTGACACTCAGTGGATTCGTATGGCCAGACGACACGGAGCGTTTCCTTCAGGGCAGCGCCTGGGCCACGGTGGAACGATTCGGATCTGGAAAGATCGTTCAGTTTGCAAGCGACCCGTTGTTCCGCGGATTTTGGAGAGGACCGGCTCGGATGCTTACCAATGCGATGCTGATAGGGACCGGCAGGTAATAGCAGAATTAACCCACGCTAATCCAACGTAAACGTATAGAGGGCATCCGATTCAGGTGCCCTCTTTTTTGAACTTGACTCCCGGCGTGTACTCGATATATTGGTAACCATATGGTTACCAATAGTCTTGACCTCACATTCGGCGCCCTGGCGGATCCAACCCGACGACAGATCCTCCAAACTCTGGCCGACGGCAACTCAACCGTCGGCGAGTTGGCGGAGCCATTCGAAATCTCACGTCCCGCGATTTCAAAGCATTTGCGAGTGCTCGAACGGGCTGGACTTGTGTTGAGAGCACAGGACGGACGGGTGAGCCGATGCGGACTGGAAGCCACCCCGCTTAAAGCCGCATCTGAGTGGGTTGAGCAATACAAACAGTTCTGGGAGGGTCGTCTTGACTCGCTTGCCCGTTTCTTAGAAGAAGACAAAACTGAAAAGGAGTAACCCCAAAATGAACACAAAAACCGACACTGCACTTCGTCTCACAAGGACGATAGCGGCCGACCGAGCGGCAGTATTTGACGCATTTACTGACCCGGCAAAATTGAAACAGTGGTTTGCACCCGAGGGCATGACCGTAGGGGTGGCCGAAGTAGATTTGCGAATCGGAGGAGATTACCACATCCGCATGGACAACGCCGAAGGCAAACAGCACAATGCAAAGGGAGTGTACCGAGAAATCAACCCACCCTCCAGGCTGTCGTTCACCTGGCAATGGCAAGAAGCCGATCACGATGCGGGTGAGACATTGGTGACGGTTGAGTTGAACGACCAGGGCGCCACTACTGAAGTGGTGTTCATCCATGAGTTGTTCCCGAACGCTGAAGCCACCGAAGGCCACACCAAGGGGTGGACCAGCGCACTGAATCGTCTGGAGGCGATGTACTCATCGCATTAGAACGAGCAGGTTCAGTTAGGGGTTTCGAGGGTCCGTCGCACATCGACGGGCCCTTTTCCTTTGATCTGAAAACTGTTGAAACTCCAATAATGTATGCAACGTAGTCATTTCCATGGAGAAAAGACTATGAGCGCGTTGGGTGAACTCGAAACACTTGTTTTGCTAGCTATCTTGCGCCTTGGCGGCCGAACCTACGGGGTTCCTATCAGAGCGGAAATCGAAAAACGGACGGGCCGCAGTGTGGCCCGAGGCGCTATTTACACTGCCCTGGCAAGATTGGAAAAGAAAGACTATCTGAAGTCTTCCATGGGTTCCCCAACCCCGACGAGGGGCGGCAAAAGCAAAAAGTTTTATTCCCTTAACGATACCGGGCTTGCCGCGCTTCGGACGTCCACCCGCGCCATCGATGAAATGAAAACCGGCCTCGACATCGTGTTGTTTGGAAGACGATGACAACCCAGGGCATCCCCGGGTTTTTCAGGGCACTGATGACTGCGTTGATCCCGACCGATCAGCACGACACAGTCGTTGGCGATCTCGACGAGGAGTTCCTGGAACGCCGGTTGCCCCTCCTCGGATTGAAGAAAGCAAGAGCATGGTATCGCAGTGAATCCATCTCAATAGTGCTGTCGTTCACACGTGATCAACTGAAGCACAACACCTCCCCGATACCTACGAGACGAGCAAGGACAGAAATGACATCTCTCTTCAATGACCTCAGGTTCGGCTTTCGAGCCCTCATCAAGCAGCCGGTTTCAGCTCTTATGTCAGTTCTTATCCTCGCGGTTGGGATCGGTCTATCGACCAGCATGTTCACCATCATGTACGGGGTTTTTCTTCGCGGGCTCGATTTTCCTGGAGCTGATCGATTGACAATGGTGTTTGAAACCAATCTCGCCGAAGATATCCCCGAGCAAAGAGTACCTGTTCACGATTTTTTCGATTTTCGAGAACGACAAAGCACGTTCCAGGGCATGTTCGCGTGGCATGGGGGCACGTTCAACATCAGCGGCACGGGAGAAAACCCGCAGAGATATGAAGCCGCGTTTGTCACAGCTAACACTTTCGACATGTTGAGGGTGACTCCACTAATGGGCCGCACCTTCCTACCGGGAGAAGATCTACCCGGAGCTGACCCGGTTGCCGTAATCGGCTACGACGTTTGGAACGGGCACTTCAACGGTGCAGACGACATCGTGGGAAGAGTGCCGCGACTGAATGGGCGCCCTGTGACAATAATCGGCGTGATGCCTGAAGGTTTTGGCTTTCCAGGTGGCCAGTCCATCTGGGTACCGATGAACACGGGTCCGTCGACCGTGGCACGCGGAGAACGACCGTTAACGGTGATGGGCCGCCTGAAAGACGGTATTTCACTCGAACAATCGCAATTCGATATTGCTTCGATAGCTCGCACCCTGGAAACAGAATTCCCGGAGACCAACGAGGGAGTAGGGGTACGATTCATGTCATTCTCACAGAACGCAACGCCGATTGACGAATTCGGTAGCGTGTTTCTGGTCATGATGGCAGCGGGGTTGTTAGTGTTGATGGTAGCCTGCGCCAACGTAGCGAACATCCTACTCTCAAGAGCGGCAATGCGTACGAAAGAGGCGGCGGTCCGAGGCGCGATGGGGGCAAGCCGGTTCAGGGTTGTCCTGCCATTTTTCGCCGAGGCTATTGTCCTCGCCGCGCTGGCTGCAGTTCTGGGAACACTCATGGCATACGGCGCGGTCGGTGCTTTTGACGCCGCCACCAGAGACTTTCGGCCTTTCTTTATAGAGTTCGTAATCGACACCCCGATTCTTTTGTATGCCCTTGGAATCGCGGCTTTCACAAGCGTGGCTGCCGGAGCCTTCCCCGCACTGCAGGTTGCGAGGGCGGACGTTAACCTCATGCTCAAAGACGAGTCTCGGGGAACTTCCAGCCTGCGCATGGGACGCGTCAGCAAGATCCTGGTAATTGGCGAAGTAGCGTTGTCGTGCCTTTTGTTGGTGGGCGCAGGACTTATGGCAAAGAGCATGAAAAGCGTCGGCGACATCGACTTCCCGTTCAACGCCGACGAGATATTCACGGCTCAGATGATAATTCCTGTCGAGACGTACGACACCGAAGAAAAGCGCAGCCAGTTCAACGAAGACCTTTTGTCCTCACTGGTGGCGCACCCCCAGATCGCTTCTGCGGCTACTACCTCTGGAGTACCAGGCCTTGGCGGTCAACGCCAAAGGATACGGCTGGACGGAGAGACCTTCGACCGGGAGCGAGATATACCAACCGGTAGGAGGGTCATTGTTTCGCCCGACTTCTTCAGGACTCTGGGTGTCGCCAACACGATGGGACGAGACTTCGCCGCCAGCGACGGTAGAGACCAAGCGCCTGTCGCAATCATCGGTACCGACTTCGCTAACCGATTTTTCCCCGGAGCCAATCCGGTCGGGCAGCGATTCCACCAGGGAACTGAAGAAAACGGCGATTGGGTTACTGTAGTTGGCGTCGCACCCGATATGGGAATGGAGCGGCTGGGACGGCAATTCGGAGATTCCTCAAGTTACTACGTTCCCTCCCTGCAAAACGACCAGACTTTCTTGTTGATCGTAGCCACGGCCAGCGCCGGCGATCCGTTAGCTCTGGCGGGAGCAATAAGGGAAACGGTAAAGGTGTTGGATCAGGACCTGCCGGTGTTCTCAGAAGAATTACTATCTGAACCCCTCGGCCAGGCATCGTTTTTCTTTAATATTTTTGGTGTCTTCTTTGTCGTTTTTGGAGTAGTCACGCTCACAATGGCGATCGTCGGACTGTACGGAGTGCTCTCGTTTTCTGTTAGCAGCCGTACCCCCGAACTAGGGATTCGCATCGCGCTCGGCGCCGCATCCGGAGAAGTCCTCCGGCTGATCCTGCGCCAGGGAGGATCCCAGATCGTTGCAGGCTTGGTCCTCGGACTCGCAGCCGCCGTGGGGGTTACCCGGTTCCTCGGTACTTTCTTGTTCGACGTTAACCCGCATGACCCGCTTGTTTTTGGCGGAGTGTTGTTGGTCGTCTCCGCAGTTGGAATTTTGGCAATGCTCGTGCCAGCTCGCAGGGCCAGTCGTGTGGACCCGATGGTTGCGTTGCGGGCAGAATGAAGGAGCTCCGAAGAAGTCGCTGAAAAAGTACTGTGCATTTCAGTCGGCTCCAAAGCGTTATGCCGGACGAAACTGACGAATGATGGTGGGCGACGTCGGGAGTATTTGGGCGATTCCCGATGTCGGAGAGAACTCTTGCGCGTTTGGTATCGCCGGACCAGAGTAACTGGGTTAACATCTGTGACCGCCTCGACCCGATGCGACTTGAATTACGCCCATGAAACAAATCCCGAGTGAACTAGTAGCCGACCTCAAGGGACGGTATGAACTGCGCGACGTTGTAGGACGCGGCGGCATGGCTACAGTCTATCGCGCTGACGACATGAAGCATCGCCGCGAAGTGGCAATCAAGGTCCTGAAGCCCGAACTTTCAGCCAACCTTGGGGCAGAGCGTTTTCTCCGGGAAATCGAAATAGCCGCTCAGCTGCAGCACCCGCATATTCTTATGTTGATCGACTCCGGGCAGGCCAGCGACACTTTTTACTATGTCATGCCGCTGGTGGAAGGCGGATCTCTGAGGACCCAGATAGAAAAAGGCAATTTCGACATTGACAGGGTAATTTCGATCACTCGAAAGGTTGCAGACGCGCTCGAATACGCCCACCAACAGGGAGTAGTACATCGCGATATTAAACCTGAAAACATTCTTTTTTCTCGCGGATACCCGGTCGTGGGAGATTTCGGAATCGCCAAGGCAATCAGTACCGCGGGCGTGTCATCCCTCACGCGCACCGGCTTCCCGCTTGGAACCGTAGGTTACATGAGCCCCGAACAGGCCGCCGGTTCCACCGACCTCGGCCCCACTACCGATGTTTACGGCCTCGCTTGCGTCACCTATGAAATGATTGTCGGCGCCGTCCCAGGGATCTGGTTAAGCGACGCCGACTCAGATGAAGGATTGCTGCGAGACATCCCATCCGCACACCGCACAAGAATCGACGCCTGCCCCAAACATGTAGAACCGGCACTGGCCCGTGCACTGGCCCGGCGGCCGAGTGACCGATTCGAATCGCCAGCTGAATTTGTTGCGGCGTTAAAAGGGGAAAAGAAGGTCAAACGGAGATACGCTGAGAATCAGGTTTCAGCGATTATCAAACACGCGGCGGAATCTCAGTTCGCCAATCCGACAACCGAAGGCAACCTCACTGTGGGCGCAATCGAGGCAATCGCAACCGATGTCGGTTTGTCTCCTCAACGCGTCCACGAGGCGATCATAGACCTCGATTCCAGCGCCAACGCTCCTGTTCTTCAGGGCGGACTTTACTCGATGCCATCAAGCATCGAAATGGAAGCGACAATTGCCGGCGAGGTGCCGCCAGAAGAGTTTGGGGCGTTATTGGAGGAAATCCGATTGAATCTGCGCGAGGTAGGGCGCGTCAACGAAACGATGGGGCGCTCCCTGTCCTGGAATTCCGCGAGCTACCAGAACTCGATGGGTGGGACTGGTCGGTTAATTCACATAACGGTTAGCCCCAAACGGGGGGAGACGAAGCTCAGCATAACCGAATCCGCCGGCGTTCATCACGGAATGCTGGTTATCGGGTCTTTGGTGGGCGGGTCTATGTTAACGGCAATGATCAGCGAGGTTATTGTCGGCGGAGGCATGGGACTTATCGGCGGCCTGTCCATCGGCGCTATCACCATTTCAAGCACATATACCCTTGGGCGCATCGGCCTACGGCGATACCTGAAACACCGGTACGAGCAGCTGGGCGGTTTGCTTCGTAAGATGTCCAACGTATCTCGCGAAATCGTCGGGACCCATACCACGGACTAATTCCGGTAGCGTGAACACCCATTCACAGATGCAACCAGGGCCCGCTCCCACGTGTATCAGAATAAAACGGGACGACCCCCCTCCCGAACTTGGACACGAAAAGAAATGAACCACGGATTTTACAAAGCACTTGCTACCCTTGCTCTTGTTGCCACGGCATCCACAGGATGCGGCGAAGCATCGGGCCCGGACGCATCAACCTCGGCGTTCGCGATTGTGGCCCGGACCGTCGTCATAGACACGATTGGAAAATCCGTAAGCGTCGCCCTATCGATCAATGGCGACGTGTTTGAGTCCAGATCCGTAAGGCACCTGGAATGGATATCGGTCGACCCGACCATTGCGGAAGTGGACGAAGAGGGCTCAATCACCGCAATCAACAAAGGCACAACGTTTGTGGTAGCATCTTCATCCACAGGAGCGGATTCCCTACGCGTAACGGTATTTAGTCGCAGCATTGGTTTTTTTCCGATTACCGGAAGTACGATCCCCTGTGAGGGGGGACTTTCGGCTCAATTCGAATGCGATGGGGTCGATCTGCTTTCGTTTCTTCCACTCCCAAACCTGGGTGCTCTGGGAGCAGAACGCCTGAACGACGTTTGGGGATGGACTGATTCGTTGACGGGAAAGGAATTTGTTCTGGTTGGGCGTACCGATGGACTCGCCTTCGTAGATGTCTCTGACCCGGTCAACCCGGCTTACCTGGGAGAGCTTCCGCGCGCCGGTTCTCGTTCCAGCGGGTGGCGCGACGTGAAGGTTTATCGGAATCATGCTTTCGTCGTGGCGGATGGAGCCGGATCACACGGGATGCAGGTTTTCAACCTTGAGGAATTGCGATCGACTACGGGTGCGCCAACCACCTTCACCGCAACTTTCAACTACGATGGCATCGGGAGCGCTCACAACATCGTTATCAACGAGGCATCGGGATTTGGATACATAGTTGGCAGCAGCAGTGGCGGTAATGTTTGCGGGGGCGGACTCCATATGGTTGACCTCCGGACACCCGCGAGTCCAACCTTCGCGGGATGTTTTGCCGACAACCAAACCGGGCTTCAGCGCACTGGCTACACACATGATGCCATGTGCATCAACTACACGGGCCCCGACTCTGATCACTCGGGACGCGAAGTGTGTTTCGGTTCAAACGAGACTGCGCTGAGTATCGCAGATGTAACAGACAAAACTGCGCCAACTCTTATCGCGAACGCGACATATCCCAATGTGGCCTATACGCACCAGGGTTGGATCAGCGAGGATCAACGATATTTTTTTGTGAACGACGAGCTGGACGAACGCAACGGACTCGCGTCGGCAACTCGGACTCTTGTGTGGGATATTGAAGACCTTGACGACCCCATTCTGGCACACGAGTACCTCGGACCAACCAGATCAATCGACCATAACCTTTACATCCGGGGTGACAACATGTATCAGTCGAACTACACGGCGGGGTTCTTCATCGTCGACGTTCGAAACGCGACCCGGCCGCGTCAGGTCGGGTTCTTTGACACGACGCCGGGCGGCACCAACGGAATGTTCGGTGGAACCTGGAGTAACTACCCGTTTTTCGACAGTGGAGTGATCGCGGTAACCAGCGGGAACGAAGGCCTGTTCATCCTTAAGCAAAACTAGTTTTTCAGGAAGATCGACCCTTTAATCGCTCCGGAGAACCGTTGCGGGGTCCAACCGAATCGCTTTGATCAAAGGTCCCAGACATGCCAGGGCGCCAACAGCAAGCAAACTCAGCGTCAATCCCGTTGTCATTGCAGGATCAAGGTGTGGCGTCCCAACAAGCCCTTCAGGCACAAGCCTAACAAGGGCAACGCTGGCCCCCAAGCCAATCATCGCACCCACCACTACTGGGCCGAGACCGTCAACCAAAACCGTCCTGGCAAGGTTGCCAGTCTTCGCCCCAAACACCATCCGCACTCCCAATTCGGGGAGACGTTGATTCACTGAAAGCGCAACTACCCCATGTATCCCTATTGCCGAGAGCAGCAGACCCACCAGCCCAAACGAAGCAAAGAGAGTAGCGGCGAAACGCTGCCTGCCAAATATGTCCATAAAGTTTTTGCGCACTGAAACCATCTGCCTGATCGGCACCTCCGGGTCAATGGCCCATACAAGGCTCTTCAAAACCGGTAATACCATTTCGATAGGAGCGCCACTTCGCAGTAAAACCTTCCCGCCCCTTGCACTCGTTGTGGGTGAGTAAATTTGAATCCGGTCGGCGGCATCCGCCCCCGCAGTGCCCACCACGTTTTGGACAACCCCGACAATCGTGTGCCAACGATTGTCTGACTCCCCGGCGTATTTCAAACGCCTGCCGACCGCGTCAGCGCCGGATGCGAAACGTTTCGCAAACGCCTCGTTGACGATCACCACATCTTGACTGGCATCTTCTGCAACAAACGATCTTCCATGAAGGACCGCGGTTCCGGCCATCTCCAGGTAGCCCGGCGGAGAAGGAATTGTATAGACCATTGCTTGAGCCGCCCCTGACAACGTGAGGTTTTCAACTTCGGGTTCACCAAAAAGGATCGAAAACCGAGGGGGAGCGAACGAGGTAACCGCAAAACTTTCTATCAACTGAGAGGCCTCCAACCCGTCACTCAACTGTGCCCAAAAAGCACCGCGTACGCCTTCATCTCCGTAGCGATCATCGGGCAGCGGTACATCCGCCGAGATCAGCCCGTCAAGCGCGATTCCAAAATCCTGGTGAGTTGACTCATAGACCGTCCGGGCCATTAAACCGGCAGCGATGGTCAACGGAAGGGCAAGCGCAACCTCGGCTGCGACGAGCGCTTTTCTTGCCTTTCGGTCCCCCGAAGTCCCGGAAGAGAAACGCGATCCCGAGCGAAGAGAGGGATTGAAGTCGGCCCCACCGAGGCGGAACGCGGGGAGCAGGCCAAACAAGATTGCTGCTATCGCGGAAATCCCGAACGCCGCCAGCCAGATGCGTGGTCCGATCGTCACAAAGTCCAACGCGGATACATAGGCCGGCCTTATCCGTTGCACCATCGACAGCCCCCAATGGGCCAAAAGCAAACCAAGGGTTCCGCCCATCACACTTAATATCGCACTCTCAACCATGAACAGACGAACGACCTGGAGGCGGCTCGCTCCCAAAGCGCGACGGACACCGAGCTCTTGAAAACGCGACAAACCCTTGGCAAGCGTCAGGTTGGCCAGATTTGAGCAGGCGATCAAAAACACCAACCCTACCGCAGCAAGCAATACCCAAAGGGTCCTGGTGAACTCATTACCCAGAAAAGCGGGCGGCGCCACAACCTTTTCCGTCCAATCTTCTCCGCTCAGGCCCTCTTGTTCTTCCAGACCGGCTCCGATTGCCGCTGCTCTAGACGAAGCGGCCTGAATCGTGGTCCCCGGAGTGAGCCGGGCCAACACAGCCGTTTGGCCGGGGTCTTCGCCATGAAGCATCCAGGCGTCTGGAGTCCCGGTCATTGCCATTCGGAAATTGCCAGCGACTACACCTAGAACAAGATACTCCTCTCCTTCGAACTCCAGAGTCCTGCCAATGATTGCCCTGTCTTCACCAAACGCGCTTCGCCAGAGATGCTCCGACAACACTATCGAAGTCTCTGCGGCGTCGGAGTCGCCCGGAATAAACCCTCTACCCAGAAGCGGTGTAACTCCGAAGTTGGCCATAAACGTTTCACTCACAGATATGGCGAAAACCACTCGTGGTTCACTCCCGCCAAGCATCGTCAGCGTACTCGAGGAGTAAGGCTCAACGACCTCGAAGAATTCCTCTTCCTCTGATAGAACGCGTACTACCTCGCGATCGGGCGACGTGATCCAACCCTCCGTGTTGTGCTGTTTGACCACATACGCCAAGCGACTCGCCCCGTTAAAAGGCAACGGCTGCAACACCAAACCGTTGATCACGGTAAAAATGACAATGTTGAAACCAATACCGAGAGCGAGGGACAACATCGCGATCGCCAGATGTCCTGGCTTCCTCACGAGCGAACGGAGACCGAATTTGAACTCGTTCGCCAGCTGGGCAGGTACGGTAAACCAGTTGGTCTGTTTCATATGCCTGTACAACTCCGCAAAAGAGAAAGCCCATTCGTGAGGGAGGACTTGAGCAGCGTCGACCGCGACAAGCCACCAGACTCGCGGGGTCCTGGGGAACCGGCTCAACTCCCAGTGATGGCGAAAAACAGCCATCATTTCGTCCCGGTTGGTCCGCCTAAACCCGTAGGGGAAAACAAGAAGTAAAGACCAGTAGATTCGTTCGTTAATAGAGCGCCAGATGCTCATCGGATTAGTTCAACCTCTAACCGAGCGCCTGTTTGTTTTTGGCTATCTCAACCGCTGTTTCCCAGAGCCGACCGTGAGCGCTTAAGGCTCGCCGTCCCGCATCCGTAATGCGGTAATATTTTCTTCGAGGATCTGCCTCGGCAGTCGGCTTTGCAGCCGGGCGGACGAACTTCAATCGGGACAAACGTTTCAGCGACGAGTAAAGAAGCGCGGGACCCATTTTCACTCGACCATCGGTTTGAGTTCGGACCTCGTCAACAATACCTAGACCATGACGGGGTTCATCTGCCAGCGCCAGAAGAATGAAAAACATCGAATTGGTTAAATCAGGTAGTTCAGCCATTAATCGCCCTCGAATTATCACATTCTGATATATCAGGTTGTGATAATTACACGCCAGAGAGACGGGGGTTCCGATCAATCCGTGACGAGGCTTCAGTTGAAAAAAAAGGGGCCAGCGTCGTTGCTGGCCCCTTTTTAACAATTTTGCGAGATCTACCTGTTTCGAGTTCTGGATCGATAAACACCGTGGCTTCTTTCCGGAATGGTCCCGCTAAGGGCCTCCCTGCGCTCGTGCCGCATCACGGTGATCTCGACCTCCTCGCCCGCCTCGTACGAACCGAGAATTCTAAAAACCCTGCTCGGATCTTGAACTTCTCGTCCACCGATTTCGAGAATCACGTCACCACTAACTAACCCCAGTTCGTTATCAGGTGCCGAGACTACAAGCACTCCTTCGGTCGTCCCGAAATAAGATCCAAGGTCTTCGTTGAGCGACACCAGCTCCATGTTCGAAAAGGCCCCAACTAATCGAAGGGTGGCTGTGATATCGGCCCCGTTACCAGAAAACTCGCGCACCCCCCAACTCGAAGACCTCCCAGCCCCGGAACCGACCTCCATATCGATGAACGCCATGTCTTCTCCCCCATCGGTCGTAACCCTGTAAGCAGTCGAGAATCCCGAAGCTCCATCAAGCACCACATCGGTCGAATGGGTCCTACCGTCCCGTCGATAAACAACGTTCACCGTATCCCCTACATCGTGACTGGCTACGAGGTCGATGAGCTTGATAGCAGGTTCCGCTTCTCGGGAACTGGCCGGAGGGTAGCGTCCGGTCAATTGCCGACCGTCGAATTCTACAAGTATGTCTCCCGCCTCAAGCCCCGCGATTTCAGCCGGAGCATCGTCTGTCAGGCTTTCAATCAACGCCCCGATGCTGTCAATTGCCGGATCACGTTGAGTTTGAACCACAACTCCAAGCCTCGCCCTGCTGCCAGCTATTCTCAACGCAAGCGGGGTACCGAAAAGCATATTTGTGCCCGGACGAGTGGCAATGAAAAAATTGCTCATTCGCATCTGCTCCGACTGAAGGTCACTAAGTTCCCTCGTCAGTTCCCTCATACGCTCGGCGATTTCGGCCCGCCTGGTTTCTCTCGCTTCCGAATCTCTGTTCTGTGCGGTCAATGGTGTCGCGGCAACAAGCGACGCGAGTATCAACCCCATAAAGTATGTCTTCTTATTCATCTTTTTCTTTCTATCCCTGACGGCAGGTCAAAACCGTACATACGTGGCCCGGTTGGAGCGCACGATGACTAACTGGTCCATTAAGCGAACCCTTTCCCCCCAGAGTATTTCCAGGTCTTCGACGGAAGGAGCCCTCTGTCTCCTCATACTGGAGAGCCTGTCGTCTACTAACCGTATCTCGTCTTCTATTCTGACTACCGTGGACGCCACCCGCCCGTTGAGCACTTTCTGATGGGGCTTGATCTCCCGCAGAATATTTTCAAGGCTCTGCGATTGCTCCATCAGGGTGACAACTCGATCATCGGGCTCAGGTTGATGCGACACCATGCCGGTTTGCACGCCAACCAGCAACGCCATAACCGCAGCCGCGGCGAGTCCAGCCCAACCAAAAAACGACTTGTTCTGTGCTCTTCGTTCGGCAACGACCTGTTTGCTAATGGTATCCCACCGATCCCTGGGGGCATCCAAAACTGGCAACGCCTTCATCGCGGCAACAGTCTGATAGAGCCTTTCCATCTCCATCATGCATTCGTCGCAGTTTTCAAGGTGCTCTTTAGCAGTCTTGCTACCTCGGGCGTCCCGAATCGCGATCAATTCATCCATCGTGCAATGGATCAGCATGTTGCCCCCCCGTTTAGCCAGACCCGCAACTTCTTGTGCGCGCGGGCCAGTTGGGATTTTGAAAAACTCACTGTTTTCCCCATCATTTCACCGATGTCTTCGTGGGTATAACCTTCCACGTCGTGTAACCACACCACCGCTCTGGCGGTGTCACCTAATTGTGTCATTGCCGTTTCCAGGTCCATCCTCAGCGCTGTGTCCGCGTCACTGGTAGCGCCCTGGAATTCTTCATCAAACTCGTCCGCATCCCTGTACTTTTCTCGGCGGATTTTCATGAGCGCCTTGCTCGCCGCAATCCGCCTAATCCACGAAGTAAGACTCGGGGTCCCTTCCCCCCGCAAAGACGCAATGCTCCTACAAACCTCCAGAAAAGTCTCCTGGAGAACATCTTCGGCGTCTTCTGCAGTCCGACAAATGCGGCGGGCGGTGTTGTAGACCGTCGTTTGATATGCCCGGAATACCTGCTCCAGAGCATCCATTTCGCCATCTTTGGCCCGTTGAATCGCTATGTCGTCGATAGCTATTAGTGCGCTTTGCATCTCACCCATTAGAGATGCTCTTTATAAGGATAAGGTCGCACTAACTGTAAGTTGTTGTCATCACAAGAGTTAACCAGAAACAAAGTGTTTTCAGGAGATAAAAAGCGCCAAAACAGGGAGACTTCGGGATCGGCGCGCCGAAAATCGTTAAAAAGGGTCAGCCTACCTAACGTCGGCTATCCCGTCCGGGTTTCGCGACCAGTGAATCGGACCGGGAAGAATCTGAAGCGGTGGAAGGAGCTTTCACCGGAACTTCGCGGGATGGTCTTGCTACCGGCTCCAGGCTCACAAGGGAAGAAGCAATGAATCCCTCCAGTTTTCCCCCGTCAACCGTGATGTGGTACCATCCGTCGTCAAGGCTGTCAGCCATCACCTCGGTTCCCGCCTCTCTGGAAGTCGCAACTTCAAACGACATTCCAGGGCCCACCCTGATGTTGGCATTCTGCGTAATCCAGAAGTGGAGGATCGAATCGGCGGGATCTGGAGGAAGCGGTACGTCAACCGGGGGGTTCCCAGCTTCCGAATCGAGATCCGAAGCAACCATTGGCTCCACCGTAGATCGATCTGCTAACGATGCCATTTCCAGCGGAGGCGCCACATGAATCGAATCCCTTCGGTGGACTGCCGAACTCCACCCCACGATTCTCGGCCCCGCAACAACGCGTAGAACGAGTGTGTCGCTGATCTGAAGTTCTCTCTTGGCCCGGTTCAATCGTGCATTCAAAACACCTGTGTCCAATTCCCCCATCCTAGATAAGATGGTTCGATCGAACTCAGACAACTCGGGGCGCCGTACGGCTACTTCGGCCACCAGCGTATCCGCCTGGAGTTGGTAAGACAGGTTCTCCACTGCACTAAAGGACGCGTCCGATAGAAAATTCCACATCCATTGGTTGTAGTAGTAGCGGGCGGAGTCGACATCTTCGGATTTGGGCAGATAGTCAAAAATCCGGTTGAAATCTGCGAGCGCGGAATCAGCTACCGCGAGATAGCTTTCCCCTTCAGTAACCGATAGAATTTCAAAAGGCGAATCCAGTCCGAATTGGATAACGTCCTCGACCGCCTGTTTGCGAGAATCAAGGCTGCACGCGGACAGGGGCAGGGACAGAATCAATAATTTGGCAACGTGACGGCTAATCATCGTTTCATTCCTGAGAGTGTACAGCAAGCCTGCAACTTTTTCGCCCGCCGCGCAATGGCACAAACGCAACGTCAGCAGGTAAGACGAAACAGTCGCGCAACCCGAACAAGCTACAGACGAGGAATCATCAACGACTTCACGCGAACGGACTCAAACAGATGACAAGGGATCTTCGAGAAGCCATCCGCTTTTTGGTTTCCAATCCATCGTTCTCTCTGGTCGTTATTGTGACGCTTTCTCTGGCAATAGGCGTCAACACTACGATTTTTTCGGCGCTAAACTCCGTGATCCTTCGCCCGCTGGACTATCGCGAACCGGACGGGATCGTGATGCTCTGGGAAAACAACCTCGATCTGGGGATAAACCAGGAGGTAGTGTCGGCGGCGACGTACATCGACTGGAGGGAGAGGGCAACCTCGCTCAACTCCATAGGCCTGTACAGGCACAGTGGATTCGTTCTCGAAACCAATGGAGAAGTAGAGCGGGTCCGCAGCCTACGAATATCCCCCCTGGTATTCAACGTCCTTGGGATAGATGCGGCTCTGGGGCGCACTTTTACCCAGCTTGAGGAACGGCCCGGCAATGAGCGGCTGGTAATCCTCAGTCACGGCGCCTGGGAGCGCCGTTTCGGGAAAGACCCCTCGGCAATCGGCACATCGCTGTTCTTGGACAATGAGCCGTATGAAGTCGTTGGCGTCATGCCCCCTGACTTTGAGTTCCCCGCCGGCGAACCCGTGGAAATGTGGACCCCTCTGACCCTGGGGCTCGAAGATCTGCCAAGTCGCCCGCATCGGATGTACAACGCTATTGCCCGTCTGGCGCCAGGAACAACGATCGCCGCTGCACGAAATGAGATGGGCACCATCGCAGCCGAGATAGCAGAAGAAAACCCCGAATCCAACGCAGGGTGGGGGGTTACGATGATGTCTGCCCACGAATTTGTAGTCGGTAATGTGAGTTCGACTATATGGTTTCTATTTGGAGCGGTGGGTCTTGTCCTGCTAATCGGATGTATCAACGTCACCAGTCTCCTGCTGGCAAGATCCACCCGCTCGGCGCGTGACCTTGCCATAAGATCGGCATTCGGAGCCAACGGGTGGTTGTTAGTCCGGCGGGCGTTGATCGAAAGCCTGTTGTTGGCGACTGCCAGCGGTTTGATCGGTTTGCTCCTCGCCTTCTGGGGAACGGGATTGCTCAGAGGGGTTATGCCCGACACGGTACCCCGGGTTCAGGATATAGGAGTCAACCTGAAGGTGCTCGGATTCACCGCAGGTATCTCTCTTTTGGCTGGACTTATTTCGGGAGTCGTGCCAGCGATCAGGGCGATGAGCCCGAGACTAACCGAGATCCTGCAAGAGGGTGGCATCGGAAAAGTCTCGGGCCGAAGAGGACGCTGGCTTACAAGTACGTTAGTCGTAGCCGAAGTTTCCCTGGCCGTGATGATCTTAATCGGAGCTGGTTTGCTGATCAGGAGTTTCGTGCTGCTCACCGACGTCGACCCGGGATTCCGAAACAAAAATGTGGTATCGGTGGTAGTGTCGCTTCCGGAATCCCGTTACTCTTTCCGAGACCAGGCGCCGTTTTTTGATGCGCTGCTCGCCGAGATCGAAGCAGTACCGAATTACGACCAGGTAGGTCTGGTTTCTACCCTGCCAATGAGTCCTGTGGGAAACGACTTTGAAATCGCTTTCACCGTTTCAGGGCTCGACGCGGAATCTCCGTCCGAAAGACCGCGCGCCGGCTACCGCGCCGTGAGTCCCGGTTACTTCCAGGCTATGGGTATTCAACTTCTGCGAGGCCGCGCGTTCGATCGTTTCGACAGCGAGCAGGGGCACAAGGTCATCATCATCAACGAGGCTCTTCGAAAGAGGTTCTTCGATGGTGTGGACCCGATCGGACAAATGATGATGGGAATGCCGATGCTGGGAGACATGGAAATCGTCGGTGTCGTAGCAGACGTGCTTCATTCAGGGTTGGGATCGCAGCCGCAGCCGGAGGTATTCGTACCGTTTACCCAGCTACCGCTATCAGAAATGCACGTGATAGTACACAGCAGTGAGCCGCTAACGGCGATCACCAACGTGGTAAAAGAGAAAGTCAACCAGATTGATCCGCAATTGCCTATCACGGCTGCCGCGCGCATCGAAGATCTGCTTGCCAATTCGATCGCCCAACCCCGATTTAACATGGCATTGCTGACAGGCCTGGCCCTGAGTGCCGTTATTCTCGCTGCCATCGGCATTTACGGAATGGTTTCTTACTCGGTGGCCAGCCGCACAGGTGAGATTGGGTTGCGAATGATACTGGGTGCCAGTCGAGTTGGAACTGGCTCTCTGATACTGCGGGAAGTACTGGTGCTCGTATCGTTGGGATTGATTATCGGATTGACGGGAGCTTCAGCAATGGGCTCAGTAGTTCAAACAATTCTTTATGGAGTTGCCAGCACCGATCCGGTCACGTTCATCGCAGTAAGCGTTGGAATCATCTTGACCGGGGTGGTGGCCGCCGCCGCTCCCACTGCCAGAGCAATGCGAACCGACCCGGTGGATACTTTAAAAGCCTGACCGGGCGATCACGGCAATCTGTTATTTGCCGTGGGGGCGCGCCATTGCGTCCGGCCTGACCGCAGCATCGAACTCTTCTTCGGACAAATAACCAAGCGAAAGCGTGGCCTCCTTTAACGTAGACCCTTCTTTGTCGGCTTTCTTTGCAATCTCAGTGGCCTTGTCGTAACCGATTGTTGGGGCAAGGGCAGTAACCAGCATAAGCGAGCGCCCGACCAGCTCCGCAACCCGCTCTTCGTTGACCCTTAATCCTTTCACGAGGTGCTCGCGGAAGGAGTTGCAGGAGTCAGAAAGAATCGTCGCCGAGTGAATCAGGTTGTGGACCATCACCGGCTTGAAAACATTCAATTCGAAGTTTCCCTGTGAACCGGCAACGGAAATGGCCATGTCGTTACCGATCACCTGTGTGGCGACCATCGTCATCGCTTCGCACTGCGTCGGATTAACCTTGCCCGGCATGATCGAAGAACCCGGCTCATTGGCCGGAAGAATCAGCTCTCCAAGTCCTGAACGCGGTCCAGAACCAGCCCACCGCACATCGTTGGCGATTTTCATCAACGAACACGCCAGAACTTTGAGAGTGCTGGAGGCCATCACCATTGCGTCGTGCGCGGCCAGGGCCGCAAATTTGTTCGGGGCGGTCACAAAAGGGAGACCCGCTTCTTTCGCGATCAACTCAGCACACCGTTCGGCGAAACCGGCGGGAGCGTTTAACCCGGTGCCAACCGCCGTCCCACCAATCGCTAATTCGTAGAGACCGGGCAGTGCCGATTCGATCCGCTCCAGGTCCGCATCAAGTTGTGAGATCCAGCCCGAAATCTCCTGCCCAACGGTTAGTGGCACTGCGTCCTGGAGGTGCGTCCTGCCGATCTTAACAATGTCGGCAAACTCAGTTTCTTTCTTCGCGAGCGCGTCGCGGAGGGCTTGCACCGCAGGCATCAATCTTTCCTTGATGATCCGGGCGGACGCAACGTGCATCGCGGTGGGGAAAGTGTCATTCGATGACTGCGACATATTTACGTGGTCGTTCGGATGGATCGGGTCTTTGCTTCCCAATTCCCCTCCGGCCAGCTCTATCGCCCTGTTAGCGATCACTTCATTGGTGTTCATGTTCGTCTGGGTGCCGCTACCGGTTTGCCACACGTAAAGTGGAAAATGGTCGGCCAACTTTCCGGAAATCACTTCGTCGGCAGCGGTGACAATTAGATTCTTTTTGTCCGCATCGAGTTTTCCGAGCTCGCAGTTGGTTACGGCCGCCGATTTTTTCAACACGCCCATGGCTTTGACGACCTCAAGAGGCATGCGGTCGTCTCCAATGGCGAAGTAAATTAGCGAACGAGCGGTTTGCGCTCCGAAATATTTGTCGACCGGTACTTCGATGGGGCCCATCGAATCCCGCTCGATCCTGGTTTTGGCATCGACGTGCGTCATTTGTCCCTTGGAGTTGTTGGTAACTCTTGGAGGATAAGCAGAACTGAGAACAGAAAAAAGGGGAACTTCCAGGACTCCCCGAACTAAGGCGCTCAACCCCAAACCGAGCGCCTCGAACGATTTTTTACTAAATTCGAACAATGAACACTCGAATGAATTTTAGTACGCTGGCGGTATTTGGACTGGCTACCGCAATTGGGACCGTCAACCCGGTCCACAGCCAAACCCGGGCAGCGTGGGAGGTGCGATCGCTTGAGCACATCGACCTCTGGTTCCACGGGTTGGCAGTGGTGGGATTCCAGGGCTTCGCACCGCTCCCCATGTATAGCTCAGACTACGCCGAAGAGGTACGGGCGCTTAAAGAGAGTCGAGGGATTTACCCGACGCCCCTGGATTCGCTGTCGGGCATATTTAGGCGGGGATTCGAGAACGATAGCACGTTCGAAATCCTGCACTTTGCTCCACTGTACTTCGCCTCCTCGAACACACCCGACATGCTGGACGCATTAAGGGCGGCGGTGGGCAGCGAGCGCCTGACTCCCGGACTTGAACAGTTTGGTGCGAGTGTCATAAGGTCGTTGATGACCTCCGACAGAGAAAAGTCTCTAATACTTGAGTTCGTAAACGCCCTTGAGACCGAGTGGAGCCTGTTTTACAGGGAGTACCACAGTACATCCACGGAAGCCTCGCAGCAGATTCGAACGTCGACCGCAACCTATTGGAACGAATCCGTTGTACCGGACATCGGGTACTTTCTGGACAGCAGACAATTGCAAGGAGGCATCATCTTGATATCTCCTGCGCTCGGCGCTGAGGGTAGAATCTTCCAGGGCTCTTCCACTAACCCCATCGACAACGTTATTGCTGTCACCCTTCCAGGTTCCGGCTCAGCTCGGTCGATCGTGTCGCATCTAATCAGGGAGGCGTGCTTTCCCATGGTCAGCAATCTGGTCGCGGAGCTAGGTGTGGCGCGAGACCGTGTAATAGCAGAACGCATAAGCAGTCGCACCGCTGTGAGGTGCGGAGAGTTGGTGCTAACAGACGGTAAACCCGCACTCCTCGAACAGTATCGCAGAACCTTCCTGCAGTACGCACCCAACGTCAATTCCAGTACGACCTTCGAATCGGCATTCCCCGCCGACAACAGGATCCTACGTCAGATAGAACAGGCTCTGGGTAATTAGAAAAAGCCCCCCGGCGGTACTCGCCGGGGGGCCACATCTAGCTTCTAGCCTCCAACTTAGATCTTACAACGATCCCCTCGTCGTCCACGAGAACTGAATCGACACGGAGTTTTCACTCAACGTGTTGGTCACCGTGGCGCCCGCCGGGGCGGCCGGGTTGAGGATCGGTCCTGTGCCCGAATTTTCAAAGGCGTGCATGTAACCTGCACTGATCTCAAACTGGCGAGTGGGACGTACGCCCACACCAAATGTGACATGGTTCTTCACGATTGCTGGTGCGGGGATATTGATCATCGACAAACCGTCCGGAACGGGATTCTCGGTCACGTTGTAACCGGCTCTGAGACTCACTTTGTCCGACGCTCTGAAATCGGCGCCCAGGTGTATCGATGAAATGTCCTCCCAACCGAAGCCGCTCACGGAGCCGTCCGCGTTGAAGGGCTGGGTCGGATCGGCGAGTGCAAAGCCATCCGTTTCCGAATACAGTATGTATCGGAAATCGCCGGCCAACAGCAGTTCAGGCAACGCCTGGACGGCGATTCCGCCGCCTACCACTGCCGGCAAATTCAACGTGAACTGAATCGTGCGCGGGAAACCGAACGCCATCGGATTGGTTGGATTCGTGATGTTCGGATTGGCCCACGTCGTCTTGAAATTGAAGTCCTCGAAGTAAGTCTCCGTCTGGTACGTCGCACCGATCGCAATCATGTCGTTCACGTTATAGAGAACGCCAACATGCGCACCGAAGCCAAATGCGGTCGATGCTGCCGCAGCGCTTGAGAAGAAGGCGCTACCGGTTCCCGGATCGAAAGCAGGAGCCCCGATGGGCATCGGATCGACTGCCAACGAAGACCAATCGATGTTTGCCGAAACGCCAATCCACAATTGATCGGTTGGCGCAAACGCGACCGACGGGGAAATCTGCATCAGCTGATAGTTGCTGAACACTTGCCCGAATCCTCCAAAAGGTCGGGGCCCCAGGATAGGATTGGTGGGATCCGCGGAGTAATCCGTGCCGAACCCACCAATGCCTATCATCCCAATCCCAACCACCGCCCTTTCATTAAACTTGTAACTCCATCCCATCGCTGGAATCGGTACGAACGAACTGGTGCTCGTGGTGCTTCCGGCACCACCTGGACCAAAATCGCTGGCCACCGTGCGCTCCGGCTCGAACATCTCTGCACCGAATTCCACACGCATCCCATCAAACGCCATCAAACCGGCTGGATTCAAGTAAAACGTCCCCAGCAAGCTCACCGGCGCCGCTATACCTGCTCCACCCATGGAAGAATTCACTGCTCCCACTCCGTGGAGAAAATGGCCATCGGTTGCCCGTGCCGAACCGGGGATCGTAAGTGCAAGCCCCAGGCCTAGGGCTGGAACCAGTTTTGTCCAACGCATTTTGGACCTCCTCTTTCTATGAACCTTACGTGTGCTTCAATTGTTGAGCGCTTCTTCGACTTTGTCTCTGATCTCATCTTCGATGGTCCCGGGCATCCGCATGTTGGCTGCGAATTTCATGTTGCCGGCATCTTCGAAAAACACTTTCATCCTGAACATTCCATCTACAGCTCTGACCTTGACCTCATCTCCATCCATTGAGATGACCAACCCGATCGGGTAAGCCGCACTGTGGTCGATACCCGGACAGGCGAGATCGCCGCGCGAGTTATCGTTGCCGTTCCCAACTATGTGGAACGAACGGGCTTCCATATCCGCACCGGTCATTCCGATCACAATCACCTGCTCGCTCTGCAACTCCAGCTTGTAAACCGGTCGCATCCCCCAGCGCCAAGATCCACCGACATCGGCGAGTCCCTGATACAACCGCTCACCGAATTCGCTGAACGTCTCCCCGTCCAACCGACCGGAATACAGGGTCTCGATTTTGTCAGTAAACGGTCCGCCAGCTATTAGTCCCATAGTGCGACTGATCAACCCCCGATCGCGCATCTGTCCGTATTCCGCGCTCGACACATGATCCGGGAAAACAGAACCAATGATCGTGCGCATTTCTCCTGTAAGCGCCGTGGATTGTGAGCGAAGTTCGGTTTCTGAAACAATCGTCCTATTCAGGGATAGCGGGTTGGTCGCTGAGATTTGGATTCCGCGTTCGTCTTCGAAAACGCCTATTCGAACCGGAATGGCAAAGGCAGCATCTGAGCCGAACTGAGCTATCCGGCGGGCGTTCGCATCATTGTTCAATACCAGCACCCGCGCACCGTAAGAACAATCGTTTTCGTCGACACCGGCCTGATAATCTGCCAGTAGTTGCCAGCCAGCCGCACGGAACGCCTCAATCGTTTGCGTCGTCACATCATCCAACGAACCCACGATGTTCGCGGCGAGTTTCAGATAAACACCATGTTCATCATCGGGACCTGGTCCCATAACAGCGGGACCGGTCGGTTCCACCGAAAAGACTCCCAGTACAGCTCCTATTAAGAGGGTCTTTGTTAACACGCACCACCTCCGTCTCTCGGGTCACGCCTCACCAGACGCGGCCAAGATCGCTTAAACCACCTCCACCCCACTGTTCACCTGAGCCCCTTGTCTATTTGCTCAGGTGAAAATGATCTGACCGCCTCCGGCCATCTGATAGAAGTCACCAACCGTGATTATTTCGTCGACTTCCTTCACAAAATCATCCTTGGAGAGCTTGAACATGTCGACTGACGCCTTGCATGCATAAATCCCCGCACCCGAGTCAGAAATCATTTCGATAAACTCTGGGATTGGGGGGATATCCAGTTCTTCCATGGATTTCTCCATGAAATGAGTCACCATCGCGGACATGCCCGGCACCCCACCCAACCAGGTCATCATGTGCAAACCCGGGTTGCCCACGGTCGCAACTTTGATGTGGTCGTGTCTCTTCTGGTGAATAGCGTCCATGCCGAAGAAGGTGAAGAATAAATTCGCATCGATGCCTTCCATTCGTGCACCGTTAGCCATAATCAGTCCCGGGTAAATTCCATCGAGCGAGCCTTTGGAAACGACAATCGAAACCTTCGTGATAGTCTCATCCGCTTGCTGCGCTTCAGTTGTTCCGTCAGGCATTGTAGTGGTCATCTCCGACTCCATTGTTGGGCTCAAGTCGGCAACCGGACCGCCAGTCAACCGATCCAGTTCCGCCTCAAAACGTCTTTTGTTAGATGCATCCGTGCGGCTTTGGTATTCCGGCGATTTTTGCGGCCATCTTAGCCGGACCCTTGGGGAAAAGCTGATATAGTTCTTTGATCGGAACACCGGACTGTTTCCCCAACGACCGAATCGACGGTGCCGACCCCGTATCAAGAACCTGTTGGCGCATGTACTTGACGACCTGCCAGTGCCGATCGGTTAACTCAATTCCCAGTTCTTTCGCGATCTCGACACCGAGTTCCTCATCCCACTGTTCGGGCTTTTGCAGGAATCCTTCGCCGTCTACTTCTACCGTCTTGCCACCTATAGTCGCAGTAGTCATTTGATCCTCCGTTTCTAGACCGGCTGGCCGCCGGTGTATTGTGCCAGATTGTGCTTCCCTCTAAGAGCCATCTGCGCCTTCACCCCGGGGATTTCTCTTCCCGGAAGAAGCATGTTCCAGTAGACCCACTTGAAAGCCATTTTCCCGACATGATTCAGTCGGCTCTCTCTCAACAGCGATAAAGGACCTACGTGCGGGAAGGGAAACTTGCCGGGCAACGGCTCGACGTCGTAGTTGAAATCGATCAGAACCGCTTTGTTGAAACCTGTCTCGATGAAACAGTTGGCATGGCCGTCGAAAGCAGGGGCGAGTGGTTCTTCTTTGATGAAGTGACCAATGTTCTCCTCCAGTATTTCACTTTCGAAGTGAGCCACCGAGCCCGCCTTTGACGTGGCCAGGTTCGTAGCGTCGCCGATGCAGAAAATATTAGGCTTGACTTTGGATTGGAGCGTGTTGGGATCTGTTAGAACCCAGTTCATATCGTCACCCAAACCGGGAGACCGTTCGACGAACTCCGCCCCCATGTGGACCGGGACGCTCACCAACAGGTCGAAATCGACGGTTTTGTCGTCGTAGGAGATCAACTTGCCATTGGGGCCATCCACCGCACCGGTATTGAACTCGGTGACGATGCTGATTCCTTTTTCTTCCAGCAGGTTTCCAAACGCGCTGGCCGCCAACGGCCGGGTGAACGCCCCGTCCAGCGGTGTCACCAGCGTAATATTCACCTTGTCCCTGATACCTCTCTTGGTGAAGAAAGCATCGGAAAGGAAAACAAACTCCAATGGAGCGATCGGGCATTTGATCGGCATCTCTGTCACGTTCAAAACCAGGTTGCCGCCCTTGAATTCGCGCATCGCGGGTGCCAGAGCCTCGGCGCCCTCCTGGGTGTAGAACTCAAACATCTTTTCACCCCAGCCAGCACCCGTGAGCCCCTCGGTTTCCTCGGGCACAACACGTGATCCCGTGGCAACAATCAGAACGTCGTAGTCAATCACGCTGTCGTCTTCCAGATAGACACGGTTTTCTTCCGGCATGACGCGATCAATCCGTTGCTGGATGTAACCGACTTCTGCCGGAAGTTCACTTCTTCTGGTGCCAATTGTGTCCGACGGCTCATAGGTCCCGAACGGAATGAAAAGCAGGCCCGGCTGATATATGTGACGATCGTCCAGGTCAACTACGGTTATCTGAAAATCTCCCGAACCGACCTCACGCTTGTATTTCTTGCGAAGCCTGTTTGCCATGATGGTGCCAGCGGTACCAGCGCCCAGAATTACAATGCGTTTCACCGTAAACCCCCTTCTTTATCGTTGGAGACCGACGCGGTTGTGAGGATCTCTTTTAGGTGTCCCGACATTGACTCTCCTGTCTCCGGGTGCACCCAATCACAAACTGCGTGCAGCAGGTTGTTGGTCACTTCCCCCTCGAGCTCAAGGTTGACCCTTGTACCACCACGCCGGGCAACCACCAGACCGGCGTCACGCAGAACCGTGAGATGTCGGTTGACGGTCGATTGAGGCCACCCCAACCCCTTGATCAGGTCGGCTTGAGTCGTGGTATTCCCGTCCATCATGGAACAAATAATCCGTAGCCGGCCCGGGTGAGACAGGACCTTGAAGACGTTGGAGGCGCGTCGAAAATCAGCTTCGTGTGGCATAGCAACCTCGAAATTCATTGTTTCGGATAACCGGACACCCGGGTATTTGGACTAGTATGATATCAACCCGACACTAAAAGGCCTGTGATGGAAAGGTTAAGGAACCTTAAGCCATGAAACTGGCGCGAGGCTGCCATTTCTCCTGACGTCTGGTAACCAATTGACGTCGTGTTGAAACCGAAATAATTCGACCTCGAAGGGCCGCAGGGTCACGCGTAGATAGGGTACTCGGGTTGGTACATCAGAGCCTTCACAAAGGAGAGCAATTCCCGCCGGGGCTCCCCATCGGCCACGCCTGAAGCCCACGCCTCTTCTGCCACGGCGACCGCGATTGCGGCCGACACGTCTCGGATCGACACTATTGGAGGATAGATGCAACCGGAGTCAAGCGAATCCTGACTCACGAAACCTGCCAGAGTCGTTGCGGCCACGATGAACATCCGGTCGGTGACACGGGTGGCCCGTGACGCCATGACTCCGAGACCAACTCCCGGAAAAATGTAGGCGTTGTTTCCCTGACCCGGCACAATTTTCCTACCCTCAACTTCGACAGGATTGAACGGACTCCCACTGGCAAACACAGCACGTCCTTTAGTCCAACTGTAGGCCTGCTCGGCCGTACATTCGGATTTGGAAGTGGGGTTAGAGAGAGCCAGAATAATCGGGCGATCATTTAGTCGACCCATTTCACAAATCACGGGTTCAGTGAATGTCTGCCCCTGACCCGAAACACCGATCAGAGCCGTTGGTTCGACCCTGGTTATGATGTCTTTCAGATCCTCAAGCGGAGGATGATCATGAGCAAAGGGAATCTTATGTTCAGCCAGATCATCGCGGGACTTCACCACCAGCCCTTTAGAGTCTCGGAACCAGATCCTTCCCATTGCTTCATCTCGATCCATCCCCATTTCAACCATTCGCTCAACGATCAGTTGTCCTATACCTGTGGCCGCCGCTCCCGCCCCGAAGAACAGAATCTGCTGTTTCGTGAGATCCTGGCCTGTCAAACGAGACGCCGACAGCAAACCCGCCAACGTGACGGCGGCCGTTCCCTGGATATCGTCATTAAACATGGTGACACGATCCCTGTATTTCGCCAGCAATCGAATCGCATTGTGGAACGCAAAATCTTCAAATTGCAGGATCGCCGAAGGGAATACTTTTTGAACCGCCATCACAAACTCTTCAACGAAATCGTCGTAATCGTCTCCCTGAATCCGTTCGTGCGGCTTCCCTATATAAAGCGGATCGTCCAGAAACTCCTGGTTGTTTGTACCTACGTCGAGAGTGATGGGAAGACATAGAGCCGGGTCAATGCCGGCAAGAGCCGTGTACAACGACAATTTCCCGATAGGAATGCCCATCCCGTTTGCGCCAAGGTCACCGAGGCCGAGTATTCGCTCACCGTCGGTGACAACAATGACTTCTATGTCCCGGTTGGGCCAGTTGCGAAGTACTGCCTCAATGTTACCCCGGTCTTCGTACGTCACGTAAAGACCTCGAGGTCTCCTGTAGATATGGCCGAACTGTTTGCACCCTTCACCCACGGTCGGCGTATAAACGATCGGTAGCATCTCTTCGACATGATGCATAAGTACGTAGTAGTAGAGTGCTTCATTCCGGTCATGTAAACCGGTGAGGTAGATGTATTTGCTAAGATCAGAGCTCTTGGTATGAAAGGCCTCCATGATACGCACCGCCTGCTCTTCTTGCGTCATAACCTTCGGAGGAAGCAATCCCGAAATACCCAGGAGTTTGCGTTCAGCCGACGTGAACGCGGTGCCTTTGTTTATTCGAGGATCATGAATCACGGCTATGCCCCGGGGGATTTCTCTTTCTCCAGCCTTTGTTTCACTCGACATGCAAACCTCGTATCTCTCTGAATCGGGAGTTTTCCCGGTTTTGGAATCATACAGAGCCGAAAAAGCTCCGCCAGTGTCTTCAGATTTTTTTAACATTTTTCTCAAGGACCCGTTGAGCACCTCGCAAACAGCGCCAACACTCAATATCTTGCGCCGATGAGGAGAATTGCGAACCGACTCTCACCCATTCCAATAGCTCTGTTGGCCGCGTCGTGTGGCTCACGGGAGACCACGGTTGTCGCCCCTCCTGCTGTCGCAACCTGCACGGTTTTTGACGGAGCGGGGAAGGCGGGCGAAACGGTGGAGGTCGGGCTTCGATCCCCAGTGGCATTCGCCAACGCTCCCGTTCCAACCAACGGCTCCGAGGCAAGGGTCTTTCGCCAACTGTATGAGACGCTCACCGACATCGATTGCGACGGAGAGGTCGTGGGTGGCCTGGCGCGGTCCTGGGAAACCAACGCAGACAGCGCGGACTGGTTAATAACGCTTCGATCAGGCATTGCCTACTCCGACGGTACACCGCTTTCAGCCCAGTTGATCATCGACGGATGGACCGACCGCGGAGTAGTTGGTCCCGACGCGTTTGATGCCCCTTTGGCCATGGCTCTCGACCGAAGGACGATTCACATCATCGCGGACTCTGCGATCGACCTGCCCCTGTACCTGTCTGATCCCCGGTTCTCGGTTACTCGCGCCGCTCCGAATACCTCAGCACCGGTCGGTACCAGCGGATACACGGTAGGCGCAACGAGCAGCCAGCGCATCGAATTAACATCCGGCGGTTCTGCACCGATCGACACCATTGTCTATAGACTCTTTCCCGGAAACGACCTTCGCGACCTACTTGACGAACACATCGACGTCATTTCGACAGACCGGCCCGACGTAATTGGCTATGCCGACCAACTCAACGACTACGTAAAACGTCCGCTCCCCTGGAACCGAAGCTACATTTTGTTCTCCGGCGCCGGCCCGGAAGCTTCTTCGGAAAACCTTGCGGACCAAAGCTACATTGCGTTTCTGGAGGAACTGGCCCTAAACGCCGTCCGGGGGGACGCTCGTGCGCACCAACGTCCGCAGTGGTGGACTGAGAGGCAGTGTGACACCTTTTCTCCTGGCTACAGGCCCACTATCAAGACAATCGGTTACCCACAGGGAGATCCAATCGCTAAAGACATAGCTGAACGGCTTACGTTTCTTGCAAATTCTTCCGAAACGCTCCCCGACAGATTGAGTCACCTGTCCGGCGTCACGGCCCAACCCATCGACAAAGATCAATTCACTACGTACGCGGAGCAGGAGGATGCGGCTCTTGTTTTCGGAGTGAACCGCTTTTCCCGAAACGCCTGCTCCGAATTGCGTGCAGGTGTTGCCCGACCTCTGGCTGCCACACCGCTTGTCGATACACATGAGACGGTGATCGGGAAACGAAACACTGCTCCGATGGTAGTGACCGGCGATGGCATTCCCTATTACAGGACCCGGCGATGAGTTTCAGGACAAAACTACTGATCGCTACCGCAACACTTGTTGTGTTTTCACTTTTTTCGCTGGGACACCTGATTCGGCGAGAAACAACTATTCAGTTAAGCGAACAGTTTTCGGAGCGCGTTTCCGCCATTGCGGCTTTAATTCAGAACGAATTGGACGCCGAAGGACAAACGTTGCGTGGTCAACTCTCTGACCTCGGAGAAATAATTCAGGCCGACAACCGTCTCCGCAGGGCTCTGATTCAAGAGCAGCCAGACGACCGCGACTTCCTCATCGACTACGCGACCCGTACTATGCGGTTGACGGCTCTGGACATCTTTCAAATACAAAACGACTCGGGCCGAGTCCTTAGTTCGGGGCATTTCCGAAACGAATTTGGCCGACTGCGCCCCGGTTTGGCCGATCGCCTCAACAGTTCACCGGACAGCACCGCACTCTTCGCAACACCAACCGTCGACGGGACGGTGATGGCTCTGACGCGATCACTTGAGCTAGTCATTGGTCCACGACGTTTCGCGATCGTGGGGGGCGTGTCAATTGGATCGGTTATCGCGCGATTGAACTCCGATATCAATTTGACGGTAGAATTGGTAAACCCGGAAGAGTTTGAGTCTCGACCAAGGCGAGATACTGCACTAACCCGCATCGTCCCAATTGCCTTCATTGGCGAAGACGTTTCAAGAGTCGGGGATGCACGGATCCTAATCACGCACTCGGACGCTCCATTGAGAGAGGTTGATGAGAGAATCGATAGCAGGATCATGTTGTTCTCTGGCCTCACCCTTGTTTTCGCGCTGGGCCTAACATTGTGGATCGTTCGCTTTATCAGCCGCCCACTTGATGAACTGGCGGAGAAAACAGCCAGGCTTGATATCGACAGACTAGATGTGACATTCGCCTCAAAGCGGCAGGACGAGTTGGGAAAACTTTCAAGGCTTCTCGACGATCTGGTTGTGCGGCTGCGCACCAGCACATCGCAATTGCGGGATGTGGAGCGTAAGGCGGCCGTGGGTGACCTGGCTCGTCAGGTCAATCACGACATCAAAAACGGGCTCACACCGATTAGAAATGTCTTCAACCACCTCGCCGATGTTTCACGCGATCAGCCCGATCAACTTGAGACGATATTCGCCGAAAGGCGGCAAACCATAGAATCCAGCCTGGAGTACCTCGGTGGGTTGGCTGAGAACTATGCCAGACTCACTCCGAAGATGAACAACGACCCCTGCGACCTGAACACCACCGTCCGCGATGTGGTAACCGAACTGGCTGACAACGGGACGAAACCGTCGATCAACCTTCAACTCCATGATGGCCTGACGAACGTGCTGAGCGATCGGGTGGTACTGCGGCGCATAATAGAAAACCTCGTTACGAACGCGGTGGATGCCGCCGGCGTGAGTGGGTCGGTTACGGTAACAACAGCTCCGGGAGACAACACTTTAACCAACGCCACCGCGCTGTTGGAGATTGCTGACACCGGGGCGGGCATGACCGAAGAGCAATTGGAGAGGGCCTTCGAAGATTTTTTCACGACCAAACAAAAAGGCACAGGACTCGGCCTCTCCGTCGTCAGGCGCCTCGTGCTCGACCTGGGCGGTACGCTGGGGGTTAAAACCGAACCCGATTTCGGAACCTGTTTCCGAATCCAACTCCCCGTAACCGGTACAGCTAAGACGGGGGTCGCTCAATGACGCTGGTATTGATCGTGGACGATGTCACTCCTATGGCAGAGCAGTACGCCTATGATCTGAAAAGAGTCGGAGGTTTTGAAACGTTAGTTGCGAATGGCGGACGGGAAGGAATAGAGCTTGCACAGAATGAACCGGTCGACTGCATCGTACTCGATCTGGAGATGCCTGGAGTTGATGGATTCGAAGTTCTTCGCACTCTGCGAGAACTGGGCATTGGCGTTCCGGTAATCGTCTATACCGGAACCGGGGATTTCGATCGATGCGTTCAGGCAATGCGTCTGGGAGCAGATGGATTCGTTGACAAAGCGGAACCGATGGAGCGGGTCGTCAGAGAGGTGGCCAACGCAGTTGAACGAAAAAGGCTCCATTCGGAAGTGGCCGAGCTAAGACGACGTGTTGATCCGAGTTCATCTCTGATAGGCTCGTCGGAGCCGATGAGGTCGTTAAACGATGCGATAACCAGAGTCGCGCCGATCCCCAGCCCCGTGTTAATACTCGGCGAAAGTGGGTCGGGCAAGGAACTTGTCGCCCGCGACCTCCACGAAAAAGGTAGGCACCCCAAATCTCCGTTCATCGCCGTCAACTGTGCGGCCCTTCCGGAGAATCTCGTGGAAAGTGAGTTGTTCGGTCATGAACGCGGTGCCTTCACCGGAGCAAACAGCCTGAGAAAAGGAGCGTTCGAATCGGCTCAGGACGGTACCCTCTTTCTCGACGAGATCGGTGAACTACCTCTTGCAGCCCAATCGAAGCTCCTCCGCGTATTAGAGCAAAACGAACTGACAAGGGTGGGCGGGAACCGCACCATAGATGTCATTGCCCGCGTTGTTGCCGCTACCAACCGAAACCTCGACGAAGAAGTAGCTCAAGGTCGCTTCCGGCAAGATCTTCTCTATCGGTTGAACGTGCACGTATTAATCATTCCGCCGCTACGGGATCACTCCGATGATGTCCCCGACCTGGTAGCACATTTTCTGGAGACCATCTGCGTGCGGCTGGGCATGCGACAAAAACGAGTCAGCCCTGATGCCGTTGCCGCACTGACCGCATACGGCTGGCGCAACAACAACGTAAGAGAGTTGCGCAACATCGTCGAACGGATGATCATGGCCGCCGATGGAGACCTGATCGGGGTGGGCCAACTACCAGCCGACATGAAAGGAACCGACGGTGAAACCAAAAGCGCGGCCAAATCCCTCTCAGACAAAAAGGCAGCGGCGGAACGAGCGATCATCTTCGACGCGCTAATCCGAAACAACTGGCACATCACCAACACCGCCCGCGATCTCGAATTAGCCGATCACTCCTCCCTCCTAAAAATCATGAGACGCCACGACATTAAGAAGGAATAGGTTGGGTTGCAAGGCTCGTGGCGTAGCGAGGAATTCCGCGGCTGAAGCCGCGGCTCTCGGCCCGCGCTTACGCGCGGATGCGTCCTGAAGGACTGATCATTTTAAGACGGCTCCCGAAGGGGCATAGCGGCGGTTTCAACCGCCGAACGAATCGGAGATCCGACTAGACCAACAACTTCAGAGTGTCCATACGGACACACTACGCTCCAAAACACGTGTCCTCCCGGACACAACACCCACCAAAACCAGAACTGCCGCCACCCATTCTCGCAGACGTAAATGCTTGACCTATAACCACTTACTACCTCTAGCTTCTAACGTCCAACTTACTGGTCCCCCCCTTGCTTTTGTGGATGCCGTAGCCAGTCATTACACCCACAAAAGGAGACCACCATGAACCGGCTGAGACTTTTTTCAAACGACGAAGACCGAGAACGACGCAACCGCGAAATGGCAATCAAACGGGAGCGACAGATTGGGACCGTCCTGATGCTCGGCATCTTCGCCACATTTCCCATTGTGGTGCTCGCTTGCAACGACGACACGAGCAGCGTCGTCGAACGGGCGAGCACCCCGCCCAGCGTCACGGCCGAACAGCCAAGGCCGCAACCGGCTGTCGTAGAGACACCCAAGCCGGTCGAGGTTGAAGAGGTTTCGTTGGTACCCGACAACCCAACCTTCGAAGACGGCGAGATCGCCTTCCGGGAAGGACGCTACGACGATGCGTTTGAGATCTTCACTGTCTGGACTGAAGAAAATTCGGACACTCCGTGGGGACACTACATGAAGGGGTTGTCTGCCCTCAGAGCCAGCAGATTGGTGGAGGCCGAGGACGGGTTTGGCGAAGCTCTCGCACAGGACCCCAGGCACGTCAAAAGTCTGCGTAACGTCACTCGACTTTACCTGCAGACAGACCGGGTTGAAGAGGCGTTCGGTGACATACAGTTTGCGATCGAGATCGAACCTGAGTCCGGAGAAAGTTACCGGCTACTGGCGATCACGCAGGACCGACTTGGCCTGTTAGAGGACGCGATTGAATCATACCAGCACGCTTTGACGCTCGATCCCGAAGATGCCTGGTCGATGAACAACCTGGGACTGATCCACATCCAGAGGCAGGAGTTCGACAAGGCCGTGGCGCCTCTGGCCCGAGCCACTCAACTCCGCGAGGATGTACCAGTGTTTTACAATAACCTCGGCGTCGCACTGGAAAGGACGGGCTACGAAGGCGATGCAGCTCAATCCTTTCGTAGAGCGATTGAACTTGACCCGGATTACGAGCGAGCTGAGGTATCTCTGGCACGCGTTGAATCACGCGATTCAGTCGACGTTTTCGTGGCCGACCTCGAGCAATTCGCACGGTCATTCGTGGACGAGATCGAGTCCTGGAATCAACCATCCGTATCCAGCACCGTGGACATGGTACCAGTTGGAGATGGAAGTGTTACCGAAGCCCAGGACACGACCATTACCGATGACTCCGATGCCGGAATCGAGCTTGAACCAGTCACCGAAGAAGACATCTCCGAGATCACATCCGCCTATCGAAGAGACGCACAGTTGCTGAGCGACTTGAGAGAGTTTGTGAATTGAGGGTGGAGGGGTTGAGGGGTAGGGGCTCGGCAGCAGCAACGCCGGGCCTCTTTTCTCACTTCTCACTTTTTACTTCTAGCTTCTCACGCTCTAAGCTCCTGAACAACCGTCGACGGCGACCACTGAATCTTTTCCCACTTACCGTCCTCCTTCAGAACTTTTACCGTTGCCGACCCTTCGCTCACTCGAACCACCTGCCCCTCCTTTCCATCCCGGATAAACCTCTTCCCGGGCACCAGTTTGTTGACCGGTACCTCATCACCGAGCGTGAATTCAAGATCAAGAGAAAGTTGTTTGCGAGACAAGGAACGATTGAACGGGTGACCGACTGACCGACTGACCGACTGACCGACTGACCGACTGACCGACTGACCGACTGACCGACTGACCGACTGACCGACTGACCGACTGACCGTACTGAAGATAACACTACATATTGAACGTTCCCAATCACCATTTGCCATTAGCCGTTTTGCGATCTGCATTTCATTGCTCTTTCGTTTTTGTCTCTCCCCTACGACAATTGATCTCTATGGATCAACCGGGCCTTTTTGAGGGGTCAGCACCCCAACCACTTGCAGCGCGTCTGCGCCCCGACGACCTGGACCTGTTTTTCGGCCAGTCACACATTGTGGGTGAGGGCACTCCATTGCGTGAGGCGATCGAAAGCGGAGATGTCCCATCAATGGTGTTCTGGGGCCCGCCCGGATGCGGCAAGACCACGTTGGCCAACATCATTGCCGGTTACACCGACAAGAATTTTGAGCCTTTCAGTGCAGTGACGGAGGGCGTCCCTCGTGTTCGCGAAATCATCAAAGAAGCGAAGAACCTCAGGGTGCGAGAGGGTCGTGGGACGATTCTCTTCTGCGATGAGATCCATCGTTTCAACAAAGGGCAGCAGGATGCTTTTCTTCCCTGTGTCGAAGACGGCACCATTACCCTCATCGGTGCCACGACCGAAAACCCTTCTTTTGAGTTGAACTCCGCCCTTCTTTCGCGTTTGAAGGTTTATGTCCTGAATAGCCTGGACGAAAAGGCAATTGGAGACATTGCCAGGCGCGGAGCCGAAGAGGAATCCGCCGAGCAAAC
The DNA here is from genome assembly GCA_029262195.1 of Gemmatimonadota bacterium. Lineage (GTDB taxonomy): Bacteria > Gemmatimonadota > Gemmatimonadetes > Gemmatimonadales > GWC2-71-9 > B16T1B5. The sequence continues at coordinate 20,626 of JAJCZX010000041.1, read as the reverse complement.
TGTGGCTATAGGAGACGATGCCCTTGCATTGATCTCCAGGTACGCCGACGGAGATGGCAGGCGAGCGCTAAATGCGATCGAGACACTTTTCAAACACCTCCCCGACGGCACCACTGAAGTCGACGAAGAGCTTCTCCGCAATGTTCTTGATCGGCGCATGCCTCGCTATGACAAAAGTGGAGAGGACCACTTCAATCACATCTCGGCGCTCCACAAAGCAGTGCGAGGAAGTGATGTCGAAGGAACGCTCTACTGGCTCGCCCGGATGCTTTCAGCTGGTGAAGACGGACTCTATGTCGCTCGGCGGTTGGTGCGTATGGCAACTGAAGACATCGGCCTCGCAGACCCGCGAGCGTTGTCAATCACCATCGCAGCTAAAGAAGCCTACCATTTTCAGGGACCCCCAGAAGGGGAACTCGCCCTCGCCGAGGCCGCCATCTATTTGGCTACGGCACCCAAATCGAACAAAGTGTATGAGGCCTGGGCCAGGGCCCGCAAAGCCGCATCCGACCACCCCAACGAGCCGGTCCCACTGCACATTCGTAATGCGCCGACGAAGTTGATGAAAGAGCTGGGGTACGGGAAAGACTACAAGTATGACCCGGCCGAAGAAGACGGGGTGGCCGGGCAGACCTACCTGCCTGACGCCTTGAAGGACTCCAGCTGGTACGAACCCACGCAGATGGGATATGAGAAGACAATCGCGGAACGTTTGGAGTGGTTTAAGAAAAAGCGGGGATAGTTCGAGCAAATTTAGCATCTCGGTTTAGCCCTCGAGGTTCGTAGGCGAGCACTGGATCCGTCTAAAGAACTCGGTCGCCAATCAGATGTTGTTCCCAAGTTGGTCTATTTGATTCCAGGGAATGACGCGAATTCCGCTCCTTCGTTGCCTACGATCTCCCCCGTAAACCACAGTAGGAAGTTCGGAGATCTTTCCCGACATTTCGACGAACTGGTTAAGCGAAGAAATCCAGTCGCTGGCTACTGTCTTTCCGGATTTCACTTCAATCGGGAGAAGGTGCTGCCCGCGATGCGCTACAATGTCCACTTCCTGCCCAATCTGGCTGCGCCAGAAAGAGAGATTGTCCTGCTTCCCCCTGTTGCCGCGGCCTTTCAACAACTCCACAACCACCCAGTTTTCAAACAACGCACCCCTGAGCGGATGCGTGACCAGTTGGTTCGGCGATTCAATTCCCAGCAACCTGGCAGCTACCGCAGTGTCGAAAAAGTAGAACTTTGGTGTTTTCACCAGTCGTTTGCGAAAGTTCGTGTGACTTGGTTGCAACCGAAACGCCACAAAACTTGCTTCCAAAAGGCTTATCCACGCGCTCACGGTCTTCTGATCAACACCAGCGTCCGCTCCAATTCTGGACATATTCACAAGTTGCCCAACATTGCCGGCGCACAATCTCGTGAAACGCCGGAAAGAGCTGAGGTCACGAATATTGATCAGTTGCCGAACATCCCGTTCGACGTATGTAGCCAGGTAAGAATCCAACCAGCGCTCGGGAATCACGGGTTGATCATAAAGTGGAGGGTAGCCTCCCTTGAAAACTGCCTCTTCTATCGTAAGGGGAAGGAGTTTCGCCAATTTTAGCTCTCCCACCGAAAAGGGTAAGAGGCGCAGAAAACCGACTCGACCGGCAAGGGTCTGGGTAATGCTTTGCATCAACCCGAAGTGTTGCGAACCCGTCAAAATGAATTGCCCCGTCGCTTTTCGATCGTCAACGATCCGTTGAAGATAGGAAAAAAGCTCCGGGCACCGCTGGATTTCGTCGAGAATCGCACCTTTCGGGAATTGCTCGAGAAACGCTCGCGGGTCCTCGGTGGCAAACTGAAGGGTATCGGGCTCTTCCAGGGTCACATACGGTTTCTTTTTGAACACGCTCCGCGCCAGCGTCGTTTTTCCCGACTGCCTGGGGCCGACAATCGCCACAACTTTGAATTGGCGGGCTAACTCCCGTACTAGTTTATTGGATGTTCTTGATACCATAGGTTGTATGTAAATATCGGAATTCATTTCCGATATTTACACTACCCTGAAGCCGTAAATTTGTCAACACACGCACATTCTCATGCGCCGACGAAATTGATCAAAGAGCTGGGATACGGAAAAAGACTACAAATACTACCCGGTCGAAGAAGACGGGGTGGCCGGGCAGACCACGCGCTCACGGTCTTCTGATCAACACCAGCGTCCGCTCCAATTCTGGACATATTCACAAGTTGCCCAACATTGCCGACGCACAATCTCGTGAAACGACGGTGAATGTCGCATTATTGCTCTGTCCCGACTCTACGGATAGGCCTAGTTTGGGGTCTCGTTTTGTATTCAGAACCCGATTTGGAAGGAACATGTCATGAAAAAACCTATTTTCGCTTGCTTCGCCGTGATCTTGGCCATGGCATCCTCTCCACGTGCCTCCTTAGCGCAGGCCTCCGCACAAGCTACTAGCGGACCATGCGAGTGGAGCTGCTACCAGCCGGTTGACGAAACTGGATTTCCCAACGGTCCGTCCTATTGCTCCATCGACAACTCTCAAGGGTTGGCCACATGCGAAGCGGTGGGCCTCGGTTGTTGGGTCACCTTTTGCGCTGGGGCTTCAACAGCAGGGTTTTTTGTCAGGAACGAAGATGGGGTTCCATCTTACGCACACGTGACTGATTGTGACGAAGCCACAAACGCCGAGATTCCTCTTCGATTTGCGGTTTTCTCCCCGGAAGAAACCGATGAACCCCGGTCGGTGGCTAGCTAATAGCACAACCATTGCTTCCTTTTGCTTGTGAGATTATGAAACCGCCACTTTTTCTGAGGCTATTGGGCGCCGCAACACTACTTGTTGCGGCGCCCCTAACGGCTCAATCACCCGCCAGTGCACAGGGTGATTGGCTTAGTTTGGATACGATTCTTACGGTGGGGCTTGAAGAAGACGCCTCCGAGACCTACTCCTTCGGCTCCGTAATCGGTATGGCCGTTGACTCCCTAAGGGATAGAATCGTCGTGCTAGATGGGATAAACAGTGAAGTCAAGGTCTTCTCTTCAACAGGGGCACACCTGAAAACCCTCGGGGGTCCGGGAGCTGGGCCAGGCGAATATCGACTGCCTTATCGGGTCGCGGTGGACCGCGAAGGACAAATATTCGTTTACGATGTCCGACTAAATCGAATTACAACCTATAGCCGAGATTTCGAGCTATTACGAACGTTTCCGTCGGGGTTCGCCCAGGGAGGGTCGATGATAGCCTTGGACGACCACATTGTCGCTTCGGGGATTAGCGGCGGGTTGGGCAACGTCAAAACGATTCATGTTTTGGACAAAGAAACGGGACAAACTATTCGGTCGTTCGGCAACTTGGCGCCCGCCCGAAATGACCGAGTGGCTATGCAAATTGGGGTTGGAGGAGTGACAGCTTCTCGGGACGGACTCTGGTACACAGATCGAGTTCCCTACAGAGCTACACGTTACTCAATGGAAGGTACATTAAACGGCCGTTTCGAACGCCCGGGGAACCTTGTCCCCGTGCCGACTGAAATCACCGTGACGGAACCGGGACGCGACGGCAGGCTTTTCCTTCGCTATTTAGTTTACCCCGTGGCCTTGCATTTCACGGAGCTTCCCGATGGTTGGGGGTTGTCGCAAGCCAACCTGATGGAAGGTGGGATGGTCACCGATTTGTGGAATGGTCGAATGGAACTGGTTGCATCTCAACGAGGCCCGATGCCCGGCTTGCGCCATTGGCTGGCTCCTGACCTTGTTGCAGTCAGTGTGAAGGGGAGGTGGGAGCAACAGGGCTGGGCACTATTGAGGGTGGTTATCCATCGACCCGTTGACAGTGATTGAAAAACCAACCGCTTGATCTGCATAATAACCCACCGACGAAGCCACCTGCCGCAGCAACCCTCCGCACGTATATTCAACCAAAGTCTACCGCACCGCCACAGGTTCTCGTATTTTCGAACGACACATTTAAAGGAATCATCGATGCTTCCCCCTCAGGCTCTGCCTCCCCACATGATTCAAGAGATTTTCGGTGGATTGATGGCCGCCACCACCGGACTCACTGCGTTGTTCATGATCTTGCGATATCGGATCAAGGCCAAAGGGCAAATATCGACTGAGCACCTGGACCGATTGATGGAGTCACAGGAGCAAATCCTAAATACGTTGGAAGATTTACGGGAAGAGGTTGCCGCCAGTAACAGCGACGTGCGGGAGCTTTCCGGTCGGGTAGAATTTGCCGAAAGAATGTTGGCCAAACCAAAGGACTAAACCACTGGTGAACTTCCCCGGACCAAATCTGGTAGAACAGGTCACACTCAACCAATTAAGCCTATGAATCCGCTCCTTATCTTGCTGTCTTCCGTTGTTTCCCCCGACACCGATTTACAAAATTCCAGGTGGGGCTGGGACGCGCACAAAATGGTTTGCGAAATCGCCTATCGTAGGCTTACTCCCGCGGGCAAGGAAATGGTCGACGGAATCATGGCGCTGGATACGATTCCAACTTTCGCCGAAGCCTGTCTCTGGTCGGACGCGGTGAAGTACTCCACTCATCCGACAACCCGCGCTTATCACTACGTCAACATCCCCCCGGGTCAGGGTGGTTACGACGCCGAGCGCGACTGCAGCGACCGGGCCCAACGATGTGTCGTCTGGGCCATCCCGCAATACGTTGGTCTTCTGGCGGCTGACACGCCGGTCCATATAAAGCTGGAAGCTCTCAAGATGGTCGGCCATTTCATCGGAGATTTGCACCAACCTCTCCACGCCGGGCGACCGGGGGACCTTGGTGGCAACACGATCAATGTGGAATTCCCCGACGCTGACGGAACCGGGTTTCTCAACTACAACCTTCATCAGATCTGGGATCGCCGGATGTTGGAACGAGTTGGCATCACCTGGCCGGAAAGCGTCGCTGCGCTCGTTGCTGACATTGACGCGGACGACGCTGCACGTTGGGAGGATTTCGATGTAATCGGGTGGACAAATGAAGCCAACCAAACCACAGAGACCATCGTCTATGATTTCCCCGAAGACGGTCGGATCACCGAAGAGTATATCGAAAGAGCGGTGGAATACTCGCTAGTAGCGATTCAGAGGGCTGGGGTGAGGTTGGCCTACGTATTGAACTCGATCGCTGATGGAGAGCTCACGGCGGCTACTTTCTAAGCGACTTGCGCTTACCCAGGTAGGACTGAACGGGTCTATGGGTGAACGGCCTGAATGCGTTGGCCTTTTCACCCGTCGAGCCGTTTCCACCCATGCAGTCGTTCCCCCGTTCGTGACCTCCCCTCATCCCCTCAACCCCTCCTATCCGTTAAATTCTTTTTCCAACTTCACCCAAAGCTAATATGCCCAAGTTAATCGAATGCGTTCCCAATTTTTCCGAAGGGAACGACCTGACCATCATCAAGCAAATCACGGATGTTATCGAATCAGTCGACGGCGTTCGTCTACTCGACGTTGATCCCGGGAAAGCGACAAACCGCACCGTCGTGACTTTCGTGGGAGAGCCTGACCCGGTTATTGAAGCGGGGGTGCAAGCGGTACGCAAAGCCAGCGAACTGATCGATATGAGCAAACAGAAAGGCGAGCATCCGAGGTTCGGAGCTACTGATGTTTGCCCTCTCGTTCCCGTCTCAGAGATTTCAATGGAGGAAACAGTCGAGTACGCCCATAAGCTTGCCGCCAGATTGGGAGACGAAGTTGGCATCGGCGTCTACTGCTATGAAAACGCTGCCAAATCTGAGCAACGTCGCAACCTCGCAGATGTGAGGGCAGGTGAGTACGAGGGGCTAAAGGAAAAGCTCGCTGATCCCGACTGGAAACCGGATTACGGCCCGTCGGAATTCAACGCCCGAGCCGGTGTCACCGCAGTTAGCGCACGGGATTTTCTGGTTGCTTACAACGTTAACCTCAATACGACATCGACTCGTAGAGCCAACGCTATCGCGTTCGACGTTAGAGAAAAAGGGCGACAAAAAAGAGAAGGCGACCCTCTCACTGGCAACATCGTCCGCGATAACGACGGAGAACCTGTATGGATTCCCGGGTCGCTCAAAAGCGTTAAGGCCATCGGGTGGTTTATCGAGGAATACGGCGTCGCTCAAATCTCGATGAACCTCACCAACATATCGGTCACGCCCATGCACATCGCCTTCGATGAGGTGTGCGAGAAGGCCGCTGCACGTGGGATTCGCGTCACAGGGTCCGAAGTGGTCGGCATGTTACCGCTTCAGGCTATGCTCAATGCGGGTAAATATTTTCTCCGTAAACAAAAACGATCAATCGGAATCGCCGACAGTGAGATCATCAAGATTGCGGTCAAATCGATGGGCCTTGATGAACTGGGACCGTTCGACCCGGGCGAAAAAATCATCGAGTACGCGATCGCCGACACCTCTCAGAAAAAGCTGATCGACCTGTCTGTAGAAGGGTTCGTCGAAGAGACCGCGTCTGAATCGGTTGCGCCCGGAGGTGGATCGGTCGCAGCAACCCTCGGAGCACTCGGCGCAGCCCTGGCAACAATGGTTGCCAATCTCTCATCGCACAAAAAAGGCTGGGACGAACGCTGGGAAGAGTTTTCAGACTGGGCAGAAAAGGGCAAGGCGTCACACAGAAAACTGCTCGAGCTAATCGACGCGGACACCGCGGCCTTCAACGCTATTCTCGCCGCCTTCGGGTTGCCCAACGGATCCGACACGGAAAAGACAACCCGAAAGGCCGCGATCCAGGCAGCAACACTTCAGGCCATCGAGGTCCCATTCAGGATCATGGAAGTCTCCCTCGAATCCATGACCGTCATCAAAGCCATGGCGGAAACAGGCAATCCGAACTCCGCCTCAGACGCCGGAGTCGGAGCGCTATGCGCACGGTCGGCGGTTATGGGAGCCTACCTCAACGTCAAGATCAACTCGTCGGATTTGGATGACAAAGCAAAGGTGGATGATTTCCTGAAACGAGGCGGGGAAATTGAGGCGAAGGCGAAGGCGCTTGAGGCTGAGGTGCTGGAGATTGTCGAAAACAATTGAGGAGTTGAGGGGATGTTCGATTCATCCCCTCACAAAACGACCCCTCAATTATTTCTTAGAATACATCGCAAATGCCGCACCCTGCGGGTCCATGCACTGAACGATTTTGTCACCGCCCGGAACTTCCATCGGACCGTTGAGAATCGTACCGCCGTTGGCGGTCACGCGATCTGCCGCTTCTTCGACGCTATCTACGGTGATGTAGTGCAACCACGCCGGCGGACCCGGCATCTCGGCTGGTTTGTTGAACATCCCACCGTAGGTACGTTCGCCCTGACCGTACATCTGGTAGATCCCGGCGTCACCCATGTCCATGGCTTCGGTTTTTTTCCAACCGTATAGACCTGCGTAGAATTTAAAAGCTGCTTCATAGTCAGTGGTGGCAAGTTCGTGCCAGGAGAATTCCCCCGGACCCGGTTCTTTCTGTGGCGGAGGGTCGGTTTCGGAGGTGTACACGGCGCTAACAGCACCCTGAGGATCCTGGACTACTGCGAACTTGCCCGTGCCAGGAATATCGGTGACCGGAACCAACACGCACCCGCCGCCGGCTTCGATCTGCGCAACGGTCGCATCAATGTCATCGCTTCCGACGTAAGCCAGCCAATGAGATGGAGCTCCGGCCTGCCTTGCTTCCTCCGGCAGTTCCATCAACCCCCCAAGCGGAGTGTCTCCAAGTGCCCACATCGTGTACGGTTGCGGCCCTTCCCACGGTTGAGTGCCCCAACCTATCACTGCCCCATAGAATTTTTCCGCCGCTGCCGGGTCCGTGGTCATTAGATCGAACCACAGAAAACGCCCCTTAATTTGTTCTGACATACATGCCCCCAGGAAAAGTTAAGAACGTGTAATACCCGAAAAAAACCCGAAGTTCCAATTACTTTCTTCGACTTCCCGACCGTCTTACCCGCTGACGACCATATTTATCAACCTATCAGCAACAAAAATCACCTTGCGAACTTGCTGTCCTGCGATAAACTTCTGGGCCGAATCATCATTGTCCACCAGCGCTCTGACTGTCGCCTCGTCGGATCCGGCCGGGATCTGGAGCTTTGACCGAACTTTTCCGTTGACCTGGACAACCATCTGGATTTCATCGTCTTTCGCCAAATCGGCGTCAAAAACAGGCCAATTTTCGTCGAAAATGCTGGCGTTGTGGCCCAACCGCTCCCAGCATTCCTCGGCGAAATGAGGAACGAAAGGCGCAACTATGATCAGCAGGGGTTCGATAAACTCGGCAGCCACGGTCGAGCTGGTGCGATTGCGCAGCGTATTCACATAGGTCATGCAAGCCGCAATCGCCGTGTTGTACCGCAGACCGTCAAGGTCTTCTGCGGTCTTGCGAATGGTTTGATGCAAAACCCGGTTGAATTTGACGCCTTCTTCGTCGGGCGTGGCCCCAATTTCGTTGACGAGCTTCCAGATTTTATCTAGAAAACGGCGAATTCCTGAGATACCGTCATCTCTAAAATCCCCGCCTTCCTGGTAGGGACCCAGGAACATGAGATACATGCGGATCGTGTCAGCACCCCACTGGTCAAAATACTGATCAGGCACGACGACGTTGCCACGGGATTTTGACATCTTGGCGCCGTCTTTAATGATGGTACCGTGAGCTCGGAACCGTAAAAACGGCTCCTCAAAATCGATCAATCCGAGGTCTTTCAACACCATCGTTACAAACCGCGAATACATGAGATGCAGTACGGCGTGCTCGTTGCCCCCGATGTATGAAGAAACCGGCAACCACCTGGTGTTCAGATCATCATCAAACGCCTTGTCAGCGCAGTCGGTCGACGGATAGCGCAGGAAGTACCAGGCAGAATCAAGGAAGGTATCTGATACATCCGTTTCTCGTGTGGCCATCCCATGACACTCAGGACATTCGACGTTTATCCAATCTTCAACCCTGGCCAGCGGAGACACTCCGCTCTCGTCGGGCTTAAAGTCTTCGAGGAAAGGCAACTCAACTGGCAAATCCTTTTCCGGCACAGGTACTGAACCACAGCGATCGCAATAGATCATAGGAATCGGTGGTCCCCAGTACCTCTGCCTGGAAATACACCAATCGTGCAACCGATATTGTGTTTTCAACTCGCCGGCACCCTGCTCTGCCAACCAATCCGTGACCTTCTGAATTGCCTCTTCGCAATTCGTACCGTCGAATTGGCCGCTGTTGACCAAAGTCCCGTCTTTGATGGAAAACGGTAAATCTGGAACCTCGTCCGATCCTGCAGGCTCAACCACCTGGACGATTGGAAGCTTGAACTTTGTGGCGAACTCAAAATCGCGATCGTCGTGGGCAGGTACAGCCATGATCGCGCCCGTGCCGTATTCCATCAGCACATAATCGGCGATCCAGATCGGAATAGAACTATTCGTGGCCGGATTTCGAGCGTATGAACCCGTGAAGACGCCGGTCTTTTCTTTCGAACCAACCTTGCGACTGACGATGTCTTGCTTGCCGGTCTCCCTGAGGTACTTGGTTACATCCCCCTGTTGCTCGTCGGTGGTCAGCTCTTCGACAAGCGGATGCTCGGGGGCCAACACCAGGTAGGTGGCACCAAACACAGTGTCGGGGCGGGTTGTGAAAACACCGATTTCTTTTCCAATTGGAGTTGTGAAAACCAATTCGGCACCGTGAGATTTTCCAATCCAGTTGGCCTGCATCGCCCGGGTTGAGTCGGACCAGTCGAGGTCCTCTAGATTGTCGAGCAGGCGTTCGGCATAATCAGTGATCTTAAAGAACCACTGCTCCAGAATCCGCTGGCTAACCCTTGTTTCGGGGTGACGTTCGCAAAACCCGTCTATGACCTGCTCGTTGGCGAGGACCGTCTTGCACTCGGGACACCAATTGACGGGCGCTTTTCCTTTGACCGCCAGACCCGCTTTGTAAAGTTGTAGGAAAATCCATTGAGTCCACTTGTAGTAATCAGGATCGGTCGTTGCAAGACTGTGGTTCCAGTCAATCATCAATCCCGTTCGACGAAGGGTCTCCTCAAAATTCCTGATATTGCTGGGTATGAGCTTCGCCGGGTGGGTGTTGACCTTGAGGGCAAAGTTCTCAGAATGGATCCCAAACGCGTCGTAGCCAAGCGGTTCAAAAACATTCATACCGCGAAGACGCTTGAAGCGGCCATGAATGTCGGCTCCTACAAACGCAAAGACGTTTCCGATATGCAAACCTTCTGCAGATGGATACGGAAACATCATGAGGTTGTAAAAAGGCTTTTCAGCCTTGGCGAGGTCGAAAGAATTCGTCCCGCGTTCGTCCCAGCGGGCCCGCCATTTGGTTTCAACCGCAGTAGGGTCGTAAGTATTGTTCTGGTTTTCGGAGGTCATTTTGCCACTATGCGTACAGCATGTCCCTGAAGTCGATTTAGTATCCGGTACCCTCCCGGTCTGAGCGACCGGTAAAGATAACCGCAATCGGGTGGATTCGGCCTACAGTTGAATGTGTTTCACATCCAGCACGGCGTCCAGTTTCTTGAGATCCTTGAGCAGTTTGGCTGTTGGTTCCTGGTCCACGACGATGGCTGCGAGGGCTTCTTTTCCAGACTTCTTCCGCGCCTGGTGATAACCGCCAACGTTGACACCGGATTTGCCGAGTACCGAGCCAACCTGTCCGATGACGCCGGGAACATCAGAATTATGCAAGACAATGACGTTGCCTTCAGGTACGAATTCGACTTCGTAACCATCCACCTCGATAACCCGCCCTTGATGATCACCGAGCAGTGCACCCCCGACCGACACAGTGGTGGAGTTCCTTGCGACAGTTACGTATACCATCATATCGTATCCGCCGTTGGCTTTTCCGACCCGTCGTTCAATACCGATTTTCATCTTCTCGGCCAGAGCCCCGGCGTTAATCAGGCTAACCGGACCCACATCCATGGCCCGCATGATCCCCTCTATCGCCGCAAGCTCAACCGGCAGCGGGGCGTCTTTGTCAGAGCCTTTGTAGCTTACCTCCATTTTGCGTACTCTGCCGCCCAGAATACCGGCCGCTAACTGGCTTACCTTGGCGGTTAGCCCAAGTAACGGTTGCAGGCGACCAAGAGCGTCGGCCGAAACCCCGGTGATGTTCACCGCTCCGCGGACATCACCGTGCAGCAACGCCTGGCGGGCCGAGCGACAGATTTCGGTTGACACCCGCTCCTGAGCCTCTTCAGTGGAAGCGCCCAGGTGTGGTGTCACCAAAATTCTTTCGCAGGTTCGCAAGGGGGAATCTTTGGCCAATGGCTCTTCGCCGAAAACGTCCAGAGCGGCACCGGCAATGTGCCCCCGCTCGACGGCGTTGACCAGAGCCTTTTCGTCTATCAATCCGCCCCGGGCAGTGTTGATCAGCACGGCTGAATCTTTCATCTGTTTGAGGCGCGCGCTGTTGATCAAACCAGCAGTTTCTTTGGTCAGCGGCATGTGCAGAGTGATGACGTCGGCAGCGCTGATGAGATCGTCCAGCCCTACCAGTTTGACTTTTTCTTCGTTGGCACGGGCCTGGGAAACAAAGGGATCATAAACAATCACCCGCATTCCGAAGGCGCGGGCTATACAAGCGAAGTGAGATCCAACGCGTCCGAACCCCGCCACACCAAGTGTCTTTCCTCGTAACTCGGAGCCTCCGAATTTCTTGCGATCCCACTTGCCCGACGCCATGCTCCTGGAGGCCTCAGGAATCCGACGCAGAAGAGCCAGAAGCATCGCTACGGCATGTTCGGCAGCACTGACCGTGTTGGCACCAGGGGCATTGATAACGGCTATCCCCCGTTGTGTCGCTGCTTTGACATCAACGTTGTCGATACCGGCTCCAGCCCGCCCAATCATCTTCAGGTTGGGAGCGTCGGCCATCACCGCGGCGGTTACCTGCGTAGCTGACCGTACCAGCAACGCGTTGGCACGGGGGAGAGTCTCGATGAACAAATCGGGGTTGCCCGCTGCTCTGACGACCTCCATATCCGCTTCTTCCAACACTGTGAGGCCTTTGGCATCAATATCGTCTGCGACTAAGACTACCTTGCTCACGACGCCACCTCTTCCAGAACGCTGAGTAACTCTTCCACTTCGGAGACCGAATGGTCTCCCATGTGGCCGATGCGAATCGTTTCTTCCTTCAGGTCGCCGTAGCCCGTACCGATTATCCAGCCTCGCTTTTTCATTTCCAGCACATAGGTGCGACCGTTTACTCCTTCCCGCACCTTCAGACAGGACACGGTGGGCGTCCGCCGTCCCTCGCGGGGAAGGTAAGAGAAGCCGAGTTCGCCTCCGCGACCTGCGACCCAGCGTTCAACCGTCTCTTGCATATCGAGGTGCCTGTCCCAGCGGGCTTCAATTCCGCCTTCAGCCTCAATGCGCTCGAATTGCCTGGCGAGCGCGAACAACGTCGAGATCCCGGGAGTGTTGGTAGGCTGAGCGCTCTTAAAGGCTTTGGCGTGAACCACGACGTCGAAATAACCGCCGCGGCCCGGAATCGTACGCGCCCGTTCCAGCATCCGATCAGACGCCGCACCCAGAGCAAGGCCTGGGGGTAGAGCGAGAGCCTTCTGCGCCCCTGTGAACACGAAATCCAAACCCCACTCGTCGGTCATGACCGGAGTGCCGGCGACGGAAGTAACTCCATCGACGAGCAACTGGACATCGTCGAAGCTATTAACGACCTCAGCAATTTCTTTCAAAGGAGCAAGGGCGCCGGTGGCAGTTTCGGAGTGACAAACGGTTACCGCGTCGACATCGCTGCGCTCAATCGCCTCCCGCAACATGTCGGGCTCAGCGGTTTCACCCAGGGGCACGCTTAGCCGGACCACCTCGCAACCACAGGCCGCAGCGACTGCAGCGAAACGTTCACCGAACGCTCCACCGACAAGGGAAAGGACCCGTTCTTTAACGCCACACCGAGCAGCCATTTCCATGAAGCCAGTTGCGGCGCAGGTGCCCAGAACCAGGTTCGCTTCGGTCTGGAATAGTTTTTTCATTGGATCCGACATGCCCGCGAGGAGGCTTTCCATTGCAGAACCCCGATGAGGAATCATCGGTTGGGTTTGGGCTTGTAAGATTTCGGGGTGAACTTCGGTGGGACCGGGGAGAAAGAACCGGCCGAACTCGGGGCTATCTGGTGAATCCGTCACAGTGTCAGATTTCGATCGTTGAGTGGATGGTTGGTTGGGATTTGGTAGTAGTTACTCGGGCAAAAGCCGTGTTCGTAGGGTGAGTGGAACTGCGTGGCGTTTTTTTTGGGCGCCACATTGGTTGCCGAAAAGTATCGGGGACCGTTGTCAAAATCCACTTCCGGTTTCTTCAGGAACCACAGATTACCTGACGATTTCCAGCCTCGGATTATCTCTGAATTCCCGCCCAAATTTTGCACAGGGAGCCCCATTTGTTTTGACCACATCAGCAGTGAAATCGAAACGACCGGAAAACAAGGACGAGCCCACACCGTAGGCGTCCACCGGAACACCGGCTTTCTCAAATGCCGCGATTTTGTCGACCGTAAATCCGCCGGAAACCACAACCTTTACATGCCCAAACCCTGCGGCGTCCAGGGCATCTCTTACATTATGCACCAGCTGCGGGTTTACACCGGTTGGCTTGAAACGACCCATTTGAGGCACAACCGACTTGTCCACCGCCGTCTCCGATGTGTCCAGCCTCACCCCCCATAACCGATCCCCCAATTCCTCCGCTATGGCCAGCGATGCCCCGACGCAATCGTTGTCGAAGTCCACCAGGGTGATCATTCTGGTATCGGGGGGCATGAATTCGGCAAACTTCTTGGCGGCAATCACCGAATCCCCTCCGTAAGCAGCAATAAGCGAATGCGGAACCGTCCCGATTCCTTCGCTACCCCACCAGGAAGCCTGTGCATCGGTCGAAACTCCGATGGCACCTGCCACGTGGGCAGCGTAACCGTCACCGGTTTGGACCAGCCAATGATCGTGCCGGGCCGGAAAGAAAATCACATCCTTCGGGCGGGCCGCGTCTACCACCAGACGGGTATTTGACCCAACCCTGGTCCTGCGGGCCAGCACTCCCAGATAAAGGGTCTCGAGAATAGCAAAGGCGTTGTAGGGACCTTCGATCGTCATGACCGTTTCCCAGGGCTCCACCTCGTCCCCGTCATACAGCGCCTTCACCTCAAGGTCACCCCAGGACTGCGAGCAAAGCTTCAGAATGGCGATGGCTTCATCGACGCCACCCAAAAACGCGTGAGATTTCCCGAAAACCTGGACTAGAACATCGGGGCGGTAGTTATCTGACTCAAGCACTTCCCTGGCGCGAACAAAATACTTGTCCGAGTAATAACCTTCGGTCATCCTGTCCACTGGTAGCTGAAAAACAGCCGGATCCAACCTCTTCCTCGCCATTACGCTCGTTTCCCTCGGGTTGCACGCCAGACTACACACTTGATTCAAACGCCGCCGCCAAACTTTGCCAACCGGACACTGAAAATCAATGTGCCATTCTGCATTCAGTATTCTACACTCATCCCTCCCCCACCTCCCTCTTCCCTCAAGTTGACAACCCCTCTTGCTTGGTCGTTATTTCGCGAGCCCCGGAATTGGTTCCGGTATGTTTTTGGGGAGAATCATTGGCTTTGGGGTATCCCGAATCAACTCGGCAACGCATGGAGGAAAACGTGTCAAAAATCGACCGTAGAGAATTTTTGGGAGCGGCAGCGGGAGTCACTGCTGGCGTGACCGTCGCGAAAACCGAAAAACTGTTCGCAGCACCAGCGGTTCACATCTCAAACGGCACCCCAGATAACCCCATTGCCATTTCTTCCACCAACGGCTTGCGCGGCGTGGCCAGAGCAGCAGAGTTGATGGCCGATGGAATGGACACACTCGATGCGGCCATCGAAGGCGTAAAAATCCAGGAATTGGACCCCAACGATAGATCGGTGGGTTACGGCGGATTGCCCAATGAAGAAGGCGTCGTCCAGCTTGACGCCTCGTGCATGCACGGACCCACGCGCCGTGCTGGTGGGGTGGCTGCCCTCGAAGGAATCAAAACCCCAAGCGTGGTCGCCAAGTACGTTCTCAAATACACCGACCATGATCTTCTCGTGGGCGAGGGCGCCAAGCGGTTCGCTCTTTCATATGGATTTCAGGAAGAAGACCTTCTAACCGATGCCTCCCGCGAGTCCTGGTTGAAGTGGCGCGCCAACAGGGGCCCCAACGACGACTGGGTCAACGCCGAACCAGACGAGACCCTGCTCTACCGCCCTACAGGTACCATCAACATGAACGTGGTGAATCCTGCGGGTGATATTTCGTCGGTTACCACTACCAGCGGGTTGGCCTGGAAGATTCCCGGACGGGTTGGCGATTCCCCAATTATCGGAGCCGGCCAATACACCGACAACGATATCGGAGCTGCTGGATCCACAGGCAGGGGTGAGGCGAACATAGAGGTTTGCGGAGCATTTTTGACGGTGGAGAACATGCGCCGAGGAATGCACCCGACCGATGCAGCTCTTGAGACCCTCCGCAGAGTGGCCCACGTGTCAGAAGCGCGGCTTCTCGATGACCGAGGCCGCCCGACGTTCGGGTTGAGTTTTTATGCCGTCAACAAGAACGGTGAGTCGGGCGGAGCGTCAATGTGGTCTGGCCGCAACCACGCCGTGTTCGATGGGCAGGAAGCCCGGGTGCGTGATTCAGCCTATCTTTTCGAAAGAGACTGAGTGAAACGGCTAGTACTAGTAGGTCTTTTTTTAGTCGCAGGAGCAAAAGAAGCAAGCGCTCAACTTCCGAGCCTTTTTCCTGCACACCATTATCTCATAGACACCTGGTATCCATTCTTTGGCTATTCTGAACGGAGTGGTTTCAAGGCTGGCGGGTTCTATAGCATAATCCATCCATTGGATTTTGCTGCAGAGGATTTTCGACCACCGTATATGTGGGCGACATCGCTGACCGGATCGGTGTCAGCCCGGGGCAGTCGAAGCGTGGCCCTGAGGGGGAATTTTCCCGGCGCAGTGCCCGGTTGGAGATTTGGTTTCGAATTCAGCACCAAACGGTCGTCACGGGAAGACTACTTCGGTCTGGGCAACAACCCGGACTTCGATTCCCGCGACCTTACGGGAGCCTTAGAGGAACTCAACTGGGCCGACCGCCTCCGCACCCGAGGTAGAGGAGAAGCTCAGCGAAGACTCGCACCAAACCTCTGGCTCCTGGCGGGGTTCCACGCAGAGCACTGGCGACTCACGCCAATATCTGCGGGGAGCCAACTTGGGCAGGATCAGACTAACGGAGTCGATCCGCTCATAGGTGTCGGAACCAACGACATCTCGGCGAGGATCGGTGTTGTTTACGATTCAAGAAGTGATGAAGTAGCGCCTAGGAGCGGTGTACTCCTGGAAGCCATCATCGGAGCGGCCGACGACGGAATCGCAGGCGACCTGACCTACCACAGAACAACAGTCAGTGCATCCGGCTACCTCCCTGTAGGCAAGAGATTCGTTCTGGCCGGCCGCGCACTGGCCCAAAACATAGCCGGTGATCAGGCAATCGGATCTTTCTACCGAATCGAGTCAGGACGCGGCTACTTCAACGGCATCGGTGGCGGACGCAGCCATCGGGGACTTTCCGACAACGCACTACTCGGCCCCGGCAAACTGCTTCTGAACTTCGATGTCCGCTACGACTTCTTCGAGTACCCAACGTTCATCCCCCTCACTTTCGTGGCCTGGGTCGATGCAGGACGGACTTTCTTCGCCGAGGACTTCGAACTCACGCTGGATGACATGAAAGTCGGAGCAGGCGGTGGGGTCTTTTTACAGTTGGGACGGTCAGGAATCTTGGGACTGACGGTGGGGTCAGGTCCTGGTGGGGTGCATACTAATGTGCATACGAGGTGGCCGTTTTAATACGGTCGGAACGTTGCTTCAACCGGCGGGCGTCACTCACGCCCATCGAACCGTACTTCTTACGCCAGTTGAAAATCGTATTCTTGTTGATACCGTGTCGACGAGCCAACTCCGCTACGGTGGCGCCCGCTTCCGATTCGGCAAGAATCGAGACGATCTGCTCTTCGGTAAACCTGCTCTTTCTCATCACTCCTCCTTACAAGAGGAGACCAATAATAACTGGATCAGGTTTCGGGGGTCAGGTCACCGGGATTAGCCTCCTCGGTGGCGTTCATGGGTCAGACCCGTCTAAAAAAAAGAACTCTACGATCAAATATGTTCCCGCCGCAGATAACACGCCGAGACCGATCAAGACTTTGGCAACCCACGATGGCGCCATCGCCCAACCCGCAACAGGAAGACCCAAAAGGCAACAGAAACCGATCAAAAAACCACGAGACTGAATTCTGCGAAATTTCTTGCGCCTCGAGTCAACGCGACTCGAAGAATACCCTCCGACCGATTTTCCCTCGGCAAACGAATCCTTGAATACCCTAATTACAACGACCATCCCCACGCCAACAAACAAGATTCTAATCAGCCTTTCAACTTCCACGTTTCATCCTACTTTCCATCCAGACATGAGAGGAGATCGTTGACCGGGTTGACCGAAAACAACAGTCCCTCGGCGAAAGCACCTAACGAGGCGACCACCACACCTCCGTTCATCAACAACGCTTCGCCTTGCAGGACTAGTGCGACGGAATTCGCTGTTTGAGCTCTAAAACCATGAGATCCTCCCACCAAAACTCTACTTGACACAGCAAAGCCCCCTCTGGGACTGGTCACTAATCCCGCCCGAATAATCATCCGTTCGAAAACCGCCCCGGCCACCCTGGGGAAGGCCCGCCCAAGGAGAATTCCACCTTTGACAAGGGACCCCCCCGCTACAATTGTCAAGATATCGGCGCCTACCGCAGAAAGTGCAACGGCACCCTCCGCGACGCATGAGGGACCCGTCTCCAGTTCAAACTCAACGTCCACGAACCCTCTACACGTAAATTCACTGGCTCCCGGCCCAATGCAATCAAGGTCAAAGAGCCTGGTACCGTCCAACGGATTACGTGAAATCTGCACAGCGTCCCCCCTTGGGCAATAGTGGAGGCGCCTTGTTATCTTGGTTTCGGTAACACTAGATGTTGGGTCAACATCATAGTGTGACAAGCCGTTCGGCCCGCACGGGGTCACCGCTTGGATCACTCAACGTTATCGGATTATTCGCCGCAAAGGAATATGGATTGATCCCTCCCGCTAACCCAATCGGATCCTCACTCATGAACCGTCCACTTTCGGGTTCGTACCAGCGATTCCGCATATATGATAACCCGGTATGGTTCGGGTCGCTGAAAGCTCCCTTGAAACGGAAGTAGTCATACGGAGCTAGCGAAGCGTAGTCGGTTCCGCCTGTCAGGACGCCCCACGCATCATATTCATACGTACGCTTAACGTTGTCGTTGACGTCGGTCAGGGCTATCACATTTTCCGGCCCCATCCCGGAATTAGCGGCCCTGCGAACAAAGTCCCCGACGAAATTTGGGGGACCGATTACTTCTGTAGCCCGTGAGGGCTAGTCCTAGTTGGTATAGCAGCGGTCTCGAAAACCGCAGCGCTCACGCGCTTCGGGGTTCGAGTCCCGGCCCTCCGTTGCCTCACAACTTGCCGCCATAACCCCAGGCTCGGCCTCTGCGTCCTCACCCTGGGCCGAGACCGGCGCTCGGCGTGAATCCGAAGTTCTCTGGATCCAGTGGGACGACTTCGACATGGATGACGATTACATCAAGATCGTGGCGGGCCAAAATGATCACCGTACCAAAGGGGGAAAGTCACGCTGCGTACCGATGACCAATCGACTTCGAGTCGCTATCAGAGATCATTCGCTACGTTACCGAGCCGCCGAGTACGGCGGGGCGCAACCCACCTCGGGTCTCTCACCATCTGGTGAGCCGTCGCAATCATTTGGCTGGCAATCGAATACGATCGCTTTACCATTCCTCCAAAGGTGCAGCGAAAAAGGCCAAGCTACCCGCGGAGTTCGTTCAGCATGACCTCCGCCACCGGCGCGTCACGACCTGGCTTGCGGACGGAAAATCCGAGGTTGGTAAGGGTAGCAGTTGGACACGCGGATCTTCGGACGACCATGTCCTATACCCATCCGGCGCGGGAGCATTTGCGCGGACTGGTACACTCAACCTCGGATGACCGGATTCGAGAGCAGGAATAGGAACGTCATCGATGGACAGAGTCCTTTTTTTAGGGTTCGAAGCCACAGCCCCTCGTTTGCTTACCCGAGGCATTCGCCTCGCGTAGCAAACATAGGACGGGGGACGTCCACCCCGCACCTCTCTCCCAAACTTTGCACCCAGCTCATAAGCCCGCCTAGTCCGGTTTTTTATCCGGGGGAAACGGCCGCCAAACTATCCATCCAACGGCCCCCCCGACAATTAAGCTAAGTAACGTGGGGCCGAAAAGGTCCAGACTCCCACTACCACCCGCCCCAATGAGCAAATCAGCTCCAAGGTAAACGGGAAAAGCACCAGCTGCACCCACCACCATTGCTCCCACCCGATCTTGGGCCAACGGAAGAAGAGTACCGGCTATTGCCCCACCGACAATTCCTCCTCCCAAGTAGAGGTACCCAACCTGGAACGGCGAAAAGCCATATTTCATTTCCATGTCACCCGGGCCGCTAACAACTCTGATCAATACGAAAAACAAAGTAAAACAAACGCCTACAAAAAACCCAAACATGGCACCGAAAATC
The DNA here is from genome assembly GCA_029262195.1 of Gemmatimonadota bacterium. GTDB lineage: Bacteria > Gemmatimonadota > Gemmatimonadetes > Gemmatimonadales > GWC2-71-9 > B16T1B5. The sequence continues at coordinate 929 of JAJCZX010000041.1, read as the reverse complement.
GGCCGACTTTTCGTTCTGATATGAGTCATCTTCCTCCGCAAGATGATTGTGCGTATTTCAACGCGTCGTTCGTGGCGATCACCGGAGTAATACTACGCAAGGCACCAACCAAACCTGAAGGGCGTTCCGCCGCGCCAGCTGCGTGCAGAGCAGTACTCGCAATAAACCCTTCCGCTCGATTCCGTGTCATGCGACCGCTGGCCGCTATAGCGTCACCCACGTAATTGTCGATGGACCTGATGGTCGACAAACGTCCTTCCCGATGAGTCAGGAACAGAATATTTCTCACCTCTGCCTGCGCCAATACCGCAGCGCCACCGGTCTGCACCGAGGCAACTGCGAAAACTCCATCCCCGAGTACATTGATTGCTACATTCGCGTACGGGACGGCGCAAGCACTAACGAAATCGCGGAACCCGTCCGACACATCTCCCAAGTCATCGATGATACCGCGAGGATCGGTGAGTTCCACCTTTGCAGGTTTTCCACAAACGATTTCATTTGCGCCAACATTGTCGCAATCCACGTCACCGACCTCAGACTTCGAACCGAAACACAAACTGAATGAAAAGAGAAACACATCAAAGTGGATACCCGGGCCATCGCATGGCGCGAGTCCCGTCGGATCCCTAAGTGTAATGGGATTGTTGGCTGCAAACGTATAGGGATTGATCCCTCCCGCCAACCCAATCGGGTCCTCACTCATGAACCGCCCGCTCTCGGGCTCGTACCAGCGGTTCCGCATAAAATACAGGCCGCTAACGTTATCCCACATCGCTCCTTTGAAGCGGGCCCTGTCTTTTTCGAAGAAATTTACGTTGTCTGTCCCCCCGACCAGTTCACCCCACTCACCATACTCGTAGGTTCGTTTTACCACATCAGATTGATCCGTTAGCGCGATTACGTTCCCCGCGCCGTCAGAGTGAGCA
>JAJCZX010000040.1 GCA_029262195.1 Gemmatimonadota bacterium | reverse complement strand
TGCTCACTCTGACGGCGCGGGGAACGTAATCGCGCTAACGGATCAATCTGATGTGGTAAAACGAACCTACGAGTATGGTGAGTGGGGTGAACTGGTCGGGGGGACAGACAACGTAAATTTCTTCGAAAAAGACAGGGCCCGTTTTAAAGGAGCGATGTGGGAAAACGTCAGCGGCCTGTACTTTATGCGAAATCGTTGGTACGAGCCCCAGAGCGGGCGGTTCATGAGTGAAGATCCGATTGGGTTAGCGGGAGGGATTAATCCTTATTCCTTTGCGGCGAATAACCCGATAACGTTTAGAGATCCGACGGGCTTGGCTCCATGCGCGCCGGATGACCAGGGGACCCATTCCCACGGTACCGTATTAAACCGGAAAACAGGGGAAAGCCGCGAACAGTTCCACAATTGTGCGAAACAAAATGCTGGAAATTTTGATGCGACAGGTAGTACTATGTTGTTCGATCCGGACTGCGTATCGGGACGCGGAGCCAGCGAAATCACCTGTGCTGGGTTTAATACTGAAACCGATGTTTGCGACACCTACCGCGGCGTGGGCGGTAGTCTACTGGAACAGGTGGGAAGAGGGATTATTGGGGGTATTTGCCGGAGAGTGTACGCGCCGGGCAAGGACGGTGTCAATCAGGCTACAGCGGAATGTTTGGCGAGCCAATGGCCCGGCGGCGAACTAACGGTTGGGGAGATGTGGGAATACCTTGGACCCGGCCACAGACAATGTTACGGTGACACGGATTATGTTGTCTTTCCTGATTTCGTGTGGGATTTGGGGAGGCAGGCTGGTACTTGGAAGCGGTATTGGCCAGATCCCACATCAATGTTCCCGCGGCCGCAAAAGCGATGACGGTGACGGTAGCCTTGATCGGATTTATTCTGCCTGGAGGCATCATCCGGAATGACGGCGGTCGTTGAACATCCAGCAATGAGAAATCGGGTAGAATAATGGAGAATGATATGAAAACGAAACTTGTCGCGGCGTCAGCCCTTTCAGCGCTAGCAGCGATGGTCGTTTGGGTTGTTGGGTCAGTTTTCGTTTTTTTTGGGCCCGCGAGTCCTTTGCGGTTTTCGGAAATAGATTCGGCCGATTGGTTTTTCTTTGTCGGAATGTCTCTGGCTATCTTTTGGCCGGTTTCGGTTTCCGTTGTGGCTGTGGTGGGAATCCCGTTGTTCTTTTTTCGTCGGAAGAAGATGGATGCGGGCCGCTGGCCTTTTACGCTTGCAGGGTTGTCTGTGGGTGCCGTTTTGTTCCCTCTTTTCTGGATGGCGTTCGGAGGGCGTTTCGAGTACACGGTCGCGGTCACCGGTGGTGCTGCTGGGGTCGTTGCGGGTCTAGTTTTTTGGGCCATGGTTCGTGGCGGATTGGTTCGCGACATTGTTCGGGATCGGTGAAGCTCGGGCACTTGCCCCCCTGACAATGAATTACGGTTTCCCGTAATCCTCTATGCGTGTGCTCGGGTTTCGACATTCGTCCGCTCGGTCGACTGCCCGATCTCGACCCGGTCTTCGCAACCATTGTAGGAACTCTCTTGTGTTCCCTGCTTGGAGCGGGCGTCGGAGACTACTGGTGGTCTTTGGAAAAATTAGGGAAAAACAGATAGCAGAAAGCTATATGTTAGGGTCGGCGTCAATTGACACGACGACGGAGCGGACTTGGTCTTGTTGCTGATTCCCGAGCGGCGCAGGACAGACGTCCCCGTCCATCCGTAAGCAGCGAGGCCGTAGGCCTCGCTTGCAACGGAGGGCCGGGGACTCTCGTACGGTAGGCAGGACACCCTCATCCTAGCTGGCGGGCCGCCCCAACGGACCGAATATGACGTTCTCAACCGTGTTACAAAAACCTGGGACGGTGTCAACGTCATTCCCACTATCAACACGTACGATGCGGTAAATCTCCTTAGTGTTAAGGATCCCGCCAATCAAACGTATTCCTATTCATACAACGCTCTGGGTTGGAGCACTGGTTTCACCGATCCCGCTGGCGCGTCAACTTCGTCTCAGTATGATCGTAACGGGCGGCAAGTAAGGTGGACCAATCGACGAGGTCAGACGATTGCCTATACGTACGACGACCTCGGGCGGTTGAAAACCAAAACGGGTAGTGGTGTAGAGGATCTAAGTTTCAACTACTCAGGCAATGGCAGGGAAGTAACCGCCACGAGCCCGATGTTGACCGAGACAACATATCTCAATGTCAGCGGGCAACTCGATTCGGTGCGAACTTATCCCAGCGAGGGTGGGACCACGTTACGACAAATATTCGGTTACACAGCTGAAAATAGGTTGGATACCATCGGGATCACCTCCTCTGCGTCCGGAGTCAGTTTTGAGACTCGCAAATTTGGCTACAACGAATCGCTTGGAACACTCGACTCTTTGTGGTTTGGTACGCAAATGACGTGGTTGAGGCACCTCTCTGACGGTTCTCTGTGGGCGGTTCAGTTGCCGTCAGGTTCCTCTATCAATCGCGACATTACTTCGTCGCACGGTTTGAGCCGATTGTGGACCCCGGCGGCAATGAATTCCACGGTGGGGCGTAGGTCGCCCGGGATTCACTGGGCAACGTTGTGCATCAATCAAACGACAACGGCACCAACGCACTCAAATATTATTACGATGACCTCAATCGACTATCTGAAGTCAAATCGAGCACGGCTCCGAATTGCTACGGTGACCCTGAATTTGGATGGGTATGTGAAGAAGGGCAAACACAGGTCTTGGCGTCTTCGGACTACGACTCCGTGGGCAATCGGTATGTAACGCAAAACGATTGGTACGACGTTGGCAATCGAATTCGTGAATTCGATGGCTGTACTTACGCCAACGATACCGATGGAAACGTAACCTCTCGTACCTGCGGAACCGATGTCACCACGTTCGAATGGTTCGCTGACAACAAGCTTAAGAAGGTTGTACGAAACGGGAATTCATCCTGGTTCTATTATGATGCGTCGGGTCGAATCGCTCGAATTGGGGGTTACGGGTGGAAGAGGTTCTACTGGTTGGGTGGCAATTTGCTAGCCCAGTTGAATTGGAACGCGACGTCGAAGGATGCCGAATACTCGTACTATGGAGCGGACAATCTGCACGCCGTT
>JAJCZX010000039.1 GCA_029262195.1 Gemmatimonadota bacterium | reverse complement strand
AGGCAATCAAGCCGGGTCGATCGTCGAGTCTGATGGATTTGAGAATGCTAGAGGCACAGCGTCGGGCACTCCAGGTCTTAGTTTTTATCGTAACCGCTATTACGATCAAGAAACGGGTAGATTTACCCAAGAAGACCCGATAGGGATTGCGGGGGGGATCAATCTTTATCAGTATGTAGGGAATAACCCGGCTAGTTTCACTGATCCGTTTGGGCTGTGTCCGTGTGACGATGGCAAAGGGATCAGTATTTCTATCAGTGGCTTTTTCGCCGCCGCTCTCGACAAGATTCAGTCAGGTCTGGAACAGATCAATAATGTCATTGAGAGCATTCCGGTGCTCGGTGGCGCGACAAGAGCCGCTGGGGGAGTGGGGGCTGACGGATCGGGACTTTCTGGGGGCCAGAGAGTGGCGGCGCTAGCGGGTGCGACAGCTGAAGCAGCTGGCGGCAGGGCTCTTGGCGGGATTGCTGGGCGACTCGCCAAGGCGTTTGGGAGGAATCGTGTTTTTATCCGAACCCCGGGTGGTGCAACATCAATAGACCTGGCTGGTAGATCTCATGGAGGGATTGCCACACCACACGTTCGAGATTTTACAGTACATACGAATCCCCTGACGGGACAGGCTAGGTTAAGCGGCGGTCCTGTGAGGCCAGCTACGATGGAAGACATTCGAACTGCAAGGCGTTTCATTGAGCGTCAATGATAGAGCGGAGCGCGCTATGAAATTTGTTGGGTTTGAAGGGTTCAAAACTCTCTGTCCAAATGTTGAGGTCGTAAAGCAAGAGCGGGTTTTCGACCTTCACAACGAAGGTGTGTTCGAGTCATTCGTTTTCGACAAGAGGCGGGGTGTTGTTGAATTGTTTTGGATCTTTTCGGGGGAGAATCCCGGTTACTGCGGGCAACCCGGCCTAGCTCGCGTCTGTATCAGAGTGCTAGGCGTACAGAAACTTGCGGTGAAGGGAGAAGATGTTTTTGGGGAGAATGAACCGTTAGAACTTGATTTCGTTGAGTACGTGAAACTGTCAGGCTCTCTATGCGGCCTCCTAAGCTTTCAGTTTTTGAATGGACTCCACATTGACGTTGAGGGTCGGCGGTGCGAGGTGAACATCATTGCGGGAGCGGAGGAAATAGAGGTGACCCCTTGACGAATTGTTCGATAACACACGCAACGAAGGCCGACAATTTTATTCCAGGGAACTCAGCTAAGCTGATCGTCTTCGAGCGGTCACCAGCGCGTCAACGAATTTGAGTACGGCGCGCTGATCGGCTGCAGGTAGCGTCTCGACCTTCTGCAGTCGCTTGAGCAGTCGAGCGGCCTTTGGCGTGGTCTTTTGTTTGATCGGCTTGAGTCCAAGTAACTCGTCGCTGGAGATTCGCAGCTTCTTAGCGAGGTCGACGAGCATTGCCCCAGGTGGCTGGGCGTCGTCGGCTTCGTAGTAGGCGATTACGCGGTTGGAGACGCCGACAGCGTCGCCTAACTCCTCCTGAGTCATGCCCTGTGCCAGCCGGATTGTGCGGAGGCGTTTACCGAAGCCTTTGACGGTCCGCTCTTTCAAAGTGGTCTCACTCCATAGTTTCACGGTGCACCTCCATTTTAAGTAGTCATTTCGGTAAGTGGACAAAATATAACATAATGTTATGTTGTATCCTCATGAACACTCAGCGGAAAACGGCACTCGACACAATCTTTGAAATTGCAGAAGACCAACACGGTTACTTCACTACTAAACAGGCGGTGGGTGCTGGAGTAGATGCTCGTTCGGTGGTCATGATGGCAAGACGTGGCAGCATTGAACGACTCCATCAAGGTGTTTATCGAGTTCGCAGGTTCCCCGAGAATCCCTTTGGACAATACATGGAGGCCACCATGTGGCCCCAGGGAGCGGAGGGAATCATTTCGCACGACTCGGCGCTTCTGCTGTTCGAGATGTCGGACGTAAATCCGTCCACCGTCCACATAACCGTGCCGCACCAATTTCGAATTAGGCGCGCCGTGCCGCAATTTCTCACCGTTTATCATAGCGATTTGGAGGTTGCCGAAATCACCAGAGTAGAAAACATTCCGGTGACAACTCCTGGTCGCACCGTCGAAGACTGTATCCGATCTCACGTGAGTCGAGCACTCCTTTTGCAGGCTGTGTCTGACGGAGTCGCACAAGGGCGTGTTACCAAGAGCGAAGCCAGTCGATTGAGAAAGTTGCTCGCTCAATCAGCTAATCCTGAACAGAGGGCGTGAGGATCCAACCGCCCCGATCAGCCGGAGAATTGGCAAAAAGAGTTCGTGCGTTTGCAACGGACGCACAAATAGCCGAGGGTCGGGTTCGACTTTGGATCGCCAACATGGCATTGCTGGGCTTGCTTCAGGCCAACGAAACCCGTTCGGGAACGACCAGGTTTGTCGTCAAGGGAGGGGTTGCCATCGAGCTTCGGCTGCGTGGTCGGGCTCGAGCGACCCGGGACCTTGACCTTACGGTCCATTCGCCCGTTGGCAATCTGGTCGAAATCATCGAATCTGCGATAGAAGGAGAGTTCAACGGATTCACCTTTCGACGAAACGGCGCCGCTCATGTCATGCCCAATGCCACCATCCGTATTCGCATTGCAGCACAATACAAAAGCCAATCGTGGACATCGGTGCAGGTTGATGCGTCACCGTCCGAGTTGCCCACCGAGAATGTTGAATACACCGACTCGATCTCCATGGCTGAATTCGGGCTCGCAACTCCCCCACCGGTTCCGTGTCTTTCCCTCCCGGTTCAACTAGCCCAGAAGGTCCATGCACTTACTCAGCCCCGTAGCTCCATTGAGGATCCAGTTCGGACGCGAGACCTGGTGGACATCCTGCTTCTTCGCGAATTTGTTACTGACTTTCGAATTTTGAAAAAGGCGTGTGTCGCCGTGTTCTCAGTTCGGCTTACTCACTCGTGGCCGCCAGAATTCGAAGATTTGGAAATATCAGAAGCGGAATTTGCGCGAATCGCAGCGGCGGCCGGATCAAACGATATTGATCTCGCCGAGGCGCTACATCAGATCGGAGATTTCGTTAGTCAGATAGACGCCTCAATCACCTAAATGCCAGTCTTTCCTTTCGTTTCCAATCCACATACCTAGCCTCTTCTCAAAGGCAATCCGCCCCACTCCCCCTCAAAGTGCGCGTCGGCGATTTTTAGTACAGATTACGATCAAAATTCAGGAGAGGTGAGCGGCTAAAGAAAAGAATTGCAATAGATTAGAGAGTCGGGGTCGTAGCCTTGCAGGTCAATCAGGACAATAACCCAAGAAGACCCGATTGGCATTGCGGGTGGGATCAATCTCTATCAGTATGTAGGGAATAACCCGGCTAGCTTTACTGATCCGTTTGGGCTGTGCACTCCGATGCCAGAGTGTTTGGAAGGGGCGCGCCAGAATGTGATCTCGGCGGCTACCAACATGGCTGTTGGAGTGCTTAGCGCAATCGGAGAAGCTACAGGAGTGAGTTCTTTGATACGGGCCGTCTCGGGCCGGGGTGCAGGTGGAAGCCTTAGCGCTGGTACAAGGGCGGTTGAAGCAGGGTTGACCGTCCTCGCCGTAGTGCCCGGTTCGACGGCTGGAACCACAGGCGGGAGGATTGCTCGAGGTCACGCTTTTTCCAAACATGTTGTGCAGGGTGGGGAGTTCACCGGGCTGGGGATTAGAACGGTAGACCAGTTTGGCTCGTTCATCGATGACGTGATCGGGAAGGCAAGCGGGGGCAATGTGAGGCGGCTCGGGAATAATCGCACCGCTTATTGGGACGACGCAACAGGAACTGCGGTCATTCGTGACCCTGGGTCAGCGGATTTTGGCACGGCATTCCGGCCTAGCGGCGGCCGGGCATACTTCGACGGACTGAAATGAATATGAAAGTGTCTACAGTGACGAGCGGCGGAGTAAACATCTCGGTTGATCTCGACGAGCTTAGGATCATCAACAACGCGCTCAATGAAGTGTGCAATGCGTTTGACCGCGTGGAGTTTTCAACGCGGATGGGGGCTACGCAAGAAGGTGTAGACGGCCTCCGATTGCAAATATTGAATTTGTTGAACACGATTGACAAAGAATAGGACTTTAGGGGGATAGAGTTTGGGGTCGTCTTCTGCTGTACGTGAGCCTCAGGCGTATTTATGCGGGCCGTCGCCGTGCGGTAACAAGCGCATCGACAAACTTTAACACAGCCCGTTGATCAGCAGCGGGTAGCGTCTCTATTTTTTGAAGCCGTTTCATGAGCCTCGCCTTTTTAGGTGAGGCTTGTGTTTTGAGGGGCTTTGCCCCGAGCATTTCGTCAGTCGAAACTTGTAGTGCGCGTGCGAGCTGGACGAGTAACGGTCCGGGCGGCTCAGCGTCGTCGCGCTCGTAATAAGCAACCATCGATTGGAGAGCCCCACGAGCTCACGACTGCCGTGCGGTA
>JAJCZX010000038.1 GCA_029262195.1 Gemmatimonadota bacterium | reverse complement strand
GCAAGCTAATCGCAGAAAGCCGGTCTAAGTTCGGATTGCAGTCTGTAACTCGACTGCATGAAGTCGGAATCGCTAGTAATCGCGGATCAGCTACGCCGCGGTGAATACGTTCCCGGGCCTTGTACACACCGCCCGTCACGCGATGGAAGCTGGAGGGACCCGAAGCCGGTGAGCTAACCGCAAGGAGGCAGCTGTCTAAGGTCAATTTAGTGACTGGCGCGAAGTCGTAACAAGGTAGCCGTAGGGGAACCTGCGGCTGGATCACCTCCTTTCTGGAATACCGAGTAGCCGGAAAAGGTTGTTGGAAGGGTGGGGCGGTCTTAACGACCTCCCGTCTTACCGACCTCCCGACCGTGCTGAAAGGCATTCAGATGTCGCCCGTACTTCTGATGAATTCCCATTCGATTCGATTTGCTCTTTGACAACTGATGGATGTGTGGAATAAAGAAGTAGGTAATGGAATCGGTCTGCGGTTTACCGTAGACCAAACACAGGACCTGAGCTTCGGCTTAAGGTCCGTGCGATTTCGTTGAAATTTGTCGAGGTAGAAAACCATAGTAATTTGAGATCAAGCAGTAAAGGCGCATGGTGGATGCCTAGGCACAGAGAGGCGATGAAGGACGTGATAAGCTGCGAAAAGCCTGGAGAAGCTGCACGTAAGCGTTGATACCAGGATGTCCGAATGGGGAAACCCGGCCCGCTGCAAGGTGGGTCACCCGAAAGGGAGCTAACCCGGGGAACTGAAACATCTAAGTACCTGGAGGAAGAGAAAGAAACATCGATTTTCCAAGTAGCGGCGAGCGAAAGGGAAACAGCCCAAACCGAGAGAGCATGCTCTTTCGGGGTTGTGGGACCACAATGTGGGAGTCAAAGATGAAGTTGAAGTGGCCTGGAACGGCCCGCCATAGAAGGTGATAGCCCTGTACGCGTAAACCGATGACCTCTAGTGGTATCCCGAGTACCGCGGGACACGAGAAATCCTGTGGGAATCCGGGGGGACCACCCCCCAAGGCTAAATACTCCTCTGTGACCGATAGTGCACTAGTACCGTGAGGGAAAGGTGAAAAGTACGCCAGGTGGCGAGTGAAATAGATCCTGAAACCGTGCGCTAACAAGCGGTCGGAGGGAGCGCTAGACTTCGGTCATGTGTCTCCTGACGGCGTGCCTTTTGCATTATGATCCGGCGAGTTACTCGTCAGCAGCAGGTTAAGGCCTTCAGGGCCGGAGCCGTAGCGAAAGCGAGTCTGAATAGGGCGAAATATAGTTGCTGGCGGTAGACCCGAAGCCGTGGCGATCTACCCTTGGGCAGGTTGAAGCGGTCGTAACAGACCGTGGAGGACCGAACCGTTGTGGGTTGAAAACCGCTCGGATGACCTGAGGGTAGGGGTGAAAGGCCAATCAAGCTCGGAGATAGCTGGTTCTCCCCGAAATATATTTAGGTATAGCCTCTGGAAATGAGTCTGCGGGAGGTAGAGCACTGGATGGGTTCGGGCGGCGAACAGCTGTACCACCCCCAACCAAACTCCGAATGCCCGTTAGATGCTGCCAGGGAGTCAGTTGACGTGCGATAATGTGCGTTGTCAAGAGGGGAACAACCCAGATCGCCTGCTAAGGTCCCCAAGTGATGGCTCAGTGTATCAAAGGATGTAGTACTGCTGTGACAGCTGGGAGGTTGGCTTAGAAGCAGCCATTCCTTTAAAGAGTGCGTAATAGCTCACCAGTCCAGCGGTACCGCGCCGAAAATGGTCGGGACTTAAGCCATCCACCGAAGCAGCGAATTCAGTGCTTTGCACTGTCTGGTAGGGGAGCGTTCCCGGAGCGATGAAGCCAGAGCGGAAGCTTTACTGGTGGAGCGACGAGAAGTGAGGATGCCGGAATGAGTACGCGAGAAACAGAGTGAAAAACTCTGTCACCGTAAGCCTAAGGGTTCCTGAGCCATGTTAATCAACTCAGGGTTAGTCGGCCCCTAAGGCGAGGCCGAGAGGCGTAGCCGATGGGAAACGGGTTAATATTCCCGTACCATTATATGTCTGCTCGAGTCTGAGGAGGGACGCAGTAGCAATCTGTCCGTCGGATGGTGGAATCCGATGCAAGGTGGTAGGTGTTCCCGGGTAGGCAAATCCGCCTGGGGTAGCCGAGAGCCGATGCCGAAGGAGCCTTGAGCTCCGCAAAGGGATGGAGCCGCACACTGCCGAGAAAAGCTTCGCAGACGAGGGCATATAGTGACCGTACCGTAAACCGACACAGGTAGGCGAGGCGAGTAGCCTAAGGTGCTCGAGTGAATTAAGGAGAAGGAACTCGGCAAAATGACCCCGTAACTTCGGGAGAAGGGGTGCCAGTACTAGGTGAACCTGCACAAGGTAAGCTGAGGCTGGCCGCAGAGAATCGCGTCAAGCGACTGTTTAGCAAAAACACAGGTGTCTGCGAAAGCGCTTAAGCTGAAGTATAGACACCGACGCCTGCCCGGTGCCGGAAGGTTAAGTGGATGGGTTAGTCCCTTCGGGGACGAAGCTCCTAAATGAAGCCCCGGTAAACGGCGGCCGTAACTATAACGGTCCTAAGGTAGCGAAATTCCTTGTCGGGTAAGTTCCGACCTGCACGAATGGCGTAACGACTTGACGACTGTCTCCTCCTTAAGCTCGGCGAAATTGTAGTATCGGTGAGGATTCCGATTACCCGCGACAGGACAAAAAGACCCCGTGCACCTTTACTACAACCTGTCATTGGTTGCTGGCTCAACATGCGTAGCATAGGTGGGAGCCTCTGATCCTGCGGTTTCGGCTGTAGGTTAGGCATCAGTGAAATACCACCCTTGTTTTGTTAACAACCTCACTCCGTCGCAACAACGACGAGGACAGTGGCTGGTGGGTAGTTTGACTGGGGCGGTCGCCTCCTAAAAAGTAGCGGAGGCGCGCAATGGTACCCTCAGTGCGGTCGGTAATCGCACGAAGAGCGCAAAAGCACAAGGGTGCCTGACTGTGAGGAAGACATTCCGAGCAGGGACGAAAGTCGGCTTTAGTGATCCGGTGGTTCCGTGTGGACGGGCCATCGCTCAACGGATAAAAGGTACGCCGGGGATAACAGGCTTATCGCGCCCGAGAGTTCATATCGACGGCGCGGTTTGGCACCTCGATGTCGGCTCATCGCATCCTGGGGCTGGAGAAGGTCCCAAGGGTCCGGCTGTTCGCCGGTTAAAGCGGTACGCGAGCTGGGTTCAGAACGTCGTGAGACAGTTCGGTCTGTATCCGTCGTGGGCGTAGGAAAATTGAGGGGAGCCATTCCTAGTACGAGAGGACCGGAATGGACCGACCGCTCGTGTCCCGGCTGTGACGCCAGTTGCAACGCCGGTTAGCGATGTCGGGCTTGGATAACCGCTGAAAGCATCTAAGTGGGAAGCCATTCCCAAGATTAATTTTCCTGGATCGCAAGATCCCTGAAGGGCCGTGGGAGACTACCACGTTGATAGGCGGCAGGTGTAAGGCGCGTGAGCGTTTCAGCCGAGCCGTACTAATCGCCCGTGAAGCTTGATCTCTTCAATTTCGCAACACAAAAAATCGACAAATTAACCACTTCGATTGAACACACATCCATCAGACGTCAAAAAGAGCAATTATAGAATTGTTGACGGGGAAGCTGGGAACTCGGAGCGGGGAATGGGATCGTTAAAAATCCCTCCCGACTTGCCGACGTCCCGATGTCCCCACAAAAAAATGCCGGTGACTAGAGCGACAGGGTCACACCCGTTCCCATCCCGAACACGGTAGTTAAGCCTGTCAGCGCCGATGGTACTGCCGGGGCAGCCCGGTGGGAGAGTAGGCCGTCGCCGGCTCACTTAGAAGCCCGTCCTGCGATCGATTTCGCAGGGCGGGTTTTTTTGTCCAAGATTTGAAAATCGGGCGGTCCCGTTCAGGAAAGGCGGGGTAAAGGAACATGACTCCTGGGCGGGTCTTTGCCGCAACCGTTAACTGAGCCTTCCAAGTTGGAAGGTCTGAGTATCATCGGGCAGGTCCACCAGGGAGTATACCCTTGCACTTTAACGCTGGCGGATCTGTTCTATCAGGTGCGCACGATCCTCGACGGTGACTGAATCTCGGTCACTCTCACCTCTCAAGGGTAGTGAATGGCCTGTTAGTTTGCCCATAGGTTTTAAGGCGTAGAGTCCGGCCCAAGGGGATCATCTTTTTCTGGACCGATTACTCGCTCGCCTTTCAATGGCTCGCGGTTCTTGACCAAATGCATGGTGGCGAGCAACCTCTTCATTTCTATCGGTTTTTCAAGGAAAGCCACCACCGACCCCGCTACCCCTTCCCAGGACACCTTGCTTTGTACATACCCCGACATGTAGACCACCTTAATCAGCGGATCCAATCGCGCGAATTGTTCCGCCATGGTGATGCCGCTCATTTCGGGCATGATAACATCGGTTAGAACGATGGTGGGGCGTTGATCCGGTTCTGTGCTGGCGAAGGCATCCAGTGCTTCACGAGGGTTGCCCGTGTTCCATGTGGTGAAGCCTCCTTTTTCTAACACCCGGGTGAGTACGCCTCGGAGGGCGTCGTCGTCGTCGACCACCCAGATCAGGGTTGTGGTGGATCGGGGATCAGGATGAATAGGAACGGTCGTTGTGGTCACCGAGACACGTTGGCCTGAGCCTCGTGAGCTTTGGTCGAACCTTGGCGCGATACAAACCTGATCTCGACCGTTTTCTTTTGCGCTATACAGAGCCTGGTCGGCAGCACTCAAAAGTATCTCGAAAGAACCCATACCCTTTTCGTATTCAGCTATGCCCGCGCTGGCTGTCTGAAATCCCCAGGGGAAGAGTTTTTCCCGGGTTCTATCCAAAACCCTCTCGGCAAATTTTTCAGCGTCCGTGGCTACCGTGTCGCGGAGCACAGTGATAAACTCCTCACCGCCAAACCGAGCGGATAGGTTCTCCCGGCGTGTAGTGGTCTTCAATACTTCCGAAAATGCCTGAAGAACCAGATCCCCGGCTGCGTGTCCGTGAGTGTCGTTTACCGCTTTGAATTTGTCGAGGTCGAACATCACGATCGTCAGGGATTTCCCCCTTTCGGCAGCAGCGAAACTCCCTTCAAGTGTCATGTCAGCGTAACGCCGGTTCGGTAAGCCGGTTAGTCGATCCAACAACGCCACCTCTTCTGCCTTTCGCCGTTCCCGAAGAAGTAACTCGGAAAGCGTGGCGACACCCAGAGACACTACCAGGTAAACTCCGACTATTGCCATCAACAGTCCCCAGTCAGGCTGGGCGATGGAGAAAACGCTAATGCTGACCTGAGTCGCCGTGATCACTGCCATCCCACCCGAAAGCGCTACTGCGACGCCAGCCATTCCCCTGTAATAGGAGAGGAGGAAGGCAGGGATCAATGCGGTCAACCAGATGAGCATGCCGGCACCCGAACTGGTCCAGTCGGGAAGCTGGAAAACTCCAACCACAGGGACCACCAATGATGCAATTGAAATGATCAGGGCTCGCAGTGGAACCGGTTGCCTTTCAACTTGCATTTGCATTCTGTGCGTTTCTCCTGAACACGAGACTCTCGCTGACCCAATAGAATTACGGTATTTGTCGCGATCTGACAATGGTACTGCTGAGGGTCGGCGGCTTGTCGCCAGTCCATGTCTATCGCTATGGCGGTTTTATCGTATTTTGCCACAGTAAGGATGCTTTTCTCCTGTATGGAGATTGACGGTTGCCTAACACGCAGTCGGTCCGAGACTGGACGTGGAAGGGTGTGGTCTCAACGGTGGAGTCGGGTTATGAAGGAAAAGCTCAGGTTGTTGGTCAACGATGGATATCTGGCACGGGGCCGCCCTCGCGAAATGTTCGCAGAACTCCCTTTTGTGGAGGTGGTCGGTGCCACCGCCAATGGCGATTCAACTCTAGGAGAAATTGAGTCGCTCGCACCGGATATGAATTACGCTCGATCTGCGGATGCACGGCAGAAATTGGATCTAAATGATCCCGTTGATTAAAATTCGTTCAAATCCGCCTGAGATAATTGTCCTGACCAATTATTCGCTCTCGGTATACCGGAGGCGTTGCAAAGAGCTCGGTGTGGCCCAATTTTACGACAAAACATCGGAGCTTCATAAAGTGGTCGCATTCATCAAAGATCGCGTTTTCGACCTTCTCAGGCCTGAGGCGTTTGGAGATCCCCTAGCCGACGGTAACGCGCAAATGGGACTTGGATGACGATCGCCGAATCGGGCGACGCGACAACGCGTTCGGGTAAGGCCGGATGGTTGTTTGGCGGTATGGTGGTTGCATTTTCGGCAGTGGTTCTGGTCGGCCTTTCTGACGGGTGGGCGGCGCGCATTCCGTCATTATTAATCCTATCTCTCTTGACTTCGATCCTCGCCGCTTTAGGTGTTCGCACCCTTTTACGAACCCTTACCTATTCACAACGCCGTCTGTATTCGGTGATGGAAACCACGATCCATGGGGCTTTGCTGGTTGATGATGCCGGAACCATTGTTTCCGCGAACTCCTCCGCAGAGGTGATGCTCGGGTTTTCAGACGGGGGGCTATGTGGTGTTAAGGTCGTTGACGTTGTCCCGGGCGAAGACTGGCCCGGGTTTTTGGCCCCACAGGAGACGACTGAAGTGCCGGGAAACCCGGAGCCAATGAGAGCCGTCGGCCGCAGGCGAGACGGCTCTGAGCTCCCGATCTCCGCCCTGCTTCTTCCCTGGGTCGGTGATCAGAGGATTTGCGCACTGTTTCTCGAAGACAAGTCGTCTGAAGTCGAAACAGAAACGATCGTTGAAACTCTAGCCGACTGGGCGACCGTGGTGATGAACACCATGTCGGAGGGAGTCTTAATTCTCGACCATGAGGCCTCGGTCGTTTTTGCCAATTCGTCGGTCGCGAAGTGCCTCGCGGCGACGGTGACGGGTTTGATGGGTTGCTCGTTCCGGGATCTCGTGGAGGAAAGAGAAGTTGGTGACGCTTTTGTTGACGCGGTCACCTCTGCCCGTGCGTTGAACCTTGAGACCAAAATGGTGCGGACCGATGGCAGCCAATTTGCCGCTGAGATCAGATTGACGCCGGCTCCGGAAACAATCGTGGGAATCGGATGCGTTGTCGCTGTCAAAGATGTTTCGGAAGGAGCCGATCTGCGTTCGAAGTTAGCCGATGTGGCCAGTGGCTTATATGCATCGGTCTCCAATCAGTCGTTGAAAAGCGTAGTAGACGAGTATCGCAGAGCCATCGACTCAGATGCCGCATTTCTGGCCAAACCGTTGGACGATTCGGGTGAGCGGGTGACAGTGATCGCCTATTCAAGTACGGGATCCTACGTGCCTGACGCAGGAACCGAGTTGTCCGGTAGCATCCTAACTCGTGTGATGGAATCGGGGAGCTACCTTCACGAATCGTCTGTCCAAAAAGACTTTTCTCTCGATCCGTTCCTTGCTGACGCGAATGCACAGGGTTTCTCGGGTCGGCTCTTTCGGGATAAGCACGGGATCCCCGTTTGCATGCTTATCGGGTTGTTTGAACGCAGGATGCCCGAGGAATTCGTAGCTCGTTCAATCACCGACGTGTTCGCGGTTCGGGCCGGGACGGCCCTTGAGGGGTTAGCTACTGACGAAAGGGTTCGTTTGCAAGCATCCGCGTTAGCCGCTTCCGACAACGAAATCTTCATCACCGACCTGACGGGGGAAATCTTGTGGGTGAATCCTGCGCTCGAAAAAACTAGTGGTTATTCGAGCGCGGAACTGATCGGTGTCAATCAGCGAGTATTCGAATCAGAGCACCACGACGAAGAATTTTACCGGGAGATGAAAAAACAGATACTTAGCGGCGAGTCCTGGTTCGGTGAGATCGTCAATAGACGCAAGGATGGAAGCACTTACATCGCTGAGCAAACGATTACTCCCGTCCTTGGAGATGAAGATGGTAAACCCCGCCACTTCGTAGCCATCAGGCGAGACGTAACGGCTCGGAAAGAAGCCGAACGCAAGATCGCTCAGTCGGAAGCTGATTTTCGTGATCTGTTTGAAAATTCGCCGTACGGGATGTATCGCTCTACCGAAGCGGGGCGGTTTGTGGATGTAAACCGGGCTCTTGTGACCATGTTGGGTTATTCGTCGGCGGAAGAAGTTCTCGAGTTGAACATGGGAGACGATCTTTATCTGGACACGCATGAGAGGGAAGTGCTGTTGGAAGAAGGTCCAGCAGGCGAAGGGGAGGGAATAGTGTGGCGCCGCAAAGATGGCTCCAAAGGCTACTTCGTTTTGAGAGGGCGAAAGGTGCTCAATCCGGACGGGAGCGTGAAGTGGTTTGAAATGGTCGTCGAAGATGTGTCCGAGAAGCGGACCCTGGCGGCACAACTTCGGCAGGCCCAAAAAATGGAAGCAGTGGGCCAGCTGACAGCCGGAGTGGCCCACGATTTCAACAACCTGCTGACTGTCGTCAGAGGGAATCTTCAATTGGCATCGGAGAGTGAACCGGGATCCAAAGAGTTCCATGACCGATTGAGTGATGTTGAGTATGCGACCCGAAAGGCAACGGAACTTGTGACTCGCCTGCTCGGGTTCAGCCGCCAGGCAGAGTTATCGCAGACTGCGACAAGTTTGGCAGCATTGGTAAACGGGATGATGCCAGTGCTGCAATCTTCTGCCAAGGAAACGATCACTCTGGAAGTAGTTGCGCCGGAAACGAAGGACCTGGTTTCGGTTGACGCAGGGGCCCTCGAACAAATCATAATGAACCTCGTTACGAACGCCGTGGCGGCAATGCCGCGAGGTGGAACATTGCGCGTCGAAGTTGGAAAAACGACGATTGAACCCGGTGAGGACGATCTCCCTTGGATGTCCCCGGGAGAATATGGCACCATTGTGGTCATAGATACGGGGACTGGAATTCCCTCAAACATCAAGGACCGTATTTTTGAACCGTTTTTTACTACCAAAGCGCAGGGTGTTGGGACCGGCCTCGGGCTATCCATGGTCTACGGTTTGATGAAACAACAGGGTGGTTCGGTGACTATAGACAGCGAACCGGGCACGGGTACGACTGTGACCCTTCTGCTGCCGATATCATACGGAGCTCGGAGTCATGAAGCCGCCTCGCGCCACGAACACAAGGGAGCCCCCGTCGGTGGAAAGGAAACAATCCTTCTTGTTGAAGATCAACTCGAACTTCGTGAGTTGGGTTGTCGAATCCTAAGGCGCTACGGATATGAAGTGATTGAGGCAGGGGATGGAAAAGAAGCGCTCGATATTATCTCAAAGGTCGACGGAAAAGTCGATCTCGTTTTTTCGGATTTCGTAATGCCCCGAATGGGTGGAGGAGAACTTTTCGAGGCTCTTAGCAAACGGGAAAACCCTCCCCATTTTATCCTGTCCAGTGGTTATCGGGATCACCAGGATATCAACGAAGGCGACGCTTTGGAGTCGGTGGTCCGGGTAAACAAACCGTGGGAGATTAGCGAACTCTTGCACGCGGTGCGCCGGGTCCTGGATCCGGTCGACGAGAACGAACCTTCGGAGACCACTCGGGTCTAAGTCGACGACGGAACGTGCCTGACAAAGATGGCTGCAGATGGATGTTCTGGTAGTTGATGACGATCATGGAATGGGGATGTGTTTCAACAGACTCTGGAACGCGCAGGGTTCATGGTGAGACCTTGTCGGACATCGTTAGTGAAATTAAAACTCGACTAAGTGAGAGCTTGTGATGACAAATTCGCGGACAGGCGAGGCAGAAAACAACCTGCATGACGATTCAGACTTGCTGTACCGCAGCCTCGTGGAAAACGCTGTCTTGGGTGTTTACAGTTCGTCTCACGATGGGAAATTTCTTCATATAAACTCGGCGATGGTAGAGATGCTGGGTTACGAGACCAAAGAAGAATTGTTGGCCGTCAACGTCAAGTCGCTTTGCGCGATCCCTGAGGAGCGGGATAAGATGCTTGCTGGCCTCCCGCAATCGGATGCGGTGAACGGTCTCGACGTAACCTGGCTACGCCGGGATGGAACCCATATCAAAGT
The DNA here is from genome assembly GCA_029262195.1 of Gemmatimonadota bacterium. Taxonomy (GTDB): domain Bacteria; phylum Gemmatimonadota; class Gemmatimonadetes; order Gemmatimonadales; family GWC2-71-9; genus B16T1B5. The sequence continues at coordinate 208,214 of JAJCZX010000038.1, read as the reverse complement.
ACATGTCTCGGGAAAGATCATTCGAGACCAGAGTGGTGATGTGCGGCGTTTTGAAATGATCGCGGAAGATGTCACCGAAAGGGTTCGTGCAAGAGAGGCGGAGATCAAGGCTCGGGTGGCAGCGGAGGCGGCTGTGGACGCAAAAAGTGCATTTCTAGCCGCAATGAGTCATGAAATCCGTACGCCTTTGAACGGGGTGGTGGGCATGGTCGAGTTGCTCCTTGATACCGAGTTGGATCCCGAACAACGGGAGGTCGCCGAGGTGGTCGGCGAATCGGCCGATGCTCTGTTGGAAATCATCAACAACATTCTTGATTTTTCGAAACTCGAGGCAGGTGAGGTTGTTTTAGAGGATGTTGCGTTCAATCCCCATCGGGTGGTCGCGTCAGTGACTCGCTTGTTTGTGAGCCGGGCGTTTGAGAAGGGGGTTGAGTTGGCTCACGACGTGCCGGATGATATTCCGACAGCCGTCCACGGGGACCCCGGCCGGGTGCGGCAAGTCTTAAACAACCTCGTTAACAATGCCCTGAAATTTACCGAGTCAGGAGAGGTTGTCGTTGCGCTCCGTCTTCTTGAAGAGAACGACTCCGAAATGAAAATCCTATTCTCTGTGAGAGACAGCGGCATCGGAATCCCGGAGGAAGTATTGCCTCTTATTTTCGATCATTTTAGCCAGGCGGACACGTCTACGACTCGCAAGTATGGTGGCACGGGCCTGGGGCTCGCAATCAGCCAGAAGATCGTTTCCCACATGGGCGGCTCGCTGTCCGTGGAGAGCGAAGTTGGCAAAGGCAGTGTTTTCAGTTGGGAACTTTCGCTTAAGCGCGCTATCGCTACCGAACCGCGGATTGAAAAACCCGACCTGAGGCAGTTGGGTGCCTCGCGGATTCTGGTGGTGGACGATAACGGCACCAACCGGAGGATCTTGAGGGGAATGCTGGCCCCCATCCGGGCCGATGTAGTCGATGTAGAGGGTGCGTCTCCCGCGTGGAAAGCACTGGAAGACGCCTCCCGTGACGGCCAGGCGTTTGATCTGGCCATCATAGATGGGCACATGCCTGATCGCGACGGATTTGATCTTGCCGCGAGCATCAAGAGTGAGCCATCCCTCGCTGAAACCAAACTCATGATTCTTACTTCTGGGGGCCGAGCAGGCGACGGGCAGCGATGTCGTGAAATAGGAATATCGGCCTACCTGTCGAAGCCGGTCAACAGACTTGAGCTGCTCGACGCCATTGCAGCGATGTACGCCACGGGGGAAAAGGCCGTTGAGCCAAAGTTAGTAACGAAACACTCTATTGCCGAAACGAGAAGCAGTTTGACAATTCTGCTTGCCGAGGACAATCCGGTCAACCAAAAAGTAGCCGGGCGTATTTTGTCAAAACGTGGTCACGAGGTAGTAATCGTCGAAAATGGGGAACTGGCTGTAGAAGCGGTTGAGGGGCGGGACTTTGACGTGGTGTTGATGGATGTCGAGATGCCCGTTATGGACGGTATCACTGCTATGCGAAAAATCATCGAGCTAAATAAAGAACCTCAACCCCGGATGTTTGCGTTGACCGCCCACGCCACGTTAGAGCAGCGACAGAAGATCATGTCGGAAGGGTTTGAAGGGTTCATTCCGAAGCCTTTCAAACCACACGAGCTTTTTCTAGCAATTGAGACCGAAAATGCGATTCCTCCAGAAGAACGCGGGGAATTATTGAGTGAGTCCGAGCCAGCGGGTTTGGAGGAACTTCTGAAGGAACTGCAGGAAGCGGGGATTGAAATTGCGCTTGGAGGTATCCTTTCGGCCTTCGTTGCTGACATTGAGCCTCGGCTAATGGCGTTGGATGATGCCTTAGCGGCGGGCGACGCCGAAGCAATGAGGGTGGGGGCTCACGCCATGAAGTCTTCGGCCGGGGCAGTCAAGGCCGTGTACCTGATGAACGCCCTCGAACGGCTGGAAAAGAAAGCGGCAGCGGGAGAGATGGGCGAGGCGCCTGCCATGGTGATCGAGATCAAGAAGATAAGCGCCGATGTAGAGGAACAGATTAATTCCTTCCGGGATCAACTCGCAAATTTGTAGGGAATCAGGTTAAAATACGCGATGAAGAATTCCGGGTGGAACGATCCTTTGTTTATAATAGGGGGTGAATGAGTAAGCCACGACTCCATTGGCTCGCCGGGTTGGCTGGAGATAAATCTCCCGAAACGGAGGCTGTGCAGCTGGATCCGGGTTGTCCGATAGATGAGGCCTGGAAAACCGTGCAGGAGCACTATCGGTTTGACAGCAAGGAAATCACCCAGCTTGTGGCTGGAGCATTTCGCCTGGAAGTAGCCGACATCGGGGCAGCTCAACCCACCGCCACGAAACTGTTGCCTGCGACTGTAGCTCGTAAAGCTCTTGTTTTCCCCCTCCGAGATAATTACAGGGAGTTGGTCGTGGCCACCTGCGATCCGACGGCTCTCGATATCGAACAGGCTATAGCATTTTCGGCGGGCAGAGATGTTGTGTTCGAAGTCGCTGCGCCCGTTCCAATATCCAACGCAATTAGCACGGCGTACGGTTCCGACGACGAAGTTGACAACTTCTTCTCTGGTTTCGACGAAGCAGATGGAGAGACCGTCGGTGTCGTCGAAGAAGACGAAGTCGATGAGATCGGTCGAGAAGAGGCTGACGCCGCGCCGGTCATCAAACTTGTCAACCTGATCATCCGTGATGCTGTGGAGCAGGGCGCCAGTGACATTCACATCCAGCCTTCCGGCCGTGAAGGCATCGTCCGTTTTCGCGTCGATGGGATGCTGAGAAATTATATGAAAATGCCTGATGTGGCACTTGTACGGGTGATCTCTCGCATCAAGGTTATTTCGAAACTGGACATTGCTGTCCGGCTGCGACCGCAGGATGGAAAGGTGCGGGTAAAAGTCGCCTCCAAGAACTTTGATCTCCGCGTTTCAACGGTGCCAGCCAAGGCATCGGAGAAGGCGGTAATCCGTATCCTCGACACGGAGGGCACACCTGAACTAGAGTCAATTGGTTACACCAAAGAACAACTTGTAGGGCTGCGGGAGGTTCTCAGCGTACGCGAGGGAATTATTCTGGTAACCGGGCCAACAGGTTCCGGGAAGACGACAACTCTTTATGCTGTGCTCCGTGACCTATCGGACGACGAAGTCAACATTATGACCGTCGAAGATCCGATAGAGTACGAGTTGGAGGGAATCACGCAGATACAGGTGCAGGAGAAACAAGGAGTGACCTTTGCGTCTGCTCTGCGGGCTATTCTCAGGCAAGATCCTGACATCGTACTTGTCGGAGAAATTCGCGATCTGGAAACTGCTGAGATGGCTGTGCAAGCCAGCCTTACAGGACACCTGGTGCTTGCAACCCTGCACACCAATGATGCGATAGCCTCCGTACAACGCCTCGTGGATGTGGGGCTCAATCGCGCATCTATTGCGGATGCGTTGCGTGGCGTGGCGGCCCAACGACTTGTGCGCAGAATTTGCAGCGCATGTGCTATCGACACCAATGGTGTTTTTACACCTGAGGAGCAATTGCTAATCGAACGACAGGGTGTCAAACCAGCCAAACGGGCTGCTGGATGTGATCAATGTGGGGGCAGTGGCTACCGAGGCCGGGCTCCGATAGTTGAGGTGGTTGCTTTTGACAAAGCGTTATGTGCCGCAGTTGCCGAAGGTCAGAGCACAACTCAATTGGCCAAGATGGAACGGGACCGAGGAGGCAAGGATTTGCGCGATTCGGCTTTGCAACTCGTCGCCCGGGGTATCACGTCATTGGAGGAAGTTGAGAGAGTTCTGGGTGGCCGTGCGGAAGAGGATCAAGCTCCCGTTGAGGCTCAACCGAAAACAGTTGAGGTGGCTGATGTTGACGACGCTACGATCGCTGCAACGCTGGCGGCCCCGGTCGGCGACGTGATGGACCAACCGGTGCCTGAACATCCTCGGGCTCTGGTGGTGGACGACGATTCCACTACCCGTTCGATCGTAAAAGCACTGTTGGAGAATGAGGGTATGAAGGTCGATGAGGCTGTAGATGGACTCGACGCTATTCGCTTGTTGAAAGCGGATCCCCTGTACGACGTTATGGTCCTGGATCTTGATATGCCCAACCTGGACGGTCGAGATGTTTTGAAGATTGCTCGCGCTTCCCCGGGTACGGCCCACCTACCTATCCTGGTTCTGACTGGAACGCCGGACGTTGACGCTGAATCCCAACTCCTTGAGTTGGGTGCAGACGAGTACATCAGGAAACCAATCGCCGCGCAGAAATTCATGCCACGCTTCCGTGCGCTCCTTCGGAGGACGGCGCAATGACGCTGAGCATGCCGCCCACTACCTGAGTGCGGCGGTTCTTTCTTGCAGGGACAATGTGAGGGGGTGGGCGCGCCGAGGTGGTTGTGAACCTTTTCGTACCCGCTGCGCAGCAATTCTGCGGCCCCGCTGCTTAAGAATGGGCCTTTCCGCACTGCCGGGGCCCCGACATATTCCGAACCATGATTGACCCAGGAAACCCTGATTCGGAAGCCGACCTGCCCACCCGCTGTGGTACAGTCGTCCTCCTGGGGGAACCGAACGCGGGCAAATCTACTTTGATGAACGCGTTAATCGGTGAAGAGCTGGCAATTACCAGTCCAAAGCCTCAAACGACGTGGGTACCCGTGGTAGGAGTGAGGACCGATGAAAACGTTCAGGTTGTTTTCGTCGATCCGCCCGGCGTCATGTCCCCGTCGGAACCGATGCACGAGGCTTTACTTGAAGCGGTTACAGATTCCATAGCCGGTGCGTCCGCCGCTCTCTACGTAGTCCCTATGGGGCACGAAGTAGTCCCCCTGGCCGAATTCCTCCCCACGGGCACAACCCCCGACTGCCCCGTGTTGAACGTACGCACAAAGTCCGATGTTAGATCCGGCGCTGTTGGGCCGGAGGAACTGGCGGTATCAGCTCGCGAGGGAATCGGGATGAGCGATCTGCTCCTGTGGTGTCAGGGTAATATGCCACTGGCCGATTTTCGCTACGATTCAGATGATATCGGGACTCAACCGTTGCGCTTTTTTGCCGCGGAATATGTAAGAGAGGCTGTTTTCGAACTTCTCGGGCAGGAACTACCCTACTCGGTTGCTGTAGAGGTAGAGGAGTTCCGGGAAAACTCCGACCCGATGTATATTCGTCTCACGGCATATGTCGAGCGGGAAAGCCAGAAGGGGATCTTTATCGGCAAGGGTGGAGCTACGATAAAGAAAATTGGCGGCCGCGCCAGAAAACGGATGGAAGGATTAGTTGGGGCCAGCGTTTATCTTGATCTCTGGGTCAAAGTACGTCCGAAGTGGAGAAAAGACCCGCAATCACTCAGGCAGTTTGGTTACGCTTCCGCGAAGAAAAAAAGGAAAAGGAAATGAGCTTAGCACCGGATCTCCTGGAGATTTTGGTTTGTCCCAAATGCAAGAACGAGTTAGAACACAAAAAGGACCCCGAACAGTTGGTTTGTAACCAATGCCGGCTGATTTACCGGGTGGAGGACGATATCCCCATCATGCTGATTGATGAGGCTGAATCGTTCTAACGTAACCGCCTCACTTTTCCTCGTTCTAACAACGGCGTCTCTGGCTCAAGCCCAGGATGGGGAGCCGGTCGGGGGCGGAGCATTTCTACTGGTACCGATCGGTGCCAGGTCCACCGCGCTGGGACAGGCGGGTATTGCCGATGGCGGATCAGCGGAAAGCGCTTTCTGGAATCCGGCTGGACTGGCCCTGAGTGACAAGAGCGAATTCGCGATCCACTACGCGAACACCTTTGCTTCGAATAATTCGGCGCTGTCCGGAGTGTTTGTCTCTCCTGGTGTCGGCGTCCTCGGTTTGTCCGCTTACATCGCCGACTTCGGTGCTCAAGAAATCACCACACGAACCGGAGCCGTCAATGGGCGGCTGGCGCCAAAAGGGATTGTATTGCTCGCTTCCCTGGCCACACAATTCGCTAACTCGGTGGCTGTCGGAGTCAATTACAAACTGGTCCAGTTCCGCCAGGACTGCTCAGGAGCCTGCATAAGTCCCGGTGCCACGCGCATCCAATCGATCGTAGGTACGACACAAGCCTTCGACATTGGACTGATTTTCCGCGGGGCAGCCACTACCGGCTTGTCTCTCGGAGGGTCGATTAGACACGCCGGTTTCAAACTTCAATTGGAGAACCGCGATCAGGCTGACGCACTGCCCACGAGGCTCCAAATAGGCGGAACGTACGGGTTTCTTGTCACGGACACCGGAGCGGGAGAGGTCGTCACGAAACTATTGGTCGATTTCGAAGGCAAGTTATCCAGATTCAATAATGGAGACCTCCGGGTTGGGGTGGAGATGGCATACGCCGAAGCAGCTTTCCTTCGCGCCGGGTACTCCTTCATTGACGGTGCCACTGCAGGGCCCTCCGTCGGGGTCGGGTTGGTGTTTGAAAAGGTGGCCCTTGATTTTGCCAAGGCGTTTTTTCGGACGGGCTCTTTCGAAGACCCCCTTTTCGTGACACTGAGGGTCCAATTGTGAGAATCATTCATTGGTTAATGGCGGCCCTTTGCCTGCTGGTTTTGGTGCTGCCATCAAGTGCTCAGGGCCCGACGTTGTTGCCCCGAGGGCGGGTGGACTCGTCGATTGTCTCTCCATCGACGGGGTTTTCCGAGAGCAACCGGATTACGTGGAAGAATTCGGTGCTGTCGCTCTTGATTCCCGGATCGGGACAGGTCATTGGGGGACAGGAGAGGGGAGCGCTTTATCTGGTTGCGGAAGCCTTCTTATTGACCCGTGTGATATCGGAGCGAAACGCAGGGGAGCGCGAACGAAACCGTTATCGCGCCCTGGCCATTAACGTTGCGCGGAGAAGGTTCGGCGGCATTGAGACTGACACAGTCTTTGAGTACTACGACAAGATGGGCAAATTCATCGAGAGTGGACCTTTTTCGGTCGCCACCGACGGTTCGTTGATCCCGCCGAGCGACCCTGAGACCTTCAACGGTGACATCTGGGCGTTGGCTCGAAGGACGTTCCTTCCTGATCCTGATGGGATAGTCGACACCGAGTCGGTGGAATATCAGCGGGCTCTGGCCTTCTACCGGAGACGGGCCATTGGCCCAAACTTTAGGTGGTCCTGGAGGAACGCTGGCCTCGAACGAGACTTGTTCAGGTTGGGGATCAAGGATAGCGACAACGCGTTCAAGAGAGCATCAAGCCAGCTTGGCGCACTGGTCGCCAACCACCTTCTTAGCGCGGTGGACGCCTTCATTAGCTATCGCCTCGGTGCCGAAACAACGATAAACTCCGCGTATCTTCCCGATGACGGGCTAGAGGGCCCCACCTTCAATCTCAACGTAACCGTGGGGTTTTGAAGGAAATCCGATTAGTTTTCAGCCGCGCATGCGCGCGAACCAAATCCTATTCACTTGCGACCAGGAGAAGTGGTGCAGTATCCGGCGACGGTACTTTACTACTCTGAGAAAAAAGACGCTGTCCCCGATCTTATCGCGGGATGGGCTGTCAACCATTCGATGGAGCTCACGCTTGTGGGCGGTGTCGAGGAAATGCGCTGGGCAGTTTTGCGCAATTTGCCTCATATGGTGATGGTAGGTGCTGATGTCTCAAAATCAGGGGCCTCTGACCTCTGCCGAACACTTCGCAACGATCCATACACTGCGGTCATACCGATCCTGTGTTATACCGAAGATCGAAACGATTCCGAAGGGGCGGTCGCCTGGCTCCAGGCCGGCGCAGATGAGGTGATTTCTCCAAGCGTTGGTCAAGCAGAGCAGTTGAGCCGCATTGACTCCCTGCTTGAACGGACCCGGCGCAATGTGTCGGTGCATCCTACCACGATGCTTCCGGGGACCCCGGAAATCACGAACGAAATTAGCAAACGAATCGGGATTGGTGCCGGGTTTTCGGTGTGCTATGCGGATTTGGACCATTTCAAGGAGTACAACGATCGCTACAACTACCAGAATGGCGATCGAATTATTTATCTGGTCTCGCGTATCTTGCGGGACGTTGTGGCTGGAATGTGTTCGGACGGCGGTTTCACCGGTCATATCGGTGGAGATGATTTCATATTTATCGTGCCTACTGGAGAAATGCCGGAAATATGTAAGGAAATCATTTCCGTCTTTGACACTCTGATCCCACTCCAGTACAGTGACCAGGACAAGGCGGCCGGCTATTTTTTGGGCGAAGACCGACGCGGGCAACTTCACAAGGTCCCGCTGATGACGATTTCCATTGGTGTGGTGACAAGCGAGCAGCGATCTTTTGATCACCCGGCACGAGTGGGAGCGTTGGCCACCGAAATGAAGGCTTACGCCAAGTCGCTTCCGGGTTCAGTTTATGTTATTGACCGACGCCGTGATGCGGCGCCTGCAACCACCGAAACTAAGAGCGAGAGCAGTTCATGAACGTCCAATGCCCCTCGTGTGAAACGGTCTATCGAGTTGATCCCGCCAAGGTCCCCGCAGAGGGTGTCCGAGCGCGGTGCGCCGTTTGTTCCTTTGCAATAGCCCTCACGCCGGAGCTCCCCTCGGAAGCGCCCGTATCCGAAACTCGCGCGTTAGAACCGGTGCAGGAAACCCCGGTGGTTGAGGCCGAGGCGATTGCTGAGGAATACAACGAGGAAACCACTGAAGTGCCGTTTGTAGAAAACTCTGTAGAGCCTCCTGCCGAAGCATCGCCCGGTCTGGCCCTGGTGCCGGACGAGATCCACGAGTCGCCCGACGAGGGGGGCGACACCGCTGTTTCTGATGTGATTGAAACGCCCCACGATGGCGCGTCTCGCCTGTCCCGACCTTTTGTAGCGCCCCAGGAGCCTGTGACATCCGCCCCGGAGCAGCCGGTTACGCGGCCCACTGCGCCCGTTTTCAAACCGACCCCGGGGGCTCCGATCCAGGAAACTCCTGTGGCGCCCGTTGAGACCCCGTCCGAGCCAGAAGCGGTGGTTGATGCGGAGCCCGCCTATGAGACAGTTGTTGAGCCAGTGTCAGAGCCGGAGGTCGCTCCTCCGTTAGATACTCCACCGCAACCATCGAAGCCGATCAACCCGTTCCTCCAGAGAGATCCGAAACAGAAGGCCCGCCGACTTGCTCGGGCTCTTATTTCAGATATGATCGTCTATCAGCCCCAGAAAAGGCAGGACGCGCTGGATAACGGCACTCTCAAGGAAGAATTTGAAGAGGAAATCAGGAAAAGCTGGGAGGAGTACGTGGATCAGGTCGGGGAGGAAATGGCCAAAGGCGAAGATTTCTTCCGGTCGGCGCTGAACGAGATCCTCGCTGGCGGTCAGGACATGTTCTAAGGTAGTCCAAGGCAACAACTTCGGTTATATTTATTGATTAGAGAGCCGTCCTTTCCCCCCAGGAAAAGGCGGCTCTTACCGTTAACGAAATTACACAAAGCAAGGTTGTCAGGAGCCCGACTTGGACGAGGTTGTTGGATCACTAAACGAAATAAATGGCCGGTTGGCCGAACTCCGGGGGTATCTTTGACGTTGATGCTAAGAATGCTCAGATCGAGAAGCTCGAGGCCGAGATGGTTGCTCCGGGTTTCTGGGACAACGCTGACGAAGCCCGGATCGTCGTCGACAAAGTTCGCGAGCTCAAAAAATGGGTCGAACCTCTGGTTGAACTCGAGCAGAGAACCAACGACTCGTTAGAACTGGCGGAGTTGGCCGAATCCGATCCCGATCCGGAGATCATCGCGGGTATCCGTGACGACGTTCCCAAGATTTTGGAGGGACTAAAAAAACTTGAGCTTATGAATATGCTCAGGGGCGAAGACGACCGGCGCTCGGCAATTCTCACTATACACCCCGGGGCAGGTGGTACCGAGTCGCAGGACTGGGCTGAGATGCTCATGCGGATGTATTCGCGGTGGGCGGAAAAGCGCGGTTACGAAGTTTCGATTCTGGATTTACTCCCCGGAGAGGAAGCCGGGATCAAGTCGGTATCGATGGAGTTAAAAGGTGATTTCGCCTACGGCTATTTGAAAGCCGAAAAGGGAGTCCATCGTTTGGTCCGAATATCGCCCTTCGATTCCCAGTCGCGCCGTCACACTTCGTTCGCCTCTGTCTTTGTTTATCCGCTTGTCGACGACACAATCGAAGTCGAAGTACGGGAAGAAGATATAGAGATGGATGTGTACCGCGCGTCTGGAGCAGGCGGGCAGCACGTCAACAAAACATCGTCTGCCGTGCGATTGCGCCACCTTCCCACGGGTTTGGTGGTCTCCTGTCAGCAGGAACGTAGTCAACTCAAGAACCGGGCTACAGCGATGAAGATGCTAAAGGCAGCAATGTACCAGAAGGCAGTCGAAGAGAGAGAACAAAAACGGGCGGAGGTCGAAGCCACCAAGACTGACAATAGCTGGGGCAATCAAATCCGCTCTTATGTGTTTCAGCCTTACACGATGGTAAATGATCACCGTACCGAGTTGAAACTTGGGGACGTGCAGTCAGTGATGGACGGCAATCTTGACGCCTTCATCGAGGAATTTTTGAAACGCTTTGGAAATCGGGTAGCATGACTCAAGAAAACCGTAGTTATGTAGAAGATGCGAGACGAGAAAAACTCGAAAAGCTCAGAGAAATGGGGATCGAACCTTTCGGGTACTCCTATGCGCGCACCCACCTCGCTGCGGCTGCCGTGGCTATATTCGAGCCGGATTCTGGCGAGAGGATGCGGGTAGCGGGAAGGGTCGTTTCCTTCCGGCGCCACGGGAAAACTACCTTTGCTCACCTGGAAGACCCTTCGGGTCGGATCCAACTCTATTTTCGCAAAGACGAAATAGGGGAGGAGGCATACGAGTTGGTGAAGTTGATCGACCTCGGCGATTTCATTGGCGTTGAGGGTGTTTTGTTCATGACACGTACGGAGGAGATTACTGTCAAAGCGGTGTCGGTCGAAATGCTGTCCAAAGCCCTTCGCCCGCTTCCAATGGGCAAGCAGGATGCTGACGGCGACGTGCATGGAGGGTTAACCGATTCCGAAACGAGATTCAGACAGCGCTATGCCGACCTGGCTGTTCATCCCGACGTAAAAGAAATTTTCAGAGTCCGGGCTCGCGCCGTGTCTTTTGTCAGGTCTTACCTTGAGGACCGCGATTATCTGGAGGTTGAAACCCCGGTGCTGCAATCACTCTACGGTGGTGCTATGGCGCGCCCGTTTACCACCCATCACAATACCCTGGATACGCAATTGTATCTGAGGATTGCAACTGAACTGTATCTGAAGAGGTTGATCGTTGGTGGGTTGGAAAGGGTCTACGAAATTGGGAAAGATTTCAGGAACGAGGGAATCGACCGGACCCACAACCCTGAATTTACCATGCTGGAATTTTATGAGGCGTTTGCTGATTACCAGACGATGGTTGAGGTGACAGAGGGGCTTGTCGCAGGGGTGGTCAAAAAGATTGCTGGTGATCTGGTGATTGAGCGGTTCGGAAAAGAGTTTGATTTTTCACGACCTTTCAAGAAAGCTTCATTCTCTGAGTTAGTGGAGGAGCACTCCAAAGTGGATCTCGCTTCGGCTACCGACGCTGATCTCAGGGAACTTCTGGTGACTGCCGGGGAAGACGGAGATATGGTTTCCACATTCCCACGAACCAAACTTCTTGATGAGTTGTTCGGCGTTTTCGTCGAACCCAAATTGGTACAACCAACCTTCGTCCTCGACTATCCGATCGAAATGTCCCCACTGGCAAAGCCCAAACGAGGCGATAGCACTCTGGCGGAGCGTTTTGAACTTTTTGTTAACGGCACAGAAATAGCCAATGCTTTCAGTGAACTCAACGATCCCGATGACCAGCGATTGCGTTTCCAGGCTCAGGTTGAGGCTCGTGCGGCCGGGGACGATGAAGCTCAGCAAATGGATGAAGACTACGTGCGCGCTCTCGAATTCGGCATGCCGCCCACGGGTGGCTGTGGTGTTGGTATTGACCGACTTGTTATGCTGTTGACGGATAACGCATCTATAAGAGAGGTGATCCTCTTTCCTACTTTGAGGCCTGAAGAGTGAGTCTGGAATTCCGGATCGCGGCGCGCTATCTGATGAGTCCGCGGGGAGCAAAGCGACCGTCGCTAATAACGTTCATTGCCGCCGGTGGGGTTACGGTTGGCATTATGGCGTTGATAGTCGTCATGGGCGTGATGAACGGACTGCAGAACGATCTTCGAGAGAAAATTTTGATCGCCAGTCCCCACCTTCATGTCCTGACATGGGGCAGGGGCCTCAGGCTTGATGACTGGCAGGAGACTGTTGAGACGATCCGAAATCATCCTGACGTCGTCGCCGCAACTCCCTTTGTTCGCAGTGAAGGTGTGTTCTCTGCCGGGGCCGATTATGCCGAAGGCGCCGTGTTGATGGGTATCTATCAGGATACCGGTTCGGTATCGGTGACGGCGATTGCGAATTATTTCACCACCGGTGATTTGGACTTTGAAACGACCGGTAATGAAGAAGTTGACGGCGGAATAGTTATGGGAGTCAGGCTGGCGGAACGGCTGTCAGCTTTCCCTGGCACGGTTGTTCAAGTGGCAGCACCGGCTGGATCGAAATTTAGCTCTTCACTTGGCGCCGTATCTCCCAAATACTGGTGGTTCGAGGTGACCGGCGTATTCGAAACCGGTATGTATGAATATGACAACAAGCATGCGGTACTGGCTTTTCCAGTGGCTCAGAGGTTTGCGGGGCTTGATAGTGCCGCCAGCGGTATTGAAGTCCGGGTCGCTGATGCGTGGGATGCGTCCCGTGTCGGGGAAGAGCTGTCGGAAACGCTTGCATATCCGTACCGGACGCTGGACTGGCAGCAGCTAAACGCTCAACTTTTTTCCGCGCTTCAGTTAGAGAAACTGGCAATGGGATTGGTCCTCCTGCTTATCACCGTGGTTGCGGCGTTCAATATCGTCAGTACCCTCACCATGACAGTGACCGACAAGCGACGCGAGATCGGTATCCTGAAAGCAATGGGCCTGCCGATGAAGTCGATTCGTAAGATCTTTCTGTGGCAGGGCGCGGCCATCGGAGTAGTGGGCACGGGCCTCGGAACGCTTACCGGTTTGTTGCTTGCCTGGCTGATTGATTCGAAAAAGCTCATCGAATTGGACGCATCGCTCTACTTTATTGATCACCTCCCGGTGCAGGTAACAATGAGCGACGTCTTGTTGATCACATTCGCCTCGATGTCAGTGGCGGTGCTGGCGACCATTTATCCCTCCCGGCGCGCTGCGTCACTGCGTCCGGTAGAAGCGATACGGTACGAATGACTCCCCTTCTCGAGGTCTCCGGGCTAAGGAAAACCTATCGTGGCGGCGATGGGGCGCTCCTGGAGGTATTAAATAGCATCGATATCACAGTGCGCCGGGGAGAGATAGTCGCGATCGTCGGCGCCAGCGGGAGCGGGAAGAGTTCGTTGTTACACATCCTTGGCGCACTGGACGAGGCGTCGGCCGGCGACGTGATCCTGGAAGGCCGCAAGTACTCCGAATTGGACGAACAGGGCAAGGCACACATTCGAGCGAGGTCGATTGGGTTCGTCTTTCAGTTTCATCACCTGCTACGGGAATTTAGTGCGCTGGAAAACGTCACAATGCCGCAACTGATAAATGGCGTTGATCTCACCACCGCTTCCAGCAGGGCTGAAGAGCTCCTCGCGACAGTGGGATTGGCGGGTCGAATGACCCACCGGCCGGGTGAGTTGTCGGGGGGGGAACAACAACGCTGCGCGGTAGCGCGCGCACTGGTCAACGATCCCAAAATTGTTCTTGCCGACGAGCCCACAGGAAACCTCGACTTCGCCAACGTCAAACAGGTAGGCAACATGTTTTTCGATCTGGCTCGCGAGCTAGAAACGGCCGTGGTGCTTGTTACCCACAACCCGGAGATGGTCGAACGAGCCGACCGCGTATTCAGCCTTGAAAACGGGCGGCTCGTGCAGGTTGATGCCAGAGAGGTGACGCGCAATGAAATGTGAGAATTGCGGTGAACGTCACGCTCAGATTCACCTGACACAAATAGTGGACAACTCGGTGACAACTGTGCACCTGTGTGAGGAATGTGCCAGCGACAAGGGTGTCCAGACCGGGGCGGCCGCGCAGGCCAACCCGCTTAACGATTTCATCGCCTCCATAGGGATGGGAGTCGGATCAAATATTTCGGACGAAGATTCGGCGATTGAGTGCTCCAGTTGCCAGTCGACACTTCGAGATTTTCGAGAATCTGGCAAACTCGGATGCCCCGCTTGTTATGACACGTTCCACGGACACCTGAAAGATCTTTTGAGAAGGTTGCACGGGTCTAACCACCACGCCGGGAAATATTATTTCGCTGACTCGGAAGAGTCGGATCAAGCTCGCCATACCAGAGAGCTCAAAAAGCAACTGAAGAACGCGGTGGATGCGGAGAACTTTGAATTGGCCGCGGAGTTGCGCGACCAATTGAAGGTCATGGAGTAGCGATGGATCTATCGATGCTTCCCGATGGAGGAATGCGTTGGTTGGATGCCAGCGGGCCTGAGAGCATGATTGTTCTCTCGACCCGCGTACGGCTGGCCCGCAATCTCTCTGGCGTTCGGTTCTCGACCCGGACCACCGCTACCGACCGTAAGGACATTCTTGAGTCAGTTGCCCGGGCATGCCACAAGTCAGGCCAACTCGCTGATGCTGTGGAATTCGACGTCCCATCCATGAGCAGTTTGGATCGCAATATTCTCCACGAAAGGCATCTGATCTCGAGGGAATTGATGGGGCGCGATGGGCGCCCTGTATCCAGTGCCGCGCTGTTTACCGAGGGTGAACTTGGAGTGATGGTCAACGAGGAAGACCATCTCCGGATTCAGGTCCTAAAATCAGGATTTGACCTCTCGGGCGCTCTGGCCTCAATAGAAAGGCTGGACAACGATTTCGGCAGGGAACTTTCCTTCGCCTTTCACCCTCAGTTTGGTTACCTTACTTCCTGCCCGACAAATGTTGGAACCGGGCTGCGCGCGTCCGTTTTGATACACCTGCCCGGTCTGGTTCTGACCAAAGAAATTTCCAAGGTTTTGCAGGGATTGGCCCAGGTGGGACTAACATTCCGTGGGCTGTATGGAGAGGGGTCGGAAGTTGTTGGCAATTTCTTCCAACTCTCAAATCAAACGACCCTCGGAAAATCAGAGGGGGAGTTGGTCGACCAACTTGGTAAGGTCGTTCGCCAGGTCGTCGAATATGAGGTCGAAGCCAGAGCCGTGCTGGAACGGGATGCTCCAGTGGTTATGGCCGACAAGGTGTGGAGGGCCTACGGTCTGCTGAGATATGCTCGCAACCTTTCCTTTGAAGAGGCGATGAACCTTTTGAGTGGAGTTCGCCTTGGAGTCGGCCTCGGGACGATCAAAGATGTTGATGCATACACGTTGAACAAATTGTTGGTATACACTCAACCCGGGCACCTCGAAGACATCATCGGGTTGGGAGTTGACGAAGCGGAACTGAACGAAGCCCGCGCCGAATACGTCCGGTCGCTTTTACAACCGGGCCTCGACGACGGGGGGGACCAAACAGAAAAGAGTAGCGAGTCATGAACGGTTACAACTTCACCGATAGAGTCCGAAAAGTCTTGCAGATGGCGAGGGAAGAAGCCTCGCGACTTCACCACGAGTACGTCGGTACCGAGCACATCCTTCTCGGCCTGATTCGAGAGGGGGAGGGGGTCGCCGCAGCCGTTCTGACCAACCTCCACGTCGATCTTGACGATATTCAGCAGAAGATCGAAGAGACGGTCAAAAAGGGTAAGGCCCCGGCTCCCGAAGGACCCGATCTTCCATATACATCCCGTGCTAAGAAAGTTTTGGAACTTGCGATGAGCGAAGCTCGCGAGCTGAACCATTCTTACGTTGGAACGGAGCACCTCCTGCTTGGCCTCCTGCGGGAAGAAAAGGGGATCGCCGCACAGGTTCTGGCTGACTCGGGGATTTCACTCGAACAGGCCAGAGCCGAGACTTTGCGGCTACTGGGATCAGAAATGCCAAGCGGCACCCCCAAGACGCCTGCCGCACAACCGGCGGCCAAGGGGACTGAAAAGAAATCGAAGACCCCGGCTCTGGACCACTTTTGCCGCGACCTCACGCAACTCGCAGTCAACGGCGAATTGGATCCGACTATTGGGCGTCACAGCGAGATCGAACGGGTTATCGAAGTCCTTTCCCGCCGCAAAAAGAACAACCCCGTTTTGATTGGGGAGGCCGGTGTAGGCAAAACCGCGATCGTCGAGGGACTGGCTCAGCTCATCGCCACGGGTAACTGCCCTGACGGACTCCGGGAGCACAGAGTTCTGGCTCTGGATATGGCAGCAGTAATTGCCGGTACAAAGTACCGAGGGCAATTCGAAGAACGACTCAAAGCGGTGATGAACGAAATTGCTCAGAACAAAAACGTTGTTCTCTTCATTGACGAACTTCACACTCTGGTCGGAGCGGGTGCTGCCGAGGGTGCCATTGACGCCTCCAACATGCTCAAACCGGCTCTGGCGAGGGGAGAGCTTCAATGTGTCGGTGCTTCGACGTTGAACGAATATCGTAAATACATTGAAAAGGATGGTGCTCTCGAGCGTCGTTTCCAGACTGTTATCGTCGAGCCGCCCAGCACCGAAGAGACTGTCGAAATTCTCAAAGGCCTGCGGGAGCGATACCAGGATCATCACAAGATCGTGATTCCTGATGAGACTCTTGAAATCGCAACCAAGTTATCGGAACGCTATATCACTGACAGGTTCCTGCCCGACAAGGCGATCGATGTGATCGACGAGGCTGGCGCCAGGGCACGTTTGGCCGCTCAGGTGTTGCCGGATCACGTGGTCAAACTCAAAGACGATCTCGACGCGGTCAATCAGGACAAAGAAGACGCCGTGCGGGATCAGAATTTTGAAAAAGCCGCGTCCCTGAGAGATACGGAGCGGGAACTCCAGGCGGACATCAAGAAGCAGCGTGAGGATTGGGAAACCGAACGACAGACCCATCGGCCGATAATCGATGAGGAACAGGTAGCCTTTATTGTTTCCCGCTGGACCGGTGTGCCGGTAACGCGATTACAGGAAGCGGAGAGCATGAGGCTCATCCGTATGGAAGACGAACTTCACAAGGCTGTTGTAGGTCAAAACCAGGCGATCGAAGCGATTTCCCGGGCTATTCGCCGTTCCCGCGCCGGGATGAAGGATCCGAGACGTCCCATCGGAAGTTTCATCTTCTGTGGACCAACCGGAGTGGGTAAAACCGAGTTGGCCAGAACCCTGGCGCGTTTTCTCTTTGCCGACGAAAAAGCGTTAATCAGGGTCGATATGTCCGAATATATGGAGAAATTCAGCGTAAGCCGCTTGATCGGTGCTCCCCCTGGATACGTGGGGTATGACGACTCGGGCACGCTCACCAAAGCTGTCAAAAGGAAGCCGTATTCGGTGGTTTTGCTCGACGAACTGGAAAAGGCGCACCCCGATGTTTTCAACATTCTGCTGCAGGTGCTCGATGAGGGACATCTCACCGATAACTACGGGCGCATGGTCGATTTCAAGAATACGGTCGTAATAATGACGTCGAACGTGGGTGCCCGAGATATTTCCAAAAACAAGCAACTGGGCTTTGCCAAGACGGATACCTCACAAACGTATGACAAGATGTCGGAGAAGGTGAAGGACGAGATCGAGCGGGTTTTTAACCCGGAATTCCTCAACAGGCTTGATGATGTGATCGTTTTCCACCCGTTGAGTCGTGAACACATTGCGGAAATCGTTGGTATAGTATTTGGGCAATTGGAAACGCGGGTAGCCGAGGAGGGCTTTACTCTTCGCAGAACCGAAGCTGCCACGGAATTCCTGGTGGACAAGGGCTTTGATGAGGCCTACGGCGCCAGACCCTTAAAAAGAGCAATTCAGAGATGGGTTGAAGATCCCCTCTCCGAAAAAATACTGATGACTGAATTCGGTCCAGGCGACCAGATTGAGGTTGATCTGGCCGAGGATGGGGAAGCCCTTACGTTCCGGATTTTGTCGGAGGAAACGCAACAGTCGCAACCGAACGACAACTGAGAGATCGTTTGAACAAAGCAACTTCCGCACTAATCGTTATTCTTGCGCTTGGCCTTTCATCGTTCATAGCACCGGACGATGCAGCGGCTCAGGGCGTTTCGGGCGTGGCGTTTGACTCAATCATAGTGGGTGGTAACAATCGGGTGCCGGCTCAGCGCGTCATAGCTCTGTCAGGGTTGGTCCCGGGTCAGGGAACCACTTTTCTTGACGTTCAAAAATCGATCGCAGCCCTCTACGCCAGCGGTCAATTCTCGAACGTAGAGATTATGCAGGGGACGATGGGCGCGCAGGAGGTGTTGAGGATAGAGGTGGTTGAGAACCCCCTGGTGACCTCCTGGACGGTGGAAGGAGTAGAGAAACTCAGCGAGCGATCAGTTCGTGGAAAAGTCGGGGTGAATTCGGGGCGACCTTTTGATCCCAATGTCGCCGAAGGCTCGCGTCTGGGCATCGACACACTTTACAAGAACGAAGGTTATTACACCGCCAACGTTTCGATGCGCACCGAACCGGGGGATAGCGGGGCGACTGTAAGGGTGATCTTCGGGGTCGAAGAGGGTACAAAGGTTGCCATCAGCAGGATCATTATCGAGGGGAACGAGCAGATCCCGGACGCTGAGGTTGTCTCACACATGCGCACGGGTGCCGAAGGCTTCCTGTGGTTCAAGAAAGGTGAGTTTGACGATGAAAAGCTCGCCGAGGACCTGAGAGAAAACCTGCCGAGTTTTTATTCCACTCGGGGGTTCGTCGATTTTCGAACGGTTAGCGACACTTTGATCGTGAATCCAGAGACCGGCAAAGGGACTTTGATAATCACAGTTGAAGAAGGGCCCCAATACAAAGTCGGCGACTTCGAGGTGATCGGGAATCGACAGTACACCACTGATATTCTTGAACGGTATTATCCGTTTTCAGAAGACCAGGCAACAGGGTTCCTGGGGTTGGGTGGAGCCCAGGAAGGGGCGCGCAATTTTGACGCGGCTGCCTGGGGCGAAGCGACAACCGCTGTTTCAACCCTGTATTCCAATACCGGGTATATATATGCGCGGATCGACCCCCAGGTATCACCGAGAATATCTGAAGACGGTACGCCCGTTGTCGACTTGCGCTGGCAGATTACAGAGAATTCCCCAGCCATCATTAACCGGATTAACATCACCGGAAATAACGTGACTCATGAGAGCGTGATCCGCAGAGCGTTGGTCATGCTGCCCGGTGATGTGTTCCGTCAAGATGCCTTGCTGAGGTCGTATCAAAACGTCTCAAATGTCGGGTTTTTCGAGCAACCATTGGCCTTCCCAGATTTCGAGCAAATCAACCAGCAGGGGGATGTGGATATCACTTTCCGGGTTACGGAAAGGAACACCGGCAACATCAATTTTGGTGCCTCAGTTGGGCAGGGAACGGGCATTGGTGGTTTCATTGGACTGCAACAGCCCAACCTGTTCGGACGCGGTAAGAACGCATCGTTTCAATGGCAGTTCGGACGCAACATCAGCGATTTCAATGTCTCTTACACCGATCCCTCGTTGCGGGGTGGATTGATGTCGGGAACGCTCTCTCTCCACAACACGCGCACGCGCTTCACCATCGCGGACCTCGGCACGATCCGCACGAGAGGTGGTACGCTTCAAATCGGATTCCCGCTGTTCGGGTCACGGTCCACGCGGATGTTCACCTCATATACGCTGGAGGAAAGTAAATTCGGCACTGACTCGGGTGATGCGCTGTCGAACGCGTTTGTCTGCGCTAACTGCGTGCTTTCGAGCCTTAGCGTTTCCGCCGTCCGCGATACGAGGATCGGGCTGCCCTTTGCCACCGGCGGGGCGCTTAACAGATTCGAGATTGCTCAGGTGGGTGGTCCGCTCAAAGGTTCTGGTAATTTCCGACGAGCCACATTCGAGGGCCGTTGGTACGCACCTTTGGCGCAGCTAGGGGGAGAAGATCCAACATCCAACCCGCTCCAATTCGTGCTTGGCTACACTGCAAAAGCTGGTTTTATTTGGGGCGACGCTGGTCCGCACTTCCGACAGTTGTTCTCGATGGGCGGCACCCAGTTCGGTATCCCGTTGAGGGGTTACTCGGAATTTTCGATTACACCGCAGGGGTTTGACCCGTTCGCCTCTGGAAACCGGGCCAACACGGTTGACGCCTTTGGTGGGACCTATTTTGCTATGACCGGAGAGATTGGCATGCGTGTGAGCCAATCGATCTATTTCTCCACCTATATGGATGCTGGTAACGTGTGGTCCAAGCCGGGTGAGTTTAATCCGACACGACTCTTTCGCGGAGCTGGCGTAGGGCTGTCGATGTTGTCTCCGCTAGGTCCAATCGGACTCGACTACGCGTATGGGTTCGACCGGATTGATGTAAATGGGAATGGTGATCCGGGTTGGAAATTCCATTTTCGACTTGGCCAGTTCTTTTAATAAACGTGCTAATTCAACAACGTTAGAGGGAAAATTGGATAAGAAAGTTGCTCATATAGCTGCGGGAGTGCCGCTGTTGATGGTTGTCGCTTTGGCGATGCCGCAGGTGCAGACGCCCGCCGGTACTTCGGCGAACACCACGATCGCGTGGGTGAACACCCAGGCGATTTTGCAGCAGACACCGGGGTATGTTCAAGCCGAATCCACGTTCGCCGGGGAGATGCGCGGGTATCAGGCAGAAATCCAGCAATTACAGGTCCAGATGGACTCCGCAGTTGCTGAGTATCAGCGCCAATCTCTTATCCTGAGCCCCACGGCTAAGGAAGAGAGGGAGACCGCGCTGCAGCAGATGCAGACGGACAACCTTGCCCGCGCCGACCAGTTGCGTCAACAGGCTCAGAGGCGTGAGCGGGAGCTGGTTGGCCCGATTGAAGAACGTGTCTCTGCTGTTATCGAAGGTGTTAGAGCTGAGCGCGGAATCGGCGTTGTGCTCGACGTGGCCAGCGGTGCCGGCGTAATTGTAGCAGCTGACCGGGCTCTGGACCTGACTCCGACCATCATTCAAAGGTTGGGAACTCCCTAGGTGCCATTCTTCGCTCAGCCTGCGATGCTTCGCGAGCTGGCGGTCCTGGTAGGCGGAGAAATTGTCGGTGACAGCGATGTGTTGATCGCTGGGATAGCCAGTCTGGAGAAGGCCGGTCCCGGCGATCTGTCGTTTCTGGGTGGGGCCGGTTATCAGGACCAATACGAAGCCACGGGAGCGGCCGCGGTCCTGATCAGTCCTAATCGGTACGAACGTGAAACCGATAGCAAGACAGTGGTGCTGGTCGACGACCCACACGAAGCAGTCCAGATCCTGCTGAAGCAACTGTTTCCGGCGCCAGCCTCGGAGTGGGGAATCTCGCAGGGGGTTGTGATAGAGACTGGCGCCCGATGGAAAGGCCGTGTGGCGATCGGGCGTGGTAGCGCCATTGGATCCGACTCGGTATTGGGGGAAAACTGCCGAATCGGAAGCCAGGTGATTGTGGGCCGCGGGGTCACCGTCGGGGATGAATGCGTCATCAGCGACACCGCAGTCTTATGTGACGGCGTTGTACTCGGAAATCGCGTCTCGGTGCTGGCGGGAGCTAGAGTCGGCACCCCCGGTTTTGGTTTCGTACCGGGCTCATCAAACTCCCGCAGAATTCCTCACCCGGGCGGCTGCATCCTTCACGACGATGTGGAGGTTGGGGCCAACACGACGATCGATAGCGGAAGTGTGGAAGCCACCGTTATCGGGGCCCGTACGAAAATTGACAACCTGGTTCAGATTGCTCACAACGTTCAGATCGGTGAGGACTGTATCCTTGTCGCCCAGGTAGGGTTGGCGGGTAGTACCGTTCTGGAAGATCGCGTGACTGTGGCCGGCCAGGCAGGGCTCGCCGGGCATCTGACGGTTGGTACCGGTGCTCGCATAGGAGCGCAGAGTGGCGTCATCGGAGATATTGCTGTCGGGGCGACCGTGTCGGGTTACCCGGCTCGCAACCACCGTGAGGTTCTGCGTCAGGTGGCCGCATTGCGGAGGATCACTTTGATTCTTGATGGCCTGGAATCACTAGTCGCCGACGATGCCTCCGAGTAGAACTATTGCCCGGCCTGCTTCTCTGAATGGAGTGGGTTTACATACCGGAGAGTCTGCAACTCTCACCTTTCGCCCGGCGACTGGCCCCGGAATCGTATTCAGGCGAACGGATCTGTATGGAATGCCCCTTGTTCGGGCGATCGTCGAAAACGTATCGGAAACAGAAAGGCGTACGGAGTTAACCGAGCATGGGGTCTCGGTGTCAACCGTCGAACACGTTCTTGCCGCGACCGCCGGAGTAGGAGTCGATGATGTTACGGTCGACCTTTCCGGTCCCGAACCACCGGCGATGGATGGAAGCGCTGATTCCTTCGCCCGGGCACTTCTAGATGCAGGTGTGATTGAGACCACCAGATCGGCGCGAACTTTCGTGGTGACCGACCCTTTTTCTTTAGGTGAGTCATATACCGTCCGTCCGGCCCCGGGGCTCACCTTCACAACGTCAATTGAGTGGGATCATCCTCTGATCGGACGCCAGGAGCTCAGTGTTCAGATGTCGCCCGAAAGTTTCTTGAAAGAAATCAGCAAGGCGCGAACGTTCGGCTTTTTGAATGAGGTTAAGCAACTGCGGGATGCCGGACTAATCAAAGGTGCTGGCGAGGAAAACGCCGTCGTGCTGTCTGAAGACGGGCTGGTGGGGTCCGCGTTGAGATGGGATGACGAATTCGTTCGCCACAAAATGTTAGACCTGCTGGGTGACATCACCTTGCTCGGAGGGCGCCTGCAGGGTGAAATTGTTGCTCACCGACCCAGTCACAAGGGGAATGTTTCGGTTACTGCCAAAATCAAAGAAGAAGCCACATGCAAACTGTAATGGACATCAATGAAATCATGGCGAAATTGCCACATCGCTATCCGTTCCTGCTGGTCGATCGGATTATCGAAGTAGAAGAGGGAAAGCGAATAGTGGGGATCAAGAACGTCACGATAAATGAACCGTTTTTTGAGGGACACTTTCCGGGCCACCCCATCATGCCCGGGGTCCTGATAGTCGAGGCTATGGCGCAGACTGGCGGCCTGCTTATGATGGGGTCAGTGGAAAACCCGGAGGAAAAAGTCGTCTACTTCATGTCGATGGACAAGGTGAAATTTCGCAAGCCCGTTGTGCCCGGCGATCAGTTGAGATTTGAGTGCGAGTTGTTGAAACTCAGGGGTAAAACCTGTCAAATGCGGGGTGAGGCTTTCGTTGACGGAAAGAAGGTTGCCGAAGCCGAGATGATGGCGGCTCTCGCTGACAAATGATTGCGATTCATCCCACCGCGGTAATTGATGCTGGCGCCGAGCTGGGCGAAGACGTGACGGTTGGGCCCTATGCGGTGATCGGGCCCTCAGTAGTCGTTGGAGATCACACGTCGATTGATTCGCACGCGGTTCTTAAGACCAATACCAGGATCGGAAGCGACTGCTCAATTGGAGTGGGCGCAGTCATCGGTGGTGATGCTCAGGATCTAAAGTATGACGGTGAAGATGCATGGGTGGAGATAGGGGGGGGAACCCTGGTCCGCGAGTACGTCACTATCAACCGAGGCACTGCGGCCAGCGGTACTACGAGGGTCGGAAAATGTTGTTACCTGATGGCATACGTTCACATTGCGCATGACTGCATCATCGGGGACGATTCAATCATTGCTAATTCGGTCCAGCTGGGGGGACACGTCGAGGTCGGTCACCACGCCTTCATCGGTGGGATAACTCCCGTTCATCAATTCGTCAAAATCGGTCAGTACGCCTTTATTGGCGGAGGATCGCGTGTGCGCATGGATATAGCTCCATTCGCCAAGGTGTCCGGAAACCCGTTGCGACTGCTGGGAACCAACTCAATGGGGTTGGAGCGGGCGGGGATTCCCCAGGAAGTTCGGAAAGAGTTAAAGCAGGCTTACAGAGTGATATTCAACTCGTCTCTTGAGCTTTCCGCCGCGATTGCCGAGTTGGCAGACAGTCAGGTTGAAGAAGTTAGAGCGCTGGTCGATTTCCTGGCGTCGTCAACTCGAGGGGTGATTCGCTAGCCGAAATGGCCCGCATCCTAATCAGCGCCGGGGACCAATCGGGTGACATGTATGGTGCCGCCCTTGTGCAACAGATCCTATCGCGGCGCCCGGAATCTGAGTTCTTCGGATTGGGTGGGTGGAGGTTGCTGGCCGCTGGTGTGGGTTTGTGGGGGGACATTGCGGATCTGGGGACGATGGGCTTCGTCGAAGTCCTCTCCAAAGTGGCCGGGCATGCAGCTCTTCTCAAAAAATTCAAAAAAGAAATGTCCGCCGAGAAGGTGGATCTTGTTATCCTGATCGACTACCCGGACTTCAATCTACGAATTGCCCGCGCTGCTCATCGGGTGGGAGTCCGAGTCCTGTACTACGTCGCGCCTCAACTCTGGGCCTGGAGGGAGAACCGAGCCCGCGTCCTGAGAGAAACGGTAGACCACCTGGCTGTGATCTTCCCTTTCGAAAAAGAATATTTCCGGTCGGTCGACGTCGATGCTGAATGGGTCGGGCATCCCCTTCTAGAGTTGCCCCGACGACCGAAAGCTACGGTCGCCCGACGTCAACTTGGAGTTGCGGAGGGCCAACAGGTTATCGCGATACTGCCGGGTAGCCGTCCTCATGAAATTTCGCGCTTGTGGCCGCCGTTCCGGAATGCAGCCAATCTATTGCGTGTGGAATTGCCTGAAGCCGTTTTCTGCGTTGGGGCCGATGTTGGCGAACTTCCCGACGGCTTCGTCTCGTGCTCGGACGAGGTCCCTTCGTTGCTTGCCTGTGCTGACGCTGCGATGTGCAAATCCGGGACGGTTAGCCTGGAAACAACTCTGGCCGAAGTGCCGACCGTGATTGCCTATCGAATGCACCCCTTGAGTTACAGTCTCGCCCGTCGAATGGTTCGTGTTAATCATATTGGAATCGTCAACGTCATATGTGACCGAAGCATCGTCCGTGAGTTTATTCAAAACGACGCAACCGCTCTCAATATAGCGACAGAAGTTTTGCGCCTCCTCAGAGACAAGAATTATGCTGAACAACAACTTGTTGCATTCAGAAAGGTCCGAGAGGTGCTGGGCAGTCCGGGGGCTTCGAAGCGTGTTGCCGCAGCTGCGTTGGAGTTGATTGGTTGATGCCGTTGGCCGAAGTTGCGGTACGGCTACTGGTTGCCGTCATGTCGTACACCTGGCGAGTGGAAGTGCGGGGCGAGTGTCACCTCCGTTCGGCACGAGACTCTGGCAAAGGAATCGTTTTTGTTTTGTGGCACGCGGAGATGGTGCCGCTATTGAGGCGGCACAGGCACCAATCCATGTGGATGATGATAAGCCGGGGTCGAGACGGACAACGGTTGTCATCGATCGTGAAACGTTGGGGCTACCGAGTCCTGGAGGGCTCCTCAACTCGAGGTGGGACCTCCGCGTTAAAGAAGGCCATTGGCGCGCTGCGAAAAGGGGAAGAGGTGGCAATAACCCCCGATGGACCAACCGGGCCACCGCGGTTGGCGAAGCCCGGGGCGATTCAGGCAGCAGCTTCGGCGGACGCCTTGGTGGTGCCGGTGGCGTCTGCGGCCAAGTGGAACGTGCGGTTAGGAACTTGGGATGGCTTCGTAATTCCGCTGCCGTTTTCCAGAATAGTCATCTCCTACGGCCTCCCCTATGTGGTTGAACGAAACGGTGATGTGGGCAAGGCAACGGAACGCCTGACCGGCCTTATCGCGACCACCAGTCGAAACGCCGGAAGGTTCGAAATGGGAAACAGTCCACTTCCGTCGAAGACCTCCATCGCCCTGCGGCTGTTTGTTACTGTTCCGATGGTCCCGTTTTACTACGCGATATCTACGCTCCAACGCGCCTGGCGAAGCAGGTGTAAAATCTCTCCCGGGATCAGATCGATTGTTATTGGAGGACCAACCTATGGTGGGGATGGGAAAACACCGGTTGCCGCGTGGATAGCCCGGGTAGCAAAGCAGGCAGGCGCTAAGCCCGCGATCGTAATGCGCGGGTACGGAGGCGACGAAAATTTGGTTCATGGCGAGTTGAACCCGGACATCGCTGTGGTTTGCGACGCCAATCGGATGGCAGGTTGCGATGAAGCCATGGAGGCTGGGGCGAACGTGGTTGTTCTTGACGATGCCCTCCAGAGGACTGAACTCGATCCGACCCTGACCATTGGTGTGGTGGCGGCCGAACGGGTGCTCAATGCCGGTTTCCTGCTTCCGGCGGGGTCCTGGAGAGAACCAATAGGCGGCTTGGTGCGAGCGGACTGCGTTGTGGTCACATATAAGACTGCATCAGCTAACGATCTGGAGATGGCCGTGACGTGTGTGGAAAAAGAGGTTGGTTTGTCTGCGGCTGTTGTCCACCTGGCGCCGGGGACGTTTACCAAACTGGATGGCACCGGTTCGGTCGCGTCTGAAAAATTGCGCTATAAAACAGTGCTCGCCTGCGCGGCTGTTGCGGTTCCGGAGGCTTTTTTTCACCAGTTAGAGATGGTGGGTGTTTTCGTGTTTCGTATGCCGTTTCGTGACCACCATCACTTTCCTGAAAAGTCACTAAAAAAGGTAGTACAGAAGGCGAAGGGAGTTGATTACGTTGTAGTCACCCAAAAGGACGCGGTGAAGCTCCGAGGTCGTTGGCCCGCCGGAGCCCCCGAGGTTCTGGTTGCCAATTTGGAGTTACTTTGGGTGCGCGGTGAGCGAGAATTGGCGGCACGGGTGAGTCAGATCTGTCCCGCCAGCAATATCCCGGCAAACAAAAACAATACTACGACAGCCGGGAACCGGCTGGTGATATGAGCGACATAAAAACAGATAACCGCATCGAAACGGTTTCGAAAATTCTGGGACGTGAAAAAGGTCCTCCGCTTGACGACGAAAATCCTTTCGAGGCGATGATGGCGCGGTTCGACCGCGCTGCTGAACTGGTCAATCTTGATGCCGGCTTATATCGCGTTCTCCGGCAGCCTGAAAAGCAGATAATTATTTCGGTTCCGATCCACCGGGACAACGGTGACGTAGATGTGTTCACAGGGTACCGTGTGCTCCACAACACTTCCCGGGGGCCCGCCAAAGGCGGAATCCGCTTCGCGAAGAATGTCACGCTCGACGAGGTGAAAGCCCTCGCAGCCTGGATGACCTGGAAATGCGCCGTCGTCAACGTTCCGTTTGGTGGCGCCAAAGGCGGCGTGGTGTGTGATCCCGATAACCTTTCGATGGGCGAGTTGGAGAGAGTGACCCGTCGTTACACATCAGGGTTACTCGATACACTCGGGCCTGACTCCGATATACCAGCTCCTGACGTGAATACGAATGAACGCGTAATGGCCTGGGTCATGGATACCTATTCGATGCACAAGGGCTATGCGGTTACGGGAGTTGTTACGGGCAAACCAATCGAAATGGGAGGCTCCCATGGTCGGCGAGACGCTACGGGCCGTGGGTGCATGATCGCAACCCGTGAGGCCCTGACACACCTCGGATTACCGATTCGCGGCACCAAGGTAGCCATTCAGGGTTTCGGGAACGTCGGGTCTGTTGCAGCGCGATTGCTTGAAGAGTTGGGTTTGACTGTTGTTGCGGTGAGCGACGTGTCCGGTGGTATTTACAACCCGAATGGGATTTTTTGCGGGGACGCAGCCGAGTGGGTGGTCAAGAATAAATACCTGGAAGGCTATCCCTCCGCTGAGAAGATTACCGAAGCCGAACTCCTGGCGCTTGATGTCGATGTACTCGTTCCGGCGGCGGTGGAGAATGCCATTACCGGGAAGAACGCCCATACGGTCAAAGCGAAAGTAATTTGCGAGGGTGCAAACGGACCGTCGACA
This sequence comes from Gemmatimonadota bacterium, assembly GCA_029262195.1. Classification (GTDB taxonomy): domain Bacteria; phylum Gemmatimonadota; class Gemmatimonadetes; order Gemmatimonadales; family GWC2-71-9; genus B16T1B5. The sequence continues at coordinate 180,302 of JAJCZX010000038.1, read as the reverse complement.
GTGAAGGCGGACGAAATCCTCGAAGACATGGGAGTCTTCGTGATCCCGGATATTCTCGCCAACGCGGGCGGCGTAACCGTTTCCTACTTCGAATGGGTTCAGGATAGACTTGGTTACTTCTGGGACGAAGAGACTGTCAACGAACGGCTCAACGATGTCACGACCAGGTCGTTCCACGATGTGTTGAAAGTGTCTCAGGACAATTCTGTGAATATGCGCACCGCAGCCTACATGCTTTCGATAGAGCGTGTGGCGTCCGTGCACCAGTTACGCGGAGTTTATGCCTGATGCGTTTCAGGCTACTGGCTGTCGGGCGAGTTGATCGTTCGGTCGGGCCGGCCTGCGAAGAGTACGAAAAAAGAATAAAGCGGTACCTTCGCTTTGAAGTATTCGAAGTACCGGCTGCGCGCGCAATCAAGGATCCGGCAGCCATGCGGGCCGCTGAGGCCGAAGCCATGCTGAAATCGCTCACCCCCGGAGAGCGTCTTGTCCTCGTTACACGAATGGGATCAGCGGTTACCAGCAAAGAGCTGGCCGCCCACCTCGGGAAGTTGCAGGAAGATGCCCGGGACGTGGCCTTCGCAATCGGTGGAAGCGAGGGGTTCGATCGAAAAATCGTCGACCGGAGCGAACAGGCACTAAGTCTCACGTCGATGACCCTGCCGCACGACCTTGCGAGGCTCGTTCTGCTCGAACAGATATACAGATCTTGTACTATCTTGCGTGGTGAGCCATATCATCGAGGTAGTTGATTTGTTCTCTGAATCCGCGCGAGAGGAAATGCTGCTGGCGGCCAGGCTAGCCGTCGCAAAAACGGTGGCTGGAGTCAAATCAGGCCACGAATTGGTTGGAGAGGAATTCCGCGAGCAACGCGGTCTTTTTGTTACGATAAAGAAGCACGGCTGCTTGCGGGGTTGCATGGGGAGATTGGAAACTGCAATCCCTCTTGCTAAAGCAATCGGTGAGGTAGCGATTCAGTCCGCGGTGGCGGATTCCCGATTTGACCCGGTAAGGACTGATGAACTCGGCGAGTTGTCTTACGAAATTTCTGTCCTCTCGCAGCTGAAGCGGGGCACCTTCGGGGATATTGATGTAGGGCGCCACGGCGTCTGTTTGCGAAAGGGGAGACACGGGGCGGTGTATCTCCCCCAGGTGGCTTCGGAGGAGGGTTGGGACCGCGAAGAACTCCTCGCCCAACTCTGTCGCAAAGCTGGCCTGGCGGAAGACGCATGGCGCTCGGAGAACGCAGAGCTTTACATATTTGAAGCGGAGGTTTTTGGTAATTGACTGCCTGGTACGAGGATTGGTTCGGAGAAGACTATCTCCAACTGTACCCTCATCGAAATGAAGAGGATGCGGCCCGTTTGATTTCTCTGCTTGAGACGCGGGTTGAATTCCACGGGAAAGAAGTACTCGACCTCGCCTGCGGCCCCGGGAGGCACGCGGGCCAGTTGATCGCGAGTAAAGCGAAAGTGACTGGAATCGATCTGTCTGCCGTGTTACTGGAGTCAGCCAATCAGGTCGACGGTTTGGATGTAGTTCGCGGTGATATGCGGCTTCTCCCGTTCGCGCCAGATTCTTTTGACGTGGTCGTCAACCTTTTTACTAGCTTTGGTTACTTCGACGATGACGATGAACACCTTGGTGTTTTGTGCGAAGTCAGGCGAATCTTGAAAACCGGAGGGGCGTTTGTAATAGATTTCTTGAACGCCGCGGCCACCGTCGCCAACCTCGTGCCGGGAGAAACGACGGCGATGGGTTCCGAAACCGTAGATGTATCTCGGCGCATAACTGACACAGGCAAGTTTGTGGAGAAGGAAATTAAGCGACACAGCGACGGAGAGGTCTTTCGTGAAAGGGTCAGGCTTTTTTCACCGAAAGAATTGACTAACATGGTCGAACTGGCCGGGATGCGGGTCACCAGCGTTGCCGGGGACTACTCGGGCAACGACTTAACCGACGATTCCACTCGCACAATTCTGTTTGCGGTGAAGGACTGATGGAGTTCGTCAACACTCCGGTCGCTTCGTGGCCAGAGCTGGATCTACAGTCCCTGGCTAAAGATCGTGCAGGTATCGGACCTATCGATTGCGCAGACGCGTTCCATGCCACCGGAAAGGCCAGCGAGAATCTGAAAACGCTCCTTTCGGGTGAGGCGTTGTGCGTAACCACCGGGCAGCAACCAGGGATAATGCTGGGACCTCTTTACACGCTTTACAAAGCTCTGTCCGCAACAGCGGTGGCATCCCGGTTTCAGGAATTGTTGGGACGACCTGTCGTTCCACTTTTTTGGGTGGCGGGAGACGACCACGATTTCGCCGAGAGCAATCACACAAATCTTATTGACAACGAAGGGCGCGTCGAAAAATTCGAGCTTAGGACGCGAGCAGTAGAAGATCCGTCGCTGCCAATGTACCGGGAAATGGGCGGCCCCGAAGTGGCGGACCTTTTGGCATCGATAACCGAAATTTTGCCGCCGTCGGAATTTCGTGACAATGTCGTGGCTGTCATCTCCTCCGCCTACAAACCGGATGTTGATCTGGCGAGCGGGTTCGCGGTAACAATGTCAGAGTTGCTTGGCGAGTTTGGAGTGCCGGTGTTCATGCCAACAAGCCCGGAAGCTAAACGAGCCCAGATGCCGGTCGTTTTAAAGGCGCTCGAAAACGCATCTCAGCTCGACAGATTGTTACACGAGAGTGCTAAAAAGATTGACGCCGATGGCGGGAGGGTTCCGGTAAAGGTGGGCGACGAAGCGACCCTGGTAATGCTCGAAGCGTCTATGGGACGCGATAGACTCGTTATCGACGGTGAGGGGTTTAAGACCCGGAGGTCAGAAGAACGGTTTTCGCTGCAGGAGCTGACCGCTATCGCTGCGGCTGAACCGACTCGACTCTCAGCTAACGTGCTTTTGCGCCCTGTTCTTGAAGCGGCCCTTTTCCCGACGCTCGCCTACGTCGGTGGCCCGGGGGAGCTGGCTTATTTTCCGCAGTGTGACCCGGTGTACCAGTTACTTGATGTTGCGCCCCAAGCGAAACTGCCTCGCTGGTCGGCCCGAGTCATGGAGCACAAAGTACTCAAAGTACTCAAAAAGTACTCAATTGCGGTTGACGACCTGGCGGGGCCCTCGGGTGAACTTGAAACGAGGCTGGCCGGAGAGGACGTTCCACCCGAACTGAAAGAGACACTAAACTCCCTCAGGAGCGAGGTGGCCCAGAAATATGCCTCCATCGGCTCGGCTGCCACTACGATCGATCCGACGCTCAAAAAATCGGTTGAGTCGGCGAAAAACCAAACGCTCGGCGTCATACGAGAGGTTGAGAAAAAAATCATTTCGCATGTCAAGCAAAGCAACGAAGTAATGTTGAGACAGATTGGTCGCGCTCGTTCGGAGTTGTTTCCCGGTGGGGTTCCGCAAGAACGAGTGCTGAGCCCTCTTCCATTCCTGGCGCGTTACGGAAACCGGTTTCTCACGGACGCCCATGAGGCATGCGTGAACTACGTGGCCGACGCCACGGAAGGTCTATCCTAGCGGGGCGGCGCCTCCGAGCTGATGGCTTCGGCGAAAGGACTCCCCGCTTTTAGGGTTGCTTCCGGAATCGCGCTGACCCGGATACTGGGATTAGTTCGATTGCGGGTTTTTGCGCACTACTTCGGTGTGAGTCCGTGGGCAGACGCGTTCTACGCTGCCCTGAGGATCCCCAATGTAATCCGGAACCTGCTGGGAGAGGGAACTCTTTCCGCGTCGTTTATTCCGGTGTTTGCCGGAATGCTGGAAAAGGGCGACGAAGAGGGCGCGAAGAAGCTCGCCGGAGTTGTGGTGTCTCTGCTTGCGATCGCTTCAGCCATGGCTGCGATTCTTGGCGTGCTGTTGGCTCCGGCAATAACGACCCTGGTGGCCCTGAAATTTGATGAGCAGACCCGTGCGCTGACCATCCCCCTGGTGAAGATCATTTTCCCTATGGTCGGATTTATGGTCCTGAGCGCCTGGTGTCTAGGGATTCTCAATTCCCACCGGAAGTTTTTCCTCTCCTTTGCCGCGCCCGCGCTTTGGAACGTGGCACAGATCGGCACTCTGGTTGCGTTCGGCGCCTCTCTGGTCCTCGACGATCTTATCGTTGCCCTCGCCTGGGGTGCGTTCGGCGGTGGGGTTGCACAGTTCTTGATTCAATTACCATCGGTCTTGAAACTGTTGGGCGGGTTACGCCTATCTCTCTCCCTGGCGACGCCTGGCCTGAGAGAGGTAATTACGTCATGGGTACCCGTGGTTCTGGGCGCAGGGGTTATGCAAGTATCGAGTGTCATCGACGTGCAACTCGGGTCCATGGCCGGAGGTGGCTCGGTAGGGGCATTGGGATACGCACAGTTGTTGGCCATTCTTCCGGTCTCGTTGTTCGGGATGAGCGTCGCAGCAAGTCAACTTCCTGAAATGAGTCGAGATGCTTCCGTGGACAGGGAGGCCGCGATTCGGCAACGCCTCATTAATGGGCAACGCCGTATAGGGTTTTTCGCCATACCGTCGGCGCTTCTTTACATATCGGTTGGAAGCGCGGTTGTGGGTCTGCTTTATCAATCCGGCGAATTCGGTTCAGAGCAGACGGCACTTGTGGCAGCTATTCTCGCCGCATATGGGATTGGTTTACCGGGGCAATCGATGGTTAGGCTTCTGGCGTCGGGACACTACGCAACGGGTGACACGAGAACGCCGATGTTAATCTCCGTCTTTTCGCTGGTCATTTCGGCCTCGTGCGCGTATGTGTTGATGAGAAGATTCGGAGTAATGGGGATTGCACTTGGTTCCTCTTTAGGTGTTTACGTCAACGTCACTCTAAATCTCTGGACACTGAAATATCGGGTAGGCGGAGTGCTCACGGGCTCTTTGGCCGCCGCGCACCTCAAGGCAGCATCGGCCGCGGTTCTGGCGGCGGGTGCGGCATGGTGGGTCGGCCGTCTTCTTCCCGATATGGTACCCTACCTGGAAGGTCCGGTGGTAATCGTTGCGTTCGGCATAACCTATCTGGCGGCGACCCTTTTCCTCGGACATCCCGAAGCCGCCGGAGCGTTGGCGAGGTTCACGGGGAAGGAATGAAATTCGAAGGTTCCGATTTAGAACGGAAGATTGATTCTTTGCCTTCTGAACCCGGGGTGTATATCTGGAAGGGTGCAGACGGCGCGGTCCTCTATGTCGGGAAAGCGGCTCGCCTCAAGCAGCGGGTGAAGTCGTACTTCACAGGGCCGGAGCAGGGGCTTAAACACATCGCCCTCCTAAAGCAGATAGCCGATGTCGAGACGATTGTGGTGCCTAACGAACCCCAGTCGTTGTTGCTCGAGAACAACCTCATTAAGGAGCATCAACCGCGGTTCAACATCGCCCTGCGGGATGATAAGAGCTATCCGTCCATCGCTGTGACGGTAGGCGAGGATCTCCCCCGAGTTCTCGTTGTTCGCAAGCTGGATCTCAAGAATGCCAGATATTTTGGTCCGTACACTGACGTCACCGTTCTCAGGAAAACTCTGAAGGTTATTCGCCGTATTTTTACGGTGCGCTCCTGCCACTATCGACTGATGGATGAACGGCCTGCTCGGGCCTGTTTGGACTTCCACATCAAGAGGTGCCTTGCCCCCTGCGTCGGAAAACAGAGTGTGGCCGAGTACCGTGGGATGATCAACGAGGTCGTGAGTTTTCTCGAAGGCAAGACCATTGACGTCCGCACACGGTTGCGGGAGCGGATGGAGAAATCGGCTGCTAATCTCGAGTATGAACGTGCGGCCGAATATCGGAACTCGATCAAATGGCTGGATCAACTGGAAACACCGCAGGCAATACAAATTGTCGGTGGGTCGGATTCTGATGCAATCGGTTTCGCAAGGGATGGTGACGACGCGGTCGGGGTGCTAATACGAATACGGAAAGGGAAAGTCCTGGGTCGCGAGCAGCGTTTCCTCCAGAACGTCGAGGAGTGGGATGATTCGCAAGCGCTGAAGACTTTCTTGACTCGGCATTATCTGAATGTCGAAGCAAGATCGAAAAACGTGTTGTTTCCTTTTCCGCCGGATGACATCGAGCACATCGCCTCTTTGCTTGAGCCTGCTTCCATCGCGATTCCCAGACGGGGCGTGTATAAGAACCTGGTCGACCTCGCGGACCAGAATGCTCGGCATCTCCTGGAGAGCTTTCTCATCGAATCCTTCGAAGCCGACGAACGCGTCTCCGATCCTGTATATGCCCTCGGGAGAGACCTCGGCCTCACAGTAGTTCCCCGCAGCATGGTCTGCATCGATATTTCCACTAACCAGGGTAAAGACACCGTCGGATCCCTCGTCTGGTTTGAAGCAGGACGACCGCGGAAGTCGGAGTATCGGAGATTCCGAATCAAGGGTGAACAGCAGAACGATTTTGCAGCCATAAGTGAAGTTGTCACCCGTTACCTTACGAGGCGCATCGAGGAGAAAAAACAGATTCCCGACCTTATGGTAATTGACGGAGGGAAGGGACAGCTCGGTGCTGCTCTCGCGGCCCGGGACGAGCTGGGTGTGGATGTCCCGTTGGTTAGCATTGCCAAACGAGAAGAAGAACTGTTTCAGCCCTGGGCCAAGAAATCGATTCGTTTGCCGAAACGTTCTCCCTCGCTCCGGCTCGTGCAGAGATTGAGAGACGAGGCGCACCGGTTCGCGATTGAGTACAACCGAAAAACCAGGAAAAAGAGAACTTTCGAGTCCGAGCTTTTAAACATTCCAGGTGTGGGTGCAACTCTGCGTAGGCGTCTGCTTGAGACCTTCGGGAGTCTTGCCGGGATCAAACTAGCCTCTCCGGAAGAGATAGCCGCGTTACCAGGATTGTCGATAGTCAAAGCCAATAAAATTCTATTCCATCTGGGAGATAAGTCGTGACGAAGTGGAGCCTGAGTTGTTCTGATTGTGAATACGAAACGGGTGCTGAAAAACTCGCCGGAGTTTGTCCCGACTGTGGACTCCCGCTTTTGGTGCGGTACGCCGAGCTCCCGACCTCCGCAGGGATGAACCGGCTGGCTAATAGGCCCTGGGATATGTGGCGTTACACGGAATTTTTACCGATTGAAAACGGTGAAATACCGGTGTCGCTAGGAGAAGGTGCAACCCCCCTGGTTCGCATTCCCGATCTTGAGGACGAGTTGGAACTTGAGAGGATCTGGGTGAAGGATGAATCACAGAATCCTACCGGTTCATTTAAGTCGAGAGGGATGGCTGCCGCGATAACGCGAGCCAGTCTTGATGGCGCGCCGTCGCTGGTTGTCCCGACCGCCGGCAATGCAGGGGTGGCGCTGGCGGCCTACGGCGCCCGTTGTGGGCTCGCTACCAAGGTCTTTGCTCCAACTACCACTCCGGCCAGGATATTGGGCCAAATCCGCCTTTTCGGGGCAGATCTGGAGCTTATTGAGGGCCATATTGGAGATTGTGGAAAGGCGGCCAGAGCTTTTTCCCTTGAAACTGGCGCTTTCGACGTATCCACGCTCAAGGAGCCTTTCCGAATCGAAGGTAAAAAAACGTTAGGACTGGAGTTGGCAGAGCAACTCGGTTGGACGCTACCCGACTCGATTGTCTACCCCACTGGCGGAGGGACTGGCCTGATCGGGATGTGGAAGGCGTTCGATGAATTGGCTAAATCAGGCTGGATTGGGTCGAACCAGGTCAAACTCCACAGCGTCCAAAGCACCGGCTGTGCTCCGGTTCCAAGGGCCATGTCGGAAGGAGCGGATGCGGTGACGGCCTGGGAAAACCCCAAAACTGTAGCTGCTGGCCTACGGGTTCCGGCCCCTTTGGGAGGCCGTTTGATGCTCCGAGCTCTGCGGGAAACGGGTGGATCCGCAGTTGCGGTGGAAGATTCGGCCTTAACGCAAGAACAGCGATTTTTAGGAAAAAAAGGGGTGGATGCCGCCCCTGAAGGGGGGGCGACAGTGGCTGGATTGAGGCACCTACGAGCGTCTGGGGGGGTATCAAAAGGTGAAAAAGTAGTGCTTTTCAACACTGGTGCCGGGTGGCTTTATGACGCCGATTAGCGATATTTAATGGCTGTGTTGGAAAGAAATACGATTGCGATTGTCGATCCGTCTGCCGGGGCCAGTGGCGACATGTTGCTGGGTGCCATGGTGCACCTGGGATTAGACGGATCGTGGATTAAACAACTGCCCGCGCGGATGGGCATCGAAAATGTGTCGGTCGAAGTATCTGACGTTGTACGGTGTTCGTTGGCGGCCACGAAGGTGACGTTTAGCGTTGGTGGCGTTTCTGAGGACCAGCACCACCACGCCGCCGCTCACAGCCATGGGCGGCATCTGGTCGAGTTGATTGAGCTGATTCGCGGTGCCGATTTGTCTGACGCCGTGAAGGGAAAGGCCGAAGAGACTTTCAGGTTGCTGGGAGAATCTGAGGCCAGGGTACACGGAACTATTGTCGAGGAAGTCCACCTTCACGAAGTTGGAGGACTGGACGCGGTGCTCGACATCGTCGGGGTGGTTGAGGGGTTCGAGAAATTGGGAGTGAGCGCTGTTTACAACCTCCCGGTTGCGCTGGGTAAGGGTTGGGTGTCGGCGGCGCATGGCAAACTGCCTGTGCCGGCTCCGGCCACGACGAATTTGTTGGAGGGGTTGGAGGTTGCTTCCGGCGGAGTGATAGTTGGTGAAGCGACCACACCCACGGGTGCCGCATTGCTGCGAGTTCTGTCGCAGGGGGCGCCGCCCGAACGTTGGAGGATGAGCAAAACGGGTTGGGGCGCGGGAGCCAGGAATAGCGATGTCTATCCCAACGCCCTGAGGATAATGCTCGGTGAGGTATCGGACGAGTATTCGATGGTAGAGGTTATAGCGACCGACATCGACGACTTGCAACCGGAATACCTGGAACCGATGCGTAATGCACTGTTGGAAGCCGGGGCTTTGGAATGCGTGGTGTGGCCAACACAGGGAAAAAAGGGACGGGTGAGTTTCAGGGTTGAAGCTTATTCGTCTCTGGCCGATGCGGACCGGATTTCGAAAGAACTTTTCCGGCAAAGTACGACCGCGGGCATCAGGCGCACGCGGGCAATGCGCAACACGCTGGCACGAACGTCGATGTCAGTGAAGTTGTCACCTGAAGTTGAAGTGCGAGTAAAGGTGCTCGAAGGGTCAGGGGGGAGCAGAACGAAGGCAGAGTACAACGATGTGCTTGCGGCGGCCGAAACGCTCGGGAAACCCGCCATTGAAATTGCCCGGCAAGCTGAGATGCTGGCCGCTGAAGATTTAAAATTGAAACTTGATTAACCGAAAGGATTTTGCGATGAGGAGGCTGGTTAAACTAACCGTTCTGGGGTTAGTGACTGCGTCATTCACCACAACGTCTGCCGCGGCACAACGCCGGCAGTGGGAACAACCCAACTGCGAATTGAGAACGAGCCATTTTCTGGTGAATTCAGCCGTGCTCTATCTGTCAGCAGCGGCTAGCTCCAGTTTTGAAGATCAGCAGGATAGAGAACTCAGAAACGCGGCGAGAGTCTTAAGGGATGCGCTGAACCGGGGTCAGGAAGAAAACCCCGCGGTTTGGTATCTCTGGGGTCGTTATTACGAAATGAAGAGCGACCTCGCAGGAATGGATTCGAGTTATACGCGGGCTCAGGAGATGGAACCGGCGTGCGCCGACGACATCGCGGCTCGTAGACACCGTCTCTGGGTCCCATTGCTCAACGCCGGTATTTCGGCCTATCAAGAAGGTGACTCGGAAGCGGCGATTCGTTCGTTCAGTGAAGCGAATTTCGTCAAACCCGGCGATCCGCACACTTATTACTACATGGGTGACATCCAGGGTCGGGCTCTCAATGCACCGGATTCGGCGATCGCGTACTTTGAAATGGCGCTGGACCGGCTGGATGAGTCCAATGCTGAACATGCCGAAATGATCCAGAATAGCACTTACATGGTCGGCAGGTTTTTTCAGATCGTTGGAAACCTCGATTCGGCCGCGACCTGGTATGAGACCTATCTCGATATTGATCCCGCTGACGGCGAGGTGATTGGCTCTCTGGCGCGAGTTTACACTCAGCTGGGGCGCACCGACGATGCGCTGGCAGTTTACGACAACATTCTCGCGAACGCCGACGCCATGGATCCCCTTGATCTGTTCGATGCAGGCGTGAGTCTTTTCGTGAACGAACTCTATGAAAAAGCAGCAATGGCTTTTGAGCTTGGGCTTGAGCGCAATCCAAACTACCGTGACGGTATTTACAATCTTGCAAATACCTATATAGCTCAGTCACAGGGCTTGGCCGACAGCCTTGAAGGTGAAGAACTGGCGGCAGCGAAAAAGTCTTATGGTGAGAAGTTGGATCCGTACACCGCGACCCTTCTGGAAGTAGATCCAGGGAACCAGCAGGCACACATGCTACGCGCCCAGTCGTTCCAACTTCTCGGCGAACCGGATTCGACATTGGCTTACCTTGAAAAAGCTCAGGACCTGGCCTTCGACATAACTGTGGACATGTTCCAATTCATGGGTGGCGACACGTTTACTGCCCATGGCTTGATCACCAATCTCGGGGACGGCGAGGCCACTTCGATGCCTTTGACCTTCGAGTTCGTTGACCAGGATGGAGCGGTTGTTGTGAGCGAAGTCGTAGGCGGTCAGACACTGGGTGGTGGAGAACTCGGCGAGTTCGAGCTCAATATCGTCGGCCCTGGAATCGTGGCCTGGCGCTATTCGGTCGGGTCATCTGAGTAAATCTCAAAAATAGTTTTAATGGGGAGGTTGCCCGATGGGGTGACCTCCCTTTTTTTGAATAGCGCCCCACGGTCGTTCAAAAGTGGGGTCTTTCCTCAAAAGGGGGTTCGGAGTGCGGGTTGATTTTACAGGTCGAACGGTGCTCGTGACAGGAGGCTCCCGGGGCATTGGTGCACGGATCGCCAGTGATGTTGTGGCATGCGGAGCCGATCTTATTGTGACTTCGACGTCAGATTTGGACGATGCGACACGCAAGGAATTGGGACCCGCGGCGCGGCACGTCAAAGTTGATTTTACGAATCCGCATAGCTGCTCAGAATTTTATGCGTACGTCAGAGGTCTCGATAAACTAGATGTCTGCATTAATAATGCCGGAGTCGCCCGACACGGGCCGGTCGAAGATGCGACGGAAGACTATTGGGATCATACCAGTGATGTGAATCTTAAGGCCCCTTTCTTTGTTACTCAGGCCGCCGCCAGCGTGATGAAGAAGGGGAGATACGGTCGCGTTGTTAACATCGGGTCGATCTGGAGCCACATGACGCGAGAAGGTCGTGCGATTTACACCGGTACCAAGTTTGGTCTTAGAGGCCTGACCATGAGTTTTGCCAACGAACTCGGCAGCGATAACATCCTGGTCAACATGGTCGCGCCCGGGCCAACTGTGACCGACATGATGCTTGAGAATTATTCGGCGGAAGAGCGAAAGAAAATGGCCGAAAACATTCCGGTGGGACGTCTGGCGACCACGGAAGACATTTCTAACGCAACTCTATTCCTGGCCAGCGAACTCAACTCGTACGTTAACGGCCAGAGCCTCGTTCTTGATGGCGGATACGGCGTGGCCCGCTAATGGCAGGCAGATACCCTAGTCGAATCGTCTGCCTAACAGAGGAGACTACGGAGATTTTGTATTTGCTCGGGGAGCAGGACCGAATCGTTGGCATTTCCGGGTTTACCATGCGTCCGCCACAGGCGAGGAAAGAGAAGCCAAAGGTCTCGCTCTTTACGTCTGCCAACACAGACGAGATAGTCGCCTTGAAACCCGATCTGGTGCTGGGCTTCTCTGATCTGCAGGCCGACGTAGCACGTGAGCTTATTCAACAGGGTCTCACCGTCATGGTGTTCAACCAGCGTTCAGTGCAAGAAATACTGGATCTCGTTTTGATTTTGGGTGGACTGGTCGGGGCGAACAAAGAAGCTGCGGCATTGGTGGCTGAGTTGGAATCCGGTCTCCAGAGGATTAAGGATTCTGCTGCCACATTGAAGGTGCGGCCACGGGTCTACTTTGAAGAATGGGGAGATCCCCTGATCAGCGGGATCGGATGGGTGTCTGAATTGATCGAACTTGCCGGTGGAGATGACTGCTTTGTCGAACACCGGGACAGGGCTCATGCCAAAGACAGAATTATCGCCGATCCCCGGGTTGTCATTGACCGACAGCCAGACATCATAATCGGGTCATGGTGCGGCAAGATGTTCAAGCCTGCGCAGGTTCGGCAGAGGCTGGGGTGGACCGCGATTCCCGCAGTGCAGCGAAATGAACTTCACGAGGTGAAGTCCGTCGACATCCTGCAACCAGGTCCGGCGGCGCTGACAGATGGCGTACGCCAGATTCACGAAATAATAATAGCCTGGAGTACCTCTCGTTCTGATGCTGATTCAACCGTGATCAGTGCCTGACGCCACCACGCTACTCGTATTCTGCCTGGTGTCGGTGGCGCTTCTGGTTACTCCCGGCCCGGCCGTACTCTACATTGTGGCCCGCAGCGTGGCTCAGGGGACCAAAGCTGGAATCGTGTCATCTCTGGGGCTGATTGTGGGTGGACTCATCCTGGTGACGATAGGGGCAGTGGGAGTTTCTGCGTTGGTTGCCGAATCGACCCTGGCTTTTGACGCCCTGAGGGTAGTCGGCTCCGGTTATCTAATTTTCCTGGGCATACGACAATTCATAACATTCCGAAAGGCGACAGTGGGGAATGGCACTCTCGAAAACCGTCGGTTGTGGCAAGTTTTCAGAGAGGCTGTCTTGGTTAACCTCCTCAACCCAAAAGCCGCCCTTTTCATACTTGCGCTGCTGCCACAGTTCATTGATCCCGGCAGCGGTAATGGTACCGCGCAATTCCTTATTCTCGGCGCTGTCTTCTTCGCCCTGGCGTTTGTGACCGACTCCCTTTACGCTCTGGTGGCCGGGCGTTTTGGGAAGTGGATTCAAGGGAATGCGAGCTTATCACGGTTGCAAGTAGCTTTCACCGGCGCGGTCTACCTGATTTTGGGAGTCGGGACGGCCCTGGGGTAAATCGACTAATCGGTGAATCGGACTTACCATAGGGTAGAACGGGGGTATTATTCGTGGTCCTTTTGGATCGGCAAAATGGATCGTTGGTGCGGTCTTCTGGTAGTACAACCCAAAATCAGGACACCTTGGCGCTCCGGTCAACGGAGCACGAATAAAAAAACAACTTGCTCAAGAAGGGTCAAACCCACGTATGAGTACTGCACAAGAACCTCAGTTCTTCGGGCATCCGCGAGGCCTCTCCGTTCTGTTCTTCACAGAGATGTGGGAACGTTTCTCGTATTATGGGATGCGGGCTCTCCTGATCCTCTTCATGACGGCTGCCACGACCACGCAGAATCCGGGCATGGGCTTGGATGTTGGTACGGCCGCTGCGATCTACGGGCTCTACACGTTCTTTGTTTACTTGCTTGCGCTCCCAGGCGGATGGATCGCCGACAATCTCTGGGGCCAAAGGAAGGCCGTCTGGGTGGGTGGTTGGGTAATAGCGGCAGGCCATTTCACTATGGCTACGGGATTGGATGCCGGATTCTACGGTGGACTAATCCTTATCGTGATCGGAACCGGGCTTCTTAAGCCAAACGTCAGCACGGTTGTTGGAGAACTCTACCCTGACGGCGGCGCCCGACGCGATGCTGGTTTCTCTGTGTTTTACATGGGGATTAACCTTGGCGCCCTTTTCGGACCGCTACTGACCTCTTTCCTCGGGGAAGGCTATCACTGGCATTGGGGTTTCGGTCTGGCGGGTATCGGGATGGTTTTCGGGCTGATTCAGTACCGCATGGGCGAGAAGCACCTTGGCGACTGTGGAAAGCTAAAATCAACCTTGAGTTCTGATGAGCTGGCTTCGCTCAACCGGAAGTTCATGTTGGCTACCGGCCTGGTTGTGGCTGCCATCGTCGCATTCGTGTCGATGGTTAGCATGGGCATTCTAAACGTGACTCTTGTACAGATTGCCCAGACGCTTGGCGGTAGTATTCTGTTAATTGTTGCGCTTTTCTTCGTCTACCTGATTGGCTGGGGTGGACACACAGCTACCGAAAACAAGCGCTTGCTGGTCATCCTCTGGCTTTTTGTGCTAATAGCTATTTTCTGGTCAGGTTTTGAACAGGCCGGCTCCTCACTCAATCTCTTCGCTCAGAACCTAACGGACAGAAGCTTCTTTGGGTGGCTGATGCCTGCTGGTTTCCTGCAGTCTGTTAACTCCACCTTTATTATCATTTTTGCGCCGGTGTTCGGAATGATCTGGGTTTGGTTGGCAGAACGGAACTCCAATCCTTCCATTCCGGTCAAATTCGGGCTGGGACTTTTGGGGCTTTCCGCCGGGTTCTTTGTTATCTCGTGGGGCGCTGCCAACGCGACGCCCGAAGCCGGTGCGTCGGTGGCCTGGCTGATCGTTATGTACTTCCTCCACACCGTTGGCGAACTTGCTATATCACCGGTGGGGCTCTCATCTATCACCAAGCTGGCGCCAGTTAGCCGCGTGGGACAAATGATGGGTATCTGGTTCGTCGGAACAGCTCTCGGTAACCTGGTTGCCGGTTTGGTCGCAGGCCAGCTAGATGATCTCGCTCCATCGGCCCTGTTCAGGACAGTCGCAATGTTAGTTGGCGCAGCCGGAATTATCGCCCTGCTGGTGAGCCCGGGCGTGAAGAAGATTATGGGAGAGGTCGACTAAGTTAGAAGTCAGAAGTTAGAGGGGTGTGGACCTTCTAACTTCTGACTTCTTTCTTTTATCTAATTTGCTTGCGCGGAATCTACCAGGTGTAGAGCCGGGTAGGCCGAGGCAGATCGCCTCGTGGTTTGGTTCGATCCGCCCGCCCGTATCCCTCCGGGTTCGTTCATGCCCACCAGAGTGGTCATGACATCTCGCCATTCCTGGTTTTGCCACAGCGTGCACACGAACTCGTAGGTCTTCACGGTGGTGTCCACCCATTCACCGAGGTCGTCGATTCCGTTAGGCAAACCCGAGGGTCTGGAAGATTCGCTCAAAGTCGTGATCAGGTCGGGGTGGGGAGGGAGAACCGTTCGAGGTTCGAATTCCTCACACAGCGCTTCATAGCGTTTGCGCAATTCTTCTGTGAGCATTTCTTCCCGGAATTGTGAATCCATGTCAGACCTCCATGAAGCGTGGGTGCGGGGCTTAGCGAGCCACTGAAACACGTCGCTCAGATCGAGCGCCGTTGGTGAGTTTGGCCTCTCCGAAACACCAGGGAGGACATGAGAGTTTTCCCAGCGCTTTGACCAGAACCTGCTGCCTGGTCGGCTCCGGTTTCGGGGTGTTTCGGGCGAAGAACTCCCGATATCGCGTTTCCAACTCTTCCTGGAGCCGGTCCTCGGCCATTTCTCGTGTCATATGCCAATTCCCCTTAATCGTTTGTCGCGCCATCGCAACGATTGTCTAAGCTATGCAATATTGAATTCTTGTCAATACGTATTGTCATATTTTAAGACGTATTTAATCGAAATATTTGCATTTTGTCATTCAGATCTGCATAATTGAAGAATGTCTTCTGTCGACGTTAGAGTTAAGCAATTGAGGCTGGTCAACGGTTGGTCGCAGTCGGAACTGTCCCGGCGATCAGGCGTGAGCCAGGCGGTGATATCGCGGCTGGAAAGCGGTGTGACTCGGGCGGTCAATTTTCGGAACCTCGAGAAACTTGCCAGGGCAATCGGGTGCGACCCGGGCTATTTGATTAAGCGGAAGGGGCGATAGTTCGGCGGCTTTCCAGCTTGCCTGGGACTACAATCCGATCTAAATTGGGCATCCTGCGGGTGTAATTCAGTGGTAGAATGCCAGCTTCCCAAGCTGGACGTCGCCGGTTCGAACCCGGTCGCCCGCTCTGTTCTTTTCGCGGGTCCGTCAAGGGCCTGCGTTTTTTTTCCGCAATCCCCAACCGCTGCCAATCGGAGTGCCGGAGTTGGCTCAAACCGTTTCTGATCTTGAAATAACAGGCTATAGCGCCGAGCGGACGCGGGGCAGGGTGGTCGTTACGAGCTATCGTCGGACGGAGCGATTGGTCAGGGGTCTAAAGGGGGCGGCCGTTGTTTGGGGGGTGACAGCCTTGGGCGCTTTCATTCCGGTGGCTCATTTCGTCATAGTGCCTGTTGGAGCCTTTTTCGGGTTTTACCTTTTTCTTCAACGTTTCCGGGCCCACCTAGTGCCGAAAGACTGCTCCGGGACATGTCCTGACTGCGGGTTGGAGCAGGTCTTTGATGTCGGTGCCGTTTGGTGTCCGCCAGCCAGGGTGACCTGTTTGAGATGCAGTCGAAGCCTCACACTTGTCGAAACTCGATGAATTGTTAAGCCAATTGGCGTAACTCCAGTCCTGATATTAAGTTTCCCCGCCACGTTCTAGTCGTTTGTTAAGGTGCCCGCTAGCCACTTCCGGGCCCAGGAAGAAGATTTGTTGCGCGGATGGTGATAGTCAGAAATGTCGCCGCCGATTCGATCGGTAGTGAGTTAGGAATCCAAAAAGGGACTCAGTTGCTTTCCGTAAACGGGAGGGCGCTCGACGATTTCCTTGATTGGGAGTTCTTGACGGCAGACGACGAATTATTGATCATGGCTCGGACCCCTGGCGGAGAAGAGTTGGAGTTTGACATCGAGCGTCCCGAGGGCATGCCGATGGGGTTGGAATTGGAGCCACCGTCAATTCGCCGCTGCGCCAATCGTTGCGACTTCTGCTTCGTAGATGGTCTGCCCACGACTACACGGCAGTCTCTGGATATTCGCGATGACGACTATCGTCTTTCTTTTCGACATGGCAATTTCGCTACTCTCACCAATCTGAAGCCGCGTGATGTTGAACGCATCAAAGAGTACCGTCTGTCACCACTGTATGTCTCGGTTCATGCAACCGATCCTGTAGTGCGACGCCGTTTGCTTCGCAATCCTCTGGCGCCGGATGTCATCGAACAGATGCGGGAATTCGGGGGGGGCGGGATCGACTTTCACACCCAGATTGTTTTTCAACCAGGCGTTAACGATGGCCCCCATCTGGAACAGAGTCTCTCCGACCTCTGGGCGATGGAAGACAATGTGCTGTCAGTGTCGGTCGTTCCGGTCGGGTTGACGGAATTTTCGCGCCATGACCTTTCGCGGCAGCCGACTATGGCAGAGTGCATTAGCGTGGTTGAAACGCTGGACATATGGCAGCAACGCGCCCGGGAAGCCCGTGACTACGGATGGGTCTATGGCTCAGATGATCTTTATATCAACGCCGGGAGGGATCTTCCTGCGGCTGCTGAGTATGACGGATTTGAGCAGGTGGAAAATGGAGTTGGCGCGGTCCGTTTTCTTCAGCAGCAGATTCAGGAAATCCCCAGTAATGCGGATTTGTCCGGAAAGAAGATTGGCGTGTTTACCGGCACCGCGATGAAAACACTTATGCCCGCGGTTCTCGAAACTTTGACAGCCCAGACGGGCGGTTCTTTTGAAATGATATCACTTGAGAATACGCTTTTCGGTTCTTCGGTTACGACTGCAGCGTTGTTGCCGGGAAAGGCATTTGCCGACGCTTTGAAATTCCGCGCCGATTTGGATCTTGCGTTGCTGCCGGGGGAATCGATTAACGATGACGGTCTTTTCATGGATGATCTCGAGGCTTCGGAACTCCAGGCGGACTCTCCGTCCGAAGTGAGGTTCTCGTATTTCTTTAGCGACGTATTGGACGGGAGCTGGGAACCGGGAACGGGGAGCGGGTTTGCTGCTTGCGACATGAGGGATCAATGAGTTTGCCGACCATCGCTATCGTGGGGCGTCCGAACGTTGGGAAATCCACGTTGTTTAATCGGTTCGTGGGTGGGAGGCAGGCGATCGTTGATGATCGTCCGGGGGTCACGCGGGACCGCAACTTTGCCAAAGCTGATTGGGCAGGCAATGAGTTCTGGTTGATCGATACGGGGGGCTGGGTAACGGGTGAGAAAGATGCAATCAGCACAGGGATTAGACAGCAGGTTACCACGGCCATCGACTCGGCTGACCTGATCCTCTTCGTCGTCGACGTGATGGCGGGCATCCATCCGGCTGACGAAGAGGTCGCCGGCATTTTGCGTGGCAGAGCGGACGAAGTTGTTCTGGTTGCAAATAAGATGGACGACCCCCGGGGCAATACGGCGCACACCGAATTCTATTCGCTGGGGCTGGGTGAACCACATCCCGTTTCAGCTGCAACCGGGAAATTGAGTGGTGATTTGCTCGACTCGGTGCTGCGGAAGTTACCGCACCTGACAACATCCGAAGATGAGGAACAGATCGGCGTTGCGGTTATCGGGCGCCCCAACAGCGGCAAGTCGAGCATTGTGAATCGGTTACTCGGCGAGGACCGCTCGGTCGTAGCGCCGGAGGCCGGTACTACTCGTGACGCCGTGGATTCCCCGCTGAAGTACCATGGGATAACTCTTAACTTCATCGACACGGCTGGTTTAAGGAAAAAGTCGAAAGTTGCGGACGACATCGAGTTCTATTCCCGAGTTAGGACAGAACGAGCCATTGAACGGGCCGAAGTGGCCGTTCTGGTTGTCGATGCTCAACGCGGTTTGCAGATGCAGGAGTTGAAAATTGCGGAATCGGCCTGGGAAAACGGCTGCGGATTGATAGTGGCTTTCAATAAATGGGACCTCGCCGAAGAGAAAGAGACCAACACCGCCCTCGAGATACGCAAAGAAGTGGAGCACCGCGCACCGTTCTTCGAGGGGGTGCCGTTCGTTTTTACCTCTGCTCTCACCGGCCAGCGAATTCGTAATTTGTTGGACTTGATCGTCACAGTGGCCGAAAACCGATCGAATCGGATTTCGACATCAGAGGTCAATCGAGTCCTCGAAGAACTTGTTGCCCGCAACCAACCGCCGCAGAAGCCAGGCAAGACGGTCAATATCATGTTTGGCTCGCAGATCGGTGTTAAGCCTCCGACTTTTGCGCTGGTGATCAATCGGCCAGATGTGATACCGGAATCATATGTCCGATACCTGCGTCGCGGCTTCCGAAACGCGTGGGGCTTCGAGGGGGCACCGATTCGGATCAAACTGAAACGCAAACGAAAAAAGGTGTTGAAGAGGTGACGCTGGGTCTGTGGCTTTGCTGTGCCTATTTGACGGGCTCGTTTCCCACCAGCCTGGTCGTTGGCAAGTTGGGGGCGGGGGTCGATTTGCGGGAAAAAGGTAGCAAGAACCTCGGGGCGACCAATGTGTATCGTGTGCTGGGTTGGCGCTATGCGATACCGGTCGGGATTGTGGATGTTACCAAGGGAACTGTGCCGGTGTTGCTCTACGCCCCCGGAGCTGGGCGAGGGGAGTGGATCCCGTTGTTGCTAGGCATCGCTGCGATTTTCGGGCACGTTTTTTCCGTCTTCATCAAGTTCAAGGGTGGAAAAGGGGTGGCAACTGCAACAGGAGTGGTACTTGGCCTGGCACCCCTTGCTACTACTGTCGCAATGATTGGATGGGCGCTGGTTGTGTGGGCCACAGGGTTCGTATCCCTTGGTTCGATCGTCGGGGCACTGATGTTTCCAGTCGCGTTGTTGATACTCGGGTCGCCGGATCCATTCACACTTTGGATTGGGATCGCAATAGCAGCATTTATCGTGTTCACTCACAGGAGTAACGTGGGCCGGTTGCTGAAGGGTACTGAAAACCGCTTCGGAAAAAACAGGAGAGCTGACTGAGCATGCGTGTAGGCGTTATTGGAGCGGGGAGTTGGGGCACAACCCTTGCAAATTTGTTAGCCAAATCTGCCCACGACGTCACCGTGTGGGCTCGTGAAACTCATGTGGTCTCTTCGATCAATACCAACCACATCAACCCGATGTTTTTGCCGGGAGTCTCACTGGATAGTCGGCTTCGCGCTACCGGCAACACGTTGGAGGCAGTTGCCGACGCCGAATGCGTCATTTCTGCTGCTCCCTCGTATGCGGTTCGCGAGATAGCAACTCATCTGTTCCAAGAAATAGGGAAGCATCGACCGCCCGTCGTCAGCGTGTCAAAAGGTCTCGACCCCAGGACCCACGCCACTATGACGCAGATAATTTCAGAAGAAATGCCGGGAGTCCCTGTTGCTGCGCTCTCGGGACCAAGTTTTGCCAAAGAGGTTTCGAAAGAAAGGCCGACGGCTGTTGTGTCTGCATCGGTCGATCAAGGTGTCGCGGAGCAGGTTCAATCTTTGTTTAGCACCAGCTACATGAGAGTTTATACCGCTCATGACGTCGTTGGAGTCGAGCTCGGGGGAGTGCTAAAGAATGTGTACGCTATCGCTGCCGGAATAACTGACGGCCTGGGACTTGGAGACAATACACGGGCCGCCTTACTCACGCGAGGATTGGCTGAGATGACACGCCTTGGGGTAGCCCTGGGCGCGGATCCGCTGACGTTCTCTGGACTGGCGGGTATCGGTGACCTTATGCTTACGGCCACCGGTGATCAGAGTAGAAACAGGACTTTTGGTTTGGAAATAGCCGCAGGGAAAACCGTAGAGCAGATCAGGGAGGAACGGAACACCGTTGCTGAGGGAGTCAATACGTCCCGCTTGATCCTTGATGTTGCCGCAGGCGTTGGTGTCGAGTTGCCGGTCGCTCATCAGGTGTATGAGATTCTGTTTGAGGACAAGTCTCCCAAGCAGGCCGTGGCCGATCTAATGGGTCGCGAACTCAAACCGGAGCGCTGGGCATGACATCTTCGCAGCCTGTGCAGGAGTTTTTCTCCATCGGTGACGTATGTTCGCTGACGGATCTCAAGCCGCATGTGCTGCGTTATTGGGAAAGTCAATTCAGGTTTCTAAATCCGGCCAAGAATAGATCCGGCAATCGCGTCTACCAGCGTCGTGAAATCGAACTCATTATGCTGGTGAAGCACCTCCTTTATACCGAGAAATTTACTATCGAGGGCGCCCGCCAAAAGATTGACGAGTACAGGCGATCCGGCGCGCTCAAGCCCGAGGCTCGCGCCGCCCTAAAACTGGAAACAGTGGTCGACCTCAAAAACCAACTTCAAGAAATAATAGACATCCTGGACGGTAATCCCCCGATTGAAGATTCTGATAAGTAACGACGACGGGATTCTTGCCACCGGGCTTTCCGTACTTGCAGACATAAGCCGTTCTTTTGCCGACGTCACCGTGGTGGCTCCGGACCGGGAACAGAGCGCTACGAGCAGCTCGCTGACGCTGACCCGTCCGCTTCGCCCCGTGAAACTGGAAGACGGAAAGTACCAGGTAGATGGAACTCCAACTGATTGTGTGTTGCTTGCCCTTGGAGCTCTTTTGCAAGAAAAACCGGAGTTTGTGTTTTCCGGTATCAACCATGGCCCTAATATGGGGGAAGATGTCTTGTATTCGGGAACGGTCGCTGCCGCGATGGAAGGCCTGTCGCTGGGCATCCCCGGGATTGCCGTTTCACTTGCCACGTTTGATCCGGCCATTCTGGAAACACAGAGGGATTGGATCGAACGCCTCCTGAAGCGGATCGTCGCTTCCGAACCCCGACCCAACACACTGCTCAATATTAACATTCCGAATCGCCCGGGCGATCAAATCAAAGGAATCAAAGTCACCAAGCTCGGCCAGCGCGTCTACTCTGATTCCATCACCAAATCCAAAGATCCCTGGGGCAGGGAAACGCTGTGGATAGGCGGAGGCAACGTTGCATGGTCGGGACCGGACGATTGTGATTTTCGAGCAATTGAGGATGGATACATATCTGTGACGCCGTTGCAATTCGATCTAACAGACTACGAGCTGATGAAGGAGGTCGACAGTTGGCGGCTGGGAGCCTAAGCGACAGCTACGGAGGGTACCGAGCCCGTTTGATCGAAGAGCTTCGGACCCAGGGAATCAACGACATGTCGGTTCTGGCGGCCGTGGGGGAGACGCCACGTCACCTCTTCGTTCCCGAAGCGGTGCGGCATCGGGCCTATGAAAACTCCGCGTTGCCGATTGGCAATCAACAAACCATCTCGCAGCCCTATGTCCAGGCCCTTTATCTCCAGACTCTTCAGCTGACGGGAACGGAGAAGGTGCTCGAAATTGGTACCGGCTCCGGGTATCAAACGGCCCTTTTGGCACGTCTTGCGGCTCAAGTGGTTTCGGTTGAGCGCATCACCGAGTTGGCACGGAGCGCCCGAAAGGCTCTGGACTCTATCGATCTTGCCAGTGTTCTAGTGGTTGTGGCCGATGGCACGATGGGTTGGAAACCTCTTGCTCCGTATGATGCGATACTGGTAGCCGCGGCAGGCCCTGAAGTACCGGAAGCGTTGGTGCGTCAGCTGGCTCTCGGGGGGAAGATGGTGATCCCGATAGAGAGCCCGAGTGGACACCAAGAACTGGTGCGCGTGACCCGGACGGAAAACGGCACAGAAGAAGAGATGTTGGGCGCCGTTAAATTCGTTCCGTTGATCGGTAAACAAGGGTTTGGAATGCAGAGTGCAGAATAACGAATTTTGAATCAGAATAAAAAAGGCAGGGGCCGTTGTTTGAAACTCTGGTAACATGGTTGGTCGATACGATCTTCAAACTGGGCTATCCCGGAATTGTCCTTTTGATGGGGTTGGAATCGTCCTTTTTTCCTTTCCCGTCGGAGGTTGTATTACCCCCCGCGGGTTTCTTAGCGGCACAGGGTCGAATGAACGTTTGGTTGGTGTTGTCTTCGGGGATTGCGGGAAGTTTGCTGGGGGCCCTGGTCAACTACTTTGTTGCCGCCCGGTTGGGAAAACCGTTGCTTCATAAATATTCGAAGTACCTGTTGATAAAAGAAGCATCTCTTGAGCGTTCAGAGGTGTTTTTTCTCAAACATGGTGAGATATCTACGTTCGTGGGTCGTTTGATTCCGGTGATTCGGCAGTATATCTCACTCCCGGCAGGCATGTCAGGAATGAACCTGATGGTGTTCTCTGTTTTTACCGCGCTTGGAGCTGGGATCTGGAGCGGGGTTCTAACCTATATCGGTTGGTACCTCGGTAAGAACGCCGATGTCTTGAGCAATGAAGCTGTAGCCGCACACACCAGGACCGCCATACTTGTCGTTCTTCCGATTCTGGTATTGATTCTGGGAGTCTATGTAATTCGCCAGAGAATGAGGCAGGGAGGTGGGAGCCGGGAGCCGGGAGCCGCCAGTGAGTTGGGGGATGGGGGGAGGGAGGTGGATTGAACTCTGAATCTCAACCCGGAATGTTCAAGGCATGGCGGATTGAGGGGAGGGTGCAGGGGGTTGGTTTTCGGTGGTTTGTCAGAAAGCATGCTCTTGGGATTGGGGTGGTTGGGACGGTTAAGAATCTTCCAAATGGTGCGGTCGAGGTGGAATGTGTGGGCGATCCGGACCAGCTGCAATTGCTTGAAGCTGAGCTTATGAAGGGCCCGCCCATGTCGAGTGTAGTTGAAGTTCTAGATGTTACGGATCAACATGAGATAAAATCGCTTAAAACTTTTGATATCATATAGTTACAGGTGTTAACATGAGTGCGGAATCAATTCAACAGATTTACGATATCATTCTCGATGTACCAGATTTTCCGAAACCCGGAATTGTCTTTAAGGACATAACTCCGTTGCTCATGAACCCGACCCTTTTCCACAAGTCGGTTGATCTGGCCATAGCGCCGTTTCTGGAGTCGGGGGTGCAGAAGATCCTCGGGATTGAGTCGAGAGGGTTCTTATTCGGAGTCCCGGCTTCTCAGCGGTTGGATGCGGGTCTGGTTCTGGCCCGAAAACCGGGAAAGTTGCCCAGAGAGACTATCAAGGTGGAATATGCCCTTGAGTACGGTACCGATACGATTGAAATACACTCGGATGGAATCAGTGGAGGCGAGAAAGTGCTAATCGTGGACGACGTTCTCGCTACCGGCGGAACCGCCGAAGCGGCGGTCTGTGCGGTCAGGGAATCAGGGGGTGAAGTTGTTGGATGTTCTTTTCTGATGGAAATCCAATTTCTTCAGGGCCGGGGCAAATTGGACGGTGTGGAAACCCATGCCGTGTTGAGCTATTAGAGGGGCGCAACCAAACCATGAACGTGTGGCAAGGGTCAAACAAATGGTGGATGCGCACTGCACCTGGTCGATGGAATACAACGTTCGGCTGGAGGTTCTTAACCCGGGCCATTAGTTAGTCTGACCAGGTAGACAGCCAAGTCTTTGCCTACTTTGGTCTGTGATGTGCAAGGGGTTGAGATTGACCTTTCGCGAATATCAGGAAACACATGAAAACCATTGACGTCACCCCTCGAAAAGGGCCGAAGAAACCGTTCGTTGAGCTTACCGTCACTGAGGAGGCTTCTCTGGCCGAGGTCACGCTCCTTTCGACCGGTTGCTTCGACTCAAACGGATTCCCCGCGTCCTGCGGTGGCGGGCTCTAAGTCAACAAATAACCTGACCTTCAATTAAAGGGGGCTTCCTCTGGCGTGAATCCTGCAGCGGAAACGCCTCACCTTTTGCGATAAATGGGAAACTATATGAAAAACGTCGATGTAACCCCTCAAAAGGGTCAGAAGAAACCGTTTGTTGAGCTCACGCTCAAAGAGGAAGCCTCGCTGGCCGAGGTAACTCTGATGTCTGCAGGTGGCGGGATTAGCCTGTAGATACGGTTCAATGTGGTGCTGAGTGCCCTGTCGCCCCCGAAAGGGGACGGCGGGGCATTCTTCTTCTTACTAGTTTGATTCCATGAACGTCGAGAATGGGTTCCTGGTCGAGTGCGCCGACGAAAAGGCAAAAGACCTGGTTAGCCGGTGGCTTTCCCACTCCTACCCGGTTCCACCGACCCGCCTGATATTGCGGATCGAGGTTGGAACGGTTGGCGCTACACCCACCGGATTTCACGAGGTTTTTAGGCAACCGGAGACCGTTTTTTTCGTTGCCCCGGGTGACATCCTTCGAATCGAGTGGGAGTCGCGCCCTGCGTTTGCGTTGCTCGATAAGGGGTATGCCGCCAGCGTTACCCTATCCCCGGAGGCGGCCGACGATTTGGAATCTGCCACTACCACGTTTTTTGCGGCTGTTGTGATGATGTTGTTTCGCAGAGTTGGATGGCACCACCTTCATGCGGCCATGTTAGAGGATCCCAGCGGACGAGGGTGGTTGATGGCCGGAAACTCTGCCTCGGGAAAATCAACGACAACGGCGTTCCTTAACGCCTGCGGGTGGGGCGTTGGGGGTGATGATGGGTGCTTTCTTTCGCGGAAAAAGGCTGGCCTGGTGGTCCGCCCGGTCAGGAAAAAAATCGCGTTGCGCCCGGGGGGACAAAAGTTGTTGAGTGTTTTGGGTGGGGAGGAAAACCTCCGTCGTGGGAAGAGAGAGTTTTCGGTTGACGAACTTCGCGGCGCCAGGCTTGAAATCGCGGTTCCGGAAATCGTTGCTTTTCTGTCAGTAGAAGGGAGTAAGACGACTATTGAACGGGTTGCGGGAAGCGAAGTACTATCGGAGTTTGTGCGATGGTCGGCCTGGGTTGCGCTGGAGCCGGTATTCGCGCAGGATCATCTTGAGATGCTCGCCGGATTGGGTCGGCAGGCTGATTGTTACCGTCTGCGTCTTGCAACGGACCTGTTTGACCATCCTGACCTTTTGCTGGAGGCGACGACGTGACCACACACTATTCGCGACACCCTGATCTGCGGCTCACCGAGCTGGAAGGGGAGGGAATCGTCCTTCACCTGGGGTCACGAAAGTACTTTTCCGTTTCTGAAACAGGCCTCCTGGTTCTCAACGCCCTGGACTCGGGTCCGTCAACGGAAGGCAAACTCCTGGGCAAATTGTTAGAAGAGTACGATGTGTCCCCTGAAATAGCGGAAAAGAACCTGCGGGAATTCCTTGGCCGATGCCTCGACGCCAGATTGCTGTCGAAGGTGTCGGGTGCCTAAACACAGCCTCTGGGGGTTGCGGGAGTGGCCCGGCTCGTTTCGCCTGAGGGCAATGATCTCGATATTCCTGATTCCGCCGTTGGTTTTCGTTTTCCCCTTTTCAAAACTGGCGAAGATTCTTGCTGGCGGCAGGCACACGTACCGAACCGAAGATTTCCAACCGGACGGGGACACTCTTGCTGCCTGGGTGGATGGGGCCCTGTGGCGGCTACCTCCTCCATGGCGGCGGACCTGCTTGAAACGCGCCGCGATAATTTTCTTCCTCCTCAGATCCACCGGGGTCAAGGTGGTTCTCAGGGTAGGGGTGAAACGAAACCCGCAACGCGAATTGCATGCCCACGCCTGGTTGACCGATGAGGACGGACCCTATCTGGAACCCGATCTCAAATCCCTTGAAGGCTTGAGCACAATCGCTGTATTCCCCGAAAAGATATGAGGGGCTCTGCAAGGGAAACGGTTGACGTGTTCCTCAAAACGTTGTGCGCACCGGATGCGTCAACACTGGAGGGGGCCTGGAGCAACGTGAACTGTTGGGGCCTCAAGGATCTCGTGCGATATGAACAGTGTGAGCTGTGGCTTTATCGGAAACTTAAGGCGGGGGGAATCGTTTCGGAGGTGGATCCACAGTTCGTTGAGTGGCTCGAAGGGGTCGCCCGGAGGACCGCTGCTACGAACTCGCTTGTGGATGAGACTTGGGATCGGGTTTCACGTGTTCTCGTCGACAAGGCCATCCCGGTGCTCCCGCTCAAAGGTATGGCAAGAAGGTTGTTGGCTGATCAGTTTCCCCTCGCCGGAGCGCGACGTCTCTCGGACCTGGATATCCTGGTGCCCGAAGAGTTGAGCGGACGAGCGTGGGACGTTTTGATCTCCGACGGTTGTCGCACGTTGATCGAAGCGCTGGGCGTCGGGCCTTTTGAGAAACCCCTCCACCTGGATCCTCTGGTGGACGAAAACGGTGTTTCTATTGAAATCCACTGGCGCACCCAGGACAACCTGAATCCCGGTGTCTCATGGGAAAGAATGATGAACGGAGCCAAAGAGGTGGAACACAAGGGCTGTCGTACTCTGGTCCCTTCGTGTACCGAGATCTTCTGGCATGGGCTTCACCATTCCATCCACACTGAGTACCACGCATTCTTACTGCGTTATCTTTTGGACGGCGCGGCTCTGGCCCTTGCCGATTCGCTGGATATGGGGATCGTACGGAGCCGAATTGAATCTGGCGAGACCGACAATCGGCAGCTTGCTGAAACCTGGTTAGACCAGGCTATCAGTTTCGCGGAGGGGCATTTGCAGGGGATACGGGATCGCGAAACCTGGGGTCCCCTTCTATGGTCGATCAACATTTTCAGGCGGTTCCCTCTGGACGGGGCGGTCGCAGCACGATTGGTCGAAGAGAGTCGTCGCGTCGAGTACGGCTTTGGTCCCGCGCCTCTTGTAGTTGGAGCGGGTCTGGTCAGGCACCTACGGCGGCGAGTGCTCTCGACTGCTGCCAGGACCGGGTACCGGTGTTGGAGACTCGGGAACTAAGGTTGAGGGACCGGTTAGTGTGTTCTGGCAGACACCGCGACCAGCAGTTGGAATTGGTTCTAAAACCCGTTATTTTTAAGGGCTACGCCTCTGTAGCTCAGTCGGATAGAGCGCCGGTTTCCTAAACCGTAGGTCGCAGGTTCGAATCCTGCCAGGGGCATCGTGGCCCGGGCATTTTGAACTTGCGCGGATCGAAAATCGTTTTTGAACGCAATGAACTGATTGGACTCGAACTAAGAATGGCAGCAAAGCAAGTAGCTAAGACTACCCCGGCGAACGTTCCGGCCCACAACGAAGATGACCCGATTGCCGGATTGATTTCGTGGTATGAGAAAAACCGGCTAATGGTGCTCTCCGCGGTGACGGTTGTCGTTGTCGCGGTGTTGGGTTTTTGGTTTGTGAATTCCGCAGCGTCAAGGAAAGAAGCATTCGGGCAACGCGCCTTGCAAAGCGCTCGAGCCTCGGTCGGGGCAGAGAACCTGCCGCTGGCCGAAAGTGACCTCAGCAGAGTCGTAAGCGATTATCCCGGAACTAATGCCGCCAACGAGGCCGCAATCTTGTTGGGCCACGTTAGGCTCCTGCAGGATCAGGAGGCCCTCGCCGTTACCGGCCTACGAGATTTCGTGAACTCCGGTCCCGAACGGCATTTCCTTGAACCGGCTTTAAGTTTGCTAGCCGGAGCCCTCGAGGAGGTCGGTCAGATGGCAGAGGCCTCAGACGCTTACAGGCGGGCCGCCGACGCGGTTGATTACGAGTTCCGGAAAGTCGAGCTTCTCAACTCTGCTGCCAGGACTCTGGGGTTATCCGGCGATTGGGACGGGGCACTGGAAATTTACCGTAGGGTTTTCACCGATTTCCCTGATGCCCCGGGGGCAGTCGAGGCGAGAGTCAGGGCCGGCGAGTTAGGCTACGTAGGTTCCTGACCCTTAGAAACTGGCTGGAGATGTTTGGTTGACGAATCTGTTGCGGGAATGCTGCAACACTCGCCAGAGCGGCGGCCGATTCGCGCTTGAGCTGCAAGTCATTGTCCCCAAACAGCTTACACAGTTTCCTTCGCTTCTCCGACACACATCGTTTGGTGGCATAAGAAATGCATTGTCGGCGGCGGGTACAATTATATGGGGACGCGAACCCCCCAACCATTATTCGGAGCGCTCAACATATGTTGAAGCTTAAAAAAGCAATCTTTCTTGGCCTTGTTCTTGCTTTGGCCGCGCAACCCGTCGCAGCTCAAAGCCTGCCCTCTTCTGGACCGTTGGAGTTTAAATCGGCTCCGACAGGGACTCCTGGGCCGTATGTAGGCGCAGTGCCGGGGCATCCTACGATCGACATTTATTGTGTTGATTTCTTCCACTACGCGCCCAGCAGAAACAACCCGGTTAATTACAACTTCAACAGTTTTTCCGCTGTTGAAGCTGACAACACCGTTTTGCAGGAGAGCCGGTGGGGCGAAGGTGCTTTTGAGAAATACAAGAAGGCAGCTTATTTGACGACATTCTTCGCTCAAATCAAAGCGATGCCAGCAACACAGGCCCGCCAGGATTCCATTGCGGGATTGCACTCGGCCATCTGGCATCTATTCGATAGTAGTGCGCCAACCTGGTCTACAGCAGACGATGATCCGGGTTGGTTCGCCGTGGCGAACGCAGGATTCGCTAGCTACTACGCGTCACACGGAAAATATTGGTACATAGCCTCCGATGCTCTAATCGACAACAACGACAGGGCCGCCAACGGAATGGCAGATCCGATTGGAGATGGACGTTACACCAAGCAGGAATATCTTGTGATGGTGACTCCGGAACCGACTACCATCTTCCTGATGGGAACGGGACTCCTCGGGGTGGGCCTCATCGCTCGCCGCCGACGGATGGGATCTGTAGAGTAGGTTCCCAAACCCATGAATGATCTGTGAGGGTCGGAGCTTCCGAGCTCCGACCCTCATTGCGTTTCGGCCAGCCGGTGGTGGTTATTCGTGCCGTAATCGGCAATATTGGTCTCGGTATCTCTCAACAAACCAATCATTCTCAGTGAGACTTTGATGAAAGAAAACCCGGCAAATTTCATACGGCCGTTTGCATCCAGCCTTTACCTGGTTGCCGCGCTAGTCGTGGTTCTCCCCATGATCGATCTAGTGTTGACCTTTTGGCCGTTTGCGCCCGGGTCGGCGGAATGGCGCTACGGAGCAGTGGGCCTGTTGTCTGGGTTCGTTTTGACACCGTTGATGGGGATGACCTTGGCAGTTGTTATTGTACATTCAATTCAGTCCGCTGCAGGCATTAAAGTCACTTCAATTCTCAATATTGCGGCGGGCGGGGTTATTGGAGTAGCCACTCTGATGTTCATCCTGGACGCTCTTCAGGTCAGAGGAAACGTGCCGCTCGAAGGGCGGGGCACATTCGATATTGGGATGGTCAAAGCGATTCTCAAGAATGGCACCAGTGCCCTTGCGTTCCTATGGATGGGGATCGTCGGAATGCGCGCCCCGCGTGCGGGTGGATCTTCTGAAGGTGGCAAGCCCCCGATCGTCTTGAAACATGGTTCCTAGGCTGACGCAAAAAATCGGTCGTTTCTAGAGAAAAGCCCATTCACCTGTGGCGAGGACGTAAATCGCCAGGCCGAGGTTAGTGACGCTGTGGGCCAGAATACAGGCTTTTAGCGACCCGGTCTTTATGTAAAGCAGATTGTACGCAACTCCTGCCATCAGTCCGACTGCCCACCGGTTGTGTTCCAGCGCAAAGAGCCCGGAAGTGGCCAGGAACGAGTACCACGTGAACGTCCCCATTTTGACGCTTTGAAAATTCGGTTTGACGAGCCATCTGATTAGAAAACCCCGCCAGAAAAATTCCTCCACGATTGGTACAATAAGGGCGGTTCCGACCACTCGGAATCCGATCCAGGCGAACGCCTGCGGCCTGGAAAAAGATTCGAATGGGTTGAGGGAAGTTATTTCCCCGGTCACCAGCCAAGGATGAAGTCCTTCGGCTAAAATCCACAAAACCAGCACGACCACTCCGATGGCGAGTCCTGCGAGGGGCTTCCAATCGCCTTCCGGCTTCATCCAGCGTGCCAGCACAATCAAAAGAAGTAGCACCAGAACCGTTCGGATCGGATAAGTAAAAAGTTGTCCGCCCGGCAAATACGGCCCGGCGACAAGAAGGGCCATGAAGAAGGCGAAGGGGGCCACGAACGGGATGGACGGATATCTCTCGATATATGATCTCAGGCTCATCGGTGTTTCGGATTGTTGGTTGTTGGTTGACTGGTAGGGTGACGTAAGTCACTTAAGGTATACGTATTTAGGCCGCGTGCCGAGTCTAAAGATGTCTTCAGGATAAAAAAGATGGCATTTTTTTCGAGATCTTCCAATATTGGTGTGGTTTTGGGGACTCGGCAAATTCCGAAAACGGGAATGAAGATGAAATTGTTGCTTGTAGCGGGGATCTGGTTGACTTCAGGGGGTGTTTTTTGGGCACTTTTTGTTGCCCTTGGCGCCCGCTTTGAGGTTTTCGCACGGCACGATCCCGCGGCTTTAGCTATCGAGGCGCGAGTACACCACTAGACGCTGAGCCCGGATTGCGGCGACCCACCCAGTTGGTTTCTTTCCCTGAACCGCCGTTGGTCAAAACGACTTTGGCCCATTTTACGGTAAAAAACGGCACGTTTAATGCTGTTTCTGAATCCCAATACACCCTTCACGAACCGTCCCTTTGGTTGGCACAGTTGGCTCTAGATAAATGACGACACCACAACTTCTCGACTACCCTTTCACTCCCAGGTTGATTAGCCGGAAAAAGAGAGCAATTCGCCGTGAGTTGCTCGAAGGGGAATACTCGATAGAAAAACGAATCGCCATTCTGGGCGGGTCTACTACCTCAGAGATCAAGGACGTTCTGGAGTTGTTTCTGTTGAACTCTGGAATACGTCCGACATTTTATGAATCCGGTTACGACAGGTATTACGAAGAACTGATGTTTGACGATGGCGGGTTGGCTGAATTCGGCCCTGACATCATTTACTTCCATACAACGAACAAGAATCTGTCCCGATATCCGGGCCTCGACGATGATCAGAAGGCCGTGGACGATTTGTTTGAAAGCGAGACTCAGCGGTTCGAATCGATGTGGAATCGTGCTGCGGAGCAGTTCGATTGCGCAGTAATCCAGAATAACATGGAAGCGCCTTTTGAACGCCCGTTGGGTAATCTCGACACGGTTGATGTTCGCGGAAGGTCACATTTTACGCGCAGGATCAATCAATATTTTTCCGAGCGCGCCGCGGATTTGAAACACCTTCACATAAACGATATAGAGTACCTGTCCGCATCGTTGGGGTTGAATACCTGGCATGATCGGCGTCTCTGGTACACCGCCAAATATGCTGTTTCATTTGAAGCCATTCCCCATCTCGCTCACAACCTGGCCGGTATCATCGGAACCCTCTGCGGTGTGGCGAAGAAATGTCTGGTGCTTGACCTCGACAACACCCTCTGGGGTGGGGTCATAGGAGACGACGGGCTTGAGGGGATTCAGCTTGGTCGGGAAACAGCTGAAGCTGAGGCTTTTTCGGATTTTCAAGAGTACGCCTCCCAGTTGAGAAAAAGAGGGGTAATCCTGGCAGTTTGTTCAAAAAACGAAGAAGAAAATGCGAAACAGGGGTTTTCTCACCCTGACTCAGTGCTATCGCTCAATGATTTTTCAGCCTTCAAAGCCAACTGGAATAGGAAGGACGAAAACATTGAGGCGATCGCGTCAGAAATCAACATAGGGGTCGACAGTCTGGTTTTCATCGATGACAATTACGCCGAGCGGGAGCTTGTTAGCTCTCAGTTGCCGGCGGTCGCGGTACCCAACGTTGGCTCCGAGATCAGCGGTTTCATCAACGTTCTGGACAGGGGCGCGTTTTTTGAAACCTTGTCGCTGTCCAAGGAGGACGTGCAACGATCGGAATATTACGCTGCGAACGCGCAGCGTAAGAAGATTGAGTCCCGTTTTTCAAACTACGATGAGTTCCTTGCCTCGCTTGAAATGTCTGCTGTCATCAAGCCGTTCGAACCGGTTTACCTGGACCGAATAACGCAGCTGACGAACAAGACCAACCAGTTCAATCTGACTACGCGCCGGTACACCCAATCAGAAATTGAAAGCATGGCTGGCGACAGTAGTTTCATCACGTTGTATGGAAAATTGACTGATAAATTCGGAGACAATGGTCTGGTCTCCTTGATTATCGCCCGTGTCGCGGGTGATGCACTGGAGGTCGACACGTGGTTGATGAGTTGCCGCGTTTTGAAACGCGGCATGGAAATGGCAATGTTTGATTATCTCGTCGCTGCGGCTATGGACAGGGGACTCAAAACAATCGTTGGTGAGTACATCCGCACTGCAAAAAACGATATGGTCAGCGACCACTATGGGCGCCTGGGATTTGAAAACACCGAGCCTGAAAAAGAAGGTACCAGTATTTGGGTGTATGACTTACTCGCTGACCGCGCCGATTTGAATAAGGCAATAGCTGTGGAGCGATGAGCTGATTAAGCCCGAGAAAATCGGTGTCAGTTCATACTTTTTGATAGACTAATTCATGGGTCGTTGGTATTATTTGTGGCCCCGGTAGTACCGACAAAACCCGCGCAGGTCATGGCCTATTTGTTGGTTTGAAATCAGGGAACAAACAGAAAAGTAAGAGAAGATGTGGAATGACAAAAAACGTGCTGGAGAGTCTGCAGGTGATCTTTCGAGATGTCCTCGACAGCCCTGAACTCATGCTGAACCCGGAAACGGCCGCATCGGATGTTCCTGGATGGGACTCCCTTGCCCACCTGAGCCTGGTCGACGCCGTCGAGACAGAGTTTCAGGTAAAGTTCGCACTCGGCGAGTTGCAGAAGTTGCGCAACGTCGGTGACATGATCGAATTAATCTCACAAAAACAATCCTGAACCGTCACCGCCCTCTGCGTGATTCCCGCAACGGCTGGGTGAGTAACCGGTCAAAATTTTTCGTCTAGATGCTTTTTAGTTCTCCCGTATTCGTTTACATCTTCCTTCCGGTTGTTGTTGTTGTGTTTTTTGCACTTGACCGGGTAGGTGGTCACACGATTTCAAAAAGTTGGTTGCTCGTCGCGTCGGCCACTTTTTATGGTTGGTGGAACCCGATTTACCTGTCGTTGTTGATAGCGTCGGTTTTGGTCAACTGGTTCGTTTCGTCAGCCATCAGAGCACAGAACGAAAACGGTGAAGCCGCGCGGGCGAAGTGGCTTTTTCTTCTCGGGCTGGCCTTCAATCTTGGGCTTCTGGGTTTTTTCAAATACGCGGACTTCTTTATCTCGAACGTGAACACGGTAGCCGGCTCGAATTTTGTCCTGCTGCACCTTGTTTTACCGTTGGGAATAAGTTTTTTCACGCTCCAGCAGGTAGCCTACCTGGTTGACGTGTACGAAGGTCTTGCGAAAGAACACGCCTTCCTGAACTACGCCCTGTTTGTCTCCTTTTTCCCTCAGCTCATCGCCGGTCCAATCGTCCATCACGCGGAGATGATGCCTCAGTTTGCCAGGGGAGAGCAGGGACGTGCCATACCGGAGAACATGAGTCGCGGTGTTTTTGTTTTCATTGTTGGGCTCTTTAAGAAGCTGGTGATCGCTGATTCTTTGTCATCGATTGTCGTCGCGGGTTTTGATCAAGCGGAGAGCCTGAACATGTTGGCTGCCTGGGTCGCGAGCCTGGCGTTCAGTTTCCAGATCTACTTCGACTTTAGCGGCTACACGGACATGGCGACCGGCGCGGCTTTGATGCTCAACATCAGGTTACCTTTGAACTTCAATAGCCCCTACCGTGCTTTGACCTTGATCAATTTCTGGGACCGGTGGCACATCACCCTCAGTGTCTTTATTAACACCTACGTGTACACGCCCATCCTGAGGTCTTTTAAACGCATTACCCTGCGCAACGCGATGGTTGCTACACTGCTGGCGATGCTGATCTCGGGTTTGTGGCATGGCGCGGCCTGGACTTTTGTTGCGTGGGGTGGCCTTCACGGCTTAGGGCTTGTCGTCTGCCATTTGTGGCGGAAGCAGAAACGACGGATGCCAAGCATCCTAGCCTGGCTGATCACCTTTAATTTCGTCAACATAGCCAATGTTGTTTTTCGGGCTCAGACGGCTCAAGACGCGGGCAAGGTGATTGGCGGAATGTTCGGTTTCAACGGGGTGATGTTACCGACGAGTTTGGCGGATATGTTGTCCGGACTTTCTCGCGCCGGCGTGGAATTCGGAACGGTGCTAACTGACGTGAGCGCGGGCCCGGGCACCGTATTCGCACTCGGTCTGCTGCTGGCAATCATCGCTTTTGCGCGAAACTCTATTGAACTGATGGATGGTTTTCGACCGAGATACCTTACCCTGGCGGGAGCCGTTGTTTTGTTATTGAGTTCTTTGTATAAGATCGGCGCTAACAGTGAGTTCCTCTACTTTGACTTCTGATATGACCTACAAGGGTTGGCTTCGGGCGGTTCTGTCGATCTTCTTCGGGACTCTAATGGCGTTGATCCTATTCAACCTTTTCGTCGATCCATACGACTTCTTCCGGATTGGGCCATGGAAGGGTTCGGGCCTTACCAATGAAAGGCTATGGAAAATCGAATACCTCGATTCACATCGGGGCGAATTTGATTTGTTCTATTTCGGATCGTCGACGGCGAGCCAGGTCTACCCGGAAACCATCGAATCCCTGATTCCGGGCTCCAGCGTTTACAACCTGGGAGTCGCAGCCGGCGACCCCTGGGACTACCAACGCATGCTCACATATCTGCTCGAGAACGGTCAGACTCCCCGGCGTGTTGTACTCCAACTGGACGTTACTGCTATATGGAGGTACGGAGAAAATAGCGAAGTTTACAAGCGGTTCGGACCC
This sequence comes from Gemmatimonadota bacterium, assembly GCA_029262195.1. Lineage (GTDB taxonomy): Bacteria > Gemmatimonadota > Gemmatimonadetes > Gemmatimonadales > GWC2-71-9 > B16T1B5. The sequence goes on along the minus strand of JAJCZX010000038.1, from coordinate 145,015 downwards.
AGGGTGACAGGTAGCAGCGCAGCCGGATTCTATGGCGGCTACCTACTCAGATTCCATTTGCGGGGTACCAGGGATAAGCTGGGGCACAGATTGCTTGGGTGGAGGGCAGGGCAGCACGAGAGTTATGATCGCTCTCAAGGCATTTACTATTTTGTTCACCAGGAAGAGTTGATTGAAGCTGACCACGAAGCCTTTCTAGACGACTACGGGGTTCGGAACAATCGTCTTGCAAGGGAGGCTCATGGTATGTCCATCCTGGAGCAATCTCTTTCGTCTATTTCAAGCTTCGTTTCGCTTGCTTCATCCCGGGGAATTGAGGTCACGGTGATTCTCTCTCCGCCCAATCTCAGTCTTATGAATAAGATCGCGTTCGAAGATTACATTGCGCTTGTCCGCGGTCTCACCGCGATCCATCCCTTCTGGGATTTTGGTGGCTACAACACTGTGACGCTCGACGATCACCTCTACTACGACCATGGCCATTTCCGACCATCAATTGGCCAGGCAATTGCCGCAAGGGTGTTTGGTGGCGATACCACCGACATCTCAAAGGATTTCGGAGTTCTCATCAACCAGCAGACGATTGATGCTCGAGTTGAGCGTTTGGTTGCCGAATTCGAATGGGCCGACAGTGTTTTCGGTCAGGGCACCGGCGGCGGTTTCGACCCGTTGAGTGCCTACCAGGGGTCCGAACTGTCCCCGGCCGGGCTCTAGCGATCAGGTCCACAAACGACGTACGCGACTGCAACGAAATGTCGCGGAGGCGCTACGCATACGGCCGTCCCGGCCAAAGGAATTTCCTTTGGGCAGGACCATGACTGACTGCGTGAACATCTAAGTTACTTAACTGCAATGACTTAACGCCAGTTCGGTGGTGTTTTTTTCTTGGAGGATTGGTGTGTTTTTGTTTTCGAGAATCAGGCACGTCCCTTGCGACTTTATCCCGGAGAGGATCAAGACAAACCAGGGGAAATGAGCCGTGAGCGACCAGCGGACGAAAAAAGGGGCCGAGCAAGAGATTATCGAGACCAAAGTTTCGGTAGCCGCTTCGGCGCTGATAAAAAAAATATCGCAGGAGATACCGTTGCCGCTGGGTGGGGAGTTCGCCCCGCAATCCGTTGGTGTGGACGCGGCGGTCCGTAGGTCTGCCTGGACTGTGGCCCGGGTGCCGATGTCCCTGGAAAACCGTAGTGTAGAAATCAGGGGGCCGGCCGATTTGCAGGTGGCCTCGGCAGGTTTGTCCTGCGGAGCCGATGTTTTTGTCGCAGATATGGAAATCGACCCCTCGGGTTCCTGGGGGGCTGGTGTTAGACAGGCCGTTTCGCTGGCTTCAATGGATCGTGTTTCCGGTGAAGACGGTCACACAGTCCTCACAATCCGCCCGCGGCCCCTGCTACAGGTAGATGAGAAGTTCGCTGACGTGGCGGCCGAGGTGTCAGCAGGAATAGTGGACCTGGTTCTGTATTCGGTTGCTCATCAAATGAGTGCCGACTCTGATTCCAAGCTGTTTTTTTACCTCCCCGATGTTAACCAGAGATCGGCGGCGATTGCATGGAATCGGGTACTGGACCTTGTTGCGGAAAGTCTCGAACTCTCCGGGAACCAGATCTATGTATCTGTGGAAGTAAGTAGCGCGGCCGGACTGATTAAAGTTGAGGAGATCCTGTGGGAGTTGCGGCGATACGTGGTGGCTCTAAACGCCCGGTATGTTGATGACGTTGTCGGAGCGCGGCCGACCAGTGGAGCCGTGCAGCTTGAAGCCGGCGGGAAGATCAGCCGACAAGAATTGAGTGAGATAGTCGAGATATGCAACCGCCGAGGTGCTCAAGCCGTCTGCGGCGTGCGCAACGACATACCTCTGCGGGTCGGAAATGGCAACGTAAAAGTGTCGTTGTCGCGGGCGGTACCGCGAAGCAGAGAATTGAGTCGGATCGGTTAGGAACGCTGCGTTAGAATAGTCGGCTGAGCGCGAAAATCGATGCCGGGATCCCCAGTATGGTGGTGAAATTCCGCAACGACGTTTGTAGACCCTGGCCTCCGTCACCCCGCTCCGGGATCACTAATTGGTCGCCCTCCCGCATTCCAATCTGGTCAAGCGTATTCCCCTCGATAAAAGCGAGCCGCACCGCGTCGGCCCGAGCCAGGACTTCGGTGTTACGGTCAATATGGGCTTCGTTCAAGCGAGATCCGACGATCGGTCCCCCTGCATCCATCACCACGTCGGAGAGGAGTGTGTTTGAGGGTACCGTATAGAAGCCGGGGCGGCCAACGCCACCGATAATCGAAATCCGGATGAGCGGAGAAACTCTCACCACTGCATTCCTTACGAAATCGGCGTAGAAAGTACCAAGTGCTTCTTCAAGTTCAGCGCGAAGAATGCCCCGGACCGAGAATTCGCCCATCGCGGGGAGTTCCAACTTGAGGTCTTCAAGAACCACGAGAGTGTCTTCAACGATGCCTGTGGTTTCTACCGTAACGTGAATTCTGTCTCCAACCTGAAAATCGCCCTGGTCTAAGCGTGAGCGCACCACTCCAGCTGCTGCGCGGGCGATTCCTTTCAGGGTATCAGTATACACAGCCGAATTGACCGTCCCATTCAAAACGTCTAGCAGGTCTGTTAGTTCACCGCGGGTGGCAAAAGGCTTTTGCGCCGTTGTCTGCCCGGCCTGTGCCGCGAGAGGTGCTGTGGCGAGCGATAAAGCGATGGACCCGTAAATGAAAATCTTCAAATTTTCTCCGACAATGTGTGGAATCCGAAAATTGAAATGTGATGATCCGCACAAACTCAGGTGACGATACTCACCGCATCAAGCTGGGGACAGTGGCAATATAGATACCGTCATGGCGTCGCGGAATATCCAGTGAATAAACCGGGGAAAACTCCGATTTACGAGAAGAGTTTTGGAGGGTAGTTTGGGACTGTCGTTGCAGTGGTACGGCAATCCGACTCAAACTGTTGTCGACCTGCATCAATCGGACTTCTGGAAATGGAAACGCTTCGCACTCGAAAGCTAAGTTTTACAAGGGTTTAACTGGTGTTAACGCTACGGCACGCGGTGTGCAATGTGTCGTTCGACGCCTCCTACATTTTTTGGATGCGGAGAACTTCTTTTGGGCGATTGCTGAATTGCATCGTTTCAACGGGTTCGCCTCGGAAACCATGGGAACGCAAACCATATGGAAAAAACGGATCTGGACAACGGACGTCCCCCGCTAGTCCTGCTCGTCAACGACCAGGAGTGGTCGCTGAGATCTCTTGAGAGCATCATTGGCCCCCGGGGATACGCGGTCATCCGAGCTTACAACGGTTTCCAGGGTCTTGAGCGGATGAGGTCGTCGACTCCTGATGTGATTATCTGTGACCTCGAACTCGGCGACATGAATGGTCTTGAGTTTGCCAGAAACATTAGGAATATGGGGCTCCCTCGATACATCCCACTGATTATTACAACCTCCTCCAACCCGGGCCGCCAGCTGCGCCTGGACGCACTTGAGGCTGGCGCCTGGGACCTCCTGGCTTATCCGCTCGATGGGCAAGAGCTAGTTCTCAAGTTAAAGGCTTATGCAGCGGCGAAGTTCGACGCGGATCGCGCGACAGATAATGCGCTGATGGACGATTCGACCGGGCTTTATAACATGAAGGGACTTGCCAAGCGTGCCCAGGAACTCGGGTCCCACGCATATCGCCACGCAGAGCCTATGGCCTGCGTGGTTTTTTCCGTGGTACCCAATGGGGCAGGTGAAGCTACCAACGAAGCTCTTTCCCGAGCTATGGCTGCGGTAGGAGATGCCATCAAGGTTCTCGGCAGAGAATCGGACGCAATCGGCAAAATCGGCCGTTCCGGTTTTGCAGTTGTGGCACCGGAAACCAACAAAGAAGGGGCAATTCTTCTTGCGGAACGCTTTTCCCAGTTTCTAAAAGCACAGGCTTTTGATACATCAGATCTCGAAAACTTCGTAATTCAGGCAGGGTACGACGCCGTTTCTGATTTTAGGGAGGCCCCGATGGATCCCACAGAACTGATTACCAGAGCAACGTCTGCTTCCAATAGAGCTGAAGACAAGATGGATGAGGGTTGGCTTAAGCCCTTCATAGGACGAAACAGCCGCTTCTAACCTCTTTTTCGGCGGGATCACCTTGTGCCAGATCCCGCGACGCTTTACACCGCGCCAAACCTCGGCGCTAGCTCGTCTTGCGCCCTTCTCCGAAAAATGCTATTCTTGCGACCCCAATGTGGATAACCTGGGAGTTATCAAGATTGATTGGACCTGGACATGACTATTTTTTGGGCGCCACGGAACGGCTGAATGAAACAGTTGGAAAAGTTTAAACCGCCGAGAGATTCCGGCTCGGGAAGCGACAAAAGGACGTTGAAAGAGGCGAAGACCTCGTGGACGGGAGTTACGTCCTGGGTTGAAAAAAACCTTGAGGTAGTCATCGAAGATCTTGGCGACCTTGGGCATTTCGGCCTTGAACGTCACGATGTTGACGAGTTGATCGCTAATCTCCGCGGTGCCGTGCTTTCTGCTGGTTCAGAAAAGCTGATTATTCCGACAGATTTCGCGATTGGCGGGGTCTGCCAGTTGGCTTCCATTGATCTGCTAAGAAAGCGCCTTTTGGCCACTTGGCCGGTTGAGGAAATCGGCTCGGTGGCCGCCCGGCTGGCGGTTTTGAATACGCTTGAGAGGCTTCGGGCGGAGGCGACCCGCGGCCGGGATGCAGGACTTCTATCACCATTCTCGGCCGGAAGCGGTGGAGAATTGGTGGTGCAACTGGCCCACGATCTCAGATCACCGCTCACGTCTATTCTTTTTCTTGCTGAAACACTTGGACGCGGGCAGAGCGGTGAGCTAAACGAATTGCAACACAGGCAACTAGGATTGATCTACTCTGCGGCTCTGGGACTTTCGTCTATTTCGGGTGATGTAATTGACCTCGCCAAGGGCGGTGAGGGTCTTGTTGAAGCCGAACCGACTCCGTTTTCGATCGGAGAAATTTTTGTTGCCGTAAAGAACATGGTTCTGCCCCTCGCGGAAGAAAAAGGAATCGAGGTGCTCCTTGAGCAACCTGTGAACGATCATTGGAAAGGTCATCCACTGGCGCTTTCCAGGGTCCTTTTGAACCTTACGACCAATAGTTTGAAATTCACCGAAACCGGATCCGTTCAAATCGGAGTGCGCGCAACTGGATTGATGAGTTTGGAATTCTGGGTGAAAGACACCGGTCCGGGGATCCCTTCACATGCGAGACGAGATCTTTTCAAGATGTTCCGCAGTATGCCCAGCAGAGGGGATCGAACGCACTTCTCTGGCACCGGGCTGGGTCTACACATATGCCGGAGTCTGGTTTCGCAGATGGGATCTGACCTGAAGTATGAAACAGCACCGTCGGGCACCCGTTTCTATTTCGAACTCGGTATCGGGTAGCCGGGCGTATCTAAGCGGAGGATTTGCCCAGCAGGTTGGGGCTGTCATCTTCGCCATCTTCCAATTCTTCAGTGCCGTATCCATCCATATAGTAAGAGTAGGCGTGGTAACTCGCGTCGTCGGGGCTGACATCGTTCAAAATTGCGCCAAGGACATGAATAGGGAGACGATTCAACATCTCCAGTTTGGCTCCCGCGAGGTCTTTGTTGGTTTGCCCTCTCCGCACCACGATGCACATCGCTCCCGTCTGGGTTCCCAGCGAAAAGGCATCCACCCCGGCACCGAGGGGCGGACTGTCGACGATGATCACCTTGTATTTGTCTCGCAGGTCGGCGATAAGTGCGGTAAGTACGGGTGACCCAACTAACTCGGGAGCTGCGGGACTGCTGCGACCCCGTCCGATGAAATCGAGTTGTCCGAACTCACTGGTCTGGAGCACATCTTCGACGTTGGCGTTTCCTGAGAGGTAATCGGAAAGACCTGGACGGCGTGCGAGTTTAAGGGATTTGTGCAACCCTCCCCGTCTTAAATCTCCGTCGATCAACAAGGTCTTGCTTCCAGCCTCTGCGAACGACAGGGCGATGTTTGCTGAGAGGAAAGACTTCCCATCTCCAGGTCCGGGACTGGTGATCGTGAAAATCAATGGCCAACGCCCCCCGTGGGCATAAGTCATGTTCATTCTGGCCCCACGAAGTGCTTCAACTACATGGTAAGCGTCGACTTGTCGTGATCCGTTCTTTCCCGGGCCCATCGCGCTTGGTATGGCCGCCAGGATCGGAAGGCCCAGTTCACGTGTGACTTGATCCGGATATCGGATACGTTTGTCGAGCCTGTCGAGCAGTATTGCTACTGCGATTCCCAGACCCAGGCTGGCCACAATCCCCATCAACATAATTTGCGGAGCCGAGTTTTTGGACGGGCGTTGTGGGGCCACAGCGCGGTCCAGGATGTCGATGTCGGGTTGCACCGACATCTCCGCCAAACGTGACTGCTGGTAGCGTTCCTGGAGAGTGCCGTATAGCTCATTGGCTATGGTCAAATCCCTCTGCAAACGCGCCTCTTCGATCATGCGCGGGGGTATCGCCTGAAGGGCGACACCGGCGACGGTAATCTGTTGATCCAACACGTCAAGACGGTTCTGAAGTTGGTTCGCAAGGTCGCGTCCGATTCTCGGAATGCGCGACGTTTGAAGCGTGGCAATGTCGCGCAGCAGCGTGCGGATGGGAGGATGTTCGTCAGTGAATTGTGATCTGAGTGTGCGGAGCTCAGCAGTCTTTTCCGCAAGATCAGTAAGCGCCTGAGACATTTCTGAAGACGCCTGAACTGATGCGATAATTTCGAGGGCGCCAACCGCTAAAACGCCAGTGTCGGCTGCTCGGTCTAACTCAGCGATAATGTCGTTGCGATCTCTCTGGTAAAAATCTCGATCAATCTGTTTTCGAAAGTAGTCGTCAAAGACTGGCCCCCGCGTTTCGGCTATCCCTCCTACAATAGGAGTTGCAGCGTCGGTCGGCAGGGTTATCGTTTCTATTCGAAAACGTTCTAGTTCAACTTCAGTGGTGTCGAGGTGGGCGCGCGACCGGGCGAGTTGTTCCTCCAGGATATTTACTCTTTGGACTAACTTGCCTCGCTTGAGGTCGGCAGCAACTTCTACGTACCTCTCAATCACAGCGTTGAGCACGCGGGCAACACGCCCTGGGCTCGGACCGGTTAGCACTACACGAAGGAAATTTCCGTTCAGGTCGATTCTCGGATCCAGTTTGCTCCCGAGTTCTACAGCTGCGTCTCGAGGTATTTCTATGACAAAATCGACGCCAAACTCCGGGGGCGTCAGTTCAATGTCGGGTTGCCATCTGAAACCGAGACTGCGTCCGATGGAGTCACCCACGGCTCCTGATTCTCGGGCACCGCTGGACGAGGTCAGCGTGTAGGTTCTCCCGGACTCTGAGACCCGCAAGGCAAACGATCCGGGAAGGAGGCTGTCGGCCAGAGCGAAGCCATCGAAGAGCGGAGCGTCGTCTTCATCGAAAATGAGGTACAGTCTTTCCCGGCGAACGACTTCGTCGAGGACCTGATATGTTTTTAGGAGTTCAACCCATGCCTGCGAGTCGAGGAGATTCCCCTGGGCGATCGGTTGAGCGTCTCCTACTCCGAGGCGACCTTGATCTTGAACCCAGAGCGTAGCCTGTGCGGTAAAAACAGGTTTGAGGAACCTTGTGCTCAACGTTCCCAACACACTTCCAACCAGTGTGATCCCCACAATCATCCAGCGGTAGCGCTTCAACGCAGCGAGATATCTCCCTATTTTGGGGGCGCTATCTTCGTCATCCGGCTGTTCGAGGCCAATCTGTTGGAAACTCTGGAAGCCCTGCGGTGCGGCTATAGAGGATGGGAACTGGTCCCCATTTGTTAAATCCGAACTCATCAATCACTTGGTTGAGAATATGGTACTCTTATAAGTCTCTAATTAGAGCACGCAAGTTATGTAAAATGGTGCGGGAATGCGATAGCGAAACGGGCAGGAACATTTTGTGCGGTTGCACCTCGGGATCGGATGAACAATGTTTGTCGATTCGGGGACGATAGTTTTTTCAACAGGCTATAGAAAAGGTTTGGATGGCTTCAGCAGGCGATGATTTAAAATTGAAGGAAGAGACTCCACTCGGTCCGGAAGAGGTAGGTCACGCCGATCGGGCGGATATTCGCATTCTCGTTGTGGATGACGAGCGCACCCTTCGGGAAACCTGCAAAACCTTCCTGGATTCACAGGGGTATTCGGTTGAGGTGGCGTCGAAAGGTGACGAAGCTAAGAAAGTCCTGGAAACCCGTAGATTTGATATTGCGCTCCTTGATCTTTATATGACCGGCGTGCCGGGGCTGGAATTGCTGAGAACGTGCCTCGAGAATAATCCCGACACTATCGTGATCATGGCAACGGGTAATCCCAGTATTGAGTCGTCTGTAGCGGCGCTGCGAGAAGGGGCGTGGGACTATCTGGCGAAACCGTTCTCAGCGACCCAACTCGAGATTCTGATCGGAAGAGCTGCCCATCTGGTTCTTGTCGACCGAGAATCGCGCGAAGCGCCGCGGGGCCAAACAATTCTCCAGGCGAACGGCCAGGAAGTGAACATTCTTGGCGAATCTCCCATTTTCTCATCCACGATAGATCGGGCGAGGAAAGTAGCCCGAACCGACGCATCTGTGTTCATCACGGGCGAAAGTGGGGTGGGGAAGGAGTTGGTCGCTCACTTTATCCATGCCAACAGCCGCCGCAATGCCAGGCCAATGGTCGCGATTAACTGTGCTGCGCTTCCAGAGCAATTGCTAGAGTCGGAGATGTTCGGCCATCGAAAGGGTGCCTTTACCGATGCTGTAAGGGATAAGGCTGGACTCCTGGAAACGGCCAATGGTGGCACGATGTTTCTCGATGAATTGACGGAAATGTCCAAACCGATTCAAGCCAAACTTCTGAGGGTAATCCAGGACGGGGTGGTACGCCGCGTCGGTTCTGAATCGGTGGACGCGGTGGTCAACGTACGTTTTGTGGCGGCCACCAATCGCGATCCCAAACAGGCCGTGGAGGAAGGCCTTTTGCGTGAAGACCTTTATTATCGGCTTCACGTCGTGCCGTTGAGGGTCCCGCCGCTGAGAGATCGCAAGAGCGACATTCCGGTGTTGGCAAAGCATTTCCTCGACCGCTACTGGGCCCGACACCGAGACCGACCGAACACCGTCCCGGCTCTTACCGAAGAATCGCTTGCCCACCTGATTGCATACCCCTGGCACGGCAATGTGCGAGAATTGCAGAATCTTATTGAGCACGCGGTCGTCCTCGTGGATCAGGGCGCGGATATAACCCCTGAGGATCTGCCTTTTTCTGACCCATCGACAGGCAAGGTGGCGGTGGCGGCGGACTCGGGCGCGCCCAACACAGAGTTGCTGGTTAATGAGACCTACCACGATGCCAGGGAGCGGGTGTTAAAAGAGTTTGAGTTGAAGTACCTCCAGCGCCTCGTTTCAAATGCGCAGGGCAATATGTCCAAGGCGGCCCGAGAGGCTGGGGTGGACCGGACGACGCTCTATCGTTTGATGGAAAAGCACGGTCTACAAAGAGAGACCATTATGGTCGAATTGGACCAGGTTTCGGAATAACCGCGTATTCCCAGATTGGGCCGCCCTGCCCAACTGTCCTGAGCGGACCGCTATTGCGGTGTTGCACCCCCCCCACACCGCGCGAAGGGTCGCTACGATTTCTAATGGATTCCCTTACTTCACAAATGCTAAGTCAATGTAAATAATAGACTTAACTTCACTTGCTCCTATTCGTTGATTTGAGCACGGGATTTGCTATTCCCGTGTTTCAAGTCTGAGCGGGTCTGACGTTTTCCTCTGGCATCTAGAAAGCCGGAGCTGATCAACGTCAGATCCAGAACACGAAATCCTGGAACGGAGCTACAGTTAAGTTGACCACGATCCAAACCGCATCCGGAAGAACGCAGCCAATAATTGAGAACAAGACGCAACGGCGTGTTGTCCTCGGTTTTGTTGCGTTGATGTTGCTTCGGTCTTTGTTTGGGATTCAAGGGTTTTCGGTGGACATGCAATGGGCCGCTCTGCTGGGCCTCGGCGTGTTGGCTGTGCTAGGTGTTCTAATGGGTAGCGGGGATGATGTTCGGCGGGTATTGAATATCGTGGCGGCCCTCGTAGGTTTGATCCTTACCGCGCCTCTACTCCTAATTGTCGCCGTCGCAGTTAAGTTGACATCGCCTGGTCCCGTGATTTATCACCAGAAGCGGGTCGGCATCGACCGCAGGCGCCGTGACAGAAGCACTGAACATAGTTGCGAACGTGCCAGAGATATCGGCGGCAGGACGTTCACGATTTACAAATTCCGCACGATGACCAACGCCCCTGCGGACAGCAAGCAAGTTTGGGCGGGAGAAAACGACCCGCGGATTACTCCGATCGGTAATTTCCTGCGCAAAACGCGCCTTGATGAGATTCCACAACTTGTAAACGTCCTCAAAGGTGACATGAACATTGTCGGGCCAAGGCCCGAGCAGCCTGAGATCTTCAGTCGGTTGAGCGATCAGATTTCGACTTACCGTCTTCGGCAGCAGGTCATGCCCGGCATCACTGGTTGGGCGCAGATCAATCATAATTATGACACGTGCCTCGAAGATGTGCGCACCAAGGTCCGCTACGATCTTGAATACATCTCGAGGATTTCGGCGGCCCAGGATCTGGGTATTATGCTGAAGACGGTTCCCGTGATGGTTGGTCGAAGGGGATCGCGCTAGCGTGCAAGCCGTAATGCCAGAACGTTCTCCCATCGCTGAATTCGTTGCAGATGTCGAAATTCCGACAGTAATTGGGATCATTGCCTTCGCGATTCTGTTCTGGATGCCGATTGAGAATACGGCGTTAGCCTGGTGGAATGAACCAGATGCAGGGCACGGTCTTCTCCTCTTTCCGATCTCCGCATACCTCGTTTGGAAATCCGGCGTTTCGCCCAAGGCTCGTCCTCAAGTCGCACTTGGTTTGTCGATCCTTGTTGCAGCAGTAGTCCTGCGGTACCTGTCGGGTCTTGCATCTGAATGGTACACGATGCGCTGGTCCGTACTGCTTGCCCTATCTGGTCTGGTCGTCATGAAATGGGGCCTCGGGCAAATAAAATTTTGGTGGCTTCCGGCAGCACTTCTGGTTCTCTCCGTCCCGCTGCCGTCGGTCGTGTTGAACAGCATCGCTCTTCCGTTGCAACTGAAAGCATCCCAACTCGGGGCTTCGTTGTTGGAGTGGAGGCATGTACCGGTGTATCTGGAAGGAAACGTGATCCAACTTCCCGGTCGTTCTCTTTTTGTGACTGAAGCCTGTAGTGGCTTACGATCTTTGACGGCGTTGATTTCTCTTGGCGTCCTTGTATCGGGTATGTGGATTTCCACCCTGCCTGGCAGGGTTACAGTAGTGTTGGCTGCGATTCCTGTGGCCATGTTCCTCAATGGTGTCAGGGTCTTCCTGACCGGTTTTCTGGTTCACTTTGTCAATCCAGAATTGGGTGAAGGATTCATGCACCTGACTGAGGGTTGGTTGATTTTTGTCCTCGCTTTTGCAGTTCTGGGGCTCGTCGGCAAACTGGTTATCGTTGCTGAGCGCTGGTATATGGAGCGGAAGGAAGTGGTACCCGCATGATCAATGCTGTGACCTGGATGCCAGCCGCGATACTCTCGATGGGTGCGGTTTTCACTCTCGGAATCGACCGTCAAAAAGACATGGCGTTGGCGCTGCCTATTGCGGAGAACGTGACGGGACTCCTGGAAGGATATGCTGGCGAGGATCTGACTTTATCCGAAGGGGAAATAAGGGTTGCGGGAGTCTCGGATTACCTTTTCCGCGAATTCAACTACAACGGCGGGCCGGACGCGGCGACTGCCGCATCGATGCCGGTCAACTACTCCGTATACGTCGGCTACTACGAACAACAGATGCAGGGCAAAAGTATTCACTCCCCTAAGAACTGTTTGCCCGGATCAGGTTGGGAGGCATTGGGGTCGACGCTTATTCCGGTGGGTGTGTATACTGGTCAGCCAACCCAGGTTAACAGATATCTTCTTCAAAACGGCACCACCCGTGCACTGGTCCTCTACTGGTATCAAGGCCGCGGTCGAGCCGAGGCCAACGAATACAGGGTCAAATGGGATTTGCTGGTTGATGCGGCTCTTCGAGGCAGGACCGAAGAGGCGTTAGTCCGCGTTGTCGTTCCGATTCCAGATGCTCCCGATGGTGAAAATACTGCTGAGGCGATGGCCTTGAGCGTAGCCGAAATGATTTTGCCGGAGTTATACGATGTCCTCCCAGGCTAAGAAAGACACGGCTACTCCGCTAATTAGGTCGCAAGATGCCAGGGGTGCTGGGTCGGAGCCGATGAACTGGAATACGTTGGCCGGTGTTGCTCTGTTCGTCGTCGCGCTGGTTTTCGTCCTCGGCACTGTGATCGATTTTTCGACATTGTGGTTTTTCCAACGCCAGGATCAACCGACCTGGGAGTTCGTTGCCCTCAGCAACATTGCAGAGGGACTGGGGCGGCCTATTCTCGGACTGGGGCTTATGTTTGCTGGCTCCTCTCTGGCGGGTTGGCATCAAAGATGGCTTCAGATTCTTCTTTCCCTGGGGAGTCTTTTCCTCGGGTTGATTGCTCTGGGAGTTACGGCACTTATCGGGACGGACTATGTGGTACTCGCCCCGTTGGTTGAAGGGAATCAGCTGATTTCTATGAAGGTCATTGCGGTGAAAGCTGCAACGCTGGGTACCCTTTACGGTCTGGCGTTGATTCCCCTTGGAATATTTGGTTTTAGGGCTACGAAGCGACGGTAGCTTCGTATTCAAGACTGTGAGATTGTCGAATCCTCCGGACTTGTCGACAATTTTGCATGCCTGCAGGCAGAAAAAAGTCCGGAATTAGAAAGGAGCGGGATGAAAAACTTTGCAAAAGTCGGGATGATTGCCGCTGGGCTCGTTGTAGCTCTGGCAGTTGGACCGAAAGAGGCGAAGGCGGATGGATCTCTGGATTTCATATCCAGCGTTCGCGCCGTGTGTCTTGATCCTCTTTGTCTGAACATTGAGTTCACGCTGAACGTGAATGACGCTCCGGGAAGCTCCGGGCTAGATGTGTCGATCTGGCGCATTGAGAGCAGCCTGGTTGATTCCTGGATGCTGGGTCACGTTACGGGTGTTTACGTTGGTGCCAGTACTACCAACCAGCTCGGCGGGGCTTGGAACAGCAATGTCTTTACGACAGGTGCTGGTCAGACAATTGAGGTCAGTCAAGGCTCCGGGGCTCCGTTAGCCGAGCCTCTAAGAATGACCATCGCAACAGCTTCACCGGGACCGGATGGTGTTCTGGGTACGGCTGACGATGGGCCAGGGCTTCCCGTGTCAGCAGCAAGGCTTCAAGAGTTGCGGTACACGGGTCAAGGACACGTAGTTGGTGGTCCGCAAGATGGTGCGTTGGTCAGTTTCCAGGGCAGTGTTGCTCCGGAACCGATGAGCGTAGCGCTTCTGGCAACCGGCTTGATCGGCCTTGGCGTTGTAGCCCGTCGTCGTAAGAACGACGAAGTCTAAGAGACTCTTCCTGGGTTTTTAAGACGTGGAGACAGGTCGCGTGGGTCCACCCCAAGGGGGTGGGCCCTTGCGGCTGGCCTGGTCGTTGCACCGTCGCTCAAACACGGCTAACTTCAATTTTCGCAACGACATAAGTAACCGTGCTACTTCTTAGCACGAACCCGGAGTACAGAATCCGTTGAAAAACTGGCAAATACTGCTCCGCCTCCTCCCATTCGTATTTTTTTTCGCGATTCCAGGAACCGCATCTGCTCAGAGTTTGAAATCAGGCGACCTTGAGGTAGTGGTTACCGACGGCGGTGATCGGGCGTTGCCGGGAGCGGTAGTCACCATCGAAGAGGTTGCCACAGGTCGGCGATCTGTTATCAAACACAATTTGAACGGGACGCACAGCGCCGTCTTGCTGGCGGAGGGACTTTACGTGGTCACCGCCGAAAACATAGGTTTTGTTCCGGTCCTGGTACCTTCGATCTTCATTTCCGGCGGGAGCGCGACGCACCTGGAGCTCGTGCTCAGGCCGGCTGTTGCGCCTTTCACCAGAGTCGACACTACATTTGTGGCCTCTAGTCGCGCCGGACTCTCAACGGCCGGAACGCTCAGCGCCTCGTCGGTTGGCCGCTCTCGCCTGCCGGGGGATAGTGCATCCGTAACCGAATCTCGCCGACTTGTTTCTGGAGCGGTGGTGGGCGACGCAACCTACATCGGGGCTGGTTTCCCCGAGTTCTGGTTGGATGGCCTCCCGGTAACTTCCGTACGCCATCCCAGACTGCCACAGGGTCGAACCTTGCAGGCAGCGTTTTCGCCCGGCTTGCTCACCACTGTAGTAAACCAGCAACATCCTTTCGATGTCGAGTGGTCAGGGGGCAATGGGTCTTTTTGGACGGGGGCCACAAGAGGAGGTTCGAGGCAGTTAGGGATGCGGGGATCCTTTGATTGGGCCGGGTCTTCCCTGATCAACTCGAACAAAACTGATTTTGGTGGACGCTCGGTAAACGAATTCAGGGGGGATTTGACGATCTCAGGTCCGATCGTCCGAGATACGAGCAACTTTGCCATCGGCGCTGCGGTAAGGAACATAGAACGCCCGGTTCCCGCTCCGTTCGGAGTTGGCAATGATGGTTTCGTTACGGCTGCCCAGGGTGCCCTCGGCGCTGACCTCAGCGCCTACAACGCGCCCCTGATAGAGTCGACGGAGGTCATTTCGGCGTTTGGGAGGTTTGACTGGCAATTTTCGTCCACAGATAATGTTGTAGCGACGGTAGCGGTGTCCGACTACAAAGCGTCGAATCTTCGGATGGGCGCGAGGGATCCGAATGTTTTGGGGAGCAATGTAGAGGGCACTGATTTTCTGGGCCAGTTCCACTACCAGAGTCGGATTGGTGGATCTTCTTTTCAGGAATTGCGGATCGGTTTTAACAGGACCGAACGAGGTTTTTCGAATACATCGCCCCTCACCTCGGCGTCCCTTTCGTTCCTCGGCGTAGGTGTGGGTAGCCATCCTCTTAGTACGGGTGATTTCCAGAGTACCGAATTCCGTCTTCGCGAAACTCTCTATTTTTCGAGTGGAGACCACCGTGTAAAGTTCGGAGTTGAGGGAGGGGTAACCACATACAAGCAGGGTTTCGTTTTCGGGGGATCCGGCCACTTTGTGTTTGGCGATGAGGCCAGCGCACTCGGCGGGACGGGTTCGTTCTTCCAGGCAGTTGGGGCAGGGGGAGTCGCCGACTTTACTACCGGTCAGGTGGGTGTGTTTCTTCAGGACGTCTGGACGATCGTCCCTGGCCTGGACTTAAAATTTGGCCTGCGGGGCGACGCCGAGATCAAACCTACAGGGCAAATCAGAGCCAATGCGGAATGGTTTAGAGCCACCGAGTTGGCCAATTCTCCGCTCGATATCGATGAGACGGAATTCAACTTCGGGCCGCGTCTCGGGCTAGAGTGGTTGCTGGGTGCGGATAGGAGTTGGAAATTGGTGGCACAGGTTTCTCGTTTTCACTCTCGTCCGCTGCCGGGACAATGGGCTGAACTACTTACTCTAGACGGCAGAATTGAAGCCCGTCGTGGGTTGGGAGCGGTCGGCGCCTGGCCCGGCGTACCGGACTCGTTGGTCGCTCCGGTGGCCGGGCCGATTCTTACACTTGCGGGATCGATGGATTCGCCGTCAACGACAAGGTCTCTGCTGGCAATCACCAGGACTGTTGGAAATACTGAATTTGCGATCGCCGGCAGTTATCGTCACACCGATAGGATGATCCGTCGGTCGGACCTCAACCGTGTGCCAGGGCCAGTGGCAAGCGACCAGGACGGTCGGCCACTTTACGGCACGCTCGAACAACACGGTGGTCTGGTGGCTCCCACGCCTGGTGCCAATCGGCGGTTTCCAGAGTTCGATCTGGTGTCGGCGTTGAATCAGGACGGGTTCGTCGATCTTTGGGATGTGTCACTGGGCTTTTCCCATGAGGCGCGCAACGGTTTTCTGTTGAGAGCCCAGTATTCATTCACTCGCACTCGAGACAACCTTGTGCAACGTGGATTCGGCAGCCCCTTTGATGAATTGAGCCCGTTTCCCGATAGTCTCGGTGGCGCCGATTGGATGGACGGCAAATCTGACCTGGACGTACCGCATCGCGTTGTGGTCAGTGGTGTGCTGCCGTTCCCCGGGGTGCCTTCTGTCAAATTGTCGGGAGTCTATTCTTTCTCGTCGGGCCTTCCGTTCACTCCGGGTTTCCAACCGGGTGTGGATATAAACGGTGACGGTTCTGGAGGAAACGATCCCGCGTTCATCGATTCCAACTTGATCTCGAACGCCACCCTTAATTCCTGGCAGTGTCTACGAAACAACATTGGCCGAATAGCAGAACGAAACACCTGCCGGGCGCCGGGCAATCATCGCGTGGACCTTGGTCTCTCGATTGAGCTGTTCCCCGTGGGGACTTCGAAGGCCGCTCTCTTTATTGAGGGGCTCAATCTCACCGATAACGATCCCTACGTTGTGGACCGGGCGCTTTACCTTGTTGATCCAGCAGGTACGCTGCAGGTTGACGCCACCACCAACACCGTGAACGTTCCTTTGATCGCTAATCCAGGGTTCGGAACGCCGCTCGTCAGACGAGCTTCAGGCCGGAGCTTTAGATTCGGGATAAGAATATGAACCGGACTAAATTTGCCCGCGCGCTGGGTGTCATTCTAATTGCCAGTTGCGATAACGCAGGACAGGAATCCATCCTGGACATCACTTCGACCGGCACGGTCGTCGGCGGCGTATTCTTCGATGTGGACGGGTCGGGTAGCCGTGACTCGTCGGACTTAAACCTCCCGGGCATTCGGGTGGGACTCGTGTTCGCCAGAGGCAATCAAGAATTTGCAGCCAGTGCAGTAACCAGAGGCGACGGCACATTCCAGGTTAACGATGTACCGGTTGGGAGCTATACGTTTGTAGTGGATTCTTCCACGCTGGGCGACACTGCTCAGGTGGCTCGGATTGATACGTCGGCAGTCGATGTTTTGCCCAACGATACCGTTGCTGTTCAAGTTATCGTTTCTTTCCCGACCTTCGGCGGAACCAACATCTCACAATTGCCAACAGGCACCCGGGTTTTTATTCAGGGTGTTGCCTTGAACCAGGTTCAGGCTTTCGGGGATACTACGCTTCACGTCGCCGACACATCAGGGGCGATTCGCGTCGCTGATGTTCGCGGGGATCCGGTTGCGACCGGGGACAGTGTGCGGGTCTCCGGGACGGTTGCGACGAGAGGCACCGAGTTTCTGCTTCGGAACGGAAGAGTAACGCGGCTGGGAATTGGAAACCTTCCGGCAGCCGACTCAATCTCGACTTCAGTGGCTGCGCTGGCCGACTCTTCGAGATTCAACTCTGCTCTGGTCAGGATTGCCGGTGCCACGGTAACCGACACCGCGACTGTGGACGGAAACTTCGTCGTAGGTATAGATGATGGGACCGGCCGTCTGACAATGATTCTGGATGAAGCAATTTCATTCAACAGAATAAATTTCCGGCCACCTGCGGAATTGAATGTCTCCGGGCTTTTGGTCCAAAGCAATGATGGCAGCAGGCAATTGAAGCCGCGGAGTGTTTCTGACGTCGACCTCAGGGTGCCGTTCGTCACCGTGGACGGGGTCAGAGCCGGGACACCCGGCGACACGGTCCTTGTGATCGGCGTTACCGCCAACGACCCGACGATTTTTGGCGATTCCACATTGCATCTGAGTGATGCGACGCGCGCAATCCGGGTCACGGACGTATCTGGACCAGCGATCGTTACCGGGGACAGTTTGCTGATAAGAGGCGTTGTTGCCGCAAGGGCAGGTCAACCCGTGCTACGTGCGGTGGCTGTGACCAACCTTGCCAGCGTCGGTTTTCGCGACCCGGTTGATGCATCGAGTTCTCAGGGAGCGTCGGCAGGTAACGGCGCCATCGATGCGGTTTTGGT
This sequence comes from Gemmatimonadota bacterium, assembly GCA_029262195.1. GTDB lineage: Bacteria > Gemmatimonadota > Gemmatimonadetes > Gemmatimonadales > GWC2-71-9 > B16T1B5. Next base: position 127,022 of record JAJCZX010000038.1, on the reverse strand, counting down.
GCTCGTCGAAAACGCGGTGGTGCAGGATACGGCCACCAGCGGTGGAGATTTTGTCGTCACGGTCGATGACGGGTCCGGGGACCTGAAGGTGCGCCTCGATGCAGATGTCGGGTTGTCCAACTCGGATTTCGTTCCCGGAGCACAGTTTGATCTGACGGGATTGCTCGTGCCCACGGGCTCGAACAACGAATGGGAACTAAAGCCGCGATCAGCCGCTGATGTTTCACTCGGTGTGGCTTTTGTCACCATTGCGCAGGCTCGGCTCAGGCCTCCGGGTGACAGCATTTCGATGGCCGGTATCGCGCTTAACGACAGGGCAACCTTTGGCGACAATACAATCCACGTCGCCGACTCATCGGGCACGATAATAACAACTGTCTCGTCGGGCCCAACTGTTTTTGTTGGTGATAGCGTTAGAGTGCGCGGGATTGTCAATCGTGTAAACGGCCAGCCCGTGATCGCCAACGGCAGTGTTGAGGTGATTGGCAATTCCTCCGTGGGCCCCGCAGTCTTACAGCCGACAGCGTTGGCCCGTACTGCTGATGGGGGGAGGCTAGATGGTGCGCTGGTACGGGTTGATTCTGCGGCTATTTCAGCGCGTACTCAATCGGGGCCCGACGTACTTTTGACCGTGAGCGACGGGTCAGGCACGTTGACGATCAGACTGGACGTTAGCGCCAACATCGACGTAACAGAGTTTGTGGCGGGCGCGGTTGTGGATGTCGTCGGGTTGTTGGTGGCTACGAATTCCGGTACGTGGGAACTAAAACCGCGTGCGACCTCAGACCTTACGGTAAGAATACCTGTCGTGACGATTACCGAGGCGAAAGATTCGGTAACGAGTCTTGTAGGTACCACAGTGACGATTGTTGGGACGGTAGCCAGCGAGTGGGCCACGTTTGGTGATTCAACAATCCATATCGTATCGGGGACTTCAGCCATCAGAGCGGTGATGACTCCTCAAGTTTTTGTCCTGGTCCGAGACAGTGTCAGAGCGACTGGTGTGGTGGGGCTGCTCAACGGCCAACGGGTTTTGCAGTCGCCCGCGATCTTTATTGCGGGTACTTCGAATTTCCTTGTGCCGGCAGCTGTTAGCACTGCCAGTGTTGCCAGCGGGTTTGGAGGTCGTCGCGATGCGCAGCTGGTTAGCATTGCCGGTGCCGTCGTTTCGGCGACTTCGGCAACAGCCGAGGGATTGGAGTTGACGGTCAGCGATGGTTCTGGCGATCTGGTTATTCTGGTTGACACGGACACCGGGATTGATACTACCGGGCTGGTCGTCGCTGCCGATCTTGATGTCGTTGGAGTCTTGGTGCCGGTGGGAGGAAACGTCTGGCGCCTCCAACCTCGAAGTGATTCAGATATTGTGATCAATTGATGATCTGGGTGGCGTTCCCTGCGGGCGTCGTCTAGATCTCAACTATGTCGATCCGACCAGGATCCGAATTTCCCAGCCCGAATTCCGTTTCCGCGATTTGCAAGTAGAGAGGTGGAGGCGCCACCGGCGGGAACCCTTCGGCTCCTCTGAGTCGATCGATCGTGCTCCAGCCCACGCTATCTATCGCAACCGGGTCAATGCCAACTAACAGTTGGTTGGTAACCACCACGTTACTTTGATCACGAGTGGGCGATGGCCCGGCAATGTGGTCCCGTCCTCCCGGCCACTTAAGCCCTGCGAAAATGCCGTCGACCAAAATGAGCCGTGTTTTTCTTCTTATCAAAGGATGGGCGTTGAGCGCGGCAACTGAATTCTGAATGTCTCTGTGCATGGCCCAGGGGGCCGATACCGACCCGAAGTGGTTCTTCATGCTCAGGGACACTCCGCACCACCCGTCCAGCGCTTTGAGAACGGGGATATTGATGATGAAGTCACACCCGAACGGGCCCTGGCCGGCGACCACGTTGCCGAATTTTATTCGTGGTCTGCGGAACACGCTTCCGAATCTTTCTGAGGTTGAAAATCCCCCCAGCTCTTCGATCGTGCCAACCTTCGGTCCTGCGCCGAGGTTTTTTTCTAAGCCAGCTATCTCAAACGCGTTATCGCGAAGGTCGTACACAACTATGTTGGAGGCATCGACACCCCGGTTTATCAACCCTGCAATGACGGCTCGTACGATCGTTCCCTTCGTACAAATTTCGGTTATCTGGCAGTTTACCTTTAGCGCAACTCGCGCCTGTGCCAGCGGTATGATCTCAGTCCACGCTTCGTTGGTCGTTTCTCGCCCGGTGAAGGTTCGGATCCCGTCGTCGATCATTGCCTGGATTACTTCGTCACGGAGATTCTCGTCGTCCAGGCCGAGACCGTCGCTGGCCGCGGGATTGTGAATCCGAACAACCTTGCTCGCCGATGGGGGAACCGGTGAATTGGGAGTACAACCCTGGAGGGGGGGTAGCGTGGCGAATGCGGCCGGGATAGCCAGAAGCCGTTTTAAGTGAGTTCTCCTATCCATAAGATCGCGGCTATGGTCGCGTTGAGTTGAGAAAGGGTTCCAACCGCCTCGAAAAAACTCGTCGGTCGCGCAAGAAAAACTTGAGGTTTAGAATCCGGACAAACTGGATTCTTGCGCGTTCCTGAAAGCCATTTCGTCCGAATAGTTTTAACGATGGTTCATTCCACGCTTCGATATGGCACCAGATAGTGTTGAATCCACGTTGCCTCAGATACGCTTGAGTGCGGGCGACCGCGAACCCGGCAATCTTCTGTCCCCTGTAGGCTGGGAGCACGAACGTGTCATAAATAAATGCGTGGTGTTGGGGGAAGGTGATCGACATTCCGAAGTCGTGGACGAACACCAGTTTCATGCCGACCTTTATATAACCGACGATCAAACCGTGGTGCGTGATCTTCGAGTAGACGTGATTGCATTCGTCCGCAACCGACTTCTCCTGCGGGAAAAAGAGCCAGGGGAACTCTGGTTGGTGCCGCTTCATCCACTCTTCCAGTTCGCTCCTGTCCTCGTCCAGAAACTCAATTCCCAAATCTGTCGATGACAGGTCGTCGCTCCGGGCGTCGCGGTCTGAGTGGCTGGTAAACCAGATTGAACAACTGGTGGTGAAGATCCTGTGTCGCAGCCATGTCAGGGCCTTCGTTATGAGTCCGCGAAAACCATGATTCGAAAACGTTCGCCCGATGCGACCAACCGCAGAGACGCTGTGCAGTGCCACTACTGACCGACCTTATTTCCCATCAACCTGTAACGGCGGTCCAAAATGCGGTTTTGGAAGATGCGGCGAAGGGAGGTTGTTATGCCCGGGTTGCGCTCTACGCCAAGAATGCAGTGCCGACACATTTCCAGCTCGTTGCCGTTTTGCAATTCCCTGAATCTCCTGTGTTTTTCGTTGTTCCAAACCGCGTTGAAGCCGCTTTCCAAAACGTTTCCGTATTTGTAGTTCCTGACAAACGGACAGGCTATCAGGTTTCCGGAAGGGTCAATGGTCGCTTCGAGACGCTCTACGTAGCATTTTCGGTGTGGAATGGTTCCGTCCACCAGATCTTTCCTTGACAAGATGTCGATGTTAAGAGTCTTGATACCGACTCCGTCCCAGGCGTGACGGTTTCGAATTCGTTTGAGTGATCTCTTCAAGCGGCGAGCCCCCTTTCCATCAACAAGAATCGTGTTGCCGTCCTGTTTGATGTAGTAGGGAGTAGGTCTCAGGCCATCTACCAGGGAGCGGTCCAGGACGTCTTCAGAGAATTCACCAGCGTATTCAAAGTGAATCTCGTCGAAGCCCTGTGCGCATGCGTATTCGAAGACACGCTCCAGAATGTCGACGTTGAACTTACTCACGGTGGTATTGCAAACGAAGACTGGCGGCGGACCGCCGCTACCGCGGATCCGAAGGAGCCGTTGGATCGCGCTTTCCGCTTTTTCCGCGGATCCCCGTATTCCTCGAATTGTGTCCTGGTAATTGCCGACCCCGTCAGTGGATATGTAAACGAAGTCGACGCAAGTTACGATGGCCTCAGCTATTTCGTCGTCCAATCCGATTTGATTGGTGGGTAAGTGTACTTCGAACTGTTTCTTTTTGAGGTAGTGGAGAACGTCGATCAACAGTTGTTTCCGAAGTAGGACGTTGCCCCCGAAGACTTCAGTGGCAGTTACACCGGCGTCGCACAACTGGTCTATGACCTTTTTCCAGTCTCCTAAGTCCATCTCCTTTTTCTTCTCTTCGACATGGTTCAACTTCCAGAACGTACAGGTGGCGCAGCGGGAGTTGCACCGATATGTGAGGAACAGCGTAGAAGTGGCCGGGCGAACGGCTTTGAACGCTTTTTGTCGTTCCTTGAGGGCACCGATGTCACCCGAAAGGGCCCGGGTCAGTCCTCCGATCTTTCGGGTTATCTCCATGGGTGCGAGTTCCTTTCCACCATTTGGCGCTGGTTGAATCTCGTTACTATCCCGGTGCGGTTGGTTGAAACCGACAAGGTCTCGTACCTTTCGGGCGATCGGTACAACACGGTACTCGAGGCCGTAAAGACTGTAACCTGAGAATCGTTTTGGAAAAACCCGAATGTGGACAAAGCGCCTCGTGGTTTTCGACCAGCGCAGCAGGTAGTCGTAGGTATGTCCACAGGAGTTGTATTCGCAGATTGTTTTGTTGTCGAACAAAGTCCTGATGATGTGTCCTTCGAGCGTGGCTCCAGGTGAAAGATCGGAGAAATCGCTTCTGTAGTCGGCCCGGATCGGGTAAACGACGCCCTGATATTTGACATGGAGTTCGAAGGCGATAGGGACTCTGCCCTTCAGAAGACGCCAAACCGAGAGATCACCGGTTGGACCGATGCGATCACATAGCTCCAGGAGGAATGTTTGACCCTGTGGATCGCCTTCAATGTCGGCCCCTATTTGTTGTTTCCAACTGTGGCGTGAAACTGACAACATGTCGTCCACAACGCTTGCGTTGCGTCCGCGGATGGTGGTATGGGTTACCGACAGGTGGTCGTTCCGGTCAAGTCGGGACAGTTTTTTTCGGATTTTTTTTCGGAAGTTCCGCGAATGACCTGCGAGAAACGTCTCCCAATCGGTGTCCAATGTGATGAATGGGCTCTCGATACAAAGTTCGATACCGTGACGTATGTCCTCAGCGACCAGGTAGTCGGTCAACGCCCGGGTCCACTCCGAGCCTTCAGGAACTTTTGTGAACTCTATGAAACCCGATCGACTGTACGAAAGGAGGGCGTGTAAAATGAGCCGGACCGCTTCGTCAATATTCTGGCCATTGCGTATTATGATGCCTGCGTACGGGGAAAATCCGTTGGTCATCAACATGGTCTTTTTTACAGGCACGCCCCGGAAGGTTGTGGCAGTTTCCATGAAAGGAGCGATGGCAGCTACCGTGTCTCCGGGCTGTCTAACTACAACTATGAGAGGGGAAGATGAGCTATCGCCGAAACTGGCCCACCAGGCAGTTATCCAACCGTGGGTCAGGGGGAGCTCGTTGTGGGCGCTGTCAGCCAACAACCTGTTCCACTCGGTGCCCAGGGATTCGAGTCCTTCCCTGTCGCGTACAACCTGCACTTCCATACAGCATTCCAATGCCACGAAGCGCGGCTTAGAAATCAGCAGGGTAAAGCTAGGTTGACAGATCCCAACACTAGAAATATGACGAAACACGATCAGCATGTCGAGTGCTTTCGAGCATCTCGATCGGCCAATTGCAGTGGCCTGTCGTGTTGCAATCGGTCCGCTTCGGTGCTTTGTTAGGCCCTGGTTGAAAAGCGGGGCATGAAAGGTGCATTGAGTTCGACGGTTTTGTGGGGTTGGCACTCCTCTTTGTGTGGCGAGAAATTGCAGTGTTTCTAATTGTTTGCGGAGAGTAATGGCTGAAAAAACCGGACAACCCGATCGATCACTTGATCGTTCGCTAATCACAGGCGTAGCCTGGACCGGTTTGGCCAAGGGCCTCGGGCAGGCGGCGCGGTGGGGTTCCACGCTCATTATTGCCCGGATTCTCTCTCCAGACGACTACGGATTGGTTACACTGGCCGCGGTCTACATAGGCCTCATTGAACTGATAAATGAATTCGGGCTGTCCGCCGCCATCATTCAGGATCGCACCCTGACCAGAAAACAAGTCGCTAGACTCGGTGGCGTCTCGGTGATAGTCGGGTTTATCCTGGCTGGAATTTCGATGGCAGCCGCTGACGGCGTGGCTCGCTTTTTCGACGAACCGCAAGTCAAGGCCATCGTCTTGGTCATGGGCGTCACTTTTGTGATTCGAGGTACCCAGATGCTTCCCAAGGCGGTTCTCGTCCGGGATCTGCGCTACCGAGAAATGGCCATCGTTGACGGGATTGAGGCCTTTGCGCTCGCGGGTTTTACTCTCGGGTTTGCCGTTGCCGGGTTGGGGTATTGGGCGTTGGTTCTAGGACTTGTTGTCGCATCCTTTATTAGCACGGTGGTCGCTCTGGCCTACGCCAGGCATCCTTTCGAGTGGCCGAGAGAAGTTGCTAACCTTCGCCCGGCCATGACCTTCGGGTGGCACGTCGTGGTGTCGAGGGCCGCCTGGTACGTCTATTCCAACGCGGACTTTTTTATTGTCGGGAAGATGCTCGGTAAGACCGCACTCGGCGCTTACTCGATGGCCTGGAACATCGCGAGCATTCCTGTTGAAAGAATCTCCGTGCTGATTGGACGGGTGACGCCGGGGATTTTCTCGACTGTGCAGGACCGGCCCGCTGAACTTCGTAGATACGTCCTGGGGCTGACCGAGGGGATTGCCCTTCTGACTTTTCCACTCTCAGCGGGATTGGCTTTGACAGCCGGACCATTCGTGAGGGTGATACTAGACGAAAAGTGGACGGACGCTATTGCACCGATGGCCTTGCTGGCTGGCTATGCCGGGTTTCGGTCAATAGTGACGATTTTGCCCCAGGTGTTGACCCAGACGGGGCGGGCCAGAGAAAACATGCGGTACGGGATTCTTACTGCGGTGGCAATGCCAATCGCGTTCATCTATGGTAGCAAGTGGGGCACCGTCGGCATCGGCACCGCGTGGATCATCGTATATCCGTTTGTAACCGTTCCGTTTGTCATGAGGTTGGCCCTGAAGATCACCGAGGCGACCTGGTCCGCTTATGTCCGATCCATCTGGCCTGCACTCAGCAGCACGTTGATAATGGTTGCCGCTGTGCTGGCTGTGCGTTTCTTACCTTCGTTCGACTGGCCGGAAGGACTGGACCTGGCTCTCAGCGTGGTTGTCGGGGCGGCAAGTTACTCAGGTACCGTCTGGCTTTTCCACCGATCCAGAATCATGGGCTTTGTTGACTTGTGGCGGCAAACCAAAAAAGTTGGCGCCAAAGGAAAAAAGGGGTAGGGTAAGTGGACGATTGCTTGCAAAACATCCCGCCGGGCGTAACTTCCTGTTGCGTGGCAAACTGGAGCCAGTCTACCGATTTGCGTCGACAGCAGTCTTCGGTCGAAAGGGAGAATTTTCACGTTACAACTGGGTACCGTGTACCGGGGCCGAGCCTGATCAATCCTGGCTGGCCTTTAACTTCTACGCGTCGTTTCTGATGCACGCCCGAATATGACCTCACAGACTTCACTTCTTGAAAATTTGCTTCATAAAAACGTACCGATTTTGATCGGGGCCGCCCTTGGCATAGTGGGGTTCTCACTCCACGAATCGTTCTCCAACCAATCCGTGATGGGGCGCTGGTCTCCAAAATTCGCCGTGTTGCTCGGGTTGTGCTGGTTGGCCTGGCTCATTCTTGTCGCGGTGATGCTTGCGAGGAACCCGGAAAATTCCGAACCGTCTGAAGCCCAAAGGCTAAAGGGTAGAGCTTTGAACCTTGCCGGAATCCTCTGGGGCGCAGGTTATCTGCTTAACTCGTTGATGGATCCGGCGCGGGCCGGTCGGATTTTCGAAGCCAACATCATCGGTTCGAGAGTTCCTCTCGTCGCGATTATAGAAAACCTCGTTCTTGTTTCTTTACTGGTCTGGGTTGGAGTAAAGGTGTACGAAGGGCGGAAGAGCCGTTGGATCAACCTGGCGGTCGCCGCAACCACTGTTTTGTCGATTCTGGTAGTAGGCGAAACGGCGGCACGAATGAAATCGGTGATTCTGCCTGCACCGCAGGGGTACCCGACATATTCATCCAGGATGTGGCGGCGCAGATTCGTTGACCGCAATGAACTTGGCTTCCGTGATTCTCACCACGATATAGAAAAAACGAAACCGCGCCTCCTCGTAGTAGGTGATTCCTATGCGTTTGGATGGGGCCTCAAGGACCCAGCTGATCGTTTTGGCGAGGTTTTGACCGCCGGGGTAGCAGAGGCGACAGGCGAGCCCTGGGAGTCTATGAACGCCAGCGCAGGGGATCGCAACACCATCCAGGAAATTGCCTACCTGGAGGGGCTGGTGGAGTATAGCCCTGACATAGTGGTTTTGCTCTACTATTTCAATGACATGAATTACATCTTTCCCGAAACCGGAAGTGGTGTTGTTGAACTGCGTCGGTTTCATCCGCTGGTGGTAGCGTTTGAAAATTCTTTCCTGTTTCAGGAGCTGTATGTGCGTGGGCGGGCACTGTTCCGCGGGCTCCGCGGCGAGGATATGACGCGGCTCAACGCCTCTTCCCCTTATGCAGATTCAGCTGCGGTGCAACGCCATCTCGCTGATATAAGCCGCTTCGTTGAGGTCGGTCGGGAGGCCGGTGCGCTGGTGGCGGTTGTGCCGTTCGACTACGGAGCTGGTGAAGGCGGCCCAACTGCTGATCGCTACAGTGAGTTTGTTCGAGCCGGGCTGGAGTTCGGATTGCCTTTCATTCCGATTCAAGCTCCGTGGCATGAGTACGATCTTAAGGAACTAGCGGTCAACAGGCTTGACGTACATCCCAATGAGCTTGCTCACCGTTTGGCCGCAGAAGACGTAGTTCAGCGGCTGGTGCAACGATTCGAGGCAGCGGCAAACGACTCGACGGCGAACTGAACACTTTTTCGCCGAAAGGGACATGTCTCAGCTGGACAGTCTGTTGTGTTACTGAGGCAAAGATATATCCTAATGACGACATTTGGCGTGATTGTTGCTTTAACGTGGTAAAGTCGGTTTTTCGAGAGGGCCCACGCCAACTTCTGGTCCGCTCAACACAAAGGGCGTTATTCCTGGCTTAGAACGTCCCTGCAGATTCTTGGAGAGAAATGGAGACAGTGCCCTTGCAGCACGCCGTAGCGGAGCACTTGAGTGCGATGTGGTGCCCCGAGTGCCACGCGGATCTCGCTCTGGAAGCCGATGCCATCGTCTGCGCAGAGGGACACCGGTTCGAAATAGAAGAAAACGGCATTCCCCTTCTGTTCGCTCAACATGAGGTGGAGGCGACCAAGGGCGATGTTACTGGTGCCATGAAGGAATTTTACGAAGAGACTCCATTTCCCAACTATGACAGCTTCGACAGTGTAGGCAGTTTGCAGGCGAAAGCTCGGGCGGGGGTCTTCGCCAAAATGCTGGACGACCAGATTCCGACAGGTGCCAGGATAATCGAATGCGGGTGCGGCACCGGGCAGATGAGCAACTTTTTGTCTATTGCCAACCGCAAGGTCATCGGCGCTGACATGACCCTTGCGTCGTTGAGGCTGGGGCAAGAATTTAAAAAGAAAAACTCGCTCAACCGTGTTCAATTCATGCAAATGAACCTCTTCAAGCCGATTTTTCGTCCCGCGACGTTCGATCTGGTTATCAGTAACGGGGTGCTGCACCATACGAGTGACCCTCTGGGAGCTTTCCTCTCAATTGCGACGATGGTGCGGCCGGGCGGTTATATCCTCATCGGGCTTTACCACAAATACGGGCGGCTGATAACGGATACCCGTCGGATGGTTTTCAACATGACGAAGGACCATTTCACCTGGCTGGACCCCAACCTGAGGAAAACCGGCACGGCGCGCGGTAAATGGAAAGCCTGGTTTATGGATCAGTATAAGAACCCGCACGAGTCAAAACACACGATAGGGGAAACGCTCGGGTGGCTTGAGAAGGCAAGTTTGAAATTCGTCCACAGTATTCCCACCTCATATCCTTTCGAGCCTTTCTCCGAATCAGAGCGGTTGTTTGAACCTCAACGTGCGGGAGGGTACTTCGAGCGACTGGCTGTCGAGTTGGGGATGTTCTTCAAAGGCAGCCAGGAAGGCGGCTTTTTTACTATCATTGCTCAGCGGCCAATAGATTGACTCGCAGGGGGTGGGGGTGCGTCACCAGATTTTGGACGGTTCAGGTCATAGGAGCGAGGTGTTGCAGCCTGATTCAGACTGTCGTACGATTCCAACACGCCTGTAACGATATTGCGTTTGGGCGATAATGGGCGCTCCAACTTGCAGCGAACCGACAAATTGCATGCGGTTTGGTACAGTTGTTGCGACCGCTACCCGTCCTTGAGATTCACCAAAAACCAAAATGAGAGCTGTAATTTGTGAGCACTAAACCGACATATATCCTGGGTATCTCGGCCTTTTACCACGATAGCGCCGCCTGCCTTTTGAAGGACGGGGAAATCATCGCCGCGGCTCAGGAGGAGCGTTTTACGCGAAAGAAGGCGGACTCTGGGTTCCCTGAAAAATCGATAGAGTTTTGTCTTTCCCACGCTGGAATCGGGTCGGATGATTTAAGTTTTGTCGGTTTTTATGACAAACCATTGCTCAAGTTCGAGCGTATCCTGGAGACTTACACGGGAGTTGCTCCGCGCGGGTTTTCGAGTTTCTTAAAAGCCGCTCCGCTCTGGGTAAAAGAAAAACTCCATATGGAGAAGCAGATTCGCAAAGGGATCGGATATGAAGGAGAAATCCTCTACTCCGAGCATCACGAATCTCATGCGGCTAGCGCCTTCTATCCGTCACCCTTTGAAGAAGCAGCACTCCTGACCATGGACGGGGTGGGGGAGTGGGCGACTTCGACGATGGGAGTAGGGAAGGGAAAATCCATCGAGTTGACGAGAGAACTTCGCTGGCCGGACTCGCTTGGTCTCCTCTACTCGGCCTTCACCTATTTCACTGGTTTTAAGGTTAACTCCGGCGAATACAAGGTTATGGGCCTGGCTCCTTACGGCCAACCCAAGTATAAAGATTTGATTTACAAGGAGCTGCTCGATTTGCAGGAAGATGGTTCCTTCAGGTTGAATCAAAAATATTTCAACTACCTCTCGGGCCTTACGATGACCAACCACGCGTTCGCCGAACTGTTCGGTGGCCCTGCGCGGCAACCCGAGACCGAGTTAACACAGCGCGAAATGGATCTGGCTCGTTCGGTTCAGGAGGTCGTCGAAGAGGTGATGTTGAGGTGCGCTGCTCACCTCCACAAAGAAACCGGCCTCGACAATCTTTGTCTTGCTGGTGGTGTGGCGTTGAATTGTGTTGGCAACGGAAGGATTCTTCGCGAAGGACCCTTCAAGTCGATATGGATTCAGCCGGCATCGGGCGACGCGGGAGGAGCACTGGGAGTTGCCCAACTGATCTGGCATCGCCACCTCGATAACGAAAGGGAAGTTCCCGCCCGTGGCGATTCGATGAAGGGGGCTTACCTCGGCCCTGATTTTTCATCGGACGAAATCAAAGAGTACCTCGACACCAAAAAGGCACCCTATCAAAAGCTGGAACGCGCGGACCTCCACTCGCGTGTGGCGAAGATACTTACGGAAGAAAAAGTCGTTGGGTGGTTCAACGGAAGAATGGAGTTTGGCCCGCGTGCGTTAGGTGGGCGGAGCATCATAGGAGATCCTCGTAGTGCTAAAATGCAGACTCAAATGAATCTGAAAATTAAGTACCGAGAGAGTTTCCGTCCTTTCGCGCCGAGTGTCCTGGAGGAACGGGTTTCAGATTTTTTCGAGATGGACTGCGAGTCACCGTATATGCTGCTGGTGGCGCCGGTAAAGGAAGAACGTCGGATCGCTATGACTTCCGACGAAGAAAAACTGTGGGGTATTGAGCAGTTGAACGTGCCGAGGTCTGATGTGCCGTCAATTACACACATAGACTATTCGGCCCGTGTCCAGACTGTTAGCAGGGAAACCAACCCTGATTATTATGACGTAATCAAAGCGTTTGAAGATTTGACGGGTTACGGCGTTGTTGTGAACACTTCCTTCAACGTTCGCGGTGAACCAATAGTCTGTACACCGGAAGATGCGTACCGATGTTTCATGAGAACCGAAATGGATTATCTCGTCCTTGGCTCGTACCTCCTGGATAAGACAGAACAACTGGAGTTAAGAGAAGAGGGAGATTGGAGGCAAGAATTTCAACTCGACTAGATAGCAAACAAGAGGCCCGCAAGTTCGGCTGGCTCGTCGGGGTCGCCTTTGGCGTTCTCGGAGGTGTCCTGTTCTGGCGGGACCATTTTTTAGCGGCGAAAATATCGGGTGGGATCGGGGGACTGTTGATCCTGGGAGCGATCGTCGCTCCTGGAAAAATGATCCCGGTATATAGAGCATGGATGGCGATGGCGCACCAGATTTCTCGTGTGACGACGCCTCTCGTGATGGGTATCGTCTATTTCCTAATCGTAACCCCGATCGGGGTCGTTATGAGAGCAATAAAGGGTAATCCAATGGTGCATAAACGGGGAGATGACGGTTACTGGTTTCAGCGATCAGCTGAGACTCAAACCAGCGACATGCGACGCCAATTCTAAGCTTCGGAGATAATTGTAAATGAGTCTGTTTCGCGAATTTTGGCTGTTTTTGAAAGTAAGAAAGAAATGGTGGTTATTACCGATCGTCGTTGCGATGGTATTGGTAGGATCACTGTTGGTGTTTGCTCAAGGATCGGTTCTGGCGCCTTTTATCTACACCATTTTCTAAGTTGGCTGGGTGCTGCCTCGGCCGGGTTGATGCCTGGTCGAGGCGGACGTCTCAGGGTTTGCGCGCCACGGCGACAAACCCTTCCGATAGGACGCCAATCGGCGAACCGGCCACCCATTCGAAGCTTCGGTTGAGCGCGGCGTTCAATTTCGGGAAGACCCGGTCAAACGGGTGAGGCCAGGGTAGGAAATAGAAGTATCGGATTTTCAGGACTTCAAGCCCCGCTCCCCGAATCGCCTCACGGAATTCCCCGGGCGTGTGCTTATCACCTTTAAATGTCCTTGCTCTCACCGGACGTTTCCCGGTTTTCACAAGGAAAGCGTTGATCGGCTTGATGAGCGGTGTCCGTTTTATTCGCTCTGTGACGAAATCGGGCCACCCTATTGGTGAAAGCGCGTTGGTCGTCGGGAGAATCAATGTGCCGCCGGGTTTCAAGACCCTGGCAAATTCCTGGACGGCCACCTGCCAGTCGGCCAGATATTCGATAACCCCGTTCGAACAAACCAGCTCCAGGGATTCGTCGGGCACTGGAAGATGCCTGATATCTCCAAGGGCCAAACGCGGGTTACGGCCAAGGGCTTTTATCTTCTCCTCGGAGAGGCCCAGCATGCCTGCTGAGGTGTCCATTCCTACGGCGTCGACGTTTCTCCTGGCCAGTTCGGCAAGCAATTGGCCAGGCCCGCAACCGAAATCTGCCGCTGCCGTCGGGTCCTGAAGGACTACCTTGTCGACTTCTTCGAGTACGCACTGCTGACGTACGCTCATGAACGATCGAAAACCCTCCGTGTAGTGGGCTTCGTCGTAATCGGCAACGTTGTCGCGGAAGAAATCGCGGGCCGCTTTGGCCCCCGATTCTTCCGCAACAACGGTTGTACTGTCGTCTCCCGCCAATGGAGCAGCTACGGTGCTAACGGGTCCCGTTGGGCACCGATTTTGGTCCTGATCGTACCCGGCGCGGGGAATTGCGCGAGAGTTGAATCACCGTAGACTCCGAAGCTCGAGCACTGTGCAGCACCTATCGAATAATCGCCGTCCAGGGTCTGAGTGTCGTTTCCAAACATCACGTTCGTCTCGAAAGAGTTCACGTCTTTTCCAGCGGCTTGCCAGTCGGCAAAATTACCGTTGACCCCTCCAACGATCGGCGTTAGCCCCGGCCCAAACGGCCACCATTGGACTTCGAACTGCGAGTTCGGTACGTAGTAACAGTTTTCGTCGATAATGTAGCTAGCTGAGTACATGTCGAAACTGGCCTGATCCTGGAAACGACCATGTGTAATCGGCTGCATCCCGTCCTGCCAGGAAGCCGCAGAACTGACTCCGATATTCCTTGTAAACTGGTTGTCGAAGTTGAATCCGTGATTCAGATCGTGAACCCAGCGCCCGCGGTCGGTGGAGAATGTGTTGTACTGAATCACGGTCGCCGAATCAGGCTTTGCCGGATCGCGGCCCCAGTCGACACCCCACCACTCACCAATGATGAGATTATGGTGGATCTGTGCTTCAGTTCCCGTAATTGAAACCGCGAGTCCACCTTTACCCATAAACACGTTTCCGTAGACCTCAAACGTGCCCGCAAGGTTCGGTTTCTTTTGGAGGATACCAGTTTGCCTGAAATCCTGCCGGGGCATGAACAGATTGTATCGGAATACGTGATTCCCCTGTTGAAGATTTCCCGTCTCCTGAAGTCCGTTGATGTTCTGGCTTGATCCGTTGACATCGAAGAAATCGATCAACGTGTTGTACTCGAAGGTCGAGTTGAAGGCGTTCTCCGTCCTCATACAACCGTCGTTACCGCCGCCCGTGTCCGCGAACATCGAATCGCAAACCACGTGACGTACTGTTACGAAGTCGGCAGCTTCAATCTGAAGTGCGGAGAACCCGTTTCTGATAGTCACGTATTCGAACGTCATGTTGTCACACAACAACCGCACAACGTAATGGTGATTTGCCTGTCCGGGGGCGGTGCGTTGACCATTGAAAATGATAGAGTCGCCCGGATAGGCTTTGTAGCGGACTCCTGCGTTACATAGCGGTGGGTCTGCGCCCAGGTTGCGGCCGAACACAGGAGCACCGGCGGGGCCGATGTAAGTCCGCGTCGTTAACGCGCTTGACGGGCCAGCCATGAAGTAAGCGTAATCACCTGCCGCCGGTGTAACTATTGAATTCAAGGTTGAAGGTGTGCAGGGATCGGCGAAAGTACACGTTCCGCCTGCCGCCGAGGAGTCCATGTAGAAACAGGAGGCTCCACCTATGGCTTCACAAATTTGACTTCCCGGAGTCAAGACAAGAACGGTAGCTGTATCGGCAACAGATTCAATGGTCGCGACGATGCCAGCGGATCCGTCGGCCACGCCGGTAACCAATCCCGTATTACTAACCGTCGCTGTGGCAGGGGCGAGGCTGGTCCACGTTACCGTCTTACCGCCCAGAACGTTGCCAGCGGCATCACGTGCCGTAGCCGTCAATTGAACTGAATCTCCAGGTTGGACCACCGGACTGGTCGGAGTGATCTCCACCGAGTCGGTGACCGCTGGCGCAGCTGTAACCGTGATAACGGAGAAGTTGTTTATGCCATCGACCAGCGCTGTGATATTAACTGTTCCCGCACCAACCGCGGTAACGAGCCCCGAACCGTTTACAGTCGCGATCGTAGCATTGGCGCTGGTCCATACGATAGTTCTGCCGACGAGAGCGTTTCCAGCAGCATCTCTTGGGGTCGCGGTCAGTGTTGCGGTGTCGCCCGGCACCATTGCAACAGCACCGGGAGTTACGTCGACGGTAACCACGGGAACCTGCGTGACAGTCACTGTGGCCGAGTCCGATTGCCCTTCAGATGTCGCAACGATAATTGCGGTACCGACAGCAACGCCGGTCACAACACCTGCCGCGTCGACAGTTGCAGTGGCAGGTTGTCTACTGGTCCAGCTAATCGGTCTGCCGGTCAAAACATTGCCACCGGCATCTCTGGTTGTGGCCGTGAGCGTGATGGTCGCCCCGATGTTGATGCCGGTTGAGTCCGTGTCAAGTTGAACAGAAGCCACGGCAACGTTATTCACCGTGACCGAGGTGGTCCCGGTCTGGCCCTCGCTGGTAGCGGTTACATTAGCTGTTCCGGCGGCTATGCCCGTGATCGTGCCATCGGTCCCGACCGTGACGATGGATGCATCAGCGCTGGCCCATGTGATAGTGCGCCCCGTCAGGACTGCGCCATTAGCGTTCTTCAAAGTGGCCGTGAGCTGCGCGGTGTTCCCGACGCTTAATGTGGCCGTAGCGACAACTTCAACCGATGCAACAGCTCCTCCGACGACAGTAACTGAAACGGTGGAGCGAAGATTCTGACCGGTGACGTTCAACTGCCCGGTAATCTCGATAGTGGTCGTACCTTCACTCATTCCAGTAACCAGGCCGGATTGGTCAACCGCGGCGATCGCCGCGCTGGCAGATGCATAGGAGAGCGTAAAACCGCTCGTAATGGCGTTGGAATTCCCGTCACGTACTGTGACGGTCAACTGCTGGGTTTCGCCAATCGAGATTGAAACAGACCCCGGCGTTACCGCGATCGTTGGACCGGGTCCAGTTCCGTCCCCGCCGCAGCTTAGCGATATCGCTCCGGTGAGAGCGAGCAGCGCAAGGGCCGAAAATGGTTTTCTTTTCGCAAACATGTTCATGGGGTCTCCTGGTAACAAAATTGGGGAAACGCGCGACGGTGAATTTACCACCGGCTCAGAGCGTACGCCAGACATTTGAGTTCCGGTCTACGCCTGAGAAGTGGGGCCTCCACCAAGTGATCCTCGTTTGGTTGGTTCCCAAACCGGGTTGAGTTCACCGCGTAATGCGGCAATCCATGCCTGAAGGCCTGCCATTATGCCTCCAACGCCAAATGCTATTATCGACAGTGCTCGTGGCGGACGGCCACCGGGCCAGCGGAAAGCGACGAAAGCTCCTCCGATACAAAAGATTGCGGCTACGAACAAGACTGCGGCAATTTTAGAAGTAGGTGCGAGGAGCCCAACACCGATTGTGGCAACTCCACAACCGACCGGAATTAGCCAACGTGCGACCTTATGGCTCCACAGCATCCAAGCAAAAACACCATACTTGGCCGGGTTAGCCAGATGCCGTTTGAAGTAAAGGGTCTCAAGGCCCCTGGTCATCGTCCGTACTTTTCGCCTGTACTCGGGCCCCAGGCCCATTCCGCGAGCGACGGCACATGTCGCTTCGGGGATCAACAGGGATCTGAATCCCTTTTCCCGGGCGATAAGTGGCGCTGCGAAATCGCGGCTTAAGGCCGATGGCACCATATCTTCGTGCAATTCTCGTCTGCTGGCAAATATCGCACCGGCTGCACCGACAACTCCGTAGAGCTCTGTTTCGAGCTGTCTTAATCTCATGTCATACCCATTGTACCACGACTCGGCATCGAGGCCGTGACCCCCATCACCTTTGACACTAAAAATCCGGCCAGTGGTGACCCCAACCTCTGGATCTGCGAAGGGCGCCACAAGATGTTTTAGAGCCTGGCCGTCAACTGACACGGCGGCGTCGGTCGAGAAAACCACATCGCCACGGAGGTAGTCTCGGGCAGCATTTTCGGCCGCTGTTTTTCCACCCCTTTCCTCGAGAACCACTACCTCCACCCCCCGGTCCTCGAAGCTACGAGCGATCTCATTCGTACCGTCGTCAGAGGCGTCGGAAACGACCAGGATATGGAGTTTGTCTTTGGGGTAGTCGAGGTCAAGGATCTGGGTGAGCTTTGCAAATATTGTGTCCTTGCCGTTGTACACAGGAATGACCACGGTTACGCTTGGCCATTGTTCGATCTCTTCCGGTTTTATGGCTTTCCGGTAACGACGAGGGGCAATGTTGAGCACCAACGGGTAAACGACGAAGCAATAGAGCGGCAGCAAAACCCCTATGAATACTGCGGCCAACGAGGCGATCGTCAGGGTGTTCACGGCTACCTTGTGCCAGTCTGCCGGGGCATGGCCAATTGGCCACCAACTGGTAGAGGAGGAAGGCCCATCTTGCGACCAGCAGCCACCGACACTTTCCGGTTCGCGGCGAACTTCGGAGCGCCTTTCTGGGTGGCCGCCAGGCCAGCCGCCAACCCGAGAAGCAGGTACAAACCACCTGTGTAGGCGTGGGAAACAAATAGGGCCGCAAAGGTAAAGGCGACAAGAGCGCAACTAATGGCTTGCGCTATCCGTCGAACTTCATGGTTCTTTGATTTTCGTGCTCGCCCAGCGATGCGGTGAAGAATCACCATTGCGGCGCCCTGGCGGGTGAGGAAGAACAAAAGTCCAGGAACCCCCAGCTCAACTCCAATTTGCACAAACGAGTTGTGAGCCGCCGACCATTTGAATCCAACTCCAACGGCCTTGTTTTTTACAGCGTCCGATAGCGTACCCTCGGCCACCGGGAAATTTGCGAGGCCCACCCCGGCAATGGGACGCTGCATCATGTAGCCGAACCCCCTTTTCCAAATCTCGATCCGGCCGGACTCAGCCGACGTGTTGTAATCGGACCCGACGTCGGTCAAGGATTTGATGTCTTCCAGGTATTCCGCTGAGGCAAGCGTCATTAAGGCAACGAAGCCGACCGCTACCATGCCTATCCTGAGCGATTTCTTGATGCTGGAAACGAAAAAGATGAGGTAAATCCCGCCCACCAGTAACGCTAAGAAACCCGCTCTTGAACCACCGTTGAATAATGAGAAAAGCATCAGGAAAACGCCAGCAACAAGGGCGAGGTTTAAGAGCAAGTTTCCCTTCTTGTTCCAAACCCCAATGATGAACGGAACAGTGGCAACGATGACCGTCCCGAGATCGTTGGCATCGTACGCTCCGAAACCACCGACAACCGCCCCGAACCGGATTGCCTGAAAAGTGTAGAGCAGCCCCCCTATGATTGTGACACGCATAAGGAATTGCACGTCCGATGGAGTTCGTATACTACCGATGATGATTGCCAGGTATAGCACAAGCCGGGCGTGACCATCTTTGAACTCTCCAAAGGCTAGTGCACCATATAGCGCGAAGGGAATCGAAAACGCTGCCCACAATCCGATCAGCAGGCTCAACTTCATTATCGGTTCGCCAGGATCGGGACGTCGTCGTTGTTTGGTGATGAGGAAGTACGATCCAAGAATCGTCAGGATCAAGACTATTTTGATCGTGGAAAGGATTGGGAACACGACGTGTAGCTTCCACACATACATCATACTCAAAAGCCCTGCAACCCAGAGCAGGTGGTCCGGTTTGAGTGGGCGGACCGCTTTGGGCCTCCGTTGGCGCTTTGGAGCTCTATTCATTCGCGGTTCTTGCTAGCGCCACGCGACGCGTGTGGCGGGTCCCAGGTTTTTCTATTATCCCCTCCAGTATTTTGCTAAGATCGTTCGCAATGGTAGGGTACAGAAAATCCGAAACCGGTTCGGTCATTTTCCAATTGCCGGTGATGGCATCCTCGAAACACTCCACCAACTTTTCGAAGTTGGCTGGATCCACAGCTCTAACCCCGATTCTTTCAGCCTCTCTATAGGTCGCCGAATCTTTTTCTGTCAAAACAAGTGTCCTGCGCCCCAGTTGTGCGCATTCATACAACTTAGCCGGTATTTGCGACGCTTGGCCCTGCGCCAAAACGAGCGCGATATCGGACTCCTGAGTCATCTCAAGAGCTTCAGTGCGGGGGACCAGGCCGCGGTTCGAAAACGACTCCCCGAGGTTAAGTTCTTTGAGGACCGCGTTGAAGTCATTGAGATGTGAGCCGTCCACCTTGCCAGCGAATTCAAATCGCATCGAGTCTGTGGCGCCGTTGTTTGACTGACGCAGTTTGTTAAACGCCCTCAGAGGGGCGGCTATATCCCGGTTGTAGTACAGCGTGCCGACATACGAAATCGTGAAACGTTCATTCGGCGTATTCGGCTTTGACGGGAGGCATTCGATATCCAGCCCGTTGCGCACAAAATGGATCGGACCTTCGTAAACGGAGCGAATGGTTTCGGAGAGGCGATCGGTGTTGACCACAATCGCCCCTGCCGATCTAAAACACTTTTTTTCAAGGAACCGCAGAGTTTTGCGGGAAAGAGCCGAAGTCATTTTCGAGGTTTCTTCTGTAAGTCCTGTGATCCAGGGATCGCGCAGGTCCATTACGTGCGGGACTCCGGCCAGGCCCGCTGCTGCCCGGCCGACGAGGTGCGACGAGTGGGGGGGGCCAGATGAAACAACCACGTCGGGACGAAAATCCCTGGCGACGTTTTTGGCCATGGATTTTCCTCGTGTTATCCAACCCCTGGCGTAATCGGGCAACTCTAAAGCATGTCTTAACAGGTACCGGACAGCTTGTTGTGGACCTGACTTTTTTCGCGACGCTGGTCCAGCTGGGGACGGTGGTGGGTCTGTGCCCGGCCCGGGCGGAGGTGGTTCCGGCGTTCGCTGGCGAAGGAATCGGCGCTTCAATTTTGGGTACAAATCCCTGGTCGCGAATCCGGGTGATCGCCGGTGAATTTTCACATCATCGCGATTATGAGGACCGCTGGCGGCGGTAACTACCTCAACGTCCCAGCCGGAACGGCTGAGGTATTTCGTCAGGGCTGACCATCGCAACGCGCCGACTTCCTCCTCCGGCCAAAAATGATAGGCGACGACAAGAATTCGAGGTCGTCGGGAGGATTCCGAATCTGAGAGAGGTAGGGGTTCTGAAGCCATCGCTGAGTTACTAATTGTCATCTTTCATTTGCGAAACTTCGTTCAAAATGCCACCCGTTTTTAACCAAAAACATCCGTCCGGTGTAGGGTCGGTTCTACACCGGACGGAGGTCCACTTTTTTCCGTGGTCCTCGTGGGACCATTAATTACGTACAAAACGACCAATTTACTGTAGCATCTTAAGCAGAATCGATGCATGATTGGAGTCCGATTTAGTGCAAAAAGCCGGCCAAAGGCGAGGCACCCGACCTTAAGCTTGCATTAGCCCGGCAACGCGCATTTTGAAGCCCTCCAGGCTGATGCCCGCTGGGACGTTGAATCGGTTTGTCGAGAACCGATCTCCAGATGGTTCCAGATACCCTCCAGCCACCATTAGTCCTCCCCTGTGACCAGCTTCCCGGGCCGCCGACTGTGCCTCAGGTCTCACGAGCCCGTAGGGGTAGGATATCCAGTCACATCGCTCCGACTCCGAGAAAGTGGAAAACAACCACTCGCGAGCCCCACCGATTTCAGATTCAAACTCTGCCGTTGGTATCCGTTCAAGATTGGGATGGCTCCACGTGTGTGAACCAACGGTGATCCCGTCCAACGCTGCCGCGGTTTTCAACTCCTCAAGCTCGGCGGTTGTGGGCACCGGCTGTTGGGTTTGGGGGCTCTGCTCCACTTGGGCTTTCACTTCGCCGTCTTTTCCACAGAATTCGACTAACGCCCGGGTGCGGGTAACGTCGTTGAGCAAGCCAGAACAGGCCAATCGATCCCACCAGAACGACTTACCGCCGACGAAACCCGGGACGGCGAAAAACGTCGCTGGAAGGTCGCGGCGGACCAGTTCGGGCACCGCGTGCTTCACGGCACCGGCGTAGGCGTCATCGAAAGTGATAACGGCTCTGGGGCGCCCGGGACTGTGCTGGTCGATTTCGTTGAGGCCCACGACCTCGAAACAATCGCGTAGGTGGTCGAGTTGCCGCTGGAAATCACGAACTGGAAGGTGGAGCGACGAGTCGCCAGTTGAGGGGGCGTCGTCGGGGATCACATTGTGATAGGCGAGGATAATTGTTCGTCCGGCAAATTTTTGTCTACTCCGGTCGACCCACCCCGAGGCGCAAGTTGTTGTTTCTACAACCTTCTTAAGCAGCAGTCGCACCAATTACGCTCCAACTGATTCGGGCATGCTTTCGCGTTCCACTTCGTCGTATTTCCAAAAATCCGCGGGTTTGTCGCAATACTCCAGGAAGGCAGCGGAATCCTCTTTCCAGCCGGATATAATATCACTCCTTACAGCGGGATCCCACTCTAATTTGAGAGTCGCTTTCCGCGTTAGGACTGACTTGGCTGAATCCACTACCCATCTGGGCACTATCGACTTCGCGTTCTCAAAAAAAGATAAGCCGCGTAATTTTGAGGCCAGTATCCCATCCTGCCTCAGGTCGGACCCTTTTAACCGGTGAGTCTCGGTTTGCAACTCCTGGGGCTCTACTCCAATATGACGAAAACAGCTGGCGGTCTCACCCTCCGGATCGCGCTTGAAATCTTCAAGGAAGACGACTTTGATCTGTTCGTCAGAAAAAATGTTTCGATAGGCCTTCAGGTTTTTCCAGTAGTTGCCGTGTCGTACGATATTCGGAAAATCTCTGACCGCCTGGTTGATCCCAACTTTGCATTCGTTGTCGTTGACTCGCATCCGCCAGTCCGACACCAGACGCTTTAACGGGTGACGCACCATGTATATGAGTCTGCAGTCAGGCACCAGCACCCGAATGTCCCTGGCGCATTTGTCCATCACATCGGGGTGGGTATAAATCGTGCTTCCTTCGCCAAGCGCTTTAAATTCCCCGTTTTTGGGGAAATGGCTCTCGTACCACTGCCGGTCATCAACTTGATGGCGCAACCCGAAGAACCCGATCTCTCGCGGGTCAGTTACAAAAACCTCGGGATGGTCACTGAGAACCCCGGAGAGGCTCGTGGTTCCGCATTTCGCGGCTCCGATCAACAGGAAGGTCGGTAACATGTTGGCTTTGCGGCTCTTGCTTTTGCGTCCGGTAATTCGTTACCGTGGTTCGTCAAACCGATGACTCCCTATGTTGAAAGACCGATTGATCGCGAAGCAGGCGATGCAATCCCTTTGGCGTCTAAAGCTAGTGAATTGGAATGACCCCCACAACAATCTCCCGGCGATAGGCGGCGCATCATGATCTCCAACAAATTGCGAATGATTTGCTGCGGGGCGCTGTTGTGTCTGGGAGCAGGGATTACGTACCAACCTGCCGTTGCTCAGACGCAAGCCGACCTCTTGCTCGTGGGCGGGATACTCGTCGATGTCCGGGGTGATTCTCTGGTTGGTGAGGTCTCGATCGGAATAAGAGGGCAAGATATTGAAGCCGTCTCGATTGCTGGTACGGAGTTCCAGACAAGATACAGGGATACGGTGGATATCTCAGGTACGTTCGTAATCCCCGGGCTGATAGATGGTCACGTGCATCAACCCCTCTGCGCGTGGGTTGTGGAGGATGCCGAGCGGCTGGGGGTCTGTGCCGGGAAGCTTGTCGATGGCCCCCTGTTTCTACGGCACGGGGTCACCACAATCATGCACATGTCCGGCCGCGTCGAGTTCAACGATGACGAGCTCGCCCATCCCCACGGTACAAGACCGGACCCATCGGTGGTCAATGTGACCCGCTCCCTGTCGTCGATTGGCGACTCAGCGGCAATCATAGCTTTTATCACTGAGGAGGTTGCCGCGGGACGGTATCTGATAAAGACGCACGGGTTTCTGGGCGCCTCGGCAGCCCTGGGTGCCTACGAGGCTGCTAATCGCCTTGGGGCAACCGTGATAGGGCATGTCGAACCCGACATAGGAATAGTTGAGGCAGTTGAAAACGGCCACGTCATTGCACATGCCTACCAGTTCTACGAGGCCCACCTTGACCCCCGTGGAGCGGGGCAGTCGGCTCTTCGTACGGGAGTGCCATTGATGACGGTCGTCCTCCTGGGGTTGGCGTTGAGTGTGGGCCGCCGGAAACGAGCGGGGGCATGGGGGCACTGGGTGGGTATCGCCGGTGGGATCCTGGTCGGCGGGGGATACCGCCTCGGGAGCTGGATGTCCGGTGAAGCGGGGTGGCTATTGATGGTCCTGGGGCTCGTGTTGGTTGTGTCTTCGTTCGCGATGCAGGCAAAATTTATCGCTGGCCAATCAGAAGGTCGCGAGTACGGGATCCCGGGTGGACTGGTAATCGGGCTTCTTCTCCTGTCGACAATACCCATTGTGCCAAGACTCATTCGGGCGACCGACGCTGGAGTAGGTTCCATCGCCGCCGTTGCGGCTGATTCTGAAGTGCCGATAAGCCCAACGCTCACAAACCGGAAGAACCTGGCCGAATTCCCGATGGAAACGGCTTACTCGGGGTTCTTGGAGGCTGCCGAAGCAAATCGGTTGGCGCCAGAAGTCGTCGAAAATTGGGCGGATGACGAGGTTTATCGAAATCATGGCTTTCTGTCTGGTATTAAGAACTACATGCTGGCGAAATCAAGCGCGAATCAATATCTGGTGTTGGAGCGTTATACCAGCGCCCTGATAAGCCAGCGGGCCACACTTTTTGCTGGCACCTCCCTTGGTGTGCCAGGGACCATTCCGGGCCTGTCGATGATTGAGGAGTTGGAGACACTGGAGAAGTTGGGAATGACCCCTGCCGGAGCACTTGAGGCGGCCACGCGTAACGCAGCCGAGGTTGCACGCGAATCTGAGCTGATCGGAGTTGTCAAGAGCGGGTTTCGAGCCGATATAGTCATTTTGGAGCGCAACCCTCTGGAGTCAACAAGCAATCTCCGTTCGATTCGGGCCGTGGTTGTCCGCGGACGCATTTGGAGTGTGGAAGCCCTGGATTCTTTGTTGTCCGCTCAGGATTCTATACGCCGCGGTTTGTAACGGTGCGGACTTCCACAAATAGGGCTGTTGGGATGTAGCGCCCCCGCAACACTGGCGCTGGTCAGCTTACTTCCGCCATGAAAACCGGATTGCCAAAGCCGTAATTCTCGCATTATTACTACCTTTTTGGCTGGTGGGTTGATTGGCACGGCCATTGCCTTAACGTGCGGACCAACTCAAGCATCAGGAAAAACGCGTATGCCCGTGGGAGATACCCATATTGAATCTGCAGCGAGTAGGGGACCGAAGGCCCGGATGGTGAATCCGGAGATACGTCCCCGTGCGCGGCTAGACCCACGACAACCAGTCCACGGAGAAACTGTTTGAGCGGCGGTATGTTGAAGCGCGCCTTGCGTGCCGGTTTGCCGGTCGGACTCCGAAAAGGGATTGCGGCCTGGTTAGCACGCAGGGAATCTGTTTCTTCACGGCATTGGTGGGCGGCAGAGTTACTTCGAGACCTTGAGGAAGCGTCTCCAAACGAATTTCACCGGTTTTTGTGGAAACACCACCTGGCCTACGCCCAAACCTATGAAATAGATCTTCGTTTCGGGCCGGAGCAACTTCATCCGTCGCGCCAGATGCTTTTTGATGATCTGGAGAAATTCCTTCAGGAAAACGGAGTCGACCCGCGGACTCAGGTCGAGTCGATACTCGACGTTGGTTGTTCCCTTGGGTACCTTTTGCGGCACCTGGAGCAGGACCTGTTGTGCGGAGCCGAGAGGTTCGCCGGTATCGACATTGACGAGTACGCGATCGAAAAGGGTCGAAGCTATCTTGGCGAGCAGAATTCGCAGGTCGAGCTGGTTGCTGGAGATCTATCTGAGGTTCCAGAAAAATTCGGTAGAGCCGAATTCGATATCGTCATGTGTACCGGCGTACTGATGTACCTGGATCAAGAAACTGCTGCGAAGATGATGGCGATGCTGGCCGATCGCACCCGGAGGTTCCTGGTCCTCTCGGGACTTGCCAATCCGGAATTCGATAATCGCGATATGTCTGCTTCACAACGTCGAGTGGAGGACCAGAGCTTTGTTCACAACTTTGATTCGATGGTCGAAGAAGCCGGATTTGAGGTGCGTTTTCGAAGGTGGAGTGGTGATGAACTGGTGAGCGGCAATTCGATTTATTTCTTGATCGCCACTCCAGGAACCGAGAGGGACGATTGAGCCTTTCTCCGGTCGTTCGTGTGCGACGATTGACTCGCCTTGCCTGGCGGCTGGCGTGGCGTTCGCTCGGGTTTGACAAAACGGTCTATGTTGAAGACCGAATTCCTGAATACAAAAACTACTGGAGGTCGGCGGCCAGGATGGTCGGCGCAGAATTTACGGAGGTGACAGAGTCGATTTGGCGTGTCACCCGGGGCAATGCTAAAACCACTATTGCAGCCCATGTGACCGAAGCGGATAATCCGGTGGTTCTGGAGATCGCCGGCGATAAAGAATTGATGATTGGTATTGCCACGGAGTGTGGTGTCCCTGTCCCAACGGTGGGGAGTTATACGCTGGAAGACACGAACCGGGTTGTGGGCGAACTGCCCTGGGCAAACGGTTCGTTTGTCGTGAAACCCGCAGGTGGCTCAAGTTCAGGGGTTGGAATTACGACTCATATTGAGACTCCGCGAGAATACCGAAAGGCCGCGTTGCTGGCCTCGCTTTTCGCCGACCGCTTTCTGGTCGAGAGAATGATCGCGGGGGAATCATGTCGGCTGCTTTTTCTTGAAGGAAAATTCGTCCACGCTGTCAGGCGGAGAGGGGAACGGGTCAGTTGCGATGGCAAAAGCACACTGGAACAATTGATTCGAACGTCGCGTGGTGGAGGTTCACGGAAAGTGCGGGATCGGACCACAGCGGTGACTTTGGCTCAACAGGGTTTGGGGTTCGACACAGTTCCCCGGGAGGGGCTTTCGATTCTAACGCGTTCTATCCCTCTCTCGATTGTGGACTTTAATGAAGTTAGGACGGAGTACAACGAGACGATTACTGATTTGGTTGGACCTGCGCTGGTGGACGAACTAGGAAAAATTGTTGCGAGACTCGATGGGAAATTCGTGGGAGTGGATATCTTAACGATAGATCCTTCGGTGTCTTTGGCTCAAAGTGGTGGCGTGTTCCTCGAAGTGAATACGACGCCCGGGATTCATCATCACTATCACAATGATCACGATCGCGCCGAACACCCTGTCGCAGCGAGATTGCTTGAACGGTTGCTGATCCGTTCGGAACTTGCCGGGGCGGAATCGGAAACGCCGTTGTCTGGAGAGGAAGTACTAAGTGGAGAATAAAAAAGAACGCGCCGGAAACGAAGGAGCGCTTCAAAAGTATCTTGACGACCTCGGCGTGGCTCGGTTGGTCCCGGCCACATCGCCGTTTGATCCGGGATATCATCTCGGGACATTGGAAGGACATCTTCGCCAGAGTCACCACCTGATCGAGACTTTGAAGATTTCGATGGCTTGCTGGATGATAGCTGACGAAGGTGTGTCTCGCCGCAAGTTCGCTGTTGCGCAGGAATTGGGAATCAAAACGGTGACCGGTGGGGGTCCCTTTGAGGTAGCTGTTGCGCAGGGAAAAATGCATGAGTACCTGGCACTCTGTTGCGAATTTGGCGCCACCAGAGTGGAATGCGGAGTCGGGTTTGCGGACATTGAGGTGGACCCGGTGTCGACGATGGCGGTGATCAGAGAGCTGGGGCTGGAGGCTCAGTTCGAAGTCGGTGAAAAACACACTGGTTCGTTTGAAGAGGAAACCGTCACAAAGTTGATCGATCAGGGGCAGGCGTGGCTGGATGCGGGCGCGACCCAAATAGTTGTGGAGGGCAGGGAGAACGCTCAGTCAGTGGGTCTCTTCGCCGACGATGGTGCACTCGATTATGGTTTTGCGGAACGCTTTGTTGAAGCCTACGGAATCGAAACAGTGGTCTTCGAAGCGCCCAATAAACCGAGTCAGTTTGCTTTCATGAACCATTTCGGCCCTGAGGTCCGATTGTGTAACGTGCGGTTGGAGGAAATTCTGCGGGTCGAGATTTATCGTCGCGGCCTGCATTCGGACGCTTTCCGAGTAGAAAAATTGAGACCGTCCAGAATAGAGGGTCAAGAGAAATAGATGCAACCTTCGGTAATTATAGACTCCTCCGCGAGTTCAGCTGAAAAATATTGGCACACTCACACCATTGTTGCCATCGACGTGATCCGTGCGACCACCACCGCGATTTCGGCAGTTTTAAACGGACATGAATGCTATCCAGTGGAATCGATCGAAATGGCTTTGCCGCTGGCGGCAAGTTTGGACCGACCTCTGCTTGCCGGGGAACTTGGAGGCAACATGCCTTACGGTTTCCATCTGAATAACAGTCCAGCCCACCTGGCAGCTCGAAGCGATACAGAGCGCCCCGTAATCTTGTTGTCCACGTCTGGTACTGTGCTAATATGCGAGGCGGCGCGTGGAAGCGATGTCGTCATAGCCTGCATGCGCAACATCACGGCCACGGCTGATTACCTGAAAAACAAGGGAGGTCGCGTCGCGGTAATTGGGGCTGCAACACGAGGAGAATTTCGCGAAGAGGATGAAATGTGTTGCGCTGCTGTTGCGGGTGCGTTGATGGACAGAGGGTTCGAATCGGAAAACGCGGCCACAGTTGAGATCGTTGATCGTTGGAAAAATGCTGCCCACGATGCCTGGACCGTTACCAAGAGCGTGAAGTACCTCCGTGATAGCGGCCAACTCGACGACCTCGATTTTGTGCTTGGACACTGGGATGATGTGGACATTGCCTTTACTCTCAGCCACGGCCGCATCGTAAAATGTGAATCGACTACGTCCGAAAAAGCTGGAGCTGAAAGTATCTGATGGGTGCCAGTCCACCGAATATGCCTTTTGACGTTGATACGACTACAAAGGTCGTTGTTCTGGGTCTTCATCACGGCGGGTTAGCGATAGCGAGGTCCCTCGGTCGGTGGGGAATTGACGTGCTGGGTGTGACCGATGATGCGGAAGTTCCCGGAGCAAAAAGCCGTTACCTCTCCCGCGTTGAGGTTTGGGATGACCTGCACACGGGGACTCCTGAGGTTGCAGAGCGGGTAATGGAACTCGCTCGAAGCTTTTCCAGCTTTCCCCTGGTCATAGCGACGTCCGACGACACCGCCATGATGATGGCCGAGCATGCCGATCAGCTTCAAGAATGTTGTCTGTTTGCTCGGCAAGACCCGGAGTTGACCAGGCGTCTGGCGGACAAACAGTCCAATTACCATCTGGCCAAAGAAATGGGCCTGCCCGTTCCCGAATGTACTTTTACAAGGAACCGTGAAGACGTTGTTAAAGTGTCCCATGATTCCACGTATCCGGTTGTTCTCAAAGCCATCGATGGGGGGAAATTATTCGCCGCATGCGGAAAAAAGATGGTGATTTGTGAAACTTCGAACGCCCTTCTTTACTGGTACGACGCTCTTTCTCCCCACGGGGCGGACAACCTCATGGTACAGGAGTATATCCCCGGGAAGGATGACACCATTTGGATTTACAACGGATACTTCGACGCCGACTCCAGATGCCTGGGGGGTGGGACCGGGAAGAAAATCCGTCAGACGCCTATCCATGTTGGTGCAACGAGTCTTGGGATCGTCTTAGAGAACGCCGAAGTTCAAGACCAGACTGTCAGTTTCATGGAAAAGATTGGATATACCGGAATCCTGGACATTGGGTTCAGGTATGATGCACGTGACGGGAAGTACAAGTTGCTCGATCCCAACCCTCGGATCGGTTCGACATTTCGGCTTTTCGTGGATCGGAATGGAATGGACGTCGTGAGGATGTTGTACCTGGACAAGACAGGGCAATCCGTTCCCGCGATAGAAATGCGCTCCGGTAGAAAGTGGATGATCGAGGACAAGGATTTCGAGTCCGGAATGATGTATGTGCGGGAGGGCGAAATGACATGGCTCGAGTGGCTCCAATCGCTCGAGGGTGTTGAGGAAACCGCATGGTTCGCCAGGGATGACCTCAGACCGTTCTTCGCTGTCCTGCGAATTTTCTCTCGCCAGGTGTTGAAGTGGCCCTTCAAAAGGGTGGGCCGACTGCTTTCTCGAGGGGCAGGTTAGGGAGATGCGTCCCGAAGTCCTCCTTCTGATGACCATCGATACGGAAGAAGATAACTGGCTTCCGACTCGGGATGACCTCACGGTCGAAAACATTCAACAACTGCCGCAGTTGCAGAAATTCCTGAGCAGACTTGGGGGGCGTCCTACCTATTTCGTTACCTATCAGGTTATGGTAGATCCCCGGGCCAGGGAAATCATCAAGACAGTGGCTGGAGAAGACGGCGTTGAAATCGGAGGGCATCTCCATCCATGGAATACACCACCGATGGACGAAGTGATGGTTGGCCAGAACACCATGATGAAGAATCTCCCCGCCGATCTTCAATTGGCCAAACTCCGGACGCTGACAGACCTTCTGGAGAACAATCTTGGAACGCGGCCGCGCTCCTTTCGAGCCGGCCGATACGGGCTGGGGAGGGAATCAGTCGCAGCCCTTCTCGAATGCGGATATACGGTTGATTCATCGGTAACGCCATATATCGACTGGACCGAGTACGATAATGGCTCGGATTACGAGGGAGCCCCCAACCACTGGTATCGAATTTCTCGCGGCGGAGACCTTCGGATCCCGAATCCTGACGGTGACCTGATTGAGATTCCTTCGTCGTCAGGGTATACGCGCCGCCCGTTCGACTCCTGGCATTCGGTCTCGACTCTAATGGATAGGAAATTGATACGCACTCTCAGGGTCAGAGGGCTCGCCGCAAGAACGGGATGCTTCAAAAAACTCCACCTGACTCCCGAGACTGAAACCGTAGCAAATATGATTCGGCTGGCGAAGAGGTTGATTGAAGATGGGACCGAGCATGTTGAGATATCCTGGCACAGCCCAACTCTGATGGCTGGACTCAACGATTTCGCTTCGGACGCCAACGGTGTTGAAAAACTTTACTCGAAGATTGAAGAGTTCGTAAGCGAAATGAAACGGCTGTTTTCGGTCCGCTTCGCTACCGTGGGTGAAGCAGCTGACATTCTGAGCGCGGGGGAGAGCACCTCGGGCGCCGAAAGCACCCGAGGTGCGATTGTCACAAGGCCTCCGATCAAGATTCTGACTAACGCTCCCGGGCAGGAGCGAAGTGAGACCTGGGAGTCGCACACTGAAAAAGTCGATTCGACAGGGAACCCTCATGGGTTGGGAGCGCTTATCCAGGGCTGGCGAATGTGGCGCAAAGGAAATGCTTTCGACTGCGTCGTGTTGGGTGAAGGTAGGAGCGACCTGTTTTACTCGGTGCTTTCGGGCTTGCTACCCTTTAAGCGGCCACCGATCATTCGTATCGATTGTTTATGGTACAAGCCTTTGACGCCTCTCCACGGACTGATAAAGAACATAATCTTTCGCCTGGAACGCCGAACGGTGGCAGCCTATATCGTTTGGGCAAGCAGAGAGATACGTGACTATGCCGCCGCATACGGACTTGACGAAGCGCGTCTTCATTTTGTCCCATACCACCATACCCTCGATGATGAATCAATTGTTCCCGCAGATGAGGGCTACATCTTTAGCGGCGGCAACTTTGCCAGGGATTACGCAACTCTTTTTGAGGCGGTAAAGGACATTGACTGCCCGGTAAGAATTGGAGCGACGCGCCCGGAGATTTTCAAAGGCCTAACGGTACCGAGCAACGTTGAGATCCAGGGATACTCGCATTCCGGATTCGTGCGGGCCATAGCGAATTGTACGATGAATGTCGTACCACTTGAATCTGGCCTGCTGCATTCGGGTGGGCAGCAGACCTTTCTCAATTCAATGGCTTTCGGGAAACCAACGATAGTAAGTGATCCCGAAGGGGCAAGCGATTACATCAAGGACGGGGAAAATGGCTGGTTGATCCCTCCAAATGATCCGGCACGCCTAAGAGAGGTGATAGAACGGATTCTGAACGATCGCGAATACGCCAACGCGATTGGTGCCCGCGCGAAAGAGGTTCTCAAAACCCATACAACGGAGAAGCATTTCCAGTCGATTATGGACGTTATCAAATTCCAATTGGGCCATCCCCGCGGCCAGCGTTAAACCGAAAATGACAGGAGTGAAACGGCACCCGAAGGTACAGGCCTTTCGCCAGGCTGTGAAAGCCAGATTAAAAGCGGCCAGGATTTCTTATCTCGAGATGTTTCACGGGTTTGATGCCAACGATGTTGGCGACGTGTTGAAGAGTCTGGGGTTGCACAAGGGAGACCACGTCTTGGTGCATAGTTCGATGCATCGACTCGGAGGTTACAAGGGTAAGCCATCGGAATTGATAACTGTTTTGACCGACGTGGTGGGGGAGGGGGGAACAGTCTTGATGCCAATGATGCCGTTCCAGGGTTCAGCGATCAATTACGCAAATAGCCGTGACCTCTTTGACGTGCGCAGGTCACCCTCAAAGATGGGGCTCCTCACCGAGATGTTTAGGAGAACCAAGGGGGTCGTAATTAGCACCCATCCAACTCATCCTGTTGGTGCGCGCGGAAAATTAGCGGTCGAATTGACCAGCGACCATCATCTAGCCCAGAGCCCTTGTGGTAAACCGTCTCCGTTTCAAAAGCTCTTTGCGGCTGATGGGAAAACCGCTTTGCTGGGAGTTGGCATTGGCGCGGTCACCGTCTTCCACGCGCTTGAAGAAGAAATTGCTTCGACGATGCCGTTTGATCCGTTTACACAAGACTGGTTTGAGTTACCCACGGTAAATATGGACGGGGAGACTTTGAAGGTGCGAACCCGGTTATTCGAACCCAAAGCTTCGCGTCGCAGGGATTTGGGAGTTCTGCAACAACGCCTCGAAAAATCGGAGGCGTGGAAAAGTAAGTTTCTTGGGAAGGTACCGTTCACGGTTTTGGATGTCAGAGCGGTGGAAAAATGCGTCAAGGAACTTGCCGCCGAGAACGTCTTTTGTTATCGGGGCTTTGACGGTAATGATGACATCAATCCATCATGACCTTCGGGATGCATTAGTTTGATTGGGTGTTCGTTTGGGACACCTGAGACCAAAATCACGCACTGGGCAACTCGACTTATGGAAGATACGATCAAAGAGATCCTTGGCGATATTCTCGGGCTGGAGCAGAGTGCGATAGAGGACAGCGCTTCAAGCAAGACGTTGCCGGGGTGGGATTCTATTAAGCACGTCGAAATAGTGTCCGCTGTTGAGCAGGAGTTCGATATTCTTTTGTCGATCGAGGATATCGAAAACATGGGGTCGTTTCGAGAAATTGTGAGTGCCGTGCGGAGCCACAAGGCGTGACTATTGCCGCGTTCTACAGGCTCATGCGAGATTGGCACAGAGTCCGGGGCCTGAGAGGCAATTACTGGGCATTGCGGCGACTGGCGACGCAGTTGCGGGGCCTTCTGCGGCGATCTAACTGGCGTTTTGGGATCTGCGTGGCGCGTGATCACACCCGCTATTTGCTCGGTGGTCCCAGCCCGGTGGACCTCCCATCAATGGAGTGTGCGGGCGCCGCTGCCGATTGGCTGCTGCAGGCCGCAGGCGCATCGGGCGACGACGGCGTTTCCTACGGATACTTCCCGGTGAGTTCGCCCTCCGGTTGGAGGCCTTCCTATCCGGAGACGACCGGCTACATCATCACTTCTCTGCTACAATACGCCCGTGTGGCAGGGCGTCCGGACGTTAGGGACCGGGCATTAGCCATGGCTTCATGGGAGGTCGAAATCCAAATGGCCAGCGGTGCCGTCCAGGGTGGACCTCTTTGCCCTCCAGAGGAGAGAACACCGGCGGCGTTCAACACGGGGATGGTGCTCGATGGCCTGATCTCTGCACTTGAAGAGGGCGCAGGCGAGGATGTTAGGACAGGGGCCATTGCGGCAGCGGACTTCCTGGCGGGCGACATTGACGACCGAGGGTATTTCAAAACTAATGGACGTTTCGTCGCCGAGCATAAGATAAAACTGTACAACTGCCTGTGCGGATGGGCGCTGGCGCGGGCAGGGCGCTTCTTCGAGAACGAACATTATGTTGCCCGGGCTGAGGCGGTCGCTGAAGCCGCCTTACTCCAGCAATCTGATTCCGGTTACTTCGCGCACAATTGTCTTGGACATCCTGCCCGCCCGCTGACTCACACCATCGGGTACACCTTGCAGGGGCTTCTGGAAATCGGCGTTGAAACCGACCGAAAAGATTTCGTCGAGGCAGCTGAAAGAGGTGTAAAACCTCTTATAGATCGTGTTGGAAAAAACGGTTTTCTCTATGGACGCTACTATTCTGACTGGCAACCCGGCCTTCTGTCGTCGTGTCTCACCGGATCGGCCCAAATTGCTATCGTCGCATATCGGTTGGCAGAGTTAAACGGCGAACCTGAGTACGCCAACGCTGCTGATCGAATCGTTAATTTTCTCAAAGCGGTGCAACTGAGAAGCGGCCACGTTCCGGAAACCAGAGGAGCAATTCCAGGGTCTTTCCCGATTCTAGGCCATTACATTAGCGGCGGTTATCCCAACTGGGCCACGAAGTATTTGCTGGACGCTCTGATGCTTCAAGAGCAGAGGAATCGTAGCATCCCGGCCACGGGGGTTTCCAACATAGCCGCCAGCGTCGCCGAGTCCGTTTGACATGGTCTCACTCCGCGATTCGGAGTTTTGTGCCCAATGCTACGTATAGCACATGTCGCTCTGGACCTCGAAGCTGGCGGACTCGAACGGTTGATCGCCGATTTGATGCGGAGAACTGACCCAGAGCGTTTCGAGACGTCGCTGCTGTGCACAGACTTTCTCGGTCGGCATGCGGAGGGTTTAGAGTCGGTGGGTAGGTTAGAAGTTGTCGGCCCCCAGGAGAAATGGTCGATGCTGCGCCCCGGACGTTTCGCCGCCAAGATAAAGAAAATGGCTCCCGACGTGGTTCATCTTCACAGCGGCGTCTGGTACAAGGGGTCGCTCGCGGCAAGGTTGGCGGGAGTAAGGTCGGTCGTGTACACCGATCATGGACGGCTCGGCCCCGATACCCGACTGGTCAGACTCGTGGACAAGATAGCCGCTGGCCGAACAGATGTTGTTGTCGCTGTGTCAGACGATCTCAAAGCCCGGCTTCGCGCCGAGATAGTTCCCGAATCTGTACCCGTCAAAACGATAATCAACGGCATCGACACTGCCTTGTTCGAACCGCGTTCACCGAACGATGCTCTGCGACGGGAACTGGGAGTAACCACAGATCGACCCGTCATCGGTACCGTGGGTCGCCTCGACGTAATAAAAGGTTACGACGTGGCGATAAAAGCTTTCCGCCTACTGCTCGACAGTGGAACCCGGGCCACGTTCTTATTGGTTGGGGACGGCCCTGAACGGGCGAATCTTGAAGCACTCATCAAGGAAGAAAAGCTCGAAGACTCTTTCCTGATGGCGGGTTGGAGAAACGACGCGGACGATATTTATCAGTTGTTGGATGTGTTCACGCTTTCCTCGCACAGCGAGGGGACTTCGGTCAGCCTGTTGGAGGCTATGGCCAGTGGCGTCTGTCCTGTGGTAACCGCAGTTGGGGGCAATCCCGACGTGCTTGGCCCGAATTTGAGACACCTGACTGTCCCACCTGCCGATCCCCACGCACTGGCTGCGGCATGGGACGAGGCCCTTCGAGACACCGAGAAAAGAAAAGCCCAGGCGCAGGTAGCCATGGCCCGGGTGCGGGCCGAATTTGACCAGGGCACGATGGTACGGGCATACGAGGGGCTCTATTCGTCTCTGGTTAACAGTAGTGGGCAGGAAAGGTGACTCAGGACATTCGAGTGCTGCACCTGATTGCTCCCGCTCCGTTCGGTGGTGCCGAAAGCGTGGTGCGCATGCTGGCGGCGGGCCAGCAAGACCGAGGGCGGTTAGCCGGTGTGGTGGCGCTTTTGGCCGTTGAGAACTCCGAATCAGATTTGATTCCAGCTTTGCATGATGCCGGTGTCACTGTGAAGATCGTTCGGACCAGGCCGCGCGCCTATCGGGCCCAGTATTCAGAAATCGTTACAGCGATCAAAGACTTCGGGCCAACTGTGGTCCACTGCCACGGGTACCGCGGAATCGTTCTCGGACTTTTGGCCTCTAGAAAAACGAAAACGCCGGTGGTTGGCACGGCCCACGGGTATTCGGGTGGTGGATGGAAAAACCGGTTCTATGAAGGGCTGGACCAGCGCAGTCTCAGATACATGGGTGGGGTTATCGCCGTTTCCCGCGCTATAGAGGAACGGCTTTTGCAGGTCGGTGTGCCAAGAGATGTGCTGCATTTGTTGCCGAATGGTTTTGCTCCGTCGCCCGCCAAAGATCGAGCCTTTTGTCGATCGGTGCTGGGCGTCCCCCAGAAGGGGAAAGTCATCGGCTGGGTCGGAAGGATGAGTGAGGAGAAGGGTGTAGACATTTTCATTGACGCACTTCGAGAGCTAGATCCTTCGGAATTTCATGCGGTGCTTGTCGGGGATGGGCCGGAGCGGAGCAGCGCAGAAAGGTTGGCGAAGGAAATGGGGTTGGCCGACCGGGTGACGTTTTGCGGTGCATTGGCTGGGGCAGGGGCGTTGATGCCAGCTTTTGATGTATTCGTTTTGAGTTCCAGGACCGAAGGCACACCGATTGCCCTTTTGGAGGCGATGGCTAACCTCGTACCGACCGTATCTACGTCCGTGGGTGAAGTGCCGACGGTCCTTGACGGTGGCAAATATGGGGTCCTGGTGCCGGCGCTGGATCCCGGAAGCCTTGGCGAGGCAATCAAAACGGTCTTGGACGAACCCGATCTGGCCCTGGAACGGTCAGCGTTGGCTCAACAGCATGTAGAAAAAACATACTCGGTTGACGGATGGTTGGACCGTGTAGACCGGGTCTACCGGGAAGCTATTGAACGCGGTCGGTGATCAACATTGCCTGACTGCGAAACAACGGGTGATAAAACAACAATGGACATAGTCTACGTTTGCCCTGGCGATTGGCCGAAGGGCCAGACCAGAGTGCGACGGCAAATCGAAGCTCTTGCAAACGCCGGGCACTCGGTCTCCCTGGTGGCCCGCAATTACGGGCGCGATGTTCGAAGAGAGCCCTACGGAAAGTGTCACGTTTATCGCCTGCCGTCTTTCCGCTCCGGCCTTCTGACCAAGTTGCTCAACTTCCCGTTCTTCTTCGGCCCCATCTGGTTACAGCAGATTGCTAAGGTCGTGCGTATGACCAAAGCTGACAGCCTCGTGGTTTACGATCTTCCGATGGCTCCCGCAGCGGTTTGGGTCGGCAAATGGTTTGGAATCCCGGTGCATTATGACATGGCCGAGATATACCCGGTATTCATCGAAACCCAGTGGGACCTGAAAAAGATGTCATGGTCGGACCACCTGGTGCGTAACCCCGCGGCAGCGCGTTTCATAGAGCGATACGTGTTACGCAGGATCGCCTCGTTGTCGGTTGTCTCTGAGGAGTCGATGGCGCGATGTGCGCAACTCGGCGTTGATCCGAACGTGATCTCGGTAGTAGGCAACACTCCGGACGATTTACCCGGATTGCGGAAGGAAATGGATTTCCCAGAAGAGATCAAGAACCCACGGGACTGGCAACGCCTACTGTTCGTTGGGATTTTGATCGAGGACCGGGGACTCGTCAACATTATCAACGCCATGCCGAGGATACTCGAAAACAAGCCTAATACCAATCTGGTGATCGTTGGCGATGGCACCCAACGCCCGGAACTTGAAGAACTGGTAAAAGAACTCGAGATTGGAGGGAATGTGGAATTCCTGGGGTGGCAAGAACACGCGACGCTCGGTCGGTTCTACCAACACTGCGACGTGGGCGTAATCCCGTTTTCGGATACTGCCCATATCAGGTTGACGATAGCCAACAAACTGTGCGACTACATGGCCGCGGGACTTCCAATTATAGCGTCGGATGTGCCCCCGATGCGTCGGATTCTGACCGAGACAGGCGCCGGCGTTCTGGTGCCACCTGATCAACCCGAGGCTCTGGCCGTTGCTGTGATCGAAATGCTGGAAGACCGTGAACGAATGTCCGAGTTCTCGACCCGAGGTACTGCCGCCGTAGACACGAAATACAACTGGGAAACCGATGCTGCGGAGTTTGTTAAGGGCGTAGAAGCCGCGGTTGCCCGCAGTCGTTGACGTGATGATGACCGATATCCAAAACTTGAAACAGGCCTTTAGTAATGCCTTATGATAGCTGACGCTTCTACCGTACCTGGCGGGACGATTCTCGAAGCAGATGTCTGTATTGTCGGGACCGGTCCCGCCGGCTTCGCTTTGGCTCGTGAGTTCATGAAACAAACGGTGCTGAAGGTATGCGTTCTTGAGGGAGGTGGCTTTGGCCCCACCTTCAAGGCACAGTCACTCTACGCGGGTGAAATGGCAGGGCTTCGCTACAGACCTCTGGACGCTGTCAGGTTGCGGATGTTCGGTGGAAGTTCGCACCGTTGGCACGCGGGCTGTCAGCCGTTGGACGCGATCGATTTCGAAAAACGTTCCTGGATTCCCGAAAGCGGTTGGCCGTTCGACCTCGACTACCTTCAACCATATTACCAAAGGTGTGAAGATTTCTTCCGCCTTCCCGATGGATTTGACGTCGAAAAATGGGAAACGTCAGACTGGAAACGCTTCCCGATTGGAGAAGACCGAATTGATCACAAGATTCTGCAGCTGTCCCCGATTCCAAGGCTTGGCGTAACCTATCGAAACGAGATGGCGAAGTCCGAAAATGTGTCTACTTATCTCAACGCCAATGTGGTCGACATACTAACGGCTGAAACCCCCAGTGCGGTGAGCTCCGTGAAGGTTGCTCGATTGAATGGGGACGGAGGCTTTGAGGTTAAAGCCAAAACGTTTGTGCTGGCGGCCGGCGGGCTGGAAAACCCACGCCTGATGCTGGCTGCCAACCGCACTCACAGGGATGGTATCGGTAATCAACACGATCTGGTTGGACGTTTTTTCATGTCTCACCCGATCGTAGATTCGGGGGTGTTGGTGCCCTCAGAGAACGCGTTGAGTCGCCTCCAATTCTATCTCTACCGCAACCAGCGGGGGGTTCAGGCGCGAAGTACTATCGCGCTTTCGGACGAGCTCCAACGCGAAAACGAACTTCCCAACATCGAGGTTCGCTTGCATCCCAGTAGTACAGATGCAGACAGCTCCGGACCAGCGTCCTTTCGGTTTTTGCTGAAAGAACTTTATATGACACGCTGGGGGCATCCGCCAAGCAATGTAGGTGTGCACGTAAAGGAGATGCTGGCCGACCCGGTGCGAATGGTATCGTTTGCTGCCAGGAAAGCAGCGTCGATCGCACGCCTAACCGGAGTTCCACGAGCCTACTTACTTGAGAGCCGGGTTGAACAAGTCCCAAATTGGAATTCTCGCGTGACTCTTTCGGACAAGAAGGACCACCTCGGGGTCAGGAGGATCAAACTTGATTGGCGCTTGACTGAAGAAGAACTGCTCGGCGCTCGTCGAACCCAAAAAATACTTGCCGAGGAGTTTGAGAGCGCTGGAATCGGCACAGTGAAAACTCACCTGGGCGAAAACGAGGCAGTACCCGAACATCTCCTCCAGGGCACTGCCCACCATATTGGTACAACCCGTATAAGTGTTGATCCGAAAAAAGGTGTGGTCGACCCTGATTGCTGTGTGCACGGCATCGAGAACCTCTTCGTCGCAGGGAGTTCTGTATTCCCAACCGCGGGAGCGGTTACACCCACATACACAATTGTGGCCCTGGCGCTGAGACTGGCGGACCACCTGAAGGGAATACTAGCAGCCAGTTGAATCGACGTTCCTCAAACGCTTCCACCGGTCGGATCGGGTGGGCCACCTTTGGCTTAGTCACCCTGGGAGTCATCCTGGTTTTGACCCTTGCTCCTGGCTCCCCGGATGATGACCGGTGGGGGTCGTGTTTTTTCCTTTGTGAACGGTCCCTGGCCGACTTTGTCAGGAACATAATCCTCTTCGTGCCGTTTGGGCTTGCTCTTCGGATGACTGGGTTGTCGCTCCGGGCTGCGATCATAATTGGGGTCGTGGTGTCTGGCGCAATAGAAATCGCACAAATGGGCATTCCCGGCCGGTTTTCGAGCTTTTCTGACGTCGTTTCCAACCCCTTTGGGACAGCCTGCGGTGCTTTTTTGCCTCGAATCTGGGACCGGTTTCGGGTTGTTTCGGGGCGAACGGCGGGCCGGTGGGCGATTGCTGCTTTCAGCTTTTTTGCCATTGCCGTGGCGGTCACAGGATACCTGGTTCAACCGATCCACACGAGCGATTCGCCCTACTATGGGCAGTGGACTGCCAACCTGGGCTACATGGGATGGTACAGGGGACGGGTGCTGGAGGCCACGCTTGACGGAAGCGTTGATCTCCCATCGACCATACTTGAGAACACAAGTGAAGTAAAATCTCTTCTCACCGCCGGTGCGGAAATTCGGATCAACGCGCTGGGGGGACCTCCAGTGAATCGGCTGTCTCCTCTGTTTAGTATATCGGATGGCAACCAGGTGGAAATTCTGGTGATTGGACCTGATGGGCCAGACCTTGTGGTAAGAAGACGCACTCGGGGATTTGCCCTGGGCCTTGACCAGCCTTTTCTCCGATTCCAGGGTCAGTTCCGGGACATTGGAGTGGGAGACTCCATAGCGTTCAGTCTATCGGGTCTCCAACCGAACATTTGCATTGCGTTCAACGCCCAAGAATTTTGCAACCAGGGGTTTTCCGCAGGTGTCGGGTGGTCGTTGCTATTGTTTTCTGAAACCTTTCCAGCCTCGCTGAAGATCGCGCTCAGTTCGATATGGTTGGCAGTCCTCGTTTTTCCCTCGGCACTCCTGGCAACCAGAGGGGGCAGACATTATTTGATCGCTGCCGTGCTGGGCGTCGGCCTTGTTCTCGTCGCAGTACCACCGTTGGTGGCTTTGAAGCCGATATCGACAGCTGAGGCTCTCGGCGTTTTTGTTGGATTTGTGCTCGGTTTTATGGGGGCAACAATGTTGAATCGTGCCCAATCCGGGCAAACGATCCGAGCCGAATGATGATAGTGAAAAAGCCAAAGCGAGAATTTATTGCGGGCCAGCCGTAGATAGACGATTTTCGTAGTGCCATCGGGCGAATGCCCCGAGAGATGACATGTTGACCGAGAGGAAACAAGTTTGAAAGCAAGAACGCTGATTTCGGTTGTTGGAGCACGACCGAATTTCATGAAACTGGCACCGGTCGTTCGTGCAACTGCACGGCGAGATCAGGTGAAGCACATCATTGTACACACCGGCCAACACTACGATGCAGGGATGTCCGATTCGTTTTTTGAAGATCTTGGCATTCCCGCACCGGACCACAACCTTGGTGTCGGATCGGCAACGCATGCGGTGCAAACTGCTGAGACCATGAAGGGTTTGGAACCGCTGTTTTTGGATCTCGCGCCGGATGCGGTGCTGGTGTACGGGGATGTGAATTCCACTGTGGCGGCAGCACTCGTCGCTGCCAAACTCGGCATCCCTGTAGTCCATGTTGAAGCTGGATTGCGCAGCGGGGATTGGACCATGCCGGAGGAGATCAACAGGGTGGTTACCGATCGGCTGGCGGATCTCCTCCTGATTCCGTCTCGCGATGC
This sequence comes from Gemmatimonadota bacterium, assembly GCA_029262195.1. Taxonomy (GTDB): domain Bacteria; phylum Gemmatimonadota; class Gemmatimonadetes; order Gemmatimonadales; family GWC2-71-9; genus B16T1B5. Next base: position 85,976 of record JAJCZX010000038.1, on the reverse strand, counting down.
CGTGGAGCACTTACGCAACGAAGGGGTCCCCCGGGAAAGAATTCACATGGTCGGAAATGTGATGATCGATTCTCTCGTGCGCTCCCTCGAACGTGCTAAGGATTCAGACTTTCCTTCGAAGGTTTTTGAGGGGGCTGAGGTCGGGAATTTCTGTCTCGTTACTATGCACCGACCGGGTAACGTTGACGACCCGGCGACTCTGCGGAGCATTCTGGATGCTATCGACCACATCGGGGCAACTATGCCAGTTGTATTTCCGGTCCACCCCCGGACGCGGGCCCAAATCGACCGACTGAATTGGACGGCGAAAAACACCGACAATCTTCGTTTTCTCCAACCCATCGGATATATCGAAATGTTGTCTCTGACCAGGCTCGCCAGTCTCGTTGTGACCGACTCGGGTGGACTGCAGGAGGAAACAACTTATCTCGGTGTTTCGTGCCTGACTGTGCGTCCCAATACGGAGCGTCCGATTACAGTAGTTGAGGGGACAAACCGACTGGTTGAACCTGGTTATGACGCTATCGTTGCAGCGTTTTCTGAGTTTGGGCGTCAGGGTAAACCAGAACGTCCAACCATTGACGGATGGGATGGTAACGCTGGCGAGAGGATTGTTCAGGTTCTGTGCGACGACATGGTTTTTCCGATTGACTAGGATGACGTCGTCAAGGTGAGCTCTGCCGAATTCGTAGCTCTTCCCGCCGACAGCGCGTATATCCAACAATTATGCGATGCTGAGCCTGGAAACAGCTTTCGCACGCCAGAGTATTTCGCATCGAGGGAGCGCCTTGGATGGGAATCACGGGTGGTGGGCCTGAAACCTAGCGGGGACGAAGGGCTGTTTGCCGCCTGTGGTGCCTTCTTGAAAAGGAGCAAACTAGATCTGTTCATGGAAATCCAATCGCTTCCAGCAGTGAACCTGGATAGCCCGTTTTGGACTGGTTTGCGGTCTCATTGTAACACAATCGGTGTTACGTCCATAGATCTGGGCACCTTCGGGTCAGTGGCGGGCGTTGAAATCCCGCCGTTGAGCGACCGATGCAGTCGAAGTGAGCGATGTGAGTTTCATCTCGACCTGTCGGGCGGACTTTTAAAGAGAATGAGTTCCAGCCATCGTAGAAACGTGAAAAAAGCGGAAAAGAGGGGTCTCACGGTCGTAAGGTCGAAGACCGAAGAATCAGCTCGAGCGCACGAAAGGCTTCGTGGACAGTCATTCGAGCGTCGCAAGGAGCGCGGAGAGAGCGTACCCGACACAGGAATGATCACGGAACACATGTCGGTGCTGGACTCGGGATCCGGCGAAATATTTCAGGCGATTGGCGGTGAGGATGTTCTTTCAAGCGTTCTGGTTCTGCACGCTCCAGACGGTGCCTATTACCAGTCGGCGGGCACGGCTCCTGACGGTAGAAACGTAGGAGCGTCGCATTTTCTCATTCACAAAATGGCCGTTGAATTCGCTCAGGCCGGTCGGGCGTCATTTAATCTCGGTGGCGCGGAGCAGGGGACTAGCCTGGCTAGTTTCAAGCAGGATTTTGGAGCCATCCCGATCGAATTGCCCGCGATGAGCTGTGATCTCTCCCGATCCTGGCGCCGAGCCGTTAAGGGTTTGATTTCTATGCTCAGAAACCGGGGGGCTCGTTGAGTAGCGGGAAACACGAGTTGGCGCCAGAAAATACCGCAAAAACAGTAAATTTCCTGGTATACGCCAGTAGATCAGGGTCGACGTACCTCGGATCCCTCCTGGATTGCTACCAGGACGTGGCCGTCAGCCTTGAATCCAAATTCATTTATTACCTTCTCAAGAGGGACCCGGAGTACTGTACCGATACCGAAATAGATGCCTCTTTGGACTATTTCTACTCGGACGAACGCTCAGCCGAATGGAACTTGGACAGGGAGGAGCTGCGACGTCGGCTTGTCGAAGCACTCCCCATGAACGCGGTCGATCTTATGAGCAAATTGCTCGCCATGGTCTTTGAGGTCGATAAACCCGCCGCTCAGTTTTTCGTTTTCAAAGGCCTCTCAAGCAATTTTATGGGTCGTTTGATCGACACGTTCCCGGCTGCGAAGGTGATTTTCGTCTATCGGGACGGGCGGGCCGTTTACGCCTCCCAGAAAAAGTCAAAAGCCCCATACTCGGGCCGTGTCCATTCAACCAATCCCATTACTACCGCTGCCGAGTGGGTTGGTTGGTTTGACGCGATTGATCAAATAGAGGCCCGCGGCGCGGCGGTTTACCGCGTCAAATATGAAGAGATGATCCTCGATGTTGAGGGAATCGTGCCCCTGGTGCACCAATTCCTTGCCGGGCGGGACACGCCCGATCTAGAAGTCTCTTTTGATACGATCTCCTATGCGAAACAAATCCCTTCAGCCCAGTCAGAAATCCATAAGAACGTTAAATCCGCGCCGCTGAAGGGGCGAATCGATGGTTGGAAGAGGGAACTGCCCGCCGCCGAAGTGGGCGCTTTTGAGAAAGTAGCTGGAAAGGAGTTGCGCAAATATGGGTATCCGGTGGGGAATACCAAGAGTTCGAACGGGTTCTTTGCCCGTTTGGCTTATCTGTGGTTTCGTGGGAAGCTCTTAGCCGAGGGTTTGAGGCGCCGTTTTGGGAGCTGACTGGTTTTTAATTATTGAGGAATACGACGTTATTACGTCTGCGCTTGTGGAAAACACATAACATAACACTTCAAGTGCTGAACCATAACATACGCTTTGACAACTAGTTACAACTATTAAGCATGCGACGACGATGGCTCTCGTTTGTGCCTCATTCGGGAAAACTTGACCGGTTTACCTTTTGATCCGCCCGAATAGGTCGACAGATGTACCACTGTTGGATTGGGCGCCCGCAGCCTTCTGGTCATTTATCGCCTGGTTCAGGAGCCAAGGCGGGCATCTAAACTCTAGACTCCCGCCAAAACTCCTCAGGTTTTTCGAAGAATCTCATTGGATGGGGAGCACGAGGGTCATTGATGGAGCACGGACGCTACGAGGTCTAAGAAACCCCACGTTTTCGAGTACCCATTAATGTCGTATAAGATTTCTTATGTTAAGTTATGCTGTTGACTGATGTGGACAAACAAAAAAAAACCCTGTTCGTTGCCTAATTTAAATATATGATTTAAAAGGAGTTAGGTGATTTCAACTCAGGATGTGGGAACGTCGAACGCCCCAGTCAAATCTCTCCAAACGATCCGCTAAACACGATTTTTGCATTTCCGGTCAGAACGGGATTGCGCAGCCACGCCGACCCCCCTGAGTCGATCTGGCCAGCCACCTTTAATTCGAGCCCGGAGCGCGTTTGGACCACGATCGGCTCATCTGTCGAGCCGATCACGGATGCGAGGACTGCGACAGATGCTACTGCTCCGGTTCCGCACGCGAGCGTTTCGTCCTCCACACCGCGTTCGTAGGTTCGCATCTTCCATCCAGATTCAGGCGAACCGGACACGAAATTGACGTTGGACCCGAGAGGCATGACGCTCGCGTGGTGCCGCAACTCACGCCCCCGGGACAAAACATCTACCAAGTCTACATCTTTGACCTTCAAAACCAGGTGCGGAACGCCAACTGTCATAAAAAAAACGGAATCTTCGGCATCATTTAGGGCGATTCCACCATCCCGATCGCTGGGAATGGCGTCTTCGAGCCAGATTGACGCTTTAGAGCCGTTATCACTGGCCCATGCCGTGCGGTAGTCACCGGCGTCGGTTTGGAGCGTCATTCCGGCTTTTGGGGCCATTTGGAGCTCGCCAGCGAGCCTGGTGGCGCAAAGAGCACCATTTCCGCACATGGGGGCCCTGCTCCCATCGGAATTGTAAAAATTGAAACGGACGGAGTCTGGAATCGACCCCGGCTCGAGTACCACGAATCCGTCGGCCCCGATGCCGGTTCCTCGCGCACAGACCTCTGCGATTCGGTCCTGCGACCAATCGGCGAGTTGGTGTTCGCGCCCGTCAAGCATGACGAAGTCGTTTCCAGAACCGGAGAGTTTGTAGAAACTAGTGGACATAAGATGGTCCGGAAGTGGCACAGCGGCTCCGCGCCGCCGGTGAAAAAGACCGCTCCCCGCTCCCTCCTCTCAGCTCCCTTCTTAGAGTTTCTTAAAAATGGCTTTGAGCCTCAGCCACCATACCATCCAAATCGCCTCTCTGATGATGGCTTTGGACATTTTGCTTGATCCATCTGTTCTGTCGGTGAAAACGATGGGAATCTCCTTAATGGAGAATCCTTTGAGTTTGGCCCTCAGGCTCATCTCAATTTGGAATGCGTATCCGTTGGAATGGACGGCTGTAAGGTCTATCGCTTCGAGCACACGTCTGCGGAAGCATTTGAAGCCGCCGGTAGCATCCCAGAGTCTGTTTCCTGTGATAACGCGGGCGTAAATATTCGCCGCATAACTGAGCATCAAACGCGTCATGGGCCAATTGATTACTGTCACGCGTTTCTCGAGATATCGACAGCCGAGTACCAGATCGGCGCTTTTTATCGCGTGTAGGAACTCCGGAAGATGCTTGGGATCATGAGAAAAATCAGCGTCCATTTCGAACACGTAGTCGTAGTCACGCTGGAGAGCCCAATCGAAGCCCGCGAGATAGGCCTTGCCGAGCCCCTGCTTTTTTTCTCGATGCAACACGTGGATGCGCGGATTCTGTGCGGAGAGGTCGTCGGCGAGCTGCCCGGTTCCATCCGGCGAACTGTCGTCAACGACAAGGATCTCAATCCGAGCGTCCTGCGCCAGAACCTGAGGTGCTATCTGCGGCAGGTTCTCACATTCGTTATATGTGGGGATGATAACAAGCGCTTTTTCAGGCATGACTATACAGGGAGCTGGGAATAGGGAGCGGGGAGCGGTTGTTGCCACCTGTGCCGCCGTGCCCCCGCGCCACCGTGCTAATTCGCCACTGTGCCACTGCCTTCACCGTCCCTTCTTCATCATCATCGGTCCAACCATCCATGCTCCCACAAACAGCAAAGAAACTAGCGAAATCACTTTTCCCAACCCGTAGTCCTGGCTTACGAATTCAAACTCGATTGTTTGATTTTGTCCGGCGGACACCGGAACGGCAAGGAGAGAATTGTCTGCTCGCAATGTGTTTACCGGATCGCCGTCAATTGTAGCTTTCCAATCCCGGTAATGATTCTCGGCCACCATGATATAGCCGTCGGCGTCGGTGGATGCTTTAACGGTGATTGCACCAGGAGCCCAATTTTCTATCGTGACGTCAGCCTCCCTCGGGTCGGGGATGGAGTCCATCTGCGGAACAACGTGCTCCGCGTCCTGCGGAAGAGTGATGACCGCATCCGTTGGGAAGTTGGGGAGCATGAGAGTGTGTATTCCCTGCTCGTCTGGAAGCTGAACCGCGCCGGGAACGAAGCGGGCATACCGCGCGTCTGGGCGCTCGTATAATGTCGCGGTCATTCCCGACCCCGTTACTACGTTACTCATGACTTGCTCAAAGCCGAATAGGATGGTGCCCGCGTCTTCAACTTCAGCCGGTACGATCACGTATCTAACGGAATAAAGATCCATCAAACGGTTGAGTGTTACGGCGCTTCGCAGGTTGTTCCAGATGTTCTTTCCACCCATCAGCTGGTCGAAGTTGTGCAATTCGTTGCCGTGGTGTCCAAGAAGCTGAGGAATGTCCAGCGCCATCAACCATGAACCCTGATACACCGGTCGGCCCGGGGGAATCAGTGGCCCGAGGTCCATTACCCGGTACGGCCCTTCGGTTTGGGACACGTGATCCAGAATCGCGTCAGAGGCCAGGGTTTCGGTTGGCGGCTCAGAAAAATCCCAGAAGGGTTTTGCATTGATCCATAGGTCGCCCGCTACCACGAACAGAATCGCAACGCCTGCAAGGGATGTTGGGATGATTGGATGTCGAGATGGATCGGGTCTCGTCAACAAACCGATCCCGCCCAGTGCTGCCAACGCAAGTCCGCTGACGGTTGCTCCAGATCTGATCTGGCTGGCGATTTCGGCTGGTAAAGCGCCCGCCAGGCCCCTACCCTGCAACAAGGACTCGGCCAACGCCCCAAAAACTCCGATCAAACCGAATAGCGCAACAACCGCCCCGCCGACTATAAGTGGCAAGAAAGGCTTTCGTTTGTTCTTTTCAATCTCCTCGACACCAAAAGCGGCCAGTGTCGCAATAACGAACGCGACGACGAACAACGCCATTCCCGGAGCCCGAGTCTGCTTGACAAAGGGCATGATGCTCCACCACACCTTGTAGAAGGGTGTTGCTGCACCAAGGGAAATCAACAAAAACAATCCGCCAACGCCCCCAAGCCACAGGATCAAACGTCGCCGCTCTTTGGCCAAAACTCCCAATATTGCCAGCGCGATAGTCGGCAAGCCCAGGTACTCTGAGTGCAGCTTTAGCGGATTGGTGCCCCAGTATGTCCCACTCGGAGTGTCGCCAACGAACGCGGACAGGAAAAACTCGGGTACGTGCGACCACGGTACGGCGTAAGACGCGGACCCCTCGAATCCCCTGTAGCCTTCGGCCCGCGGCGAGAACGGGATGTAGTTGTAGAATGGGAGCATTTGAATCATCGCGATCCCGAAACCAAGTGCAACGGCCAATGCTGCGAGTCCGATATCGGCCAGGTTCTTCCCTATCGGACGATCGTTTTGCTCGCCGAATGTGAGATACAGTGTGAAGATCCCGGCCACAATCAGTACGTAGTAGATCATCTGATAGTGGGGACTGAGGATTCCCAGTCCGACTGTGAGCGCCAACAGTCCGAATCCCTCTAGCCTGCGATCACGGATTGCCAGGAGAAGCGATATTAAAGCCAGCGGCAACAAAGCGGTGACGAACAATTTCCCATCATGGCCCGGCTGAACATAACTGCCGACGACCCCGGAGAGTTGATATGCGAAACCGGCCACTACGGCCCCTGCCCAGGAGGCCTTCAGCTTGCGAACAAAGAGATATGTAAAGAAACCGGCGAGAATATAGTGTAGCAGAAAAGCGAGGTTCATCGCGGTCACGGTTGAAAAAACCAACCGTAGCCATGAAGTCGGGTAAAAAATATCCCCGTGCATTGCCCCGACAAACGGCATCCCGCCAAAGATCGTCGGATTCCACAGTGGGATTGAGCCGGTCTCGGTCCATTGAGCCGCGCCCCACGCTCGAAAAGCAAACCCGGTGGCATATTGATCGCTGTAAACGCCAGCCAGGAAATTCCCTCGAAGCATTGGCAGCGACAGCAGAATCACGCCGAGGCTGAGCAGACCGGCGGCTACGAGATTGGGTCTGGGTGGCACCCACGGATCTATTGTGGCACTCGAATTTTCTTCGGACATGTAACTCACGTTTGTTTTGAAAACTGCTTGCTACTGTTCCCCGCCCCCCGCACTCCGCTCTCTTTTTAGCACGCTTCCAGCAAAGGGTAAAACGATCCCGACTGCTACAATCTCGGTAATGGTAAAAAGCACCCTGGAGAGGATCGAAGTTACCAATGCCGCCGCCGGTCCCAGCAGCGGTGTTAGTAACACAACAACGGCTCCTTCCCTCACCCCAAGTCCACCGGGGACCAACACCATTACGAACCCTAAAATGTAACTAGCGGCAAAGATTCCCGTGGCCACCAGATACGTCACCTGATGCCCGGCCACCACCGTCCCTATCAAGATCCAAAAAGTTAATCCGTAGACCATCCAGGATGCGGTAGTAATAACCCCGGCTATCACAAGTGTAGACGCGGACACCGGGCGTAACTCTCTACCGGTCAAACGAGAGGCTAGTTCCAAAAACCCTGACGACGAAAGGAGGATTGTGGCTGCTATGGAAACGCACATCGCCAGGATCAAAGCAACTGTAGCGGGTGGAGATAAGGCATCTGGAACGCTGAGAAGCGTCCCCGATGCGATCGCCACCCCGGTGCCCAGCGACAGTGCTTGCATCACGACCGCAGAGCCGGTGGCAGCTATCGGGTCCACCCCGCCGCGGCTGGCAAGCACAGCCATGCCGGCCACAGCCCATATCTTTCCCGGGAGATACCGTCCCATGTTCGACAAACACCAGATAGCGGCGGCGGTCTTCGTCGCAAGTCGGCTTCCCCACCCGACAACAAGCGTGCGCCAGGCGTTGATCAATAAGAAATAAGAACAAAGCACCAACGCCGATGCACCAACGACCGGCAATGGATCGACCTTGAAATCCGACAGAGCAAGTCCGTCGAACTGGGTCCACGAAGATGCAAGATTACGCCATACGAAGAACACAACGGCTGAGAGGAGGACTAGCTGGGCGACAATAGAAATCAGCGACTGGCGAGTGGAGGCGGCGATGGAGGTGGGAGGTGGGAGGTGACTGGCGGGGCGGCCCCCACCCTCCTCCAACAACTCCTCAAATCTCCCCGCAACCTCTTTGGGACTGAGCCGGATCTTGAGTTTCGTACCCAGTTCGAGTGCCGACTGCTTGCTCCCTGGTTCTTCGACAAGACTGATCAGAGCCCGTGCGAGTGCGTCAGGGTCGTTCGGAGGCACCAACCGTCCGGGGCCGTCGCCTGGTACGATGTCCGGAACTCCGCCCGAATCGACGGCAGCAACGGGGAGGCCCCAAATGAACGCTTCTGCCGTTGCGAGCCCCAGGCCTTCGCGTTCTGCCGCAAAGGCAAAGGCATCTGCGCCGACCAAGTTCTCACGGATCTCTTCGGGAGGGACGGCTCCGACAAAACTCACGGATTCTTCTAGGCCAAGTTCAGTCGTGAGCCGTTCGAGGTTTGGGCGCTCCGGACCATCACCGACAATTCGCAAATATTTTTGATAGCCAGCTGCCTTCATCAACGCAAAGGCCTTCAGGATGACGTCAATCCTCTTTTGTTTGGTGAGACGCCCGATCGTTACCACTCCACCCGCTTCCACCTGGGTGGAGTCCGACATTTCCCCCTTCCTGTCTCCCGTTTCCCGTTTCCCGTTTCCCGCTCCCCCGATCGGCATCGGTTGCACAGCAATCTGATCCCGTTCGAGGCCTAGCAACCCTGAAAGTCGGTCAGCGAGGTAGTTCGAAACAACCGTCACACGAATGGCGTTACGCAGAACCTTCCGGGCAAGCCATCTGCCGAAAGACGAATTCTCCAGAATGGCGACGTCTGTGCCGTGGAGGGTGACAGCGTAAGGTGGGAATCTGGGGTCACGGGCGTTCCACCACGCCGAAACCCCGGCTGGAATCCACCAATGGCAATGAACCAGGTCAATGCTCTCTTCGGCAACGATGCGGCGCATTTCTCGCGCCTGCTTTCGAATCAGCGACTGGAAGGCCAGCAGTCCCGATAACGATTTGATCGCATCGGCCATCTTGCCAGTGTATGCGAGGGTTTCCCGCGACGGAGACGCATATGCTACACGGGTCACTTTGATGCCCTGCTCCACCACACTTCCTCTGGTGCCACGATCGGCAGGGACGAGGACCTGCACGGAATGAGAGCGGCGGACCAGTTCGACGTTGAGGCGTTCGATGAACGACCCCGCCACGTCCCCCGCCCAACGCGGGTACGAATGGGTCACAGCGAGGATATTCACGGGGCGGCTAGTGCTTCTCAGTTAGCTCGTCGGCCAGTCGATCGATTGACGCACCCAGACGACGCATTTCTTCCCTGTTGCTTGCCAGAAGTTCACCAACGAATCCGAACCCGAACAGTGCGATACCGGAAATCACGAGCATCATGACGAGGTTTAGCAGGGGTCTGAAACCAACCCCATACCCGTATCGCAACACGATCGCAGCGATTCCGGTTACCAGACCCAGGAAGAAAAGGATGCTTCCGGAGAGCCCAAAAAACAGCATGGGTTTACGCCCGAATTTTAGTTGGAACCACACGGAAAGCAGGTCAAGGACGCCCACCGGGATCCGACCGATACCAAATTTGGACTTTCCTGCCTTACGTGGATGCAGCGTTACGGGACGCTCCGCCAGACGATAACCGTCGGCGGCGGCCATCACAACCATGAAACGATGCCAGTCAGGCCTGCCGGGCACCGAGTCCATGATTTCCCGTCGATAAGCCTTAACAGCATTGAGGTCAGTGACGTTCACCCCGAAAAGGAATCGACACAGTCGGTTGTATACGCCCGAAACGAACGCCTTCTCGTAGTGTCCCTGTTTGGTGCCGGTTACCAGATCCGCCTCGCCATTTCGAATGGGATCGACAAGGCTTGGGATCTCGGCCGGGTCAAATTGGAGGTCAGCAGGATAGAAAACGAAGATTCTGCCATTGGCTGCGTCCCCGGCAGATTTCAACGCATCCGCAATGCCCCGCTGTCCTCGGTGTGTCACGATCCTCAGGACGGGAAACCTCTCGGCCAGTCTATCCAGCACCGCCGGAGTGTCGTCTGTGCTTCCGTCATCAACCACAACAAGCTCGCAACGATAATCCACGTCGTCGAACATTGCGGCACAACGCTCCACAAATTCGGGGAGATTCTCTGCCTCGTCTTTCGCCGGAACAAGCACTGAAAGTTCGACGGGGGAAGAGGCGACCGCCGTCGTCGTCATACTCTCTTTCGCATTCGGGCCGGCAGGATGCCTAATTGATCTCTGTATTTGGCGACGGTCCGGCGGGCGATTTTTACACCTTTGCCTTTCAGGGCGTTGACAATGTGTGAATCGGTCAGCGGTTTAGAAGTGTTTTCGTCGGAAACCAACTTTTGGATCTGTGCTTTGACAGAACGGGCGCTCGCATCTTCGCCTGAAGAGGTACCGAGGCTGCTGGAGAAGAAGAACTTGAGAGGAAAAACGCCCCGAGGGGTTTGCACATACTTCTGGTTGGTAACTCGGGACACTGTAGACTCATGCATCTCAATCACCTCGGCTACTTCGCGCAGCGTGAGTGGTTTGAGATGTTCGATTCCCCTCTCGAAGAAATCCCGTTGACGATCGACAATGAAGTTCATGACCTTGAGCATGGTCTGGCGCCGTTGCTCAATCGCCTGGATGAGCCATGAAGCTCCGTTCATCTTCGAGGTTACGAACTCTTTGTTCTCGCCCACGAACTTTTTCTTGTCGGCGGCCAACTCTCTATAAGATTGGCTGATGCGCAGTTGCGGCGCGCCGGAATCGTTCAGAAAGACGCGGTACTCCCCATCAATCTTATCCAGAATCAAGTCGGGCAGAACATAGCCGTCATCCGATCTCGAATACCTGAGCCCCGGTTTCGGATCCAGCGGAGCTAGCATGTCCGCCGCGTTTTGCACGTCGATTGGGGCCATGCCGCAACGCTTGGCGAGATCACTCCAACGATGGTTCAAAAGGTCTTCAAAATGTTCGGCGACGAGAGTGTATGTAAGGGTCGTCCGTTCGCCGAGCCTTTCCAGTTGCAGGAGGAGGCATTCCCGGAGGTCCCTGGCGGCAATACCGGCCGGATCCAGTCCCTGAATTATGAGGAGTACTTCCTGGACCTCTTCGACCGTCACCAACTCCGTTTCTGACTCGCCGTTCATACCTACAATCATCAGGTTGATTCCGTTAGCCACTTCTTCGATGGCAACCTGGAGGTAGCCGTCATCGCCCAGGTTGCCCATGATCTCTTCTGCGATTACCTGCTGCCTCGCGGTAAGATCCAGAAGGTTTAGTTGGTCGAGCAGATGCGATTGGAGATCCGGCGTAGCAACCGTGACCGGTTCGTGATATTCCTTGCTTTCGTACGTGTTATGAGTGCTGGCGACCTGGAACCCATCAAGCAGGATTTCTTCCCAGTCTATTTCATTTTCGTCTTCAGTACCTTCGGCAGTTTCTTCATCTTTTTTCTCGGTGGGGAGTTCTTCGTCATTTTCGATCAACTCGAGGAACGGATTTACCAGAAGCTCTTCTTTGAGGTACTGCTGTAGATCCATCTGGGGCATATAAAGAAGATCCATCGCCTGGTAAAGACGAGGGTTCATCTTCATATCCTGTTTCATTGAAACAGACTGGTGTAGCCCCTGTCTCAAGCAGCTTCTCCCAGGCGCGCTCGTAGGCGAGCCGTCAGTGTCGGTCCAAAATAGAGGTCGGCGACTTCGTCATCGAAAACCAGATCTCTCACAGATCCAGAAACTTTGACCTTACCTTCAAACATTATATACGCCCGGTCAACAATTTCGAGGGTTTGTTCGACGTTATGGTCCGTAATTAGCACCCCGATTCCGCGCTTCCGCAACCCGGCCACAATCGTCTGGATGTCGCTCACTGCGATCGGATCAACACCGGCAAACGGCTCGTCCAAGAGCATGAACCTGGGGTTGGTCGCAAGAGCTCTGGTGATCTCCAGTCGGCGCCTCTCTCCACCCGATAACCCGTACGCCATCGATTTCCTTAGATGTTTGATCGAAAGGTCGTCGAGCAGTGTTTCAAGGCGTTCGTTTCGTTCTTTGGAGGACAGTTTGAGGGTTTCGAGAACAGCCATCACGTTTTCTTCGACTGACAGCTTCCGAAACACCGATGGCTCCTGGGCGAGGTAACCAATTCCGTGGCGTGCCCTTTTATACATCGGTAGTCGCGAGAGATCGGTCCCGTCCATGTCGATCTTGCCGTCATCGGGGCGAATGAGTCCAACCATCATGTAGAACGATGTCGTCTTTCCCGCACCGTTGGGTCCCAAAAGTCCAACTATCTCTCCCTGTCGCACGTCAACGTCCACGTTGTCCACAACAATGCGTTTCTTGTACGATTTGGTAAGACCGGTTGCCGATAGACGGGACCCCTGCGCCAGCGGAGCGTTTCCACCGGTTTCCGACTCCTGTCGCAGGTATAATGCGGTTTCAAGCAGACGTTGGGCTATTTCCTGGCGCTTCCCCGCGATTTCGGTGCGCAAATCGGCATTGAGTCGAACGGTTGCGGAATCGTCATCGACGGAGGCGTCAAATCCATCTATAGCGCCCTTACTGGCGAGGCGCGGAAGAACCGAGTTACGCAAATGACGGCGGGCTTCATCTACCGACAGGTCGCCGGAGTCGGTTCTCGCGTCATCTTGTTGTTTCACGGCCAGGTAGTCGCGCCGATACTCAACAGCAAGCTTATTGAACCCGACAGCGCCGGTTTCGTCCGATCCCGCAATTATGGCCGCCAGCGCAGTTGGCAGTGATGGATCTCCACCAGCCTCGTCGCCGAGAAATTTTTCAATCATTGGGCATTACCGATCGGCTCTAGGTGGACTCCATCGGCCTCACCATCGACAGTCAAATCCTTGATTCCAACTTCGTCAAACCTCACCAGTATTCTATCTCCCCTGGAATAATTAATACCCGGTACCGGGCCGGTTTCCTCGGATTGAATCTTGTACAATGCTGCAGCATTTCCAATGGCTCGGAGGAACGAAAGTCCGCGGTCTCCTTCGCTTAATTCGTCGAAATGGGCCGTAACCGTATCCCCGGCTATCCAATCTGCATCGGTCAACGAATCTGTGACCGCAGTAGCGATCGAATTGAAATACCCGCGAACTTCAGTCAGAACTTGATCCGGCATATCGATTTCAATTGAGTCGGCCCGAATCTGATAATCATCGGCAGACGCCGTGGTTTCTATGGCCCTGCCCCAGGCCATGGCCTTTTCGACGGTCCCATCGTTGAACTGGAAGTCCACCGTATCACCCCGGAGTTGCCAGGTGTCGCCAACCGCATTGGCGCTGTCCCGGGCTTGAATCCACTCTATCACATCGTTTTCTGAGCGGAATGCGATGGATTCGCCGGTGAGAATATAGGACACCGAATCACCACCGACCATTTGCGCGTTTCCAACCAACGTTCCCTGTCCACCGCCTGTGTTTAGCTGGGCCGAGTCGGACTGGCTCTCAAAATCGGTTCGGTCAATAGTGACGTTGCCTCCGGCCCATGCGTTGGAGCCACCGAGCATATGCATACGGTCGCCGATAATAATGTAGGGTTCGTCTGAGGGAGCGCTGCCGAATGAACGGTAGGTTACCGTTGGTCGTCCGGTGGCGAATATCTCTACGGAATCCCGCACTCCTGCGACGGCTCGAAGGTACCTCAGATTGGGGCCTCTTAGCTCTGAGCCGGTGATGATGTTCGTCAAGATTACGTCGCCGGTAGCTTCGAGTCGTTGGTCGTCGAGGAAATAGGTGGCACGATCCGAAGTCAAAATGACCGATTCATCCTGGAACCGCACGTTACCGACCATATCGAGGCGTTGGCGCTCTGTGTATCCAGCCATGCTATCGGAGTACATCTTTGTGGGTCGACCGATGCAACTGGTCCAAACGCCTCCGTTACCGAAAGAGTGGAATCCACCTGGCACTCGGAAACGCTGACCGATTCCGTGAGTGCTATCGATATTCACGTTGCAGGCCCCGGCCTGGCCTTCTGCAGACGTCGGCAAACTCAGGGTCAATGTTGCGAGAACGACAAGAGCCCTGTTCAGGCTCATTGGTCGAGATCGACGTTACCCAACGGTCCCCTGGGCCTCGTTGCCCGCACGTTTTGGAAGTCGGTGTCGCTGGTAAAGGCATCGCCTTCCAGATGTCGTTCCGGCGGGGCTTCGTAGACGAACGGTTGTGATCCTGAAATTTCATTCCTGACTTTGTCGTACACGAGTATTTCAGTTGCCAAGCGCCGCCCGTCTGGCGTTACCGCTATGACGTTGCCTCTCGCTTCCATGTCCTCCGTCCCCCAGTGGAACGTGCCCTCAACGGATGTTAAAGTGGATGTACGGGTGCCGACGGCATCATAAAAATGTACGGTCAGGCCCTTAAACTCGGTCAGTTGAAGGCTCTCGTATTGATAGGCTGTATCTGCTTCGATCATCGCCTGCATGACGCCATCGTGGGTGACCGTGGCCTCCACTCCGAACATGGTTTGATCGGCCGAATCTGCAACGGAAATGGTGTTTGGAGGTTGCTCGGGGTCGCCGCAGCCAAAGGTGAGCAAAACCACCGCACCGACGAATAAGCCAGAATTTTTGCGCATTCTTAAAAATAGTCGGGAATTGGCAGGCGGGAAACAATGAGATTCGATTGTCCTAGTTCCGGCCAGGGAATTGTTGCCCTGGCGCAACAATTGATTGCGAATCGTTGCGCGAGATCTCTATCCGAGTACGGAAAACAGTCAAAAAAACTGTCGTTTTCTGTGAACGGCCGTTGGTCTGGTTCATGCACAGCGGCTTGGAGAAGATTAACAGCTTCAGGAATCCAGGAGAGTGGGATTTGGACGGAAAGCGACCCATTCTGGGTGCTGAAACAACTGGACGTTCAAGATCCGATGATCGGACGGTCGAATCAAACGAGGCCTGGTGGTGGATTGGCTGGTTTGGGGGCATCCTTTTTTTAGTCGGAGCCAGTGACGTGGCGCTAGCGTGGATTCCTTTGAATCTCGGCAATCTGGACTGGGAATTCGGCACGGTGTCGGCCAGCCTGGCCGCGTTGCCTCTGGTGACAATGGGTGCGGCGGCGATGTTTGGATCGACGATCGCCCGAGGCAAGAAGGCTGCTACCGGGGTGTTGTCGCTTGTTTTTTTTGGTGTTGGCTTGTGGGTGTTGGCGAGCTTCGGTTTGTTCGCGCTTGACATCGCCCCCGCCATTCGCGCGGTCGGGGAAGGTCCTGGGCGTTTGGTCTTGAACAAAGCGATTGTAAAGACGTCAATGATGGCCGTCCTTTTCGGTCCTGGCTATTTGTTTGCCGGATATGCCGGCGTAAAGTTTTGGAAGGGAAAAAGTAATGAAGGCAATTAAACAAGCGTTCGCGGCGGCGATCATTTCGGCGGGAATGGCGGGCGCGGCATCTGCCCAGGGTTCTGCCACCCTGACCTTTGAGAATTATTGTACTTCGCAGTTTTTCGTTTGCGCTTCAGTACAAGTCACCCAGCTTGATGCGACCAACATCGTCATGCGTGTTTGGAACATGGAAGGTGTTATCGGTAACATGGGGACAATTACTGCGGTGGGGTTATACAACAATAATAGTGATTTCAACGGGTCGGTGACTATTTCATCAGTCCTGTATTACGATCCGACCGGCGTTAGCACGGTCGTTACCGGTGATTGGCAGGAGGGAGACAATAGCATAAAGAACTCCTCGGGCCCGGGGAGCAAGAAAGGACTTGGCATTGATCTTTCGGGCGGAACCAACGGCCACGAAGGTGGAATTGTCGGGTGCTCCGATCCGGGGCCGACAAGCGCTAACCATCGTTCGACCTGTCGCAGCTATCCCTCGTTTGCCTACGTCGAATTCACCTTTTCCACGAGCGAAGCCTTTCTAATTAGCGCGGATGAGACGGGTGCCCGGTGGCACACACAACAGATTAATGGCGCCTCAGACAAATGCGACACACAGGTGTCGAGCGTATGCTCGGCCACGATCGCACCGGAGCCGACCACCATCGCCCTTTTGGGAACAGGGCTCGCAGGCATGGTTTTCTACGACCGTCGGAGACGAAACAACAAACTTGGTGCCTAACAGGCTTACCTGAGATTCTCCCTAGGGTCGCGTCCGAGAGTTTGAGCGGGCGCGGCCTTTTTCTTCGCATGGTTTTTCCGACGACCATCGTCGCCACTGCCGAGTTGCCCTATCAGGGGCATCCTAACTACCCATCCCGACGCTCGACGACCAACGAGATCGCATCATGAGATAATATCGAGTGTAGGACGCGACTTAAAGTCGCCACTCGGCGGTCGCCGCTAAAGCGCGCGCGATTGTTTGCCTAACCCAGCGTATCCCAGATTTTCAAACATGGCAAAAGTATTTCATCCAGTCGATCCAGCTCTAACATGGAATCCGCGTCACTAGAAGCTTCTGAGGGTTTTGGATGAGTCTCTATAAACAACCCATCCGCACCTGCTGCTACAGCTGCCATGGCAAGCCGTGGCGCAGATTCTCTATCGCCACCACTTCGCCCCCCTTTCCCTCTCCCCGGTTGCTGAATGGAATGAGTCACGTCGAAAATGACGGGTACGCTGGCCGCGTCTCTGATTCGTTTAAACGATCTCATATCGACCACCAAATCGCCGTAGCCGAAGAAGGTTCCGCGTTCTGTGAGTGAGATGGAATGGTCCGGGTTGCTACGGACTTTACCCACTGCTGCCGCAGCTCCTTGAGAATCCATCCACTGCCCTTTCTTGATGTTAACGGGCTTACCGGTGGCGCCAGCGGCAACCAACAGATCAGTTTGGCGCGAGAGAAAGGCTGGAATCTGAAGAGCATCGACCACTGCCGCCGCAGCTTCGACCTGATGCACCTCGTGGATATCGGTGATGACAGAAAGCCCCGACGCAGCCTTGATCCGCTCCAGCTCTCGAAGGCCTTCTTCCATTCCCGGACCTCTCGGGGACCCAAGGGAGCTTCGATTCGCTTTGTCAAAGCTTGCCTTGAAAACGATGTCTAGTCCCCAGAAATTAGCTTTTTCAGCGAGGCTTTCTGCAATAATCTGATTGGTGTCTCGATCTTCAAGAACACACGGACCAGCAATTAAAAATTTGCCTTCAAACAAATCAGCTCAGCTTCTCTGGACTTCTTTATCCGCCGAGCTTTGAGCTGCCGACTCTCGTTTGCCTTTCAACGCCGCTCCGACAAACCCTTTGAACAGCGGGTGAGTCTTTGCGGGTCGGGACTTCAATTCCGGATGGAATTGGCAGCCCATGAACCACGGGTGTTCGGGAATCTCAATGATTTCCACCAGAGCCCCGTCGGGAGACAACCCTGAGCAGCGCAAACCGTACTCGGCGAATTGATCCCGATAACCATTGTTCACTTCATAGCGGTGACGGTGGCGTTCGCTGACTTCGGAAACACCATAGATCTGCGCAGCTCTGGATCCGGCGACAAGCTTGCAGGGATAGGCTCCCAAACGCATCGTGCCGCCGGCGTCGGTGACCTCCCGTTGCGATTCCATCAACGAAATCACGGGATTGGAGCAGTCGACATCGAATTCGCTGGAGTTGGTGTCATCAAGACCGCAGACATTCTTGGCAAACTCGATAACGGCGGTTTGCAACCCGAGACAGATGCCGAGGAACGGCAACCCGTTTTCACGAGCCCATTGAACTGCATGCACCATTCCATCGACGCCCCGATCACCGAAACCTCCCGGAACCAACAGGCCATCGTGGTCTTTCAGCAGTTCTCCCGCTTCTCCCAGAGATCCGAATTTGTCTGAGGCCATCCAGTGGAGGTCAATGCGTACATCATTGGAAATGCCACCGTGAACGAGCGCTTCGCGAATCGAGGTATACGCGTCACTCAATTCGGTGTATTTCCCGACGATTGCGATCCTCACGATTTCTGAACTGCCTACGACCTTTTCGACCATACTGGCCCACCCTCGCAGGTCGGGCTCTTTTACATCAAGGGATAAGCGTCGGCAAACCTCGCGATCAAGTCCCTGTCGGTGCAACTCCAGCGGTACCTGGTAAATTGTCTCAACGTTTCGGTTCTCTATGACACAACCAAAGTCGACGTTGCAGAAAAGAGATATTTTTCGCTTGATGGATTCGCTCAGCGGTTCCTCGGATCGACAGATTAAGAGATTCGGTTGAATCCCGATCTCCATGAGTTCTCTGACCGAATGTTGCGTTGGTTTGGTCTTGAGTTCTCCCGTGGCAGCAATCAAAGGCACCAGCGTCAGGTGAACGAAAATTGCATTTTCGCGTCCGACCTCCCGACTGAACTGACGAATAGCTTCGAGGAACGGCAAAGACTCTATGTCACCGACTGTCCCACCGATTTCAACAATGACAACATCGTGCTCAGGACCAACGCGCTTCATCGAGCTGATGATCTCGTTTGTGATGTGAGGAACAACCTGGACAGTATGCCCCAGGTACTCGCCTCGCCTTTCTTTACCGATAACCGTGTGGTAAATGCGGCCCGTAGTAACGTTGCTGGCCTGGCTCAGTGACCTGTCGATGAACCTCTCATAGTGTCCAAGGTCTTGATCCGTCTCGGCGCCGTCGTCGGTTACGTAGACTTCCCCGTGTTGATACGGTGACATCGTTCCGGGATCGACATTTATGTATGGATCGAACTTAAGAATCGTCACCGATAGACCTCGTTCGGAAAGCAACATCCCCAATGACGCTGCAGTGATTCCTTTTCCGAGCCCTGAGACCACTCCTCCGGTGATGAAAACGTACTTTGCACTCATAATTCGTTGCGTCCTCACGCGCATGGTAAAGCAATACTGTAGGTACCGCTCATTAAATCCTTTAGAATCAACCCCTTAACGTCAAAAAGCCCTCTCCAATGGAGTGGGCTTTTAGGGGCTGCGAAGCCTGCCGTCTTTTCCCATGACGGGCAGATAACCCCGTTGTCGCACATCGTTATCGCGCATGGAATACTAATTTAACAGAGTCGGTTAGCGGACGGTAGAGGCAGGCACCAACTTCACAAAATTCTCAAGCATTTTCTTCCCTGCCCCGGTCCCAATAGACTCTGGATGGAACTGGACGCCTGTAGTCAGGTGCTCAACGTGGCTTACAGCCATGACTTCCCGTTCAACGTCCTCGGTCCAGGCGGTGACCCGCAATTGTCGGGGAACGTTGGTCGGGTCCGCGATCAGGGAGTGATATCTCATGCATTCCGTTGGAGACCGGATGCCCTCGAAGAGTTGGGTACTGTCGTGTTCAACCTGACAGGTTTTGCCATGCATCAATCGTTTTGCAGCAACCGTTTTTCCGCCGAACGCCTCGACAAGGGCCTGATGGCCCAGGCAAACTCCAAGAATCGGCTTAGCTCCGGAAAACCGCTTGATCAGTTCGACGCTGATACCAGCGTTTTCTGGTCGTCCCGGGCCCGGAGACACCAGAATTGCATCCGGGTCGAGGGCTTCGATCTCGTTGAAAGTGATTTCGTCATTCATGGCCACTTCAAGCTCGACACCCAGCTCACCAAGGTACTGAACCAGGATGTAGGTAAACGAGTCGTAGTTGTCGAGGACAAAGATCTTCATGCCCTGGGATGGAACTGTTTGTGGACCGATCGGAGGTATTCACGGTCGACGTGGGTGTAAATCTGTGTGGTTGCCAGGTCTGCGTGACCCAGCATCTCCTGAACAGCTCGAAGATCGGCGCCGCCCTCAAGAAGGTGAGTCGCAAATGTGTGTCTCAGCGTGTGGGGAGTTACCCGTTTCCCAATTCCCGAACGCTCGGCGCATTTTTTTATGATCCCCCAGGCCCCGACCCTGGATAGCGGCGTCCCGCGAGCGTTGAGCAGAAAGGACCCCTCCGCTTTTCCCTTGTCGAGGTTAGGCCGAATCTCCCGGGAATAGACAGCCACTGCCCCGAGGGCCCGCCTGCCGATAGGGATCAAACGTTCCTTGGACCCCTTCCCAACCACCCTGATCAGGGCATCGTCGAACCAGATGTCGTTCATTTTGAGCCCGATCAGTTCGGATACGCGTGTGCCGCTCGCGTAGCCGACCTCGATAAGAGCGCGATCTCTCCATGCCAGTGGTTCGTCCGTGTTGGGAGCAGCCAGGAGAGCTTCAATTTCTTCCACGGTGAGCACTTCAGGAAGTCGTTTCAAACCCTTTGGCGATTCCAACTTCAGGCTGGGGTCGTTGCCGATGTAACCCTCCCCCACCAGAAACTTGTAGTAGGTCCGTATTGTCGACACCTGGCGGCTAATGCTGGCCGGAGCCAGACCGAGGTCTTTGAGCGAGAACACGAACTCCCGTAGCAACGTCTCGGATACTGCGGACGGGTTGGCTGCCCCATTGGAGTCGGCGAATTCCGCGAGACGCATAACATCTCTCGTGTAGCTGCTAACAGTATTAGGACTGTTACCCACTTCAAGCGTGAGGAAATCCTGAAAGCTTTCGATCCAGAAGGCCGCAATCACTTTGTCCTTATCGGCCACGCCGTGGGCCCTTTCTAGAACGTAAGGCTACCAGCACAACTATCACTGCCACAACAAGGAGTATTAGCGCCGTCGTGTTGAACCGACTGACAAACAACAGCACGGTGTCTAATTCCCTTGCCACCCGCGCCGCGACAAAAGTTAAGGCTCCGTACCAGATAGCCGACGCTATAAATACAGGAGTCAGAGCCCGAAAAGCGCTCAACCCTGCGATTCCCGAAAAGGGAGATACAACTGCACGCACTCCCGGAATGAACCGGCTTAAGAAAATCCCCCAGGTGCCGTGATCGTGATACAGTTGCTCAAGTCGGGCGAAGTGCCGGGGTTTGAGGAGTCGTTCGCCGAGGTGACCGGAGAAAAAAGGCCGACCGTAGTAGCGTGCCACGGTGTACACGGCTGAGGCGCCCGCAACGTTGGCACTCCAGGTGACTAGAAAAATCGTCAGGGCTGACAACTCGTTAGACTGTGAGAGAAAGGCCCCGAACGCGATGGCTGTATCGGCAGGAATCGGCGGAAAAATGTTTTCAACCGCTCCCAGGAGGCCAATAATCGCATAAACCAGGCTCGGAGGGAGAGCGGCCAGGCTATTTACAATTTGTTGAAATAATTCAGACACTCTCTATTGCGGCTATCGCGTGTACAACGATGCCCTCGCCTTTGCCCACGGCATCCATGCCCTCGTTTGTCTTTCCCTTGATGGATACGTTGCCCGCGTTGATCCCCAGGCATTCAGCAACGTTGCCTCTCATTGAGTCAGCGTGAGGGGCCAGTTTGGGAGCCTGTGCAATGACCGTAACGTCGACGTTAACAACTCGATAGCCACTTTCGTCCAGCAGTCCCACCGAGTGTTTGAGCATTTGCATCGAATCGGCATCCTTCCACCGGGCATCGGTGTCCGGGAAATGGCGCCCAATGTCGCCGAGGGCAGCGGCGCCCAGAATGGCATCAGTTAGGGCGTGACAGATCGCGTCACCGTCGGAGTGTCCGACAAGTCCGGTTGGGTGATCGATTATCTGCCCGGCCAGCACCAGAGGTCTATTGGCACCGAATCGGTGGGAGTCATATCCCATCCCCACGCGCAGCGTCACATCAGGCCTTCAGAATCCGCATTGCGAGGTGGGCCGCATTCTTGGCGTTTCCAATTCCTACCGTTCCGACCGGACAGCCGCTAGGCAGTTGAGCAATGGCGTACAAAGCATCAACACCTCTCAATGCTCCAACTTCGAAAGGAACGCCGACGACTGGAAGGTCGGTGAGAGATGCGACAGCACCGGGCAGCGCGGCTGCCAATCCAGCACCGGCAATGATCACGCGATACCCTTTGTCTCGAGCTCCTCGAGCTAGTTCAGCAGTTTGATCGGGATTGCGATGCGCCGAAGAAACCTCGAAGTCGTAACCAACAGCTGCTTCGTCTAGAACTGCCAACGCAGGTGCAATACGATCTCGGTCACTTTCAGATCCAACCACGACGAGGACTGGCTTATCGGACATTTCAAACAACTCCGTTTTTTGTTCTGGCACCCAGGGGTGCGTTTCAACTATCCCCCCTGAAGGGGCGGTTCGGCCCGACGCTATCGCGTCGGATTTGTCCTGAAGGACAACCAATTACCCGGCCTTTACCGCTTCGGCCTCCACCATGGAGTAATCCTGATGTCGGCGGGCCGGCGTAAGGCCCGCGTTCTGGATTGTTCGTTCGATCTCTTCGATTGTTGTGGCGTGGGTGGTTCCTGCTGCCGAGACAACGTTCTCTTCGATCATCAAAGACCCAAAATCGTTACATCCAAACCCGAGTGACACCTGTCCAATCTTCAGTCCCATCGTAACCCATGACGCCTGAATATTGGGAACGTTGTCGAGGATTAATCTGGAAATGGCAACTGTCCTCAGGTAGGTAACCGAGTCGGTACGTTCAATGCCTTCCATTTCGGTATTCTCGGGCTGCAGCGGCCACATGATAAAAGCGGTGAAGCCGTTGGTCCGCGCCTGGACCTCCCTGACTCGCATCAAATGCTCTATCCGGTCCGCATTGGACTCCCCCAGCCCGTACATCATCGTAACCGATGTCTTCATGCCGAGGTTATGAGCAATCTCCATCACCTCAAGCCAGCGGTCAGCGCCGGCTTTCTTCTTGGCAACGCGGTCACGCACGTCCTGTACTAGAATCTCCCCGCCCCCGCCAGGAATGGAATCAAGACCGGCGTCCATCAGAGCCTTGATCACATCTTCTGTAGCAATGCGGAAGCGGGTTGAAAAGAAATCCACCTCGGAGGGAGAAAATCCGTGTACGTGGATGGGGTGTTTTTCCTTGATATATCTCAAGAGATCCAGGTACCAATCGAAGGGGATGTAAGGGTTGTGTCCACCCTGGATCAAAATCTGCACGCCACCCAGGGCCTTCGTTTCTTCGATCTTGGCTCCAATTTCTTCGAAAGAGAGGACGTACCCTTCGTTGTCCTTGGGGCGGCGATAGAATGCACAGAATTTACAATCCGCAACGCAGACGTTGGTGTAGTTGATATTTCTGTCGACGATGTAGGTAACGACGTCTTCTGGATGGAGTTCGATGCGTTTGGCGTCGGCCATGGAGCCCAACTCCAGCAGCGACGCGTTCTCATATAGGTCGAGGTAGTCTTTGAATTCGGCGCTGTTTCTGTCGATCATTTGTTCAAGCCACGGATAAGAATTGCAGGGTGCCAGACGGAATGACTCCGTTTGCTTCAAGTTTGGTGAAGAAAGTAGATAAACCTTCTATGTGCGTAGGAGACAACGCATAATCAAGGCCGGAAAGGTAGTCGTGACACATCTCTAGTTCGAACCCGGTTGCTTTTGACGCGTCATCGGCAAGGGTATCCAGGTTATCCAAACCCCAATCGCGAGATTCCAGCAGGCCACGGTGAATTGTGCCAATCGCCGTAGAATCTGCATCTCGACGAGCAGCCCACACGGCGAATACAAACGGGAGACCCGTCCAATCCTTCCACTCCGCACTGAGATCGTACGAGTGGTTGTAAGAGTGAGTCACGTCGAGGTGTAGCGCCGCATCGCCGATCACAAGGACAGCGTCGTGGGGTAATCGTGCCAGAGATTCCAGGTCTTCTACCTCGGCCCGGACCTCAGCCCTATGGGCTCTGACGTTCCATTTTTCCTTCAGCAACAGATCGAGGAGCAAGACCGATGTACGCGATGACTGCGAAACCAGGATCGTGCCGCCTTCAAGTTTGTTTGCTGGTACACGGGAAAAGAGTTTTACCGATTGAACGGGCCCATCGCTGGAAATCGCGAGGTCGGGTAGCAAGGTGTATCGAGAGGAGTCTCGCGCATATTCAACTGCGGAGATCACTGACAATCCCAATTCCCCCGCTGCAAGAAGCCCGTTTAGTTCTGAGGGAGTGCCAGTGACGAGCGAGCCGGGGATCTCAACAATCCCTCTGTCGATGGCGCCGTAAACCGGGAAACAATTTATGTACCCTATGCGACCGACTCTCACGGTCAAACCGTGGCCGGTGTCAGGTCTGAATCGAACTCGTTCACTGTGTTGTAGCGCGAGTCACGTTCGACCGGTGTTTTGCCGGCAGCCTGAATAAATTCGATGAGTCCTTCATACGACATGCCGAGCGGAGTGTGGGCTCCCGCGTCGTGATAGACCCTTTCGTAAACGACGGTGCCCTCAAGGTCGTCGCACCCAAAGTGCAACGCCACCTGAGAAAGAAACGGGGTAACCATGGGCCAGTGTGTTTTAACGTGGGGAACGTTGTCCAGGAACAGCCTTCCGACAGCGATGTTCTTGAGGTCGTCAAACCCCGAGGTCGTGGTCCCTTCCAGACCCAGTTCCCTGCCCAGGTCGTTGTTGTCTGGATGGAAGGCCAGCGGGATGTAAGCCAACAACCCACCCGATTCGTCCTGAAGCTCCCGCAACATGTTCAGGTGCTCCATGCGGTCTTCAAGGGTTTCAACGTGCCCGTACAGCATCGTGCAATTGGTGTTGATGTCGAGAGCGTGAGCTTCCTTGTGGACTCGAATCCACTCGGCCGAGCCAAGTTTCCTCTCCGCGATCGTAGAGCGGACACCGGTACCGAAAACCTCTGCGCCTCCGCCCGGCATCGTGTCCAGGCCGGCAGCCTTTAAACGGGTCAAAACATCAACTGTAGATGTCTTCTCGATCCTCGCCAGGTGAGCTATTTCGACCGCCGTCAGAGCTTTTACATGAACCCCAGGGTGGTGTTCTTTAAGAGCGGTAATAAGGTCGGTGTAGTAGGAAAGGGTGAGTTTCGGGTGCAACCCCCCCACGATGTGAAACTCCCGTGTCGGCGAGCCGGACGCAGTCTCGGCTTCAGCCAGAGTCTCTTCTAGCGACTGCGTATAGGCGCCATCTTCTTTGGGCGTGCGCGCAAAAGAACAAAATGCGCAGACGTTCCGCAGAATGCAGACGTTGGTCGGATTAAGGTGCTGGTTAGAAGAAAAATACACGCGGTCGCCGTTGATCCGCCGGTTAGCAAAATCCGCCAGCGACCCGAGCCCTACAATGTCATTGGTCTTAAAAAGGTCCAGGCCATCGTCAAGGCTCAGCCTTTCGTTGCTCAGCACCTTTTCGGCAACGGACTCCAGTTTTGAGTCCCTGAGCGTGATCCGCTCCATCTAATCTGTATAACGCTTGAGAGCCAGAGTGGCATTGTGGCCACCGAATCCAAACGAATTCGACAACGCGGCATCCACTTCGCGTGAAACCTTAACATTCGGAGCGCAGTTCACGCGACAATCTGGATCAGGATCGTCCTGGTTGATTGTTGGAGGAATTACCCCGTTCTCCAGCACCATCATACAAATGGCAGCTTCAAGTCCCCCGGCCCCACCCAGAAGGTGACCGGTCATAGACTTGGTGGAGCCGACGATCATATCGTCAACGTGGTCTCCGAAAACCGATCGTACAGCATTGCACTCGGCAACGTCCCCGTGGGGTGTCGAAGTACCGTGGGTATTGATGTATCCAAAATCATTGAGCTCCAATCCGGAACCACCGATGGCCATTTTCATCGACCGGATTGCTCCCTCACCGCCAGGAGCCGGAGAAGTGATGTGGTGAGCGTCACCTGTGAGCCCATACCCGGCAACCTCGGCCCTGATGCGAGCGCCCCGCTCCAGAGCATGGTCAAGGGCCTCGATAACAACCATACCGGAACCTTCGCCGAGTACGAAACCATCCCGACCTTTATCGAAAGGCCTGGATGCTTTTTCAGGTTCATCGTTTCGGACAGAAAGCGCCTTCATGTTAGCGAAGCCCGCAACCGTCATCGGCGTGATTGCGGCTTCGGTCCCACCGGCGATCATAATGTCGGCCACCCCCGTTTGGACGAGACGGTAAGCCTCGCCAATGGAGTGCGTCGATGATGCACACGCTGATACGGTGCAATAGTTCGGGCCCTTGGCACCGTAGCGGATTGAAATCAATCCCGCCGCGATATCAGGTATGAACATAGGAACAAAGAAAGGCGATACTCGACCGGGGCCTTTGGTAAGCCATGTTTTCACCTGATCCTCGAACGTGGCAATACCTCCGATGCCGCTGCCGATGATCACGCCGGCCTTTTCAGGATCCGGCAAACCGTCCCCGAGGCCTGCGTCTTGAATGGCCTGTTCGGATGCAGCCATGGCGAGGTGAACAAACCTGTCGCTTCTCCGTGCTTCTTTCTTTTCCATGTACTGGGAAACGTCAAAGTCTTTGACTTCGCACGCGAACCGGACCGGGTATTCAGAAGCGTCGAACTGTGTGATTGGCGCCGCTCCCGACCTACCGGTGAGCAGTCCCTCCCAGGTCTCAGTTTCGTTGAGTCCCAGGGGGGAGACGACTCCCATTCCCGTTATTGCTACCCGTCTCAACTTTACCCACCCATCTCATCTTGTTTGTTGCGCAGGAAGGTCATTGCATCGCCCACGGTGCGCAGTTTTTCCGCTTCTTCATCGGGGATTTCGATGTCGAATTCCTTTTCGAAGGCCATGACCAGCTCAACGGTGTCGAGACTGTCAGCGCCCAGGTCTTCCATGAAACTCGCTGTATCGGACAGCTTTTCCATTTCGACTCCCAACTCCTCTGCGATGATCTCTTTCACTTTTTGTTCGATATCGCTCATGCTTTCCTCAATTGTGGGTTGAAGGTTTTCACATTACCATGCCGCCGTCGACTACCATGACCTGTCCGGTCATGTAGCCGGCGAGGTCGGATGCGAGAAATGCTGCGGCGTTGGCAATATCGTCACCCGCACCGAGCCTTCCTAGCGCTATCTGCGATAGCAGTGCTTCCTTTGTGTCTGCCGGAAGGTCTGCCGTCATATCTGTTTCAATAAAACCGGGAGCAATGGCATTCACCAGTATGTTTCGAGAGCCGAGTTCTTTGGCTATGGATTTGGTGAAACCGATCAGGCCGGCTTTTGAAGCTGCGTAGTTGCTTTGTCCGCCGTTGCCGGTTAAACCAACCACACTTGTGATATTGATAATCCGTCCGTTGCGGCGTTTCATCATTCCGCGCGTTACCGCTTTCGTCAGGGTAAAGGCTGCTTTCAAATTAACAGCCTGAACGGAATCCCAATCGTCTTCTGACATGCGAATTAGCAAGCCGTCTTTCGTAATCCCCGCGTTGTTTACGAGGATATCGATAGGGCCCAGCGCAGTCTCCACGTCCTTGATCAGGTTAGCTATGGCTTCGTTGTCCGACACGTCTGCCGAGAATATTGCGGTGTCTCCAGCCAATTCTGCTGCCACGGCCTCGAGAGCTTCCCTGTTCCGCGCGACGAGCGCAACCCTGGCTCCGCAGCGAGAAAATTCTGCTGCGATGGATTTCCCGATGCCCCGGGATGCCCCTGTGACCAATGCGACTTTGCCGGAAAGGTCAATCATGATTTCCGTTGCTCCAAAAAGGCGCCAACCTCTTCGGCACCTCCAAGGCTAACCGCTCTCCGGCCTTTGACTATTTTTCGCATGAGTCCTGCGAGCACGGTACCTGGACCGACCTCCAGGAAAACAGTACCGTCGTCAGTGTCTTCGGTGGCCCGGAACATGCTATCAACCCAGCGCACCGGAGATGTCAGTTGCTCGGAAAGGAGTTCCCTGGCCTGACTGGCATCCGAAACCGGTTTGGCAGTCGCGTTGGCAATAATGGGAAAGGCGGGATCAGCCATCTTTACGCCGGCAAGTTCTTTCCGAAGGCCCTCTCGGGCGGGGGCCATCAACGGGGAATGGAACGCACCGCTCACTTTCAAAGGAATGACCCTTTTGGCGTTGGCTCCTTTACAAAGCACCCCTGCACGTTCGACGGCAACCGGGTCTCCAGAAATGACCGTCTGATCGGGCGAGTTGATATTGGCGGCAACCACAATTTCCTCGTCACCTGAGCACGCTTCGCGACAGCAACGTTCAACTTCACTTGTATCAAGTCCCACCACGGCAGACATTGTGCCTTCCCGTTTTCCGCCGGCGTCAAGCATCAACTCACCGCGTCGACGAACCAACTTCGCAGCATCGCCGATTGAGATCGCACCGGCGATGGCGTAGGCGCTGTATTCACCGAGAGAGTGGCCCGCTCCGATCTTGGGAGAAAGCATGTCTCCGACAATAGCGTGGATTGCAAGGGAATGGGCAAGGATGGCAGGTTGGGCGTTGTGGGTCAGGGTAAGGGCCCTATCGGGACCTTCCCACATGATCTTAGAGAGAGAAACCCCGAGGGCGTCATCAACTTCTTCAAACACTGCTCTCGCTTCCGGGAAAGCCGCTGCGAGATCGCGGCCCATGCCGACCCTCTGGGAGCCCTGTCCGGGGCAAAGAATAATGCAGTCTACCACTTCACCACCATGCTTCCCCAGGTGAACCCTGCTCCAAAGGCGACCAGAAGCACCGTATCTCCTTTTTTGATTGTTCCCGCTCGGATTTGTTCGTCCAGAGCGATTGGGATAGATGCGGCGGAGGTATTTCCAAAGCGGTCTACGTTCACAACAACCTTTTCCATAGGCATCCCCGCGTGTTTTGCGGTTGCCTTGATAATTCTAACGTTAGCCTGGTGTGGAATCATCACGTCGATGTCATCGCCAGTTAAACCAGCCATCTCCATTGCTCGGTCACACGCGTCAGTCATCGACTTCACAGCGTGTTTGAAGACTTCGGGGCCTGCCATCTGCATGTAGATCGATTTGTCTTCGACGCTTTCAGCCGAAGCCGGAATGCTTGAACCGCCCGCAGGTCTCCACAACAACTCCGCGAGGCGACCATCTGACTTCAAGTAGGTGGACACCACTCCGCGATCGCCGGTTGCCGGGCGCACAATCGCGGCCCCGACACCGTCACCGAAGAGTATGCAAGTGGAACGGTCTTCGTAGTCGACAATTCTTGAAAGCCTCTCACCGCCAATAACAAGCACGTTCTTGGCTTTCCCCGAAGAGATCATCCCTTCGGCAACAGTCACCGCGAAAATGAATCCGGAGCACGCGGCGCCGATATCCATTGCGGCGGCATTCTCGGCACCCAGTGCGGCCTGCAGGTCGCATGCGGTAGACGGCAACAATCGATCCGGCGACGCGGTAGCAAACAGAATGGTGTCTATCTGGTCCGCAGCAAGACCAGCTTCTTCCAGAGCCTGCTCAGCGGCGATCCTACCCATGTAGGCAAGTGTCTCCGTGTCAGAAGAAATCCGGCGTTCTTTGATTCCGGTTCTTTCGGTGATCCACTCGTCGCTGGTGGTAACCATCTTGCTGAGGTCCTCGTTGGTGAGAATCCTCTCGGGTGTGTAGCGACCG
Source organism: Gemmatimonadota bacterium (assembly GCA_029262195.1). Classification (GTDB taxonomy): domain Bacteria; phylum Gemmatimonadota; class Gemmatimonadetes; order Gemmatimonadales; family GWC2-71-9; genus B16T1B5. The sequence goes on along the minus strand of JAJCZX010000038.1, from coordinate 56,405 downwards.
GTTCCGGCAATTTCGACTATGGGTTTATTCAAAACAGCACCGACGTTGAGTCGGTATTAGTTTTTTGCACCTAAATTTCCTCTGTTTCTACTTCCTTTTTGCCGGCGTAATAGCCGCACGTTGGACAAACCCGGTGAGGCCTCCTTGGGTCGCCGCATCGCGTGCACGGCTGCGTGGCAACAATGGCTGCCTTGTGGTGCGTCCGCCGCTTAAGCTTGCGACTACGCGACGTTCTTCTCTTTGGTACTGCCATGATTTCCTCGTTCAGTCAGTCAGGGTATTCTTCAACTGCTCCAACGCCGCCCAACGCGGATCGACCTTGCGTTCGCACGCACACCGGTCGTCGTTGAGGTTTGCACCGCACGTCTGGCACAAGCCTGCACAGTCTTCTTTACACAAAACAAAGCTGGGCATGGCGAGAATCGTTTCCTCTCGAACCATTTGACCCAGGTCCAACTCGGCGGAATACTCCGGGATATTATAAACCGAAGGATCCGTCATTTCTTCGTCTTCGGCGAACAACACGCTCACCTCAAACGTTCTTTCTACAGCCACAGAATTTAAGCAACGTCGGCACTCCATACTGGCTTTTACACCGATATCACCGTGAAAGTAATATTGCGCGTCTCCTGCTGCTGTAATCCTCCCATTTACTTCGACCGGACCCTCAAGACCGAAGCTCAAATCCTCAAAACAAGATTCGTCCGAGGGGACCACTAAGGCGACATTAATGGCACCTGCCGCCAGAGGCCCTAGTTTAACTCGAAGCATAGCCTCTAAATGTAGTAGTGGCTGGCACTTGGGTCAACGCAACCGGTAACCAGGAATCCTACAGGTTCGGGAAGAAAAACGCGATTTCGTTGGTTGCGTTTTCCGAAGAATCCGAAGCATGGATCGCATTGCGTTCCTTGGACTCGGCGAAAAGCTTACGCACCGTGCCGTCAGCTGCCTCGGCTGGATCGGTGGCTCCAATCACTTCCCGCAATTTTGCCACAGCATCGTCTGCCTCAAGAACCATCGGCATGCAGGGGCCTGACGTCATGAATTCCACCAGAGAGCCATAAAATGGGCGTTCTGCGTGAACTTCATAGAAAGCCTGAGCCTGTTCGGTCGTCAGGTGCATGAACTTCGCGGCTGCAACCGTGAACCCAGATTCTTCAAGATGTGCAAGTACTTTGCCCATTTTGCCGCCAGCTACTGCATCCGGCTTTATTATCGTGAGTGTCCTCATATGTCGTCCTTGCAATTCCTAAAATGTCGTATGAATAAGCGCGGAATCTAACAGGTTTTGGTGGAAGTGCCGAAAATGTCGAAACCGGTCTATGGTCCGAACATCCGCCGCACAACTTCGTCTTTGGTCAGTGTGCCGACCAGAATTCCATCTCGGGTGACCGGGAACCTCGCTATGTCTTTATTGATCATCATGGTCGCGACATCGGCCATCGCCTGGTCCTCTGATGTGCACAACACGCTACGGTTCATCACGTCGCCGACAGGAATCATTCGCGGATCAGAGACCTCACCTGGGAGCCGCAGCCGGGCAGCTATAAACTGCCCGCTTTTCATTCGTTTGAGGTAACGGGGCAACATAACGCTAAGAATTTCACGGTGGGTGACAACGCCGATGACTTCGTTGGTTTCGGAAACGACCGGGAGGTCAGAAACCCGTTGGGTGACCATGATGCGAGTGGCTTCCCCGAGGGTCGTGTCAGCTCGCACCGAGAGTACCCGTCTGGTCATCAGGTCCCGAACGGTCAGGTAGCCTCTGAGGGTAAGTGACCCGAGATCCGGTATTTCGAGCACTTCTGCGCTCGATTCGGCCGCGAGAAGGGCGTCTACAACAGCTTCCTTGCCCAGAATCGCAGCGAACGCGCTCACAGCCTGGAGAAATGCCGACGGGTCGCTATGTGGGCCGATGATCACGACTACGATCCGACCCTGTTTGGCGTCGTCGTCTCCTTTGCCGATCGGGTCGCGGGAAACACCAAGAGCCACCGATACCTTGGAAACCATATCGGTGCGGAAATGGATGACGAATGCCTGCTGTCCTACGGTAACGGCATCCTTGGCCAGGGATTCGTCAGTGAGATCCCCCATAGACTCGGCCAACTCGTGCGACCCGGAAGCCGCATCCAACAGCACGAATGTGGCATCTGAGAGAGTGGTTACCTCCAGAGGGACTCGAATCCTCTCGGCAGGCAGCAGTTCCAATAGTTTCAAACTCTCTATCGACGCTCCTTAGAGGCGTTCTTTAATCAATTTCACGACGTCGGCGGGGCGCTCCATGACCCCAATTCCGGCTTTTCGGAACGCTTCCATCTTTTCGGCAGCAGTTCCGGCCGATCCTGAAATTATCGCACCAGCGTGTCCCATACGACGGCCCGGAGGGGCCGTCTGACCCGCAATAAACCCGACCACAGGTTTGGTGACGTTGGCGGCGACGTACTCCGCGGCCTTTTGTTCGTCGGTTCCACCGATTTCACCCATCATGACAATAGCATCGGTTTCGTCATCGGCCTGAAAAGCTTCCAGACAATCGATGAAATTGGTTCCAATGATTGGATCCCCTCCGATTCCGATACAGGTCGACTGCCCGATGCCGCTGGTGGTCAACTGATGCACAATTTCATAGGTGAGCGTCCCACTGCGAGAAACCAGTCCTACCCTGCCCTCTGCGCAAATGGTGGCCGGAATGATACCGACCTTCGACTTGCCCGGAGAAATCAGGCCCGGGCAGTTCGGCCCAATCAACCGAATGTTTCGCTCGGCCAAAAAGGGAATGACCCGGGTCATGTCCTGGACGGGAAGCCCTTCTGTAATGCAAACGATCAGGGCAACGTCGGCGTCTCCGGCTTCGATAATCGCATCTGCTGCAAACGTAGCGGGCACGTAGATCACCGAGGCATTTGCACCGGTAGCCTCCACCGCTTCGGCCATTGTATTGAAGACGGGGACCTTATCTTCAAACTTCTGCCCACCTTTTCCGGGAGTAACACCTGCAACCACCTGCGTTCCGTATTCAATCATCTGGCTGGAGTGGAACGACCCATCTCTTCCGGTAATTCCCTGAACAACCAGCTTCGTTTTTTCGTCGATGAAAATGCTCATGCGGCCTCCTTCGCCATTGCCACGGCCTTTTCGACTGCATCATCCATGTCAGTAAGAGCGCTCAATCCTCTGTCTTCCAAAATCTTGATCCCTTCGGCTTCATTGGTTCCGGTAAGCCGGATAACCAGGGGCACCTTGATCTCCGTTTGATCCAGGGCCGTAACAATACCATTTGCAACATCATCGCACCTGGTGATGCCGCCGAAAATGTTGAATAAAATCGCTTTGACGTTTTTGTCTCTGGTAATAATTTCCAAAGCCGTTACGACCTTTTGAGGGTTGCTGCTCCCACCGATGTCCAAAAAGTTCGCCGGGTCGCCGCCGTAATATTTCACCAGGTCCATTGTGGCCATGGCCAGACCGGCACCATTTACGCAGCAGCCAACGTTTCCGTCCAATTTGATGAAAGAGAGTCCGGCTTCACGGGCGTCTACCTCGCTCGGATCCTCAGAAGAAAGGTCTCGCAGGGCTTCGATCTTAGGTTTTCTGCCGAGTTCGTTGTCGTCGACACCGAGTTTTGCATCAAGGGCCTTTACCGTCCCTTCGGGCGTGGAAACCAGCGGATTAATCTCGATCAACGAGGCGCCGCTCGACACGAAGACCTGATACAGTTTAGAAATGATACCAGCGGCCTGGCGCACCAATTTGATATCGTCGAAAAGCTCGAATGCCAGCCCCATTGCTTCATGGGCAAGCAGCCCGTACCGGGGATCTACCGCGACTTTGAAAATCTTTTCAGGGGTTTTGGCGGCGACCTCTTCGATATCCACGCCGCCTTCAGGACTAACCATGACGACGGCCCGCTGAGATTCGCGATCCACGATCACTCCCACGTAACTTTCCGTCGCGATGTCTTCGGCCGGGGCGACAAGCACTTTTTCGACGGTTAGGCCTTTTATCTCCATGCCGAGAATCGCGCGAGCGTGTTCTTTGGCTTCCGCAGCAGTGTCGGCCAGTTTCACACCTCCGGCCTTGCCTCGACCGCCCGCATGTACCTGAGCTTTCACCACCACCTTACCGCCGAGGCGTTCAGCGATCTTTTCTACGGCTTCAGGGGTATCGGCGACATCGCCGTCCGGAACGGCTATTCCCGCCTCCTTAAGTAGCTCGCGAGCCTGGTATTCGTGCAGATTCAATTCATTGTCTCCTGATCGTTGTCCCTGTCTCACCCTTAAGAGCTGCGAGACCATCTCCTAATTCAGCAATTATTGCCTTCTCGCCACCGCGTTTCAAAAAACCAACGGCAGCTGCGACTTTCGGCCTCATACTTCCTTCACTCACCGAGCCCTCTTTGAGCAGATCAATCGCCTCGGCCATGGTCAATTTATCTATTCGGTGTTGTTCCGGGCCGCCCCAATCATGGTAAACCCCATCGACGTCCGTAAGGATCAAGAGGGTACTGGCCCCGATGTCAGTTGCCAGAACTGATGCTGTAAGGTCCTTGTCGATTACTGCGTCGATTCCTTCCCAGCCGCCGGTCTCTTCGGCGCAAAACACGGGTGGCCCACCGCCGCCGCATGCAACAACGATTTTGCCCTCATTGACAAGCTGGGTGACCGAATCGGACTCAAGTATTGATACCGGTGTCGGGCTGGCAGCCATTCGTCGCCACCTCCCCTTGCCGTCCCGACCCACCGTCACTCCGCGTCCTTCAAGGCTGGCCTTTTCTTCTTCGTCCAGGGTGTGACCGATCGGTTTGGTGGGATTGCTCAAGCGAGAATCGTCTTTCGACACTTCGGTCTGTGTGACCAGGGTAACGACGTGCTTGTCGATCCCGGCTTTGTCCAGAGCATTGCGAAGCGATTGCTGGATCATGTACCCGATCCATCCGGCCGTAGAGGCGACGAGAACGCCCAGCGGTAGTGGCGCAAGCTTGGCGATAGCGATTTCGTTTCTTGAAAGCTCGTCGCCCACCTGCGGACCGTTGCCATGAACTATTGCCACCTTCCACCCTTCCCTGGCCAACTCGACTATTGTCGCCATAGACTCGCGCGTGTGTGCGAATTGTAACTCAATGGTTGGAGTTACGTCTGACGGTGCCAGTGCATTTCCGCCCAGGGCTACGACGATAGTTTCGTTCAAACCGCCACTCCCTGGTCCTTCAACCAATCCTCAACCTCGTCCCTATATTCAGTGAGATCATCTTCGGTTTCAGCTTCAAATCTCATTACCAACACGGGCTGAGTATTTGATGACCTTATAAGGCCCCACCCTTTCGGAAACGTTATCCGCGCTCCATCGAGGGTCAGCACCTCGTACTTGCTCGCGAAGTGGGTACAGGCCCTTTCGACCACTTCAAACTTCACTTCGTCCGGGCAGTCTACTCTCAATTCTGGCGTGGCGACAGTACGCGGCACATCGGCCATTAGGCTGGATAACGGTCCAGGGTTGGAGCCAAGAAAGTCCAGCAGGCGTGCCGCGGCAAACGGAGCGTCATCGAAGCCGAAGTAGTCGCCGGCAAAGAACATGTGCCCGCTCATCTCCCCGGCAAGAGGCGCGTCCAACTCTTTCATCTTGGACTTGATCAACGAATGCCCGGTTTTCCATATAACGGGATTCAACCCCGACTTGCTCAGTTCATCCGCCAGGACCTGAGAACATTTGACGTCGAATATCACCGAGTGCCCTCTCCCCTGGCGCCTTACCAGATCCCTTCCGAGTAGGATCAGGATCTGGTCTCCGAAAACGACCTTTCCCGTTTCATCAACGGCGCCTATTCTGTCACCATCGCCGTCGAAGGCAATACCGATCTCAGCGCCCTCACGCCGCACGGCCTCCTGGAGGTCTTTAAGGTTTTCAACGACCGTAGGATCGGGGTGGTGATTGGGAAACGTGCCATCTGACTCACAGAAAAGGGGCACCACATCGGCTCCGAGTCTCGTCAACAGGTTCTCTGCGACCAGGGATGCAACGCCGTTACCGCAGTCGACAACAACCTTGACCGGTCGTTTCAGCGGGCCGTTACGTTCAAGGATCGCTTCGACCCATTTTTCCAGAATGGAGGAATTGGCTTCACGGGACCCGTGGCCCGCATCGGCAGAATCATTTTTTATTATCGTCCCGATTTCCTGGATTGCGTCGCCATAGATAGGGCCGCTGGCTGACAACATTTTGAACCCGTTGAACTCTGACGGATTATGAGACCCGGTAACCTGGAGTCCTCCGTCAGTATCGAGGCTTTTCACCGCGAAATACAACGCCGGTGTTGGTAACTGCCCAACATCTATGGAGGTACCGCCGGCTGCAGCGATCCCATCGTGCACGGCTGAGGCCAACAGTTCACCGGAAGGACGATTGTCCCTGCCAACGGCGATACGAGGAGTTTCGCATCCCCTGGACCGCAACAGAGTGGCAAATGCACGGCCAATGGCAGAGGCAAGTTGAGCATCGACCTGTTCGCCGACGATTCCGCGAATGTCGTACTCGCGGAAAATAACTTCAGGAATTTTCACAAGACAACCGTGGGTTATTCAGCCCCCGGCGTACTCAGGGGCGTCGTGATAGGTGAGACCTGCCGAAAGTTGTCGGCCCCGTTTGCTGAAACATCGGCGAGCCTGTTCGGCCAAACGCCGAAAACTAGCAGTGCAAGGGCTGTTCCGATTACCACCCACTTCGCTGCCCCGGACGTGATGGCATTGCGGTGCGAATCGGCGTCTGTGGTGGGTTTCATGTACATTGCCATAACAACAGGCAGGTAGAAACCGGCAGAGATTACACTGGCAACTACGAGAACAACCGCCAGAGATAATTGGTCAGCTTTTAAAACAGCCGCGAGAATGTACCACTTGCCCATGAATCCGGCTGTGCCGGGAAAGCCCAGAAGCGAGAGCATGAACACAAGCATGGCAAAGGCCATCCACGGATGTTTGCTAGCGAGTCCTGAAAGATCGTCGATCTTAACGTCGCGTTCGCCGTTCCTCCCGATCACAGAAAGAACTGTAAAGGAGCCCACGGTCATCAGGGTGTAAGCAACTATGTAGAAGATGAAAGCCGAGGCTCCCATGGCCCCACCGGAGGCGACCGCCACAAGAAGGTAACCCGCATGACCAATCGAGCTGTAGGCTAGCATGCGTTTCAGATTGCGTTGTGCCAGGGCGAACAGGTTACCAAGGACCATCGTTATAGCAGCAAGCCACCATACCCCGGTTTGCCAGATTTCAAGCGAGTTGCCAAATCCGTGTAACAGAATTCGGAAGAGAGCGGCAAACCCGGCGGCCTTAACCGCAGTGGCCATATATGCCGTAACTGGAGTTGGCGAGCCGTCGTAAACGTCAGGTGCCCACATGTGAAAAGGTACTGCGCCCACCTTGAAGCCGAACCCGACCAACAGGAAGGCGACCCCCAGCATGATCATCACCGAATCGTTAAGTCCTGATGCCGCGATCTGGAAGTCAATCAGCGCAAGGTTAGTCGTTCCGGTTGCGCCGTAAATAAGAGCGATGCCGTACAGGAAGAAAGCCGACGCAAAGGCGCCCAGTAAGAAGTATTTCAGGGCAGCCTCGGCAGAGAAAACGCTGCGGCGGTTGATACCTGCCAGCACGTAAATGCAAACAGACATCAATTCAAGGCCGATGAATATCACGATGAGATCTGCTCCCCCACCCATGAACATCATCCCGGCCGTCCCGAAAAGCATCAGCGCGTAATATTCCGGAATCAGAATGCGCTCTCTACCCAGGTAGCCGAAGGACATCGCGACGGCAAGGATCGAAGCTATGATAAACACCGACGAGGTCGCATACCTGAAATTATCAAGCGCCATCATGGCGGCGAATTCGCCAGCGGTCCAGTCGCCGACCCACATCCACCACACGACCGCGAGGGTTCCGAGAAGGCCGACCAGCGAAATCCTTCCAACCAAATCGGTCGCGTTTTCTTCGGAGTGTTTCCATGCGGCTACGAGGAGAACAAGACATCCCCATAAGACCAGGAAAATTTCCGGCAACAGCGATAGGGCCAAACCGCCCGGCGTTGCAAGATCTATCTGCATTCTGAAACCTTATTCAATTTCAACTCCGGGCAAATCAGGACCCGCGATGTCTGGTATTTCGCCCCGCACCTGCAGAACCAACGCTTCGGCACTGCTTTCTATTCTCCTGAGAATTGGTGCTGGATAAACGCCGATCCAGATAATGCAGGCCACTAAAGGCCCGAGCACCAGATACTCTCTGAGGGACAGGTCTGACATTTTTTCGTTAGCCGGGTTGTCCAATTTATTGAACAACATTCTCTGCAGGGCCCACAGTAGGTATGCAGCCGCAAAGATCACCCCACTTGTAGCTATGATCGTGGCAACGGGGTGTTGATCGAAGGATCCAAGCAAGACAAGGAACTCTCCTATGAAACCGTTGGTCCCTGGGAGCCCGATTGACGAGAGGGACACCAGCGTCAGGATCACTGCCAGGCCAGGCACAACCCGGGCAATTCCACCGAAGTCGGCTATCTCACGGGTGTGGCGTCGCTCGTACAACATTCCTGCCAGGAAGAACAACGCTCCGGTTGAGATGCCGTGGTTGATCATTATAAGAATTGCGCCTTCGACGCTCGCAACAGTAAGACTCCAGATGCCCAGCATGACGAAGCCAAGGTGAGACACTGAAGAATAGGCGACCAGTTTTTTGAAATCCGGTTGAACCATGGCAACCAATGCGCCATAAATAATTCCTATGACGCCGAGCGTAACCACGATCGACACGACCGTTGGGTCCAGTACGATCGAGGGAAAGAGCGGTAATGCAAAACGGAGAAAACCGTACGCTCCCATCTTCAACAAGATGCCTGCCAGGATGACCGAACCAGCCGTCGGCGCCTGAACGTGAGCATCCGGTAACCAGGTATGGAACGGAAACACGGGAACCTTGATTGCGAACGCCAGAGCGAACGCGAAGAACAACCACCCGGCCAGGTGACTGACATGTCCGATGTTGGCCAGGATGTGCCCGTATGAGAACGAATAGATGCCTGTAGCGGCTCCGATCTTAGAATAGATCGTAAGTATTGCCACCAGCATCAGCAGCGAGCCGACGAACGTATAGATGAAGAATTTGATGGCGGCGTAGAGTTTGTTGGGACCGCCCCACACGCCGATGATGAAGTACATCGGGATGAGCATGACTTCCCAGAACACGTAGAACAGGAATAGATCCAGGGCCACAAACACGCCTATTAACGCTGCTGTCAGAATCAACAACAACGCATAGTACGGGCGCCATTTATCCTTGATGTAATTCCACGATCCAAGTACCGCCAACGGCATTGTGAACGTGGTCAAGAGAATCATGAACAGCGAAATCCCATCGATTCCCACCCGATATGCTATCCCCCACTGGGGAATCCACTCCCGGGCCATCTGGAACTGCATGGCCGCAGTAGACGGATCATATGCCCACCAGAGGCCGATCGAAACGACGAACTCAAGCAGCGTTCCCGCCAGGGTGATTTCTCTGGCAAGGCGATCAGGACCAAGTGTTACAACTGCCGCAGTGAAGAGCGGGATTGCGATGAGAGCGTCAATTACCCAGCGCTCGTATCCGATAGAAAGAAGGAGTTCGCTCATCTATCGCACCATCGTCCTCAGAAGCACGAGGGCTCCCACAACGAAGAAGAAAACGTAGGTTCCGACGCGACCCGTTTGGAAGCGCGTGCCGAACCAACCTGCGAACCTCGTGATGTTGGCGGAGCCGTTCACCGCAGCGCCATCAATCGCTTTTTCGTCGACAGTCTTCCAGAGAATCGCTCGCGAGAGCCACATCAACGGCTTCACAACAACCGCGTCATAGATCTCGTCAACGTAGTACTTGTTGAGCAGGACCTTTTGCATTCCCGTCTCAGGGGTCGCATCCTTTGCAGGGACGAGGTTCTGTGGTTTCAAGAGCCGGTAGGCTCCGAGAATGCCAACCACCGCGATCACGGTAGCGAGGCCCAGAAGGATCCACTCGGTGTTATGTGCCAGATGAACTTCGCCGACGAAAGCGGCGGAACCTTCTGTAATAGGCTCTAACCAATGGTGCAACCAACCCGCTCCCGGAAGTACAGCCGGGAGGTTGAGGAATCCGCCGAACAAACTTCCTATGGCTAGAATTACCAGAGGCCCGGTCATCACCCACGACACCTCATGAAGGTGACTACCCTCTTTTTCGCCTGTCCGGTTGGGACCATGGAATGTATAAATCATCATTCGGGTCATGTAGAAAGCGGTCATCAGCGCTGCGACCGCTCCCATCCCCCACACGACGTAGAAGAACGGTACATCGTGCCCGCGCGCGAACGCCTGGGCGAGGATCTCGTCTTTAGAGAAAAATCCTGAGAACCCGGGAATACCCGCAATAGCCAGAGTCGCAATCCACATTACACCGGCGGTCCACGGCATGAACTTTTTCAGACCACCCATGTTACGCATGTCCTGCGCGTCTTCATGACTGCCAGTGTGGTGATAAGCGTGATGCAGCGCGTGTATCACACTGCCGGCGCCGAGGAACAGCAGCGCTTTAAAGAACGCGTGGGTGACCAGGTGGAAGACGCCAGCCGCGTAAGCACCCACTCCAACGCCTACAAACATGAAACCGAGTTGGGAGACGGTTGAGTACGCCAGGACCTTTTTGATGTCCCACTGCTTCATTGCAATCGTCGCGGCAAACAATGCGGTGAGCCCACCGATACCAGCCACAACCGTAGACGAAATCGGTGCCAGAGCGAAAAGGATGTTCGAGCGAGCAACCAGGTAAACACCGGCCGTGACCATTGTGGCGGCGTGGATCAGTGCCGACACTGGCGTTGGACCCGCCATTGCGTCCGGAAGCCAGGTATACAATGGAATCTGGGCCGACTTTCCGGTGCAACCAAGGAATAAGGCCAGAGTTATTAAAGTGACGGTTGTGCCGCCCAGAGCCAGCGTGGCCGGGGCCGCCTCGAAGACCTCAACAAACGAAAGTGACCCGGTTGCGCCGAAGATCATAAACATAGCAATCAGGAAACCAAAGTCCCCGATTCTATTCATGATGAATGCTTTTTTACCTGCGTCGGCGTTGGCTTTTTCCGAGAACCAGAAACCGATCAGGAGATAGGAACAGAGACCGACGCCTTCCCATCCGATGAACATCACCGGGAAGCTTGATCCAAGCACCAGGATAAGCATAAAGAAGATGAACAGGTTTAGATAAGCGAAGTACCGTGGGTAACTCGGATCTTCGCTCATGTAGCCGGTACTGAATATATGAATCAACGTGCCAACACCCGTGATAACCAGCAACATCACCGCCGAGAGTTGATCAACCTGGAAGGCCAGGTCAATGTGGAACGCGCCGACCGGCATCCATTCCCAGAGAGTTACAATAAAGGGAGCATCGTGAGCAGCACCCGCCAGCCCAGAAACGACCGCCACGGATACACCAAAGGCAGCGGCCAACACGCCGACGCCGATCGCGCTCACCGCACCTTTAGCATCTGGTTTGATGAAGCTTATCGCCCCGTTTGCCAGGAATCCCAGCAACGGAAGCAAGACAACTAACCAAACCCACCCTACTGAAGCAGGCATCTATCCCTTTAACAGATTGATGTTCTGGAGATTAACCGTCTCTTTGAAACGGTAGATAGAAATTATGATCGCGAGTCCAACGGCGGCTTCAGCAGCAGCCACGGCCATCACGAAAAACACGATTACGTGACCCTCGGGACCGAGTTGCTGGGCAAAGGCAATGAAGCTCAAGTTGACAGCGTTGAGCATCAATTCTACGCACATGAAAATAATGATGGCATTGCGCCGCAACAGCACGCCGGCGACCCCGAGGCTGAACAACACAGCCGATACGATTAAGGACGGGCCGAGAAGCATTAAATTTTCCTCTTTGCCAGGACGACCGCCCCTACCACCGCAGCAAGAAGCAGCACGGACGTAATCTCAAACGGAACTATGTAGCCCCGGAACAGAGGCTCAGCGATCATACCGACGGCCCCCATTTCATCGGTCATCGTGGCCATCGTTCCCTCAGGTAACCTGAACTGCTCGGCTGGAATCACTTTGTTGAGGACGAAAAGCTCTAGCGTCATCAACGTACCAAGGACGAGGGACGTGATCTGGCCGGGCCGCCCAACCATGTCGGTGGTCTTGGTTCGACCCAGGTTCAACAACATGATCACGAACAAAAAGATCACCATGATCGCGCCGGCATAGACCAGTACCTGTATTACTGCGATGAATTGGGCATCAAGCAGGACGTAAATCCCTGCCAGCGAGAACATTGTCTGAATCAGCCAAAGGGCGCTGGCTACAGGGCTCCGCCGCGTGATGCACATGAACCCCGAGAGGATCGCAATTCCCCCGAACACCCAAAAAAGTGGCAGAGTCATCGCCTATTCACCCCTCGCATCCGACGGATCCCAGAGTGTAGAAACCGGGTGCGTCTGAGCGCACAAACGTTCCAGGTCATAGACGAAGCGGTCACGGCTGTATTCAGCGTTCTCATAGTGTTGTCCAACATGGATCGCTTCTTCCGGGCATACTTCCTGGCAATATCCGCAGAATACGCATCGGAACTCGTCGATTTCGTAAACAAGCGGGTAACGATGTCCCTCCTCGTCTTCGCCCGGAACCAGTTTGATACAGTTCGCCGGGCAGATTTGCGGACAAAGGCCGCACGCAACGCACTTTGCCCTACCCTGCTCATCGGTCAGCATGCGGTGTGTACCGCGCCAGCGCTCCGGCAATTTCCAATCTTCGGTTTTTGTCTCCTCCGGATATTGCATTGTGACGCTGGGGCGTTTCAGATGACTGAACGTCAAGGCCATCCCTTTCAGCGCCGCCCGGAGGTAGCTGATCTCCTGATTCTTACGTTGCATCACCTTGACTGAAATAGCCATCAGGCAGACACCTTTACTCTCTTATGCTGTGATCCACCCAACACTTTCCCTCTGTCCAGGATGGAGAACAAAACGTATGTAAGCGGCAGGTTGACGGCGAACAGGATCAGGCTGTAAACGATCCCAAATTCAACGCCTCTGGTGTCCAGGACCCAGACTGTGGTAGCGATCAACATGATGTATCCAAGAGCCAGCGGGATCATGAACTTCCAGCCCAGCTGCATCAGTTGATCGAACCTGAACCTGGGTAAGGTCCACCTGATCCAGATAAAGGTGAGCATGAACATCCAGGTCTTCGCGAGGAACACTCCAAACGTCGCAAAGAAACGCAGGTAGCTAGCCGGGCCCTCGTCCCAGGTCGTAAAAGGAATATCCCATCCACCAAAAAATAGTGTGGCCATCATCGCCGATGCCGTAATCATGTTCGCGTACTCGGCCATGAAGAACATCGAAAATTTCATGGAGCTGTATTCGGTATGAAAACCTGTCACCAATTCCGACTCCGTTTCGGGGAGATCAAACGGCAGTCGGTTAGTTTCGGCAAGGGAAGAAACCGCGAACAGGAAGAATCCGATGAAGAGCGGGAAAATAAACCACGTCGACTCCTGCTGCCGCGCGATGGCTTCGGTCAGAGTGACGTTACCAACCAGAATCATCAGCGCGACCAACCCCATACCCATGGCGATCTCATAACTAACCATCTGTGCGCTGCCCCGGAGGGAGCCCAGGAAGGCGTACTTGTTGTTAGAAGACCATCCCGCCATCACGATCCCGTAGACGCCCAGCGATGTAATGGCGAGGATAAACAGGAAACCGATGGGAAGGTCGGCGATCATCATCGGGATTTCCCCGGAATAGACAATCTGCCCGATGATCGGCAAGGTCATATCGAAACCGGGCAGCGGAGAGCCGAACGGAATTACAGCCGCTGCCAACATAGCTGGAATGAACGAAAGGACGGGCGCCAGAACAAACACGACCGGATCAGCTTCGGCCGGATAGGTTTCCTCTTTGGTAAAATTTTTCACGCCATCGGCCAGCGACTGGAGCAATCCCAGAGGTCCAACGCGGTTGGGGCCAAGTCTATCCTGTAAAAAAGCGCTGACCCTGCGTTCGGCCCAGATCACCATTATCACTCCCACGTTCACGAGAGAAAACGCGACCAAGATTTTAAGAGACGCGACCAGCAGGAAGCCCTTTAGTTCAGGAGTCATTTCGACACTCCCGCACTACTCTCGGCCAATTTTTGTCCGTTCTTCCCAAGGGTACTGTAGGACATCCCATTGAACGCACCGACGTTCGACGCCATCGCGTCGAACGCCTCCGCAGCAGTATCCACGGCATCTCCGCGACCCAATTCCTTCAGAACCTCTGCGAAGGCCCACCATGCAGGCCTCCCCATTCCAGGAGCAGTGCGGGCCTGCGAAAAACGTTGAACCCGATTATCGCGGTTCACGTACGTGCCATCCTCCTCGGCAACGGTCGTGGCAGGAAGCACCACGTCCGCGTTGCGGGCAGCTTCTGGAAGTGTGGTGCCAACGTAAATGAAATTCTTGGCACCGGAGAGCATCTCCGGGGTGATGCCTTCAAGGTCGTCACCCAGGATCAAAAAGATAGACGCGTTGGAAACACCATTGAACGAATCATCGTAACCGAGTTGTCGGGCACCTGTACCATTGGGGATTCTCTCTTCCCTCAACGCGAGGCCTTCAACCCCCGAAAGAGGCAACTCGCCATCAACCGTGAAGTTACGGAAGTGGGCTTTTAGGTCGAACTCGCCAAACAGTTCCCGCAGGAAGAACAAGGACTCATTGGAGCTCTTGCCCGAAGCCAGAACCACGGCGTCACCTGTGGAGCCTTTTACAATCTGGGCTACTCGGGCGAGGGCATGGTCCCAACCTGAGGCAACAAGACTGCCGCCTTCAGCAACCAGAGGCGCTTCAATCCTGTCGCCGCTATTGAGCCACCGGTAGTTCGAACGCCCCTCGTCACACATAAAGAATTTATTGACGTCTTCGTTGGCGCGCGGGCGCAGCCGTACGACGAGTTCCTCTCTGGTATCAATATGGATATTGCAGCCCTGAGAACATCCGGTGCAGATGCTGTCGGTGTGATCTAACTCCCATACTCGCGCTTTATGGAGGAAGTCCTTTGAGATGAGTGAGCCCACCGGACAAAGGTCGACAACATTCCCCGCCCACGGATGATTCAACTCGGCGTCGGGATGCATTCCGATGAACGCCCGATCGCCTCTTTCGCTGACGTTTAAGACGGGCTCCTCAGCGGCGTGGTCCATAAACCTCACGCATCGAGTGCAAAGGATGCAGCGATTGGCAACGAACATCACGTCGTCTCCGAACTGCTCCGCCGGATCGTAGCGCTTGGGAAAATCGTTGTACCTGGATTGTCCCTGACGTTCATCGAATGTGAAGTCCTGGAGTTCGCATTCTCCGGATTGATCGCAGATTGGACAATCGAGAGGGTGGTTGATCAGTAGGAACTCGAGAACTGAAGAACGGGCTTTGGATTCTTCTTCGCCGAACACCCGCACGACCTGACCTTCCGCAACTTCGGTGGCGCAGGAAATTTGAAGTTTTGGCGCCCCTTCAATCTGTACCAAACACATTCGGCACACACCTGCTATTGGGAGACCTTTGTGATAGCAGTAATGCGGAATGTTTATCCCGGCCTCTTTGGCGGCCTCGATTACGGTGGTGCCCCGCGGGACACTGACCTCGACACCTTCAATAGTGAGTTTTACCAGTTCTTCGGACATTCCCGTTAACCGTGTGTCAGGACTGGTTCGCGCGCACCACTGATGTACGCGTCAAACTCGTCTCTAAATTTTGTGATGCCGCTAACGACCGGCACTGCGCAGGAATCACTCAATACGCAGATGGTTTTTCCTGTCATTTGGTCGGCGAGGTCGAGCAACAGGTCGATATCGTCCTGGGTCCCCTTACCCGCCAGAATCCGCTCGAGAATTCGTACTGTCCACGCTGTTCCTTCGCGGCATTGTGTACACTGGGCGCAGGATTCGTGGGCGTAGAATTTGGCGAGGCGCATAATCTGATAGACCATGTCCACGCTGTCATCAAAGACGATGACCCCACCGGACCCAAGCATGGTGCCGGCGGCAACACAACCTTCATAGTCGAGGATACAACCTTCGGCTTCTTCCCTGGTGAGAATAGGCACCGAGGAACCGCCTGGGATCACTGCTTTAAGGGTTCGCCCTTCCGGCATCCCACCGCACAGATCGTAGATGAGTTCTTTAAGTGGGAAGCCCATCGTGACTTCGTAGTTGCCCGGTTTGCGAACGTTGCCGCATACGGACAACAACTTGGTACCTGAACTTTTTTCGCTGGCGAGACTGAGGCCGCTGTACCATTCGGCACCCCTGTTGATGATGTGGGGTACGGCCGCCAGTGTTTCCACGTTGTTGATGGTGGTGGGCATGCCAAAGAGCCCTGCTGCCGCTGGAAACGGCGGCTTTATCCTCGGGTTCCCCCGTCGCCCTTCGATCGAATTCATTAACGCGGTTTCTTCCCCGCAGATGTACGCACCCGCGCCGCGGTGGATGTACATGTCCAACTTCTTGCCGCTACCCATCGCGTTATCACCGAGTACTCCGTTGGCGTAAGCCGCGTCCAGCGCGGCCTGCATGACTTTGATCGGTTCAGTGAACTCGCCACGGATATAGATGTAGCAGACCTCGGCACCAATGGCGTATTGACCAATAGCGCAGCCCTCAATAAGGGCGTGAGGCGTCCACCTCATGATCTCGCGATCCTTAAAAGTGCCCGGTTCAGATTCGTCAGCGTTGCAGCAGAGATAATGGGCCCTGGTCTTTTCTTTGGGCATGAAAGACCATTTAAGACCAGTTGGGAAACCGGCACCGCCCCTGCCCCGAAGGCCCGACTGTTTGACTATGTCAGTGACCGCATTGGGTTCCATCCCAAGGGCAGTTTTTAGAGCCTTATATCCTCCTCGCTCGACCCAGCCGTCGTAGGTCCGGGCACCGGCATCGCCAAAATACTCACTGAGTACGACGTTTTCTTTTGGATCGGACTTGTGTGGATAGCCCATTAACCGGTCGCCTTTCCGTCGCGATAGCGGGCCACGACCTCAGGGACCGTTTCCATTGTCACGCTATCAAGGAAGTCATCGTTTACCATAATCGGCGTGGCAAACCCGCACGCCCCCAGGCATTCAACTTCGGTGATGGTAAACTTGCCGTCAGGTGAAGTAGCACCCAATTCACCACAACCAGTCTCCTTCAGGAGAGCTTTTACGACATTTTCGGCCCCGCAAACGTTGCAGGGGGAAGTCGTGCAAACCTGGATAAAG
Source organism: Gemmatimonadota bacterium (assembly GCA_029262195.1). GTDB lineage: Bacteria > Gemmatimonadota > Gemmatimonadetes > Gemmatimonadales > GWC2-71-9 > B16T1B5. The sequence continues at coordinate 39,092 of JAJCZX010000038.1, read as the reverse complement.
TTTTCACCAACCGGGTGTTTGTGGTACATGGTGTAGAAGGTTGCGACACCTTTGACCTGTGCGGCGGTAATATCCAGTAGTTCGGCGATCTCGATCATCGCACCTTCAGGTATCCAATCACGCTCTTCCTGAACAATCCAGAGGGCCGGCAACAGCGCGGCTCGCTTTGTCGGATACCTGCTCATGATGTCGTCGAGTTTTTCTCTCGCCGCACCTACAAAAACCGATTGATATTCTGCTGCTTCTTGCATTCGTTAATCCAGATCCTGTGTTACCGGTCCACTTCGCCCATCACGATGTCGATGCTGGCATTAATTGCTATCATGTCCGACAGTAGATGCCCTTCAGACATTTTCGGGAGTGCCGCGAGATTGATGAACGCGGGGGGTCGAACTCTCCATCGGACCGGCTTGGCAGATCCATCGGAGACCAGATAGTAGCCTAATTCGCCTTTGGCACCCTCTATCGAACAGAACGCTTCCCCAACGGGGGCTTCTACTCCTTCCATCACGTGTTTGAAGTGGAAGATCATCGCTTCCATTTCACTCATGGCCGCGCTTTTGGGGGGTAGGATTACCCTCGGATCGTCTACGTTAATCGGTCCATCTTCAAGACGATCGAGAGCCTGCTCCAAAATTCGGGCTGACTGCCTGATTTCCTCAAACCGCACGAGATATCGGTCGAAGACATCCCCGTGCTCGCCCAGCGGAATATCAAAATCGTAACTCTCGTAGTCGAGATATGGGCGATCTTTCCGCACGTCGTAGGGAACGCCACTGGCGCGAAGCATGGCACCTGAAAGAGAGTAATCGACTGCTTCTTCAGCGGACATGATGCCGATCCCCTGCGTCCGACCACACCAGATGCCGTTGCCGGAAAGAATTTTGTCTACTTCGTCTAGCGTTTTGGGGAATTCGAGCAAGAATTTCCGCATACCTGCTTCAAATCCTTCGGGAATATCGGCCATCATGCCGCCCACACGCGTCACGCTCGTCGTCAGGCGGGCGCCGGTCCACGCTTCCTGGAGGTTGTACATCTTCTCCCGTTCCTGGAACAGCCAAAGGAATGGGGTAAAAGCTCCAATGTCGATCGATGTGGTACCAAGCCAGACAAGATGGGCAATTATTCGGCTCATTTCGCAGGCAATGACCCTGAGCACCTTGCAGCGCTCGGTTATCTCGATCCCCATGAGTTTTTCGGCCGTTAGGGCCAGGCCGACGTTATTGGCCATCGGAGCCAGATAATCCATGCGGTCGGTCAGCGGAATTAGCTGGTTGTAGAACCGGTATTCCCCAAGTTTCTCGAAGCCGGAGTGGAGGTAACCCAGGTGCGGGATCAGTTTGACAACCACTTCGCCATCGAGTTCGGCTACCAACCGAAGCACCCCGTGAGTAGCCGGGTGCTGCGGTCCGATGTTGACAAGCATATGATCCGAATGGAGATCCGGAGCATCGTCAGCCAGGCCAACAGCGTGTGAAGTCGGGTTACCCTGACCGTCAATTCCCGGCGTCCTCAGCTCGAATTCCACAGTGCTCTTCTCAGACACGGTCAGCCTCGCTAGCTGAATCCGGGATATTGCCACTCTCGCCCCGAAGGAGTCGTTGCCTCATGTCGTCGGGTATGGAGGTGTTGTCTTTGGCAATGGAAATTTCTTCCACTGAGTAATTCGTTTCGGGATTGCCCTTGAGGACTCGTCGCACCTGTTCGGAGCGTGAGAACCTCCCTCTTAGCGGGAAGTCCTTTCGCAGTGGGTAGCCTTCGTCGTAGGTCTCCCACATCAAAATTCGCCGTAAATCAGGATGATTGCGGAATTTGATCCCGAACATGTCGAAGACCTCTCGCTCGAGCCAATCCGCGCCGTGCCAGATCGATACGACGGAATCAATCTCAAGATCCCCTTCCTTCTCAAGTTTAGCTTTAAGCCGCAGGGGCACCTTTCGCGGATGGGAGAACAGTTCATAAACCACTTCCAACGGTGGTTCCGGGTCGCGGTATTCGACTGCCGTCACGTCTACCAGATAGTCGTACTCTTGTCCCGGCTCCTCTTTGAGCCAGTTGAGAATTTCATAGACCTTATCAGCATCAACGTAAACGTACGTATCGCCGCAGGAGACATGGTGATCCTGGATCGCTTCCCCGAACCTGGCGCGTAACGCATCGACTGATTGGTTCACGATTACTCGGAGCGTGTCTGGTGAATCGAATTGCCGAACGGTTCGGCCAATTCATCCATTAAGGAGGCCGGCATGATGAGGCCTGAGTCGTCCAGTTCTTTCTCGTCCCGCAGGCTCGCATCGGCCAGGGTCTCGCCGCGGATTTTTTTATGCAGCATAAGAATTCCGTAGAGCAAACCTTCGGGTCGTGGCGGGCACCCGGGTACATAGACGTCGACCGGCACTATAGTGTCGATTCCCTGGACCATCGAGTAGGTGTCGAAAATGCCTCCACTGGAAGCGCAAGCTCCCATGGAAATGACCCATTTGGGCTGCGGCATCTGGTCGTAAATCCGCCGGATAACCGGAGCCAATTTGTACGGCAGCCTCCCGGCGCAGAGCAACACGTCTGCCTGGCGCGGAGAGAAGCTCATCCTCTCCATCCCGAATCGCGCGATGTCATATCTGCTGGCCGCCGTGGCCATAAATTCGATTGCGCAACAGGCTGTCCCGAACGGCATAGGCCAGAGACTATTGGACCGCCCCCAATTGACGAGAAAGTCGAGTTTCGTCGTGAGCCAGTTGGGTGAAACCGAAGAGACTATATCGCTAGAGCCTGAATCCATATTATCTAGTCCCATTCGAGCGCTCCCCTCTTCCATACATAGATGAATCCTACCAGAAGTATGAGGACAAATACCAACATCTCGATCAGTCCGAAAAGTCCGAGTTGCCGGAAAGAGACGCCCCAGGGAATCATGAAAACGGTTTCGATGTCAAACACGATAAAAAGCATCGCTACCAGGTAGAACTTCACTGAGAAGCGTTCCCTGGTGCCACCGAGAACCGGAATCCCGGACTCATAAGGCGTAGATTTTACTTTTGTAGGCCGTCGCGCTGAGAGGAAGTGTGAACCCACCAACATTCCAAGCGCAGTGATAACTACAAGGCCCATCAACATCAGTAATGCTATGTATTCGGTCTTCATGCTCTAGGCTTGTGAAGAATTTCACTAAATTGGGACAGCAAGTTACCTAGCCAGGCGCAAGAGTTCAAGCAAATTCGCGGCGTATGATGGATAACGGCATTTCTCCATGGTACCTTTAGCACCGGCGGAACGCTGAGGCGTTTCGAAAACCACGGTCACCGGCGATGATTTGGCGGCGACAGAAACGAACCTGCAGGGCGCACAGTTGGAGAAAAATGTCGATTAAGTCGGATCGTTGGATCACCAGAATGGCCAAAGAACACGGAATGATCGAACCATATGAAGACGCGCAAATGGCTGACTCTGCGATCAGTTACGGCGTTTCTTCCTATGGATACGATATGCGCGTCGCCAACGAGTTCCGGATTTTCACCAACGTTTCCTCGGCCATAGTGGACCCGAAGGACTTCGATGACAAGTCCTTCGTGGAGTTTGAAGGAGACATCTGCGTCGTACCGCCAAATTCTTTCGCGTTGGCCCGTTCGGTAGAATACTTCCGAATTCCAAGAAACGTCTTGACCATTTGCGTTGGCAAAAGCACCTACGCACGGTGTGGAATTATTACCAATGTCACGCCGTTCGAGCCCGAGTGGGAGGGCTTCGTGACTCTCGAGATATCAAATACAACACCGTTGCCCGCGAAGATCTACGCCAATGAGGGAATTGCGCAGGTACTGTTCTTTGAGGCCGACAACGATGATATTTGTAAAACTTCCTATGCCGACAAAAAAGGCAAATATCAAGGACAAGTAGGCGTAACTCTCCCGAAGCTCAGGTAGGTCTATGGCGTTAGTTCGGTGCCCCAAGCACGACATACCTTATAACGACGACAATCCCCGCGGGTGCCCCGCCTGCGCCAGCGAAAAAACTGGCGAGCAGGGTATTATGCAGGAATTGGCTCGGGCTTCGCGGGCACGTCAAACTGGCCCCGTCACCCGGGATGCGGCCACGCCGGGACCCAAAACGCCACCGCAGGCCCAACCGGAAAAAACACCTGGTCGCCAGGAGACTCTCAACGAGTTGTTCCGCGGCACAGCCGCCAGTATTAACGAGGAAGCCCCACCGATCGAGACAGTCGGCAGCAAAATTCAAGGGATTTACGACCGCACGGGCGACCGAAAAATTCTTAAACTCGGGATACCGCTCCTTGTGATTCTGGTGGCCGTCGTATGGTTCACCAATACTGCGAAATACTCGGATCAGCGCAGCCCGGGTGTTGTCGCCTCACCCCTGCCCTTCCCGGTCCAACCCGGTGCCCCCGTCGAAATCCTTTTTTCAGTTCTGGGCACGCAACCGCCTGGCCAACATCCGTCAGATAGGCGTCTGGCCAGATACCAGTATGGATCGGACCTGGTCGTAGATGCCCTGAACAATGCGATCTACTCGATAACTTTCAGGGTACCCAACCGCACCTGGCAAGGGTTGTCCGTTGGGATGTCTGCCGAATCGGCGCTTGGAGCTCTGGCGCTTCTCGGGACGCCGGTCGAGACTGGCGACAGGAATCCGCCCCTTGCTGAGCGCCACGGCAAATATCAGGTCTACGCCAATCTCGATGCCCGCCCGTTGCGCCAATTCAAGGCAGAGGTCAGACCACCGAACGGCTGTCTGGACGTAACCGTTGACGTGAGGTACCAGGCCCAGGGGGTTTTAGTTGACGGAGACGACCGTTGGATTGTCGTCGGTCAGGGATCTCAAGCTCCGGTGTGGGTGGCCACGCAGATCCAGATCACCGATAGGAGCGCGATCGGGCCGGCCAGTCTCCCACCTGCCTGCTAAGCCGCAGATTAACGCAGATAGGGCCACAGATAAACGCTGATCCAATCTGCAAGAATCTGTGTTTATCTGCGTCAGGTAATACCGGCTTCCCTCTGGAGCCACCTGACGAAATTTATGATCAGCGTGATGTCGCCCCTCGACACTCCTTCAACCGGGGACATGTCTCCGAAGCCCCAGTGGTGTGCCTGGGTCCCGAGTTCAACAGCCCGATAGAACGCTGCGTCGGCGTGGTGTGACGGCTCGTATATGCGATGGACGAGCGGTGGGCCCTGCTGAGTACCGGTGGCCTTGACCCCGTGGCAGCTGGCGCAGTTCAGATTGAACAGGGTCTCCCCCGGGAGGTACATGGTAGGTGTTGGGCCGGCCGCGGTAGCCACCGGGGTCGGAGCGTCAGCGTCATGCTGGTCGTGTTCCCCGCCACATCCAAGCACCAGTGTTACCGTAAGTACTGCGACCGTCTGCTTGATCATTTTACCTCCAGGCCAGAGCTGTAACCGGCGTTTTGTCTAGTGGGGTCGGATGCGACAACGTGGATCATCGAACCCGCAGGCACATCTGAAAGGTCCAACTCCGCCGTAAAAGTATTGGGAGTTCCAGCGTATTCCATCGGCTCCTGTCGCAACAATCTTCCACCAACGATAACCCTCGCCGACACTGAAACGCGATTGGCGTCCCAGAGTCCGCCCGGAGTGTGGGGGCAACCACACATCATTCGAACCGTGCCCGTGATAGCTACTGCACGAGATCCTCCGACAATCTCGCCGGTAGAGGAAACTTCAACTATGAATCCGTGCAATTCGAGCACCACGCCGTCACCCGTCATATCTTCGCCGGGCATGACCACCATAGTCTTCGTGGCGCGTTGTGTGGCGGCAGGAAACCCCAGAGGCCCTTCGGCAATGAACTCAAGAGTTGTGGGACGATTCAGGTTGAGATGGGCAACGAATTGGCCAGCACCGTCAAAAACAGCCGTACCCCTGACCCGAGGCGTAACCATAATGGCGTCAGTGTTTCCAGTACTCCCTCCGTGTTCGCCCTCTGCGAGGACTTCCCCGGTCCGGGCGTTCTTGATCGTAACTCTTGCGCCGCCAACGCCGCTCCCGATGATCTTGGCATCGTGAGCAAGAACTCTGACGACGACTGTTGTGTTTTGTGCGAAGCTGGTTGCGGGAATCAATACCGCCACCAGGGCAAACGTAGCAAGGAATCTTTTCATGGGTAGCGTAGAAGTCAGAAGGTTAAAGTTATAGGGTTGTACTGTATCCTTTGAAGGTAACATTACCGCCTCCGGTTCCGTCCACCGGCTCTTTTGGTCAACTTGTTAGTGTGAAACAGGAATCCGAAACCAGCGGCGTGGAAATACGCGATCTCAGTGCTTCCGACGAGTACAACGCGTGCGCCCTACTGCAGGAAGCTACCTGGGGCGCAAATTTCCCCGAATTCGCCACCACTGGCATTTTAAAGATCACCCAGAAGATCGGTGGGATAGTAGCAGGAGCCTTCGACGAATCGGGGGATCTTTTAGGATTTGTTTTCGGCATCTCAGGAGTGCGCAACGGCTCTCAGGGACACTGGTCACACATGCTCGCCGTCGTTCCGGAACGACGCGACACAGGACTTGGCCGGGCCTTAAAAAAGTACCAGAGGAAACGCCTTCTCGAGTTGGGAATACCCATGATGTATTGGACCTTTGATCCGTTGGTGGCCCGCAACGCCCACTTCAATATCAATAATCTGGGAGTGTCGATCGACCAGTACGTAAAGTCGATGTACGGTGACGGATACCGAGGCAAACTCGACTCGGGAATCGGAACGGACAGGTTCATAGCCAGGTGGGACCTTGAAAATGCCAGGTCTCAGGCGCGACTGAAAATCAACGGTGATGTAAAGACAGTCAATTCGACTTTCGCGGAAGGAATTCCCCTGCCGGGCGATATCGAGAACTCAGCCGAAGGCGATGTCATAATCGAAATCCCGGAAGACATTCTTATAGTGAAACATCAATCCGCCATGCGGGCCAAAGAATGGCGTGTTAATACGAGGGAAGCGTTCGAGATTTATTTAGGACGAGGCTATGATGTCGTGGAGTTCGGACGCGACGCTGGTTCGGGTCGCTGTTTCTACAGGCTAGAATTGGGGAGCGACAGTTGATCAACATCAAGAGCGTCGGGTTGCGCGAGATCCAAATCCCGTTGAAAGAACCGTTCCAAATTTCTTCCGGTGTTGAGACCGACCGCAGAATCCTGCTTCTCGAAATAACTGACGTGGACGGAGTGTCCGTATGGAGCGAGTGCGTTGCCGGTGCCGTGCCAAATTACTCCCCTGAAGCTATCGACACAGCCTGGGTGGCGATCAAGGAATGGATTTCGCCTCTGGTGATTGGAAGAGAGTTCGATTCGCCAACGGAAGTTTCCCTTGCCCTGGACCATGCGATTCGTGGCAACCACATGGCTAAGGCAGCTGTGGAGATGGGAGTTTGGGCCTTGACCGCCCAACGCGCCGGAACCCCTCTTTCCGGTGTGCTAGGAGGGAGTAGAGACAAAGTCGGCACCGGGATTTCGATTGGTATCCAGGATTCTCCTGAGGCTCTTGGTCGCAAAGCCAGCGAGGCGGTGGAAGCCGGTTATCAGAAAATCAAAGTAAAAGTGAAGCCCGGCAAAGATCTCGAATACGTTGCTGCAGCACGCGACGCAATAGGAGATCACGACCTTATGGTCGACGCAAACAACTCTTACACGCTGGACGACGTCCCTGTTTTGAAACAGTTCGACCGATTCGGACTGATCATGATCGAACAACCGCTGGCGTGGGACGATGTCTACCGGCATTCCCATCTTCAGAAGTTGTTGACCACGCCGATCTGTTTGGACGAGTCAATCACATCCGTTGAAAAGGCCCGTGAGATGATTGAATTGGGCAGCGGCCGAGTCATCAACATCAAACCCGGGCGCGTCGGAGGATTCGCTGAGGCCATTGCTATTCACGACCTGGCAGCGTCAGTCGGTATCCCCGTGTGGTGCGGAGGGATGCTGGAGAGCGGTGTTGGCCGCGCGTACAACGTAGCCCTCGCTTCGTTGCCCAACTTCACCCTTCCGGGCGACATCAGTCCGAGTTCCAGATACTGGGAGCAGGATATTGTGTCACCGGAGTGGACGATGAACGCAAAGGGTTATGTTGTGGTACCCACTTCTCCCGGCCTGGGAGTTGAAGTGGATGTTGGCCGCGTTGACCAATTGACAGTGCGTAAAGCGGAGGGAGGACAGTAGCCAATGGGCAACGTTGAACAACTAGTTCCGCCCGCGCTGCGGAAGCGACTGACGGACCTAAGACATCACATCCATCAGAATCCGGAATTGTCGTTTGAGGAAGTGGAGACGGCCAATCGTCTTGAAGCCGAGCTACGAGAGATTTCTGACGATGTGAAACGGGTCGGAGACACTGGATTGGTGGCTCGCATTCCGGGGCAAAACAGATCGTTGCCGGCCATTGGTATCCGTGGAGATATCGATGCGCTACCGATCCACGAAGCCACGGGGTTACCCTACCAATCCCAGGTCCCTGGCGTTATGCACGCCTGCGGCCACGACGTTCATGCCACCTGGGCGGTGGGTGCTGCACATCTCCTGGTGGCCTCTCCGGCGCAGTCCGATGTAGTGGTGATCTTGCAACCCGGGGAGGAAACCGGCCAGGGCGCGAAAAAAATAATCAAGGATGGTGCGCTGGAAGGTATCTCGCTGATCTTTGGTGCTCACGTAGACCGGCGCTTTCCTTTGGGCCAGGTGGTGGCGGATGAGGGACCGTTAGCTGCATCGAGCGATACATTCTCGGTGGTCGCGACGAGCGGTGGGGCTCACGGTGCGCGACCGCACGAGGCACCCGACCCGGTTCTGGCTATTGCGCAATTCATCGTCGCTGCCCAAAGCATCGTCTCTCGCAAGCTGGATCCAGCTTCACCCGGCGTGGTTACCCTCGGACAACTCTCCGCGGGTCGAGCGCCAAACGTCATTCCTGCTCAGGCAAGTACTGGCGGAACGATACGAGCCACCCTCGCTTCCACCAGAAAACAAATCCACCAGGAAATCCGGAACATCGCCGCAGGTGTTTCACAAATGTTTTCACTTCCCGTTGAAGTAGACATCAAAATGGGGCCCGCACCAGTAGTTAACCCTCCCGACGCAACTGCGGTGGCCCGCGCTGCGGTGTCGACTGTTTTGGGATCAGAGGCATTGGTGCCGTTCGGCCTGGTCAATATGGCCGGTGAAGATTTTGCCGCCTACCAGGAACAGATTCCGGGCTGCTTCATGAGGGTCGGGGCCCGTTTTGCTGACGGAGACGTAATCCCTGCCCACTCCCCCCTTTTTTACGCTGAAGACGAAGCTATTTTTGTAGGCGCCGCTGTTCTGGCTGAGTGTGCGCGCCAGGCTTCAGCGCAGGATTAAGCCAAAGGAGAACACACCTTTAATGAGCGTATTGAATGGAAAACGTGCCATGGTCTGCGGGAGCACCCGCGGCATCGGGCGCTCGTCCGCCGAGCTTCTTGCACGAAATGGGGCTGCTGTAACACTGGTTGCACGGGACGCATCGAAGCTCTCGGAGGTTTGTTCTGCTCTCGAAGGTGACGGACACAACTACCTGGCAGCAGATTTTGACGACCCCCAGAAGTTAGGCGATGTGGTCCGGAACCATGTGGACTCCACAGGCGCCTATCATATCCTCGTGAACAACAGCGGCGGACCCAAAGGCGGCCCACTCATCGACGCTACTCCCGACGAAATTTCAGTGGCCTTTGCCCGACACGTGCTTTGCAACCAGGTTCTCGCACAGGCTTTGGTTCCGGGAATGAGGGAGGCAGGTCACGGTAGGATTATCAACATCATATCCACTTCTGTAAAACAGCCGATTCCTGGGCTGGGAGTTTCCAATACGGTCCGGGGCGCGGTGGCCAGCTGGTCAAAGACGTTGTCGATGGAGTTGGGTCCGGACGGTATCACGGTCAACAACGTTTTACCGGGATTCACCTCAACCGACCGTTTGGCTTCGATCATAGCGGGCAAAGCAACTGCCCAGGGGAAATCTGAAGACGAGGTTGCCGAAGGAATGAAATCGACGATTCCCGCCGGACGGTTTGCCACCCCTGAGGAGACAGCCGAAGCGGTGCTGTTTCTCGCATCACCTGCCGCCGCGTACATCAGCGGCACCAATATTCCGGTCGACGGGGGCAGGATTACGGCTCTATGACGACAGGCCTTATTCGGATCGACAACTTCATAGGAGGGAAATTTCGACCTCCTGCGCAGGGCAACTACCTGAAGAATGTAGAACCGGCCACAGGTAAAGTTTACGGTGAAATTCCCGATAGCGGCGCCGAAGATGTGGACGCAGCCATCGCGACAGCATCCGATGCGTTTCAAGGTTGGAAGAAGTCCACTGCCCAAACGCGGTCTACCGTGATGCTTCGGATGGCACAACTGGTTGAAGATCGCCTGGAAAAATTCGCGCGGGCCGAAAGTGTCGACACTGGCAAACCGATTTCTCTTGCGGAAAGCGTCGATATCCCTCGCGCCGTGGCCAACCTCAGGTTCTTTGCGACGGCCATTCTCCATACCAACACCGAAGCACACATAACGGACCATCAGGCCATCAATTACACTCTGCGTCGCCCCCTGGGTGTGGTCGGTTTGATCAGTCCCTGGAATTTACCTCTGTATCTTCTTACCTGGAAAATCGCCCCCGCCATCGCCTCGGGGAACACAGCTGTAGCCAAACCGTCTGAGATAACGCCGATGACAGCCTTCCTTCTAGCACAGGTTTGCGACGACGCAGGGTTACCGCCGGGCGTGCTGAATATCGTCCACGGGACCGGACCGGGGGCTGGCGCCCCCCTGGTTGCACACGAAGAGGTTAGGGCGATCTCGTTTACCGGCGGCACCGCCACGGGCGCCGCGATTGCAAAAGCCACTGCGGGAAGCTTCAAAAAGTTGGCGCTTGAGATGGGGGGAAAGAACCCCAACCTGATCTTCGCGGACGCAGATCTTGATACGGTCGTCGAAACCACTGTGCGTTCGTCGTTTTCTAACCAGGGACAGATTTGCCTGTGTGGGTCCCGCATTGTGGTGGAGCGTTCAATTCACAACGAATTCGTTAAACGTTTCGTTACAGCGACAAATGGCTTGAAGGTCGGTGACCCCCTTTGCGATGATACCGATCACGGCGCACTCGTTTCAGAACAACATCTGGCCAAGGTGAAATCATACGTCGATCTTGCTATCGCAGAGGGCGGCAACATCGAGTGCGGAGGAGATGCCCCGTCGGGTTTGAGCGAACGTTGCACTGGAGGATTTTTTCTCAATCCGACTGCGATTACCGGTCTGGGGCCTGACTGCCGCGTGAATCAGGAGGAAATTTTTGGTCCTGTGGTGACCATAATCCCGTTCGACACAGAGGAAGAAGCGATCACGATTGCGAACGGGACACGTTACGGACTTTCCGCTTCTGTTTGGACATCCGATCTGGCACGCAGCCACCGAGTCGCCGAAGCCCTCGAAGCGGGAACGGTGTGGATAAATTGCTGGATGCTGCGAGATCTGAGGGTGCCGTTTGGGGGGATGAAAGACAGCGGAGTGGGTCGAGAAGGTGGCAACGAAGCCTTGCGGTTTTTCACTGAACCGAAAAACGTCTGCACGTACACGGGAGACTAATGGCCCAGAAGGACACGATCAACAGTTTGCGAGCCCCGGAACCTGTGGGGGCGTTTCCCCACGCAAAACGCGTCGGTGATTTTTTATTTTTATCCGGAATGGGGCCGCGAACAAAGGGGATTAAAAAAATCCCTGGCGTGGATTTGGATGAAAACGGCAACATTGTATCCTATGACATTGAGGTTCAATGTCGAGCCGTTTTCGAAAACATCAAAACGGTACTTGAAGACGCTGGTTCAAGCTGGGCGAACATAGTCGATGTAACCGTGTTTCTGACCAACATGAGGGACGATTTCCCCACTTTCAACGCACTCTACGCCGAATATTTCAAGGACAATCAACCGACCCGCACCACCCTGGAGGTTAACTGCCTCCCAACCCCGATTGCCGTGGAACTGAAAGTCATTGCAACCCCCTGACGTCACGCCCCTATCTTCTGACTTCTTTCTTCTAACCTCCAACGTCCCTGAGTATCGCCCTCACCGGACTCGCATCGAAGCCCTCTAGTTTCAGTGGCAAAGCGATCAATTCATAGTCTCCGTCAGGGACATCGGTTAGAACGATACCCTCCAGAATTAGTATCCCGTTGTTGGCACACGCCTGATGCGCTGGTAGGTCTTTGGAGCTAAACAGGTCCACGCTCGGCGTGTCCACTCCGATCAACTTCACCCCACATCCAGCCAGCTTGTTCACGAGTTCCAGAGATAGACCGGCAAAATCTTCATTGAACTGTTCTGGATCAGGATAGGTACCCGTCCTTAGCAACACTCGCTCAGATGTCGGTGGCGACAGCAGATGGGACCTCTCTACTCGTTCCCCCCTCCCAACTCCCCCCTCCCCCGAACAATCAATCACCTGACACAGTCCCAAGTAGGTATCGAGGGCAACCTCTTCAATCGTCGCCCCGTCCTTTTCATAGTGACTTGGTGCGTCTGTGTGAGAGCCCAGGTGGACCGTGGCATTCAAGGTGGAAAGGGTAAGGTTGTCACCTCGCGCTAGATCGAGCAAAACCTCCCGCGTAGGCTTCGTGTCGCCGGGCCAGACCGCCAGAGCCGGGGAGACGGTTGGACTAATGTCGTAAATCATCGCCGCGTCAAAACTGATGCCTGACAGCCCACAGGTCAGGAAAGACAGAAATAAAGAGCGAGCGTTTCAGGAAATCGACGCCCGGTGATCCCCCGGTGCCGCTCTTATTGCCAATAGTACGTTCGACCATCTTGACGTGGCGGTAACGCCATTCCTGTAACCCCTCATCAAAGTCCGTCATCAGCTCAAGCAGGATCGCTACGTCGGGGTTGTTGCGGTAAAGGTGCACTATCCCGTCCTGCACCTTGGACGAGGGGGAAATTGCGGCTCTGCGGTCACGGTCGACTACGTCAGGTGGCAAAGTGACCCCCCGGTTCTGAAGAAACTCATAGAACGCATCTGCAACCGATTCTCGGTCCAGGCATTCTTTAAGGAATTCCTGCCCGGCTGGATCGTGATTGTAGTGGGCCAACATCTCCGGGCGTTTGTAGCCCAGGGCAAACTCAAACTGGCGGAATTGAACGGACTGGAATCCCGATGATGTCTCCAGTCGATCTCGAAACGACAGAAACGACATTGGAGTCATCGTTTCAAGCACATCCAGTTGCCCAACCAGAGTCTTCATAATCGTACGAGCCCGCTGGAACGTGGTGATGGCTCCATACAGATCATCACCGCGCAGGTCTGCGATGATTTTGTCAAACTCGTGCATCATCAATTTGAACCAGAGTTCGTAAACCTGATGGATAACGATAAAGAGCATCTCGTCGTGCTCACCGTCGCTCAGAGGCTCCTGCAGGCTGAGGAGTTGATCGAGTTTCAAATAGGAAGGGTAGGTTATGCTCATCTTTTTTCTCTAGTGAATTGCCCAGACCAGGATGCCGACAGCCGCAGCCAGTACGGTTTTGGCGATGACATTCAGCACCCGATCTTGCCGCTCGGATTTTTCGACCGCATCAGCGTACGGGATGTTTGAGAAACTGATCATGGTGTAAAGAGGTGTGTAGAAAAACGGTATCATGGATTCGACAAACTTTTCCATCTTCTTTTTCAAGAGAAATCGTCCCGAACCTACACTGTCTCGCATTTCGATGAAGTTGGCGATGGCCAGGTCGGCGATGGCATCAGCGTGTCGTTTTCGATTCACCCCGTATTCGGCTATCGCTACATTCCAATCCCCGTCATTTGCTCCAAGACAATCAATCAGTTCCACACAATCTTCGAACGACGCGTTCGCACCCTGTCCGTAAAACGGTACCACTCCGTGTGCCGCGTCCCCGATCAATACCGTCCGACCATAGTTCCACGGCCAACAACGAAACGTCGCCAGACTGCTGTTGGCGTTGTGTAAAAAGTCGTCTGCGAGAGTTGGCATATGCGGCACCGCATCCGGGAAATTGGCCTTGAAAAAGGTCTCAACCTCTGCTGGAGTCTTGAGCCTATCGAGGCCGTTGGGGCCTGTCATGGGCCAGAAAAGGGTGCAGGTAAAGGATCCATCGGAGTTGGGGAGGGCGATCATCATGTAGCCGCCCCGGGGCCATATATGCAAAGCGTTCTTCGCCAGCTTAAAACTTCCTTGGGACCCCGCGGGGATTCGCAACTCTTTATACCCGTGCTCGAGATAATCCTGACTGTAGCTGAAGCCATCATTCCGAAGCATTGGTTTTCTGACTCTCGAATAGCCGCCGTCGGCGCCGATAATGATGTCAGGCTGCAAAGTGCGGCGCTGGTCCGTTCCGGCGATTTCAAAACTCAACGTTCTCTGCTCGAGATCACATTCTTTTAACTTGTGGTCGAAAACGAATGCGACATTTGAATGTTTGTCTGCCGCTTCGATCAGGGCAATATTCAGATCGCCGCGTGACACCGAGTTGATGGCCTGCCCTGCCCGGTCGTATTTCTGGAATTTGGTATGACCCAGGGGCGAATGAATCATCCGTCCTGTCATCGGCACGGCGGCTTGTAGAATCTGTTTGTCCAGGCCAATTCGTCCTAACGCTGTGAGGCCACGGGTGGAAATTGCAAGGTTGATGGACCTGCCACGGGGAACTTCGGTGCTCCGCGGGTCGGATCGCATCTCCATCACGGTTACCTTGTACCCACGCTCCCCCAGAAGAGCAGCCATCAACGATCCTGCCAGGCCAGCTCCAACGATCGTCACTGTCTCTTTCTCGGCCATCAGTCGTCCAGGGTTTCTCGCAGGATGCTGGCGAAACGCCAAACATCGTGGAAACTGTTGTACAATGGCGCAGGTGCAACCCGAATCACGTCAGGTTTCCTAAGGTCGGTCGCCACACCCTTCGCGGAGAGAGATTTAAATAAACCCACGGGGTCTCGACCGATGCGGAGAGACAATTGGCTACCTCTTTTCCTCGGATCATCCGGAGTCAGCACCTCGACGTTTTCACTGCCCAATTCGTCAACCAGGAAAGACAGATACCCTGTCATTTCAATTGATTTGTTGCGAATGTTTTCTATGCCTGCCTCTTCGAAAATATTGAGCGATTCCCGAACGGGGGCCATGGCCAGTATCGGCGGATTAGACATCTGCCAGCGATCGGCGCTGGAGACCGGGGCGAAGTCGCGTTCGGCGTTCATGTCGAAGCGAGTGTCAGGGTCGTTGCCCCACCAGCCGCCGAACTGCGGCAACCGGTCGTCTGCATGATGACGTTCATGTACAAAACAACCGGCGACAGCTCCAGGGCCCGAGTTCAAGTATTTGTACGTGCACCAGGCGGCAAAGTCGACACCCCAATCGTGGAGGGAATGGGGCACGTTACCGGCAGAGTGAGCCAGATCAAACCCAACCAGACAACCGGCAGCCTGGCCGGCACGGGTTATTTCGGCCATGTCGTAAAGGCGGCCGGTAAAAAAATTCACGGCACCTACGAGTACCAGGGCTATCTCATCCCCCTGGTCTTCAATGGCTGCAACGATGTCTTCGCTGGTAACACCTTCGGAAGCCAGGGAGGGTTGCACCTGAATCAGATCCTTGTCCCGATCCAGCCCGTGCCAGTGCAGTTGGGATTGCACCGAGTAGAGATCTGAGGGAAAGGCGCCACTCTCAATGAGGATCTTGTTTCGCCTGCCGCCGGGCCGAAAAAAACTGACCATCATCAGATGGAGATTGACTGTCAGTCCGTTCATGAAAACCACTTCAGATGGTTTGGCTCCGACCAACGACGCTCCGGCTGCGCGCAGCTCTTCGTGATACGAGTACCAAGGGTGTTGGTCTTTAAAGTGCCCGTCGACGCCTAACTGAGCCCATGAATCCAATTCATTTTGCACTGCGTTTCGCGCGACTTCAGGCATCAGACCCAGGGAATTGCCAACGAGATACACGGCATCCTCGTCCTTGTGGATCGGGATTGAAAAACGTTTGCGGAAGCCAGCCAATTCGTCGTGGTTGTCGGCGTCGCGTGCAAACGTTTCCGAGTTTTCGTATTCCATCAATTCAGCACGCTATTCGAATTGCGAAGGATTCACCCCGAGAAATGCCAGGGGGTTGGTTTCGAAAATTTTCTTCTTGACTGAAGGGCTTAGATCTCCCGCGTCATCAATCGCTTTGCCAGCCGGTATTTCGCCGAGGGGGAAAGGATAGTCAGAACCCAGAGCAACACAGTCTTCTCCCATCAACTCAATCAAAGACGTGAGAACGTTCGGGTCCAGAACCAGTGAGTCCACGTAGAAGCGTCCCAGATAGTCACGCGGATTAACCGCGTTGTCGACAGCGCAAAGATCAGGTCGCACTTTGAATCCGTGTTCTATTCGGCCGATGGTTCCGGGGAATGACCCTCCTCCGTGAGCAAAACAAACCCTCAGATTCGGATGTCGTTCAAACACGCCGCCAAAGATCATCGAGCACATTGCCATGCTTGTTTCGGCTGGCATCCCCACAAGCCACGGGAGCCAGTACTTCGGCATCCGGTCGCTTCCCATCATGTCCCAGGGATGGATGAACATGGCGGCGCCAAGATCTTCTGCCGCAGCAAAAATGTCTTCCAACTCAACCGCGTCGAGGTTCCAGTCGTTTACGTGGGTTCCAACCTCGACTCCGGCCATGCCGAGTTCTTTGACGCACCTTTCGAGCTCACCGATAGCAAGTTTCGCGTCCTGCATGGGGATTGTGCCGAGCCCGAGAAAGCGTTTGGGGTAGGCCACAACTTTTGATGAGATATCGTCATTGAGCAGGCGTGAAAGATCCAGAGCGTCTTCTGGTTTGGCCCAATAGCTAAACATAACCGGGACGGTCGAGAGCGCCTGTACCGAGACACCAGCCTGATCGCATTCTTCGATTCGTCGGTCAGCATCCCAGAGGTTGTGTTCCACCAGGCGAAAGAAATGGTCGTCTTCCATCATTCTGGCGGTGCATGAATCGACGTGGTCCAGGCGGATAAACCCGCCGTAGCCGTAGCGTTGCTGCAAATCGGGCCACACCCGAGGTAGGACATGGGTGTGTAGGTCCACCCGGAGGCCAGGTTTCTCCGCGCGCCCCGTCAAAATTATTTGGCCGCCGCTGGTACTTCCATCACCGCTGAGCATTTGTTGCACGTGCGGAGTTCCTCGGAGGCGTAGAACTCTTCGATAACCGGTTTGAGCTGTTTCCCGAGGTCTTCCAGTTGAAAGGAGGCTTCGTGGATAATTTCAAGGCAGTTGTCGCAGTACCAGCGAAGAGAATCGAGTTCACCCTCTTTTCGCTGCCGTTCGATGACCAGACCAACCGTATCAGCCGGACGTTGGGGCGAATGTGGTATCCGAGCGGGCAGCAAGAACATGTCGCCTTCTTTGATCTCCACGTCCCGAGGTTTGCCATCAACCATGATCCTGACAACAATGTCGCCTTCGATCTGATAGAAGAACTCGTCTCCCTCTTCCACGTGGTAATCTTTGCGCTGATTGGGACCGCCGACCACCATCACCAGGAATTCGGAATCGCTCCAGACCATCTTATTGCCAACCGGAGGCCTCAGAAGCTCGCGGTTTTCTTCGATCCATCTTCTGAGATTCAAGACTGGAAGGTCAGACATCGGTCCTCCTGAAGGTTGGGAATGAGCAGAGCCAAGGCTGGAATAAAGATACTACAGGGATCCCTCGGGCCACACCACCACCCCGCTCGGTTATCCCACTATTCGAATCAGAGTGTCCTCGACAGAGACAAGTTCGGCGAAGCGTCCCGCAAAGATCCTGTGATTGTATAACTCGTAAATCTGCTCGGCAGTGACGACGCCATTGTCGTAGGTCGTATTGGTCATTTCGGGAACGACAATTTCGAAGCCCTTTTCGAACGCAACTCTTATTGTCGTGTCGACACAGTACTCGGTTTGAATCCCAACCACGATCAGCTTCCGGATACCGCGCTGCTCAAGATGGTCTTCCAGGTCCGTCTGTCGGAAAGCGCTGTTGAATTGCTTCCCCACCACTTTTTCGCCAGGCGCAGGAGCCACACTTTCGTGAATCTCCCACCCCTCGGTACCCTTTTCACATGAGGTGCCGGGCCCGTCATCGTGCTGCACATGAATCACTTCGATGTTCTTGTTCCTGCATGCATCGATCAGGCGAGCAATGTTCTGGAGTACGGTTTCGCCCCGATAGGGTTTGTATTCCACCGCGGCATTTTGCACGTCTACAACGAGAAGCGCGAATTTGTCGGGGTTCCGCTCAGTTGTCGAAGTCATGCCAGGAGATCGAAAACGACCCAGATCACTCCTACCAAGACCAACAGTCCGACGATAGAGCTGATCACGTTTTTACTAGCCGCCGTGCGCCGGGAGGACCGATGTTTCTTCTCTGCCTTAATCTTCCTGTGTTGTTTCTTAGTGCTCATGGCTACTCACCGGTTCAGTACCATTTTTTCAGATCGCTGTCTCCGTATCCGATCCAGCATGCGACTAACCTCTTGAATAACGAGCTCTGGCGAGTCACGGGCCACCCACCGAATGAGCCACAAGAATAAAAGGCCCCTCGGCGTCAATCTTGTTCAACAAAGTTCTTAGCACTCCCACAGCATCGTCAGAATCCCGTTGATTGCCAGCGGGCCCAAGCAGTCTGCCCGAATAGCCTGCTCGGCTGTAAGCGATGACCGTCGTCAATTCCGCTATCTGATGGAAAACTGGCTCCCATGACGAAAGTCCGTCTCCAAGACCCAACTCAACTCCGCCCAACTCCCGCCTTGCCAACGATCCTCGTCAGAACAGAACTGACACTTCACGATAACTCAATTTGGGCTTCGGTGTCCACGCCCTTATCGAACAGCGCGAACGCCAGGCTCTTACCCCTTCGGCCCATCCCAGTCAGCTATTTCAAGAAACTCCATTATGCCCTGCCTTACCGGCGCCACGACATCGTTGAGTCCCTGAGTTCCGAAATCGAGGCCCACTACCGTTCGCAAGGGGCGTTGGCCGGCCGGTGTGTTAATGAGATCTTCGAAAGCTTTAACTACCAGCATGGGGTCGGTTGGAGCCTCGGCGTCCTCAAACGCAGCATTCACCTTTACTCCGAAACCGTCGGAATACTCTCCCACGTGTCCGTAAGCCGACATCACTGTTTCGTCCAGGCCGGGTTGAATATTGCCGAAGAAGCTCGTTGCAAATGGACCGGGTTCAACCAGCACGATATCGATGCCAAGCGGACCGACCTCATATCTCCACGATTCGCTTAGTCCTTCCAGAGCCCACTTGCTGGCGTGATAGATCCCGAACGCCGGACCCGCGATCCGACCCGCGATCGAACTGATTTGAATCACCAAACCCGTTTTTCGCACCCTCATTCCAGGAAGAACGGCTTTGGTTGTGCGAAATGTGCCGGTAACGTTGACGTCCATCTGTTGCTGGAATTGTTCAGTTGAGAACGCCTCGACGGGGCCAGCAAATCCCACACCGGCGTTGTTGATAAGGACATCAACTTCAGGAACCTGTGCAACGGCCGCGGTTACACTGTCATCAGAAGTAACATCGATTTCCAGAACTGTGATGCTCACGTTTTCCGAATTCGCAAATTCTCGCAACGCGTCCGCTGGAGCTTTGTTTTTTCCTGCAACACCGCGCATTGTGGCGTAAATCGTATGCCCTTTTTGGGCCAAATATTTTGCGGCGTCGAAACCGAATCCGGTACTACAACCTGTGATCAAAATGCTTTTGCTCATTTTGCTCCAATTATGATATGTGTGCCCCTGGGTTTCCCCCAACATTGCTAATTTGCACATGCGGGCCGAAATGGGAAGGTGGCGAAATAGGGCCGGAACGTTTCAGAAGCGCAATTGAGACGTCGTCAATTTCCCGCTTTTTTCTTCCCTTTCTGTGACTTCTTCGCCGGGGATTTGGCGACGCATAACCCGTGGCTTTCTTCCAGCCACTTTTCCCAGAGTTTTTTCGGCAGCGGAGCCTCGAACGAAAACCGGGCCGTGACCCATCCGTTGGAGCCAACCTGAAAATCGTCGGGGTTCTTTTGGGCGAGTTTGCTGGCCTCAGGGATGGACTTCTGAAGTTTGAACATTGCCTTGTAGCGGCCGCCCTGTTGGCCGATGTACAGAAACGCTTTCTTGTTCGCCTTAAACGAGTTCTGAGTGCAAGCGGTCCCTTCGTCCACGTCAGGGTATTGGCTTGCTTTGAGGCAAATAGGAGCAGTAGGATCGTTGGCTTCTGGCATCACTCATTCTCCTTTTTGTTTGACTCGGATGCGGCGTCCAGTTGTTCGATCGCCGCAGTCCAATCTGATAACTCGCGTTTCCCCTTTTTGGTCACCACATAATATCCGGCCTTGACCCTTTCAAACCACCCGTAGTGGTTGTCACGCAAAATCGTTCCGGCCCGGTCTACTCCCGTGAGCTGTTTGAGAACGCTGGCCTTTAAAACCCCGTCTCGATCCAGCTGCACCGCACATCTCAGAACATCCTGACGATAGGCGGTAAGTCGGCGCCGCGGTGAGGAACCGCCGTCTTCTGGATCACCTATTCTCTCAGCGAATTCCCGCAGCAACTTCTTCCGACGAGCAGTTTGGGGTTTCGGGCGATACGGGGCAGGATCAAGCGCAGCGACTACTTTTCCGCGGGTGCTGACGGTGAGAAGCCCCAGGCCGAGCCTGCGCAGAAGCCGCAGAACCTGTTTCCTACGGGTACGCCAGGAAGCGCTATGCGCGTTTCCTATGCGGAAGGCCACATAAACCGTGTCACAGAAAGCCAGCCGATCCACCGCCTGAAGGACAAGGGCCAGGTTGAAGTTTTCTTTCAGTTCGACAACAACCGGCTCTTCGTCGCCGCGAACGGCCATCACATCGCAGGGGCCGATTTCCCCTTTGACCTCATATCCCTGAGCTTCAAGGAACTGTTTGACGGGTGTGTAGAGTTCGGTTTCAGGCATCCGGTCGGGCCCCACAGTCCACGGTCTCCGGGTTCCAGACGATGACGTCAATACTCCGGCTAAAATGCAACGTTGCCGGCTCGTCTTCCAACGAGACACCAAACGATCGCCCCATCTCGTTCTCGGTGATCTGGGCTTTTGCTTTTTGAAGCGGCCACTGCCGGTGGTGCACTTCGGTGCGTTGAATCTTACCGCGTGTGGTGCGGGCGTAAAGGCAGTAGCGCTCTGTCAACCAGTGCTCCAGTGTGCCCGGCTCAGCAAGGAAGGGATCGGAGACGGGGCTATACTCCGCTGCGAACGCGGGGCCCCCAGTATGGTCTTTGCGAACAGATGAATACTTGATCGTTCGGTTGTCATCGGTCAGCGACATCCGCGATCGAAAATAAGGTAAGTGAAAAAACGTCTTCGCTGCCCAGACAGCCAGCGCATTGCTGGCGTCGAGACTGAAGAACCATACGCCCGGCCGTCCTCCACAATTGACGTAAGTACGAACGTTCAATTCGGGAAAGGCCGAGGTCCCAGGGATGTCCGGCAACGGACGTTTGGCTACCCCTGCCATTCGAAACGGAACCACGCCCAGCCAACCGGTCCCGTCGAACTCTTCAATCTCCAGCTCGGAGGGGATATGCGGCCGCAGAGCCTTAAGCGGTACGGGCCAGTGGGCGAAAAGCAGGTCTAGCCACGATTGCCGCCAGGCCCACGGCTTCGACGGTAGAGGCCACGGTCGGTGTGCGATTGCGTTCAGTGAAGAGTGCATTGGTAAGATCAGGGCACGCCTACCTCAGTTCATACACCCGAATGCTCGTTATAAACGGATTCTCTTGAGCGACTTTCTCCGCCGCAGCCATGTCTTCGGCTTCAATAATGTTGTACGCTGTAATACAGCCCGGCCCCCAGGGGAGATCGGTGGCACCATCTTTCGAAATCTCCCTTCCTGACTTGAACCCGCCCCGCTCAACCTCGATGTCTTTGATCGATTCGAACCAATTATTCCACGCCTCCATTATTTCCGGCGTTGGCGTCTCAAATCCGAAGTGCAACAGCATAAATTTTTTCATTTCTCTCTCTTCTGATCAAAGCGAATTTGATAAAACAACTCGGTTCCACTGGTACTGTCGCACCGCACGAAGTCGGATTTCTCCAGAACTTTGCGGGAAGCGATATTGTCTCCCGAAACGCCAGCCACAATCGACCCTACTCCAATGGCCCGAGCCCATCCGACCAGGCCAACAAGCAGTTCGGTGCCATAGCCCATTCCCCAGAATTCTTTTCCGAGTAAATACCCCACCCTCAACTCGATATCTGAGTCACCGCCGCTTCTTGAGGCGTGAACCAGGAGTAAGCCAACCGGTTCAAAGGTACCGTTTTCGCATATCAAAAGAGTGGTTCCCTCATCATCTCGATCGGCGATCCACTGTTTCACCCGATTCTCGTCATACGCCCCTTGCCAACTGCCAGGCAACGATGCGGTTACTTCGGGTGTGAGCAACCGTTTCACCGTCGCCGTGAGCCCTGGATTGTCTCCAGCATGTGAATGCCATGGTTCTGCGCGCAGACGACGCGTAGTAAAACCCCATTTGACTGCTCCCAGCGGGTTCTCGTTGAAATCGGACAATTGACCCTTTCCATGCCGAGGCCGTAAGGTTTTCAATGGGCGTCATTATATATACTGCCCGTACGGTCTCCAACTTGCTTTGGCGCCACATGTTAGAGTTGCAATGGGTAACGCCATGTTGTTTTATATATACTATTTGTATATACTACTTGCGCGATATTTGAATAATCAATTACCCGCAACCAGCTGCTTTTGTTAACAACCAAGCTATCCGCGCCGTATTTCGAAAGAGGTGTACGTGAAACCCGACGATCCGAATCCCGCCCCGGTCCGCCAAACCACTGGCACCTCAACACTCGGTGTTTTTTTCGGTGGCTTGATAGCACTCACAGCATGTTCTCCAGATGGCCTGCCTCCTGTTGATGCAACGAGGCCTAGCGCCGACGAACGAATACTGAACGCGCCGGGAACGATGTCTGACGGTTCTCCGATCCCCGAGCATTTTACTGAAACGGTGCCCACCAGCATCGAGATGCTGTCGTCCGGGGGGATCGGGGGCATGTCTATAGACCAGGACGGAAGCATCTTCAACACCAATTTCAGCGAATCCGTTTGGAAGACCGCTCCGAATGGAGAAACAACCCTTTTGAACGGAGAGTTTGTTTCGGCATCCGGGAACCTGGTACTCGACACCGGCGACCTTTTGCAATGCGACTGGACGGAAAACAAGATCTATCGCATTAGCCCGGACGGAACACGTACAGTCTTCGCGGAAGATGGATTGGACGGCCCTGTTGGGATTCTACAACGGCCAACCGGAGACTTCATCGTTGCGAACCACCGGGGCAAATATCTGGCTCGGGTTGGCTCGGAAGGGGGGCCCGCCGAAATAGTGCTTCGCCACGACGAAATGACTCAGCCCAACGGGGTCACCATGGACGATGTCGGCAACATTTACGTCTCTGACCTCGGTAGTGGGAAGGTCTTCAAGTGGACGCCGGACGGTGATGTCGAGATTCTTGCCGAGCTCCCCGGGCGGGCAGCCAACTCACATGCGGTTGTCGCGGGGGGAGCTTTGTACGTGAACAAAATATGGGACCATGTGATCTACAGGGTGGAACTTGAGACCGGTGCCTTCGGAATTGTCAGCGGAAACGGAAGGCCGGGATATGATGACGGGCCGGTTGGTGTATCCACGATCGAAGAACCGAATGGAATCGCCACCAACTCTACCAAAGACGTCGTTTATTTCAATACCCATCGGGGTACCATGGGACGGGACTTTGAGGGACGGGTTATAGTTCGAAGGCTGCTGATACCACCGACAAACTGAGGAAAGAGACCAGAGCGCAGCAACCGCCAGAAGAGCCAGGCGGCCCAGTAGTTTTGTCCGCGCCGCTCTGACGTCCGGTAGGGGGGTCGAGCTGCCAATCAAACTCGCCACATTACTGTTCATGCGCCTCACACCTTTCACCGTTACACGCAATCAGGTAGAGTAGTCCCAAGGTTATCGCAGGTACCGCACGAAACCTCCGATTGTACGCGTCGGACTAAAACGCTCCCACTCCCAACTAGCCACTCGATCGAGAGAGTAAGCAACTCGGGGAGGATTCGCTGGTTGGAAACCCTCGGTCAACAGACCGAAAAGTGAATCAGAACCCAATGATGTTTCGGTCAAGACAACATGCGTGCTGTCAATCAGTACTATGCGAACCCTGGACGGCAAGGACTCGGCAGCGGGTGCGGTGTCTAGCTTCTGCCACGTGTAACAGGCACTCTGCAGGAGGATCATGACACCGGGGATTGCAGCCCACCGAACCATCGCGACTCCCACCATACGGTCTGTCAATCCAGTGAACCACAACGAACGGCACATCCAGTTCACCGATGAAACCGCAGGTGATAGTTCTAATGGATACCCCTTCCGGCGTATCCGATGTGCCGAGCCAACGCCCATCCGGATCCAACACGGTCCATTCTCGACATCCACGAGGCATCCTATCAACCAGTCGACAATGTCGTGTCGAAGCCAGAGAAGACACCATTCCCACTTCCTTCCCTGGCCCTGGATCGTGACTAAGCGTCATACGTCGAGGGCATCACTGTCGGTTCAACTACCTGTTTTCCAAGGCAAACATTGCCACCATCTCAACCCCATTTCCATCGGTGACCGTGCCAAGCACATAGTCGGCACCGATATCGGTAGGCTTGAACCGAGCAGGCATGACAACATCTCCCAGCCACCGGCCTTCAGAGTTAAAAACACTCCACGTACTCGGTACCAGCGACCGCGTGTTGAGTTGCCCGGCGCCAGGCGCGTCGGCCAGGTTGGCTTCTCGGACCCAGAGCCGCCCCGCGCGATCAGCGACGAACTGCGAAAAGGCTGGCACCCTCTCCGCATACGGATCGGCCCGCAGAGATCGGCGTTCGGCTTCGGCTTCGGTCCCAGTCGACCTGATCCAACGTTTGCCCCACTCGCGTACGTACTCGTCAATGTCACTTCCACTAACGGACTGCGGTTCCCATGCCCTGCGGATTGTTCGCACCAGTTGGCCACCGCGATCAAAAACCCGAATAGAGTACTCGGTGCCGAGCCCGGTATAGAACAACTCACCATCACTTGCAAATGCCGACGTCGCTCCGAACCATGGGGGGCGAGGTCGGCCTTCTGACATGGTTACTTCCATGCCGGGTAGCATGCCGAGCGACCGTACTTCCTGGTTGTCTCCGTCGATGAACGAAACACCCACAGGCTCAATCCAGGCACCACCGCCGGGGCGAGGCTCCGGGCGCATCGGCACCGATGCAGTGACTCGCAACCCGCTCCCGTCAAAAGCCGCGACAACGTCCCTGAACCGAAGCGAGGCCCGCATGTCGTCGTTGAGACCTCCGCGTCGCATCAGGTATTGCCCGGACTCCGAAAAGTAAGAAAGGTCTCGCCGGTCCCCCGCTACGATGGTATCGCCCGCGACGAGAAAGAATTTGGAAAGGTCTTGAAACTCCCCGGGGCCACCACCCTGCCTACCCACCGAGTTAAGGAATTCGCCGGTCTGGTCGAAAAAACGGAGCGAGCGACTTCCTCCATCAGCTACTACGATGCGTCCGTCACTCAGTCGTGCGGCCCCCGCTACGCGAAAGAACTGGTACATCTCATCCAGTTCGTTGCCGATCAGCAGTGACGGTGCCTCGGAAAAGCGAAAGCCTTCTTCGGCGTTCCATACAGGTCGCGGGTTGTCCACGGTATCCTGGGCCTTAGTCGGAATCGCGGAAAAAACGAAGACACAAAGGGTTAACACCAGTCCTGAGAGACTCTTCCGGTTGGGCACCGGCTTCTCCATCGTCGTCATACCACCTCCGTCGACATTGGGTAAGCCATCGAGAGGAGACTGCGACGGCAATTCCAACATCCATGATGTACGTCAGAACAAGGATCCGTCAAAACAACAGCCCATGAATTTTGCCTGGGCAGCCTTCAAAGCGTGACCTTGTCTTTCTCTAAAACAGTGTGTTCCGCCACGCTCTGTCCAGCCTCCAATCTATCCCGAGCCCCGTCAGGAAGCGCTTTTTCTGCATACTGCGCAATTCTCAATGAGCCGCCGGCTGCAAGCCCGCCGAATACCGCTACCAGAGGGATATCGTCCAGGACCAGTGCCCAGGGTACCATCCCATCTCCCGAAAGCAAATTCATCGCCTGCAGGAATAAAGGTACGAAAATTCCGGTAACCACAGCTCCGCCCAAACCAAAACGCACCCAGTTGAGTTCGGATAACCGGCGCCCTCGGTACAGAAGGCCTATCACAGTTGCGAAGAACCCTCCCGCAACGCCACCGACGACTCCGGCTTGAAAAGAGGTGAACAGTATGGCACCCCAGGAAAAATCAAATACGCCGACCACCCGCAGGGTGCCGAATAGAGCGAGCGCTCCGGTAAACCAGGCGCCTCCCCAAACTACAGCGTTGCCCAACGCGCCGCGTAGGCGCCTGAAAATGGTGTTAGCGACCATGAATCGCCTCCTGGAAAGCTCAGGTTTTTCTTAAGTGATGCCCTGGGATGCGGCAGGTTAACGCAAAGTACTTTGCGCTACAAAGAAAGGCAACTGTTTAAGGTCGATTTATATGGAATCGAGATCCAGTATCTTTGGAGAATACCGCCAATTTTGGTAAGGAATTCTTCCGAATCCAGTACGCCGCCATTGCGAAGAATGACCCGGGCGGAAGCCTCGTTGTCCTTATCACACGTCACCAGGACTCGATCTAAACCAAGTCTCTCAGCCCTGGCAAGCGTCTGGCGCAGCAACTCCGTGGCATAGCCGTTGCCACGCGCACTGGGACGCACTCCATAGCCCACATGCCCTCCTTCCCTCCGCAACGAGTCCGTGAGGGCGTGACGAAGGTTCGAAACTCCAACGACGTCCTGGTTGTCGCGAACGAGCCAGAAAGTGGAGTGGGCAACAAATCCCGGAGCAATTCCCTCACCTCGCGAGCAGGAAGCCATTCGGGCAAGAAACGCGTCGAAGTCGGTATGTTCGAACTGCAGCGGAAACGGAACAAGGTCTTCCCCCCGTTCGACAAACTCGGCGACGAGTGCCCGATAGGAGTCAGCACGCCTGGCGGTGGGGTCTTCCAACTTGAGCGGTAACCCCGATTGATCGCTACTCAACCGCTCACACTCTAGTCGACTCGATCAGGGGTTCGGGATTTCCAATCTGAGAATTCTCGAGGCGGTGACGCTCTGCACACCCCTTATAGGCAGAAGGTGAATCGACACTCAGCAGAAGGGCCAACCACTCCCAGAGAACGAACGCCTCATAATTCATGGTGGCAGATGGAGTCAAAACGACCCCAACGCCTCCCCTACCCTCTCCCGAAAGGTTTCGTGACAGGATACACATCCGCGTTGGATTCGAAGGAAGATTTCGAACATTTCTTCCGTCGTTCTACTTGAGTCGACTGCTTCGACCAGCTCGACGGCGGAACGGTGAACAACTTGATCTAACCCGGCGAAAGCTGCAAAGTCATCAGCCAGGGCGGCTTGAATTGCGCTCATTTGGTTTCGCACCACCCGGGGGTGGTCGGCGACGCGTCTCGCTCCTTCTCGAATGGACCCTGTGTCTTCACGCCAGAGTCCACCAGATACACGGGCCAGATCGTTTTCGAGGCCGACCATAATCTCTTTGAGCGGGAGCCTTGTATCCCCGAGCGGTTCAACCAACACGGAATCTCCTGCCTCACTGTTCGCAGGTGGCCGACGACACGAAACCGTGGCGCCAAGGCAGACGATGGCCGCGATCCAAAAAGTTGTCTTCCCCATTGTACAAACATAACAGGCAGCGAAGGCCCTTTGATCAGTCATTACAAAATCGACCGCCTCAGGCGATACGGTCCATCTCGTGAAGGAGAAATTCGGCCACGGCACCTTCAGTAGCAGTCTTATATGCCGCGATATGGTCCGATTCCATATGTGCCTGCCACAGATCCCGGCTGTCCCAATTCTCGAAAAAGAGGAAATGTCCCGGTTCTTCGTTGTTCCTATGGAGATCATACTGAATGCATCCAGCTTCCTTCCTCGTGAGTTCCACCAGCTTTTGCAACTCGGCTTCAAGGAAAGTTTCCTTGCCGGATTCAGCTCGAATACTCGCTACTATAGTAAGTGCCATAAGGTGCCTTTTTAGGTCAACAGTGTGGGTGGGCAATCTAGCCTGCGGCTTCCACAACCCACACCCCGCGCCCTGAAAGACCCTCGGCATCATAGGTCGCGAAAAAGCCGACCTTCCGGAATGCCGCTTCCATTTCTGCCCTGGTGAATAAACCCAGTTCATGAGTTTCTCTGAGATGTTGAATCCCTCCGGGACCGCCGATCAGATACTCGAAATGGACAAGAGAAATGCGGCCGTCGATTTCGTTAAACGAGAGGCGGCAAACTTTGTGTTCATCGTCCTCGGCCGTTTTCATCGAGAGGAACCCCGGTTTCATGTCTTCCGGCGCGAACCACGGCTCGACCACAATTATTCCGCCCGGCCTCAAATGGTTTCGAAACCTGCTGAAAGCAGCGACAACTTTGTCGAGAGTTTTGGCGTATCCGATGGAGCTGAACAAACAGAGTATGACGTCGTAGGATCGGTCAAGCGAGAAATCACACATGTCCGCGCAATCGTACGTCCCCTTCGAATCCTTTGCCCTGGCTATTTCCACCATCGCGGCGTCAAGATCAATACCGTCAACCAAAAAACCGTGCGAGGTACTCAAATGTTTTGCATGTTCTCCCGTGCCGCAGGCGACGTCCAGCACCGATTTCGCTTGGGGAAGTCGATCGCGAATCATAGACGCTATTTCCGCGGACTCCCCCGCGTAGTCTTTGAAGGACCGGTATATCAGGTCATAGAATTCTGCTGATTTTGAAAACATGGTCAGGTTATCAAAAAAGACCGGGAGTCTGTGATTTCAATTTCTTTGACATTGTTATCATCATGTCATCGAATAGTTGTTCGAATCCCCACAACGCCCTGTGGCGCGACCGCATTCTCGAGAATCCCAGGGAATCAATCGGATCGTCGCCGACCTCGGCGAGGTTAGTGCCGACATAAACACCTACTAGGTGCCCGGGCACGGCGCCGAAATATCGCTCCACTGTGTGCACGCCAGGAGCAGCGTGAGGCCGAGCAGTATGGTCTTGTTCAGTGGTGCAGGGATACGACGATCGGGCGGTCAAGGGAACCTCAAGAGTAGCATCACTCCGCCGTGCGGAAAAATATAAAAAGACCAAATTCACTCCGGTTTCCGAGCCACCAGACACCACACGCGATGCTCAACTGACATCGGATCGGGATACTTCTCCGCGAGGAGGTGCCGTAACGCCTCATCGAAGCGAGTCACTTCGGCAGGAGAAAGGCCACCCGAGCCCACGCCATTGCAGGTTCGTATTCTTCCCCGCCACGCAGCGTGGGAAAACGCTTCATCGTGTTCGTAACTAAAAACATCTACAACTTCAAAACCGCTCTGAGTTACCTCATCGATCCGCTCTGGATAGGTGCCGGTGTGGCCAGCCATGGACCAGGACGGATTGAATTGTAGAACAAGTTCTTCGGTATCTCTTGCCACCGGGCTCTGATCAGCGAGATAAGAGAAATGGCAGATGAACAACAGGCCACCCGGACGTAGAAGGCGCTCAACCTCGGACAATACGGCATCACTATCGAACCAATGCCAGCATTGACCCGCTGTGACAAGGTCAAAAGAGGGCTTTGCTTCCAATCCCGTACTCTCGGCGCTACTAACGAAGAACTGAACCTCGTTATCCATGCCCCGCTGTCGGGCCGCCCGTTTTGCAACTGCTATTTGGCCGACGGAATTGTCAATACCCACAACAGAGCTTCCGAGTGCACACAACTCCAGGGCCACAGTACCAGGGCCGGTAGCCAGGTCTAACGCGCGGGTCCCTCGAATGGGGATGACCGCGTTGACACGTTGAT
Organism: Gemmatimonadota bacterium; assembly: GCA_029262195.1. Classification (GTDB taxonomy): domain Bacteria; phylum Gemmatimonadota; class Gemmatimonadetes; order Gemmatimonadales; family GWC2-71-9; genus B16T1B5. Next base: position 9,074 of record JAJCZX010000038.1, on the reverse strand, counting down.
AAAATGATGGGGGAAACCCCGGGCGATACTCCGAGTAATCTTGGCTGTGTCTACCGAAATCTATAGTTCCCACGGACTCCTCCGGAACGATAAGAACCTTTATTTGCAACTCGGAACGCCCTGCGCAACGACAACCATATAATGCTTCAGAATGAGATCATTTGCCAGTCAAATCACCTTTTCTTCTAGCGATAGAAGCCCTGGATTGGGTGGAACAGACTACCCCCGCGGCGGGCGCTATGTTAGAGTTTCATCCATGACGACTCCGATCGCCGAAGGCACCGGAGGAACCGGGCACGGTTTTGGGACCGCACCGGTCTTCCTCGCAAGCATCAGCACCATCCTCGGCGCCGTCATGTTCCTCCGCTTCGGTTTCGCGGTCGGGCAGGTTGGTCTGCTCGGTACGGTGGGCTTGATCGTGGTCGGACACCTTGTGACAATTCCGACGGCCCTGGCGATCGCGGAAATCGCCACCAACCGTCGAGTAGAAGGTGGCGGAGAATACTTCATCATCTCGCGCTCTTTCGGGGCCACGATCGGAGGGGCGATCGGTATCAGCCTCTACGTATCTCAGGCTGTCTCCGTGGCGTTTTATATGATAGCGTTCGCTGAAGCGTTCCGACCGCTGGCACCATTTTTAGAGAGCGTCACCGGTTTCGGGTTCGACCCACGGGTAATCTCACTGCCAGCCACAGTGGGCCTCGCCGGTGTGGTGCTGACAAAAGGCGCCGATCTCGGCGTCAAGGCTCTTTGGATCGTTGTGGGTATCCTCGCCATGTCACTGGTCCTATTCTTCCTCGGAGGTCCGATCGACGGCGTAGAACAAAGCGATATGGGCATGTTCGCCGCTGTGGATAACCCGGTCCCCTTCATCGTGGTCTTTGCGATCGTGTTCCCAGCGTTTACCGGCATGACCGCGGGCGTTGGTTTGTCCGGGGACCTCGCCAACCCGGGAAAGTCCATCCCTCTAGGTGTAACCTCGGCTACCCTGGTAGGCATGGTGGTATACGTTTTGATCGCCGTCAAGATGGCCGCCTCTGCGCCGCCCGACGCGCTCGCAGGTGACCAGTTGATAATGTCCCGTATCGCTCTGTGGGGACCGATCATCCCGATCGGATTAGCCGCAGCAACTGTGTCATCGGCGATCGGCTCGATCCTGGTGGCGCCCCGTACCCTGCAGGCGCTGGGGGGCGACACCGTTTTCCCGACTGCGCGAGTCAACTCGTTCTTAAGCAGTGGGACTGGTAGTTCGAACGAACCTCGCAACGCAACCATCGTTACAGCCGCCATAGCCATCGTCACGGTCGCCATGGGCAACATTGACGCCGTGGCCCGCATCATCTCGATGTTCTTCATGTTGACATACGGCGCGTTGTGCTCGATATCGGCTCTGGAGCATTTTGCCGCACGGCCAAGTTACCGTCCGAGCTTCCGATCAAAGTGGTACCTCAGCCTCATCGGCGCGGTTATGTCGTTCGGCTTGATGTTGCAGATGGACCCGGTATACGCGATTCTGGCCGTGAGTATCATGATCGTGTTGTACCGCGTGATCCGATCCCAGCGCGGCGGAGATGATCTTGCTGCCATCTTCACCGGGGTCCTCACCCAGGCGACCCGGTTCTCCCAGGTAAAACTTCAGGCGGACGTCGGGAACCGTACGAACGACGAATGGCGTCCTGCCGTCGTCATGGTTAACGATCGGACCTTCCGTCGCAGCGCGCCGATCCAGTTTTTCACCTGGCTGACGCACCGCTACGGAGTCGGGACCTACCTCCATTATGTCGAAGGCGATCTGGACAGGGAGACTTACCAGGAAAGCCGCCAGCACCTGGAACGATTGGTGCAGATGATGCAGGCCCGCCGCAGCGCAATCTATGTCGACACCCTTATTTCACCATCCAAGGTTTCGGCGATTGCGCAGTCTCTTCAGGTTCCGGGCATCTCGGGGATGGAGAACAACTGCCTCTTGATGGAATTCTCGCCCGACGACGAACCGGCGATATTGGAAGAGGTCATGACCGGCGTGCGTCTCGCCAGCGCGGGGAGCGTCAACAGCCTGGTCCTCCGGCATGCGGAGCACTTTTTCGGACAACGCGGGTTGATCGACGTGTGGCTGACCCTGCACGACTATCGCAATGCCAATCTTATGATCCTGCTGGCCTATATCCTCCTGGGACATCAGGATTGGGAGAGGGGACAGATTCGCATCTTCGCAGCGTTCCCGCGGACCAACATGGATGAGCGCCAGCAGGAACTCCACGACATGATTCACTCCGGTCGACTTCCCATCAGTGCGAAAAACCTCCGCATCTTCGCCCTGGATGACAACATCGACCTCGAGGGTCTGGTTCGTTCCAAGTCGGCGGATTCCGATCTGGTAATGTTCGGGTTGAACGAGTCACGCCTGCACGAACGGGGTCCGGACTACCTGTTACGCCATGCCGAGATTCGGGACGCGCTCTTTGTCGGGGCCGAAGAACGTATTTTGATAGAATAGGGAGTTGTACCGCACGGCTCGGCGTTGCCGGGGCCTCCGGTCTTCAGCATAGGCCGCGTTACTGGCGGACGGTGCTTTGCTGCGTGCCCAAAGGCATGATCTGGGCCCGTTGCATTTGCGCATGGTTGACGCGATCATTTCACTCCCGTCAGGCGGACGTTCCCCATAGGGCCGACCCAACTATATTTGGCGAGGTCTGAGAAATTCAACGATTGGCGGATTGCAGGCTGATGAAAAAATTCACATATCACTGGTGCATTCCATGAAGGCTGGCGCGACCGACGGCTCCGCGAGTGATCAGATCTGGTGGGGCTCCGCCGACCTCGAGGTCGGACGGCCACATCGCTGGAGGATGGGGCCGTTCACTCTCTGGGTTCGGCATTTGCCCGGCGAGTGGCAGGTAGCCTGTTCAGGTGGCACCGAATCCACCGACAGGACGGTTGAACGCGCCGTCACGAAACCCGATATTTCCGTTGACCCCGAAGCCACTCTGAACCGTTTCGCGATCGCTGGAGGATCGGACTCAGTCGAAATCATACCGCGCACCGCAGACCGGCCCGTCGTCACCCGCCCGGATAGCCCTTTCTACATCCCCCCCGGAGAAGAGACCGTTATGTTTGTGGGGTCGCCCCTCTGGGTAGCGGTCGAGACGGTGGAACCAAGACACTCGCTAATCGACATGCCGTTGGTCCGCCCTTCCGACACCTGGTTCGGACCGTCAACGCAGGATGGCGGCCTGTGCTACGCCAGCAAGACTTTCTGCCGACTCCGGGTGGAAGACCTGCAGTACCGACCCCACCGCGCGGTGACAGCGGTGACCATCAAGAACGAGGCAAGCGACGTTCTGGCGCTTGAGCGACTGAATCTCCCTGTAAACCAGCTTGCGCTTTACGCTGGGTCCGACGGACGCCTGTGGACGCAAGACGTACAACTGGAGCGCAGTGAGGGCGGCGAGTATGCCAAACAAACGATCGAGAACACACCGCCCCGGTTTGTCGACCAACCGAGGTTTCTGTCCCCGGCACGGGAAACAGGTGACGGGAACGTGGTAATGCGCGCCTTCTCCACTCTATTCCGATGAGATAGCAACTGTGGAAAAATTGTTTGATATCCTGTCGAGTTTACCGGGATCCGAGCGCGTGGCGCAAATAGCCTACTCGGTTGTGGTGCTTCTCGGCGGCGCTCTGTTTGCCAGAATCGCCGAACGGCGGCTGCCGATCGAACGGTTACGGGCACAGCATCAGTTGGTCGTGCGGCGGGTCGTCAAGTCCACCATCGTCCTTATCGCACTTTCGTGGGCACTAAATATCCTGGGGGTGAATCTCAGTCTGCTCGTCGGCGCGGCAGGCATCCTGACGGTGGCGGTCGGATTCGCGGCCCAAACGTCCGCGTCAAACCTCATCAGCGGGCTATTTCTGATGGGAGAACAGCCTTTCGTGATGGGTGACGTAATCAAAGTCGGTGACACCACCGGCCGCGTGGTCTCAATCGATCTCCTTTCGGTCCGATTGACGACGTTCGACAATCTCCTGGTGCGGATTCCCAACGAAACCATGCTAAAGTCGAACATGACCAACTTGACGCATTACCCGCTGAGGCGCGTAGATTTGCGGATCGGGATCGCGTACAAGGAAGATATTGCCGCAGTGCGACAGGTATTGGAAGAGATAGCACATAAGAACCCGCTTTCCCTCGAAGAACCGAAACCAAGCACCCTCATGCTTGGTTACGGCGATTCCTCGGTCGACCTCCAGTTTAGGGTTTGGGCCGCGGAAGAGAACTTCCTCGAACTACGTAACTCGTTGTACGAGGAAGTGAAACGCGTCTTCGACGAACGCGGCATCGAGATCCCGTTTCCGCACCGTACGATCTACACAGGGTCGGTCACCGAACCGATGCCCATCTCTATTGCGGGCCCGAGCGTCAATCAGGAAACGGCCGAGGTTGACCTTAGCGAGATTCGACCGGCCTGATCAACAACCCGGTTGTCGAGACACGCACTTCGTACTCCATAAGCCGGTCGGCCGCGATGAACGTTCCTGAACCGTATTCGGCGTCGAGGAACGGGGCGAGAAGGGCGTACCTGGTCCGCAACGCGAACATGTCGATCGGTTTATCCTGTTTCAGGGAGAATATGGCGCGGACGCTGTCCCTTTCATTCACCAGATTGACGTAACGCCCGCCGATGCGGTCGAGTTCGTACGCGGTGTGGAGTCCAAGGAAGTTGGCAATCGGTTTCCATTTGAGAATATGGGCGTCGACATAGACCTGGTCGCCCGTCACGGAATAGGTGGTGTCGCTTCCGTCAGGATAAATCACCCTGGCTCGAAAGCGGTGCGGAGCTATGGGTTCGGTGATGATGCGGATCGCCGTTTCTTCACGCGTGAGAGCGCGATACCCGCGGGTGGCAATGCCGATGGTGCCCGACAGCGCGGAGATGGCGAGAAACAACAACCCACTGAGGGTAAAGATGAAACTGCCCATATAGCGCTTTCGCCGAAAGGCAGCACCGGCGAGCCCCAGCAACAGCAGGCTAAAAACGGCGAAGATGATTAGGGCGGCGAGAAGCATGCGTCAAGCATAGCCGGGCAGGAGGTCAAGCGCGAGGGACGGGAACCCGAAACGCTCCCAGGACGGTGTGGCAAACGACCGCGATAACGCCTCTCGCGGCGACGGCATCGTTTGCAAACCAAGACCGCTCCCTCAAATGCGATCCGGTCTTCCAAGTCCGGTACACTCGACTCCGACGGTCACGATTGGAACAAAACCCTCAATCGCGACATCAACCATCCACGCGTTGTTCATTACCAATCGAGGCGCGTCGGCAGATCGAGCAATTCCAAACACTCGGCGGTCCGGTTTGTCGTCAACAACACATCCGAATGCCAATTCTTCGGTATCGACCAACTCAGGCATCTGCAGGAAACGCACTACCGTGTACCACTCTTCAGTTGGGCGTTTTAACACCGCCACCAACGTATCCCGAAAATACCCGACATCCAACTGGTAACCCTCTTGGAACCCAAAGGAGATTGTTCTTTGCAGGCCGGGAATATTTTGGTACACCGCCAGACCGACCAGCGAATCGGGAATCGGGGCATCGAAGAAAACCTTTTGGGCTTGAACGGGCGCGCCAAAACACATAATTGCCAGAAGAACCAGCATGGGAGTCGAACGGCGACGGACGGTTCGTCCAGGGAGTATAGTGTTCATATGTGAAATCTCGCGTTGATGGTTTTTTCGTTGATCTCTTGGCCGGAGCCCTCCTAAGAAGATTGCAATTGGGAGAGAGGTTGTCTATGCCACGATCAAGACCGATGCCGTCAATCGGTCGCGGGTGCCATGAACTTCGTGTGACAGACGGCGACAAGACGTGGATTTCTTAGAATTGTCGGAAGAAGAAGCAGCTTTTGTTGAAATGAAGGTGGCGCTGGCTACAGGGTTGCGCGAACGACGGAAAAGACAGCACCTGACTCAAGCACAGTTAGCTGAGTTCGTAGGATCAAGCCAGTCGAGAGTGGCAAAACTCGAAACGGCCGACGCTTCGGTAAGTCTAGATCTGATGGTCCGAACATTGATGAGCCTCGGCGCTACCCGAGGGGGGAGGTAGCGAAACTCATTAGCCTGAAGAGGAAAACCGCCGCCTAGGGGTGTTCCTGTCTAGTGGACACGTCGCCGAACGCCGCGATTTCTTCGACGTATGCCGAATCGAACTGCAACTTCTCAACCAACTTTGACAACTTGGTCGCATAAGCGGGATTCGTCCCGGCCAGACCCAACTCGCGCGGCAGGTTGTAGCAGTCGGCCACGACGGTTTCGCCCGTGTCCAGGAGCTTCACCTGGACGCTTTCCTGTTTATACTCTCGTACACTGGGTTCCGAGTAGAGCTCGCGAGCTTCCTCGTCGTCGAGTTCCATCACGATTCCATAGGCGCGACTCGAAGCGGATCGCAGCAATGTTGCTCGCTCGCCGATATGGATGCGGTAGTCGGGTAGCGATGCTGGCCCGATAATCTCTGGGTGAAGACCTTTCTCAGTGAGCAGAGACCGATCCATGAACAGGCCGTAGAAGAAGATTTTGCTCATGGGTTCAGACCTTTCCGCCCAACATTTCTGCGCATATGCTGCGCCGCTTTCCTCAACATCATATTCACACTCATTAGTTACACCCGTCGCTCACCATGTTTCCGCCACCCAGGGCCCTCGCGGCGGCGACCCGTATCACGCGCCGCTTCCCAGCATCAGAACAAAGATCATTCACATCGGCAAAGACCTTCGACCAATTAGGCCGCCGCATAAGATTAATCTTGAGTTTGCAGCGAACTTTCACACCTGAGCATCGTGTGAAGCCTGCGACAACCGTAACTGCCGCGAGCCCCCATCCAGCTCGTGTAACCTACGGCGTAGCAATGTCTGGGGGGGCGGCAACGATAGCAGATGGTTGAACGGTTTACAGCGGTCGCAACACAGGCCCGCCTGATGGATATGTAACATTTTCAACCACGCAGCTTATCCAGGCGCGACGCTTGGGCCCGGGTCACCATTGCTTTCGCATCGACTCCGGGAGAATCTGTTTGTCCGGCGTCAGATCGGCCACGATTCGCACGCCGCTCGTCTCTAGCTCATTTTGTCACGAAGCCCCTTGATTGGTTTCAACTCGGCCGCCCGAAGCGGAGACTCATCCGCACAGCTAAGACGATCAAGAAACTCTCCGACTTCTGCATCTTTCTTTAAGCGTATAAGGTACTCGAGAACAGTTGCGTCTTCAGGCCCAGGAAACTGATCCACCAAATGCCAACGCTTTGTGTATTTATCGAGGAGTTTTGCTGCGGCCGGGCGGGCGACCTCGGAATCACTCGTGTAGATGAGTAATAATGTGTCGTATTTTTGCTTGCTCTTAAGCGCATCTGCGCGAATATACCTTACCATTTTTGCGGCATGTTCAGTCATGAAGGTCAACTCGACGGGTGAAAGGATACTCGTAAGTCGCTCACTCCCAACAACCACAGAGCGTTGGCTCTCGCCGGGTACCAGAGCCTCTGACAATCGCATGGAACCGGTTGGTAGTGAAAACGTCCCTTCTAAACCGCCTATCTCTCCCTTCCACAGTGTGTAGGCAGTGGCGGAAAAGACCAGCGAAAGCACACCCGCTAAAGTCCAAGAACCGGTTCCGGCCGCGAGACCGATGCCGATAGCGGCAAACGCAAATACGGCGTTCTTCAGGTCTCGAAGTGTGGTACGAAAGCGAATGGCGGCGACGATACCGGCGAGGGCAAAAGCCAACGCGAGATCACCACGCACGATCTGAACCACAGCCGCCACCACGACCGGAAGCATGAATAGGACCTGAACGAACGTCTTGTCGTAACCTTCTTGTCGCTTTGTTACCATGTAGATCCGAACTATCGGCGTAACGAATAGAAGGCTACCCCCCAGCAACAGCAGCGCGACGGAAACTTGTTGGATAAATGGTGGGAGTTCATCACGCACTACTCCGACAGGTTGGAGATCAGCCGGTAGTTGATCGATCTGGCCACGTGTTTCGGCATGGAATGCGTCGGCTAACTCGGGGAAGTACCACACCGCGAGCGCAATACCAACTCCGAGGAGGACGAAGTAGGTCGTTAGGCGGGCGACGGGAGATGCTTGGAGCCTGCGGATAAGATTGGAGGACACCACTAGTTAAGGGCTTCTCTAACAACGCTGGCACTGCCGTCTTTGTCTCCCATGCAAAAAAACTTGTGCGCTTTTGCCATGCTGTAAACGAACGCTTGTCGTGCGGTGATGCGCGGAGGCATGGTGCGTTCCTCGGGATTCACCATCATATCAACAACACACGGACTTGCTGAATCAAACGAATGAGTCAAACGCCTCACTCAATTCGACTGGCGTGCGCGCCGCGAACCCGTCGCTCCGCAATATCGCAGACAGTGATACGAAGACTTCGAACGCACGATTTTCCACCGCGCTTGCCCGGCTCAATCGTAACCAGATTGCTATAGTCCATGCTCAAGGTTACCAAATACGAGTGTAAGCCGCAATTGGCGTGAGGTACCCATGCGGCATAACGACTCCGCAATTGCACTGCGCTTGCGACCGGGCGCCAGCCGCTCAATATCAGATTTCTCATCCCGTAACCTTCCATGCACACAAACCTACGACGTCAATAGCCCTCGGCAAGCAGCACCAATTGTTTGATTCCATATACTCACATGATCAACCCGGAACTGAGAGCCATGCGCGATGTGATGCGTGCCCGACTCACTCTCGTAGAAAAACGTAAGAGCACACTGAATTCGATTCATCGCATCTACGAGAAATTCAACGTTGAGTCGGCCGATGAGCTGGAATGCCTCTACCAGCTACAGACCGAGCCGATCGAGTAGCTGGAGGACCCCAGATCAAGGACGTAGAACGGTCGCTGGACCCGATGCTGGTCGGAGCCTGTCAATAAAAGTGAGACACTCACGGGTTAGAGTTTAAAGAGCATTTGCAAACATCGGCTCCTCGTTGCCAAGGCTGATTAGCTCGGATTTCGGAGTATTTCCACCACTGGTCACCTCAAGATGGTCGTTCAC
>JAJCZX010000037.1 GCA_029262195.1 Gemmatimonadota bacterium | reverse complement strand
CCCCTCCCTCCCTTGGCTGCTGGCATAGTTCTTGCTTGCGGAAACGGTGGCACGCTATTTGCTGTGGAAAAACTGGCACGCTATTTGCATGGGCCGTGTTGTGGCACGAAATTTGTGCGGAAAATCGCCCTTGCGTGCGCCTCTGGAAACTCTTAGCTTTGTGGCTGGATTTACTCAACCCAAACACGAAAAAAGGAGAGTTTGCAAAATGACGAAAGCAAAATTTCAGCGGCCGGAAAAGGCGCGGGGCGGAACCAAGGCAGATAACGCGCTTGACTTGCGCGTGTACGTTGCCCCCGCGAACAAAGAAGAGGGTCAGGGAAACTTGACCATTGGAATCCCGGTCAAGAAGGCCAAAGTGTCGGATGTCGCAAAGGTGATTGAGTCCGCGCTCTTTGGTGGCGAGTAAAAGAAGTCCCCGCAAAAAACCCCGGCGCTTAATAGGTGCCGGGGTTTTGTTGTCTCTATGATAAAGTTTGGAAAGCAAATACAACTAAATTTAGAGAGGGCGGTCATGCCAGAAGTAAAAACGGTAGTCGAGGTCAGTATCTACTCAGATCACGGAGTGGACTTGGCGAAGGTTGTGGGTACCGCGCTAAACGATTTACACTATACCTTGAAGCACTACAAGGTTACGAAATATCGAGTGCGGGTTAACGGTGTTTCTCACTCAGTTGATTACAACCCCATAACGGGAATACATGAAAAAACAACTTAGGTTGCGTCGACTATCTGACGACATAATAGATAGCGCTAAGATGGTGGCGGGTTTTTACCCGTACCGCATTTTTGCCGGCAAACCTCAAAGGGTGCTTTGCGTTAGGATAGAGTGGAATGTTTGCGGGTATATTTTATGGTGCGTCAAACCCGGAAGCGTGAGACCGTCACCGTTTAAGGCGTCAGATTTATTGGTGGAGTAGGCGCGGAAAGAAAAAAGGAGGACCCCGAATGTTGTTACCCAATACACTAACCTTATTAATTGAGTGCGAAGTTGCGTTAGATATCGCCAGCCAGAGAGAGGTCGCTGGCGACATCTTGGAGGCTATCGCCTACCGCGAAATTGCACGAGAGAGGCTAAATGAGGCGAAAGCCCAGATCGAAGCTTTCCGCAGCCAACCGCAAGCGATCCGAAACCATGAAGCGGCGTTGGGCCGAGGCGCGTGATTTTGCACAGCGACACGGCACGCAGTTATCGCTAAAAAATCGTACCGTATCGTTTGTGTTTGACAATAAAAATATTAACAAGGCCGTGCGCGATGTTTTTGCCGACAAGAGGAGCGGCCGCGCAATTCCTTCTGCTGCGGATTTTAGATTTAGGCTAATTGCCCCCGGCGGCGAAGAGTTTGAATCTGGCCCTATTACTATTGGCAAGGGGGCAAGCACGAAAGAGGTACAGGCTGTGGTCCGTACTGTTTTCCGGGGTGTGGTGTCGGCCACTCAGGACAGTGACACGGTCGGGGAAATATTGCAAGCTACTGGCGCGGAAGGTTTATCTGACCTAGGGTGGGAAATGCAAATTGACCGCATTTGATGTTTTTTATTGTGCGGTACCAAAAGGGGAGGCGGTCGCTTTAATTTCTGGGCGCGGCGTGGAATATTTTGATCGGCCATTGCGTTTTAATAACTCTACAATTTTTGCTCCAGACTTACAGAGTATTGTGTCTCGCGCTGCGGAGCGTCCATTAAATTTATGGCGATACTGGCATAACAAGGGGCGCTTAACTTCGGCGCGTCGCCGGGATAAAACTTATTTAAGGGATTGGAGCGGTTTAGTTGACCCGGGTCTTGCGCCTACGGCAGTGGACGAAAAGACTGCCGTGGAAATGTATAGGCAAATCTGGGAAATTAATTATTGGTGCGAACAGCGGGGGTTGTCATACGCCAGTAGCGCCGGAGGGGTTGGAATTGAAATACTCGATAATAAATTTACGCCAAATTTCCCCCCGCTCTACTCGGGCGTTAAGGACGAAAATAAAATTCGCCCTGCAATTTACGGCGGGAGAGTTGAGGCACTGGTTACCGAAAGTATTAAAGCGCATACTTTTTATTACGATCAAAATGCCGCGTATTTGGACGTGATTAGAACTTGCGAGCTACCGTATCCTTATCGCATTGTTGATTTTCCCAGTACAAATTTTTGCGCCAATGGTGTGACCGAGATAACCATTGAAGAAAATACTAAATATCCAGTATTGCCTGAGCGTTACGTGGGGTATTTAAATGGTCGCAAGCGTGGTATTTGGACCAACCGGGAAATTAGACGGGCTTTAGATCACGGCGCAAAATTAATTAAAATACACAAGGGGTTGCATTATGTCGCTAACGTCAAAGTATTGCAACCGCTGGCGGAATATCTTGGCGAAGAACGCGCTCGCGCCGATACGGATAATCTCAAGTCATTTGTTAAGCGGATACCCAATGCCTTAATTGGTCGGTTTGCCCTAGCTCCCTTGGTTTGCGTTAATCGCGTTAAAAATGAAAAAAAATGGCGGGAAGACCAGCGGGTTATATCCGCGCTTTATGTGCGCGACGATATCCATTCGGTTGGTTACTCAATTAATCGTCGCACTAAATGGGGTGCGTGTGCGTGGAGCAGCGAAATATTAGCTGAGCAGAGATTGCGAATACATGAAAAAATGTGGGAGCTTGACCGGGCGGGTTTTGATGTACTATATATCGATACGGACGGAATTATCGTTGCATCTAATGGCCTTGAGTTACCGCCGACCTCGGGGGAGATTGGCCAATACAAAATTAGCTGGCAGTCTGAGGACCTTATTATTAAATCTGGCAAGGCTTACGTTGCCAAAACGATTGACGGGGCTACAAGCGTTAAAAATATCGGCGCGCCTCGCAAACCTAATCAGTCAGATAGAGATCGGGCCTCGGACCTAGTTAAGTCTGTAGTAAAAAAACAATTAACAGGAGGGTTGCAAAAATGAAAAAATTACCGGATAGCGCAAAAGAGCGCGAAGCGATGGGTGCGGAATTTTGGAAACCAAAAAAAGACGGTGAGCAAATTTGGGGAAAGGTTGTTGGTTACGAAAACTCAGGTAAATACGGGCCAACAATTATCATTGCTCCTGCCGTCATTTTCTCGGCGAAGGGCAAAGGGGAGTGTTACCACTCGATGTCATTGGGCCTTAACGCGATTTTGCGCAAGCGCATAAGTCAGGACTCGGTAAGTGATTGCATTGCGGTTAAGTTTACCGGGTTGACGAAAACGGCAAACGGAAAGATGAAATTGTACGAAGTTTTTGAAATTGCCGAGATGGACCTACAGGGAGAACTGGACGCGCTCGACTGGACCGGCGAAGAAGACGGAGAGGAGGTTTTACCCTTCTAGGTTTTTTGCGGGAGGGGCAACGGCGGCGCGTTGACGTGCGCACCAACTCAAATAAAAGGGTTGACTCCAGCGCGCTGCCCCCTTCCGCGTTTTTGTGTTTTTGCGCAAAAAAGGAGTTTTTTTTAAATGGGTAGAACAAGAAAGAAGACCGTTATTGTGATGCTCTATTCGGTTTGCGGGCATGTTTACTTTATTAATCCAGCTAAGGTTGTTGTGGTGTATCGCGGTGAACGCAGTATTGTTTTGGAACTTTCCCACGGCGGGTATCTTGAAGTAAATGAGACTGACATGGACAAGCTTCTTCATCGCCTTGGAATAAAGGTGCGCGAAGTAAGGGGGTACCTCAAAAGTGACTAAAATAAAATGCCCGGGGTGTGAAGCGGAAATTGATACGGAAAAAAATGAGGCGCACTTCCACCCCCATCCAGATCTGGACTCCAGTGAGGACGGGCGCGATCTGGAGTTGTGCGAAATCCACGAAACTGAACTAACGGCAGGGGTGTGTAATGAGTGTCAAGAAGAGCGAGACGCCGAGCGATCTAGGCGCAGAAACCGATTTAAACGCTAAGTTTGAGCGCGGGAAGAGCTTAAAGGACGCGGCCCAAGAAATTGAGGCTGAAGCGGTAAAACCATCAAAGCGTGGACCGGGTCGCCCCCCACTAACAGAAGAAGAGAAGGCGGCGCGAAAGCCGAAGCGCACCCGCAAGAAAAAAGAAACTCCGATTGAGACGTTTACGCCAATAGAGCCGGAGCAGGTCGCGCAAGTCCTTGCGGTTATGTCCACGGTTATATGCTCACGTATTGGTGTCAGTCCGTTAACTGAGGAGGAGTGTGAGAGTGGCGGTGAAGCTATTGCGCCGATTATGGATTTATATTTTCCCGGCTTTGCTACAAAGGTTGGGCCGTGGGGTGCGCTGCTCTATTGGGGTTTTGCCGTAACGCTGCCGCGATACAACGAGTATCAAGAAATTCGCGCGGAAAGCGCACCACCCCCGCCCGAGGCAACCGACGGCGTACATCCGTCCAGCGAGTGGCACGACGACAGACCGCCACACTTGCGTGGTCCTGTAGTATGACCGCCGTGCGCGAGAATCAGATCACGCTAATCCTCGGGATGAAAGGGTCCGGTAAATCGACCAAGGCCCGAACTATCATGCAGGATCAGCGGCGCAAAATCTGGATTGACCCAATGTTTGAACATTCGGACGGCGTGATAGTCAAAAGTTTCGGCGACTTGGTACAGTACGTGGAGCCGCTACGCCATAATAACTATTCGGTTATTTTGCGTACGACAGAGGACGGTGAGGCCGAAAAGTTGATCACGTTACTAACTCGCGGGGAGCCCGGGGAGAGTCTGTTACCGGGTGCGACAGTTATGATTGACGAGCTTGACAGGCTCTGCTCGCCTACGTCGGTCCCCGAAGGTATTCGTCGGCTCGCAAACTATGGGCGACATTTTGGTGTGAGCGTTGTTGGAGTTTCGCGCCGCCCTAAAAGTATTGCGCGAGATTTTACCGCTAACGCTGATAGGATTATTATTGGCAAGGTTCAAGAGCCCGCCGATCTGAAGTACATAGAAGAATTTACCAATCACGCTTTCGTCGAGCGCGCCGCGCAAGTGGAAAATTTCCAGTTCGTGGAATGGCCTGACGGCGAAGCGAAAACGGAGACACCCGAAGATGTTATTCCTAATGTTGATACTGTACCTCCTAGTGATGATCCGAAGTTACCTGTCGAACCAGATTTGGGAACATCGGGTCAAGTATCCGAATAACGGGGAGTCGCTACGGGGAACGCGAAAAGTCGCGTTGGTGATCCTATTATTTGAATGGACCGTGCTAGTTGTGGCGGTTGTCAGGTTCGTCAGGTGAGCGCGGGCGTTGTGGTTCTCGGGGTTGCGTGGGTTGTTGCGTTGCCTGTTATGATGTTCGCGCTAGTTACGTTTGAGTCAATAGACAGAGAGGATGAGGCGAATAAATGAACACTCCAGACTTTGAAATGATCGACCCGCAAAAGGTTTTGCCGGGTCTCATGATTTTGACGGCGTGGCTAATCGCTCGTGCGATAATTTCCAGCAGGGATGTGGCGCGACTACAGGCTGAGGTTTGCATGCTGGAGCGGTGGAATGCCTCACAAGATCGCGCCAGCGCGGTCGAGGCCAACAAGCCGCGCCCTCGGGGGGCCGAGGCCATGCCCGGTGAACAGACGGGACATGGACGGGAGGATGTGAGGGTAGAGTAGCAAACCTGCCGTTTTTTCGGGGGATACAAAACAGGCACGGGTTTTGCTCTTGACAAGGGCAAGAACCGTGCCTATTTTCGTTTTTAGAGATTCGAAAATGCTCAATCAAAAGGGAGGACGGAGACCATGGCTGACAACGACGAACGTGAGGGCTGGCGATTGGGTGAGATTATGGTAGTTGCGGGTGTCTCGATAGTGTCCGCAATTGCAGTCTTACTTGTCGCGGAGACGCTCAAAAACCGCAACCAGTAAAAGAGGTTAAACCGCAATGAGTAAAACAGAGATCAAGAGCGCACTAATGGCAACGGTGGTTACACTACTTGTCCTGAAGTTTGTGCCCCCGGCGCGCACGTTTGCTCTCGGGAGTTAAAGCATGCCGACTCCCACAAAGCGAAGACTTGACGGGCTGGAGTTTTCCGCGGGCAACACCCGCGAAGTTCGCCTACAAAAAAGTTTCCTGGAGCAAGGCTTGATAATCCGGGGCAACTACACCGCAACGGTCCTAACTGATGCCACGTCAGTCAGGGCTATCCCGACGCCAATCGTCTCCGTGTCAATCGTTGCCGACGGCGGAAAAGTCCTGCACTCGTACCGGCCCGGCGACATGGTGCGCGAGCAGTTGATTTACGAGCAAGCTGGGTTTGTGGATCAGATCGTTGTTCCCGGTGGCGTTACGGCCGCGGGCGGTCCCTACACGGGACAGTTTGCGCTGCACCTGCCATTCAAAACCCCGTTTGCCAATGAGGGTGACGCGACAAACCTGCCCACTTGGATCTATGACGAGTTGATCTTGCGCATTGAGTGGGGCAATCACGCACAACTTTTTGTTGGCGGCACAGGGTCGGTCGCCATGAACACACTTGAGGTTGTACAGGCCGGGTTGCAGGGTGACTTTTCGGCCCTTGGAAATCCTCACGAGTGGGGGCGGCGTCTGCTCCGGAAAAATACGCAGTTTAAAGAGGTCGCCAGTCCGGCGGGCGCTGACGCTGCTTTTGTGATTGAGATTCCGCGCACGGCAGACATCCGATCATTGATGGTTGTAACCGAGGGAGCTACTGGCGAGCCGGTCGACACGATCATCAACGATATCACGCTTGAGGTTGACAATACGTTGCGCCAGTTTAGCGCGGTGTCGCGTCAATCCCTCAAGACGGATAACGCCAAAGTTTTTGGTGTGTCGATGCCCGCCGGGGTTGTAGTGCTGGAGTTTGCGGAGGATAAGGACATCATCCCCCCGGAAATCTTGCAAGCACGCAAGTTTACCAATCTCAACCTTATCATCAACAAGGCCGCGGTCGCCGGGACGATCAGAGTGGTGACTAACGCCATCGAGGTACCGGCACTAACGGCGTAAGAGCAAAAAACCGCAACCAAGGAGATGGCGGGGGCGCGAAGTATCTGCTCCCGCTATCTTAGGATTAGGGATAAAAATGGGTTTATTTTCCAGTATCGGTAAAATCGCCAAAGGGATTGGTAAAGGCGTCGGTAAGGTTGCCAGCACTGGCATTGGTATCGCATCAAATTTAAACATTCCGGTCGTGTCTACCGCGGCGCGGACCGCTCGCGGTATTTTTTCTGGCGCACGCGCTGGTAACGTGGGGGGGGCGAGCGTACAACCGCGTACTCCTCAGCAAATTTGGAACCAAGCAACCGGGGGACGTAGTAACCCTGTTACCAATACGGGCAGACAGACTAGCCCAACTGGAGACGCCGGTAGTGGTCAGCTAAACGGGATATTGGCGACACTAAACAACGTTATCCAAAATGTCCGCGACTCTGCTAACCAAGTTGCGCAAACTGTAGGGACTTCAGCGGGTCAAAGTGCCGCGCAAAATTTCCCGCTTCTGCCGATCGCCTTGATCGGTGTCGGCGCAGTGCTCTTGGTTGTTCTCGGCGGTCAGAGGAGTTAAGCAAATGGCTTTGGTCAGGACTCTTGAGGCGTCCGGTACGGTCGCGTTAGACAATGAGGTAAGGCGTGTAGGGGTTCCGTCGGCCTCGAAGGTTAGTAGCGGTAGCTCGGTTTCCAGTCCCGGGCCGTCTGTGGAGCGTCCCCGCGGGTCTGTCCGTGAGGAGGTCCGTAAGCTGCCCGGAGTGGGTGCAAGTCCTATTAGTTTTTTTCGGGGAGCACTGCCGGTACTAATTGCGCGAGAGGTCCCGCAAGTAGCAGACCCCGCGCCTGTTACGGCCGCAAAGATTGACAACATCCCGGACAGCGCAAAGTTTAGGACTGCACTGGACAAAAAAGTTAACACTGACGCGCCTGTTCGTCGGGATCAAACGTTAGGCGTTCGGGATGGCAGCACTAAGCGTGTTTTCCAGCTTTTCGCTGACGGGCAGGTGCGCGGAAACATGCCGCCAATATTTCCGGTTAGTCGCGCTGAGTCTGATTTAATAGTCCGCGCTGGAGTTGTGCCGCGCTCCGCCGGGCAGTCTGACAGGGTGGCGTCAAACCGTGGCCCCGCATCGTTGAGGATGAAATTCGTGTCGGCTAACGAGTCGCGGCAGTTTGAGATTTTATCTGACGATCCCGCGGAAAAAGAAACGGCAGCGCAAACGGCGCAGTCAAATGAGAGTATCGGTATTTTTAGTGGTCCCGTGCGCAATGTGGCCGTTGCGATACTGTTGGTCGGCGCACTTGGCTTTGTGGTCGCTTGATGGAGTTATCAGTAGGCGAGATTGCAATTTTTTTTGCGATCATAGGACAGACCGGAGCAGGTTTTTTCTGGGCGGGAAAGATTACACAGATAATGCAACACAACAAAGAACAGGACGGGGTGCGCGATAATCGTTTAAATTCGCACGCGAAGAGTATACGCAAACTTGAGATTAAAACTGGCGTAGGAGATTAAAAATGGGTTGGAAAACAATACTCGGGGTCGTTGTTGCTGCTGTTGGTTGGGTTGGATCGCCTGACGGGCTTGCGGTTTTGTCGGAGTCTTTGGCGAGCGGAGCACAGGCTTTGGGGTCTCTGTTCGCGCTGTTCGGTTTGCGTCACTCTATCGCAAAAAAAAACTAATGCCGACTTACACGGCGACCGAAACAGGTAGATTGGCGGGTCTCTTACCTGAGACACGCCAGCTTGAGGAGCGTTTGAGGGTTGCGGCAAACGCCGCTGGAATTTTTTACGAAATACCCAAGTTTGGCGGTACTCGTACCACGGCGGACCAAGCCCTCTTAGTTAAGTGGCGCAATGAAGCTGTTGACAGGGCGAGAGTCGAAGGTTTCCAGCCCCCGGGTAGGCGGTTTATTCCTCCCGGAGACAGAGCGGGGCGGGCGGCTTGGTATCCAGTGGCCGATACGACAAAATCCTATCACGGTTCGGGTGCCGCGTTTGATGTTAAGATTTTGATTCACAGTGAGGTTACGGAGGACGCCGCCTATCGCAAACTGGCACAGATAGCCGAAGACGACATTGGTCTTCGTGCAGGGTATTTTTTTCGCACAGGGCCAAACGGGGTAAACGATCCTTTCCACTTCCAGTTGCGCAAGTCGCTTGACACTGTGCGAGTAATCTTTGCGGAGTTTGCGCCAAAGGCCACCCCTGTGATACTGATAGGTATTGCGCTCGGTGGGTTGTTTGCGCTAGGAGGAGGGTCGAGTGGTTAGAGATTGGCAGCAACGGTGTAGGGACGCGGGCGGAACCCCTACGGTTTTTCCGCGCTCGTTTGGTGATAAGGCGGGTGCGCCCGCTTGCCGTTTTCAATCTGCACAACAAGCGCGCCCCGGTTTTGCGACGACCGGCCGCGTTACTATATCTTATGAGGACCCCGATTTTTCTTTCGCCGATCAACTGGCGCGGATTGGTGATGCAGTTGAGCGGGCCGACGAAAATTCTTTAGGCCAGCGCGTCAATGAGTTTTTTGTGCGTTTTACCGATTCAGTTAAGTTAACGGGCGGGCCGAACGGAGACATATTGCCAGACGGTGTTGTGGGGGTTGCCGCTAATGTGACAACAAAAGTGATAGACTTTGGTGCGCGGGTTGTAGGTCTGCCGCCAATCGTGTTGTTAGCTCTAGCGTTACTTGCAGGTTTTGTCTTTATCCGTAGCGTAGTTTTGCCGCAAGCAAGAGGGTTGGTAGGCGCATGAGTTCCATAAGCGTTAAGTCGTTTATTTTTTGGGTTGCCGTAGGTGTGACATCGCATTTTATCGTCAAAAAATGGCTCTAGAAAACCTTATTCGCAATCGTCGCGCAACCGACAGTTCAGTCAGCGATCAGTTGCGCGAGCGCCGCCCCGGAAGTGACAACGTTCAGGCGGGTTTTTTGTTGTTGGCGCTATTTTTTATGTTTGTCGTGGTGTTAGACTGATGCCATACAAGCGGCGTGACGTTGCGCTAAACGACGACACAGGGCCAATCGATCGGACGGGCGGCGAAGAAATTTCGCTATCCGCTACCGGCGGGCTCTATGTTGAGCAGATGGACGTGGGGCCGATTGAGATATCGTTTGACGATAGCGTTGAGAGGTTCCCGATTTATAGCGGCAGACAGTTTGGACAAAAGTTTACAAAGTTTAAAGTTCATCATGGCGCTATCGGTTCGGGCACGTTGCGGTTTATCACGTTTGAGAAAGGCGAAGATATATTTGACGGTACGCCACTAAGTGCAAACCCTTTCGATAGCGTGGTGGCGGAGTGGGACGACGATATCTACTATCCAAGTTCACACAACCAGATTTCGCTTGGCATCAACGGCAGAGGGTTAAACTCCGGGCCATACCGTAACGCGGTACTCAACGATCAATTTATGACAAACGTGTTCGGCGCGGGCAGCGCAAACTTGGCGATGCACGAAGAAAATTTAGGTATCAACTTCGTGGCGGACATGCAGGTTCGCTACGCGGTTAATCTACCGATAAGAATACCGCTGACAACTTTGCAGACGGTACCTATTGTTGAGTCTCGGCGTGTTTTTATTGATACGTTTTATATCGCGTTGACCGTTGCACCCGCAAGCGACTACACTACGGGTATCCAATACAGTCCGTCTTCCGCGGGGGCGTTAAATTGGATTGACGGAGGTAACCCGGGCTACGGTTTATTTTGGATCGACAGCGCGTCAAGTTGGGCTTTTGCGACCAACACCGGAGCGTTCCCCCCAGAGGAGACTACGGCTATACCTTGGCCAGTACCCGTTGACACGCTGGCAAAGCTGGAGGTTGTGCATCTTGCGGCAACGCCTACCGCACGAGCGATACTGATTTTTTATGTTAACGACGTTGAGGTATTGCGGCGCACGTGGGAGCCCGGCAGTGTGTTGCCCGATTATTCTGACGTTGCCAATAGTGGGGAGATCACGCGCAACGTTCGCGCCGCTGTTGGGGGTACACTTTTTATCGGCGGGATGAGGTGCCGCGCCGGAAAATTTGACGCGCTAAATGTGGCGCGGTAAAAACTTTAAGAGGAGAAAAAAAATGGCGAAGGAAAAAAACACGACTGACAAAATCCACGGCAGCGAAAACGCTCGCTGCTTAAGGTCCTACATCAAGACTCGGGGCATCAACCCCCGGGCCAGTGTGACCTTTGCGGATTTAATCGCAATAGAGGACGACTATGAGGCCAAAGGTGCGCCGGACGCCGAGAGTGACAAGTAAATAAAACTTAGGGGTCGCTTCCCTTTCGGGGTCTCCGGCGACTGCTAGGTTTTACTTCGTGGCGCGCAAGCGTCGATAAGCGCAAACCCTCCCGTTTGCGTGCCGCGGAGTTTTTTAACTTTTACGAGAGGTTTTGCTGACGATGTTAAACACGGATGTGCGGCGCGAAAACGTACAAGACATAATTATTGCGGCAACGGCTACGCCCGTTGAGGGTCAACGGATCAACGCCAAAGGGTTTGGGCTGGTACTGCTTGGCCTGCCGGTTGACCGGCCAGTCTTTGTGACCTTTGACGATGGCAACATACAAGTGCCAATGGCCACCGGTCGTATTATCCGTGCAGAGTTTAACAGCTTCAAGCTGCATTATGGCGCGGGTGTGTCGCAGGCTGTTGTCGCGCTAATCCTCAACGATGGCTTTGACGTGGAGAACTTAGGCGAGTCTAGCGACGAGTCGGCGATAATTGCGGATACTGGATCGGTGACACTGCCGACAAACCAAGAGGCCAAAGTAGGCGCATCCCTTAATTATGCGTGGGACGGCGGGGCCAATAGTTGGGGTAAGCTAAATTTAAATGCGATGCTGGCGATGTTCTCCCCGGCGTCACGCACGGTCACGCAGCAAGGCGCGATAACCAATAACTTTAATTATCGCGGACTAACGCTGTACTTCGCACTGTCTGTTGTCCCGGGCGTGGACACGGTAGGTGTAGAGATTTGGGCTTACGATAGTTTCGAGTTGTTGTCATTTCGGATCGCGCAGTTTGCGCCAATTGCCGCCCCGGGTCAATATGTTTATTGTCTTTACCCGGGCATAGTGGACACTACGGCGCAATACACCGGTATTCAGGCGGGGGCGCTGCCACGGTTTTTCTTTACGCGGGTGCTGCACTCTGGCGCTGGCGCATTTACCTACTCATTACATGGGGCGCAGATGGTCTAATGTTTAAGATCACCAAAGCCGTTAAGGTACAGCACAACTCGCGCATAGCGCTAATCCAGATTACGGCGACAAGCCCGACGCAAGGGGTTCGTCATATGACCTATCCCGTGGGTGGGCCCTTAAGATCTTGGCGGGATCTTAAGGCGACACTGTTGGGCGGGGGCACAACCAAAAACCCAGAGGGTGAGCTAGGGCTCTGGCTGGACGCCCTAAACTCACCCTATGGCACAATTACCGAGAGTGACCTTTAGGGGCCCACCCTGCTCCTTGAGATTGCCATTCCACCTCCTGTCTATGCATCCCGCCGACACGTACGCCGATCTTGGTCAGTGCGACCACGTCGACGTCCGTGAGCGATTCAAACGGTAGCTCAGCGGCCGCATAGTACCAGACCCCTTTAAGCGATAGCTTAACGTTATAGGCCCTTAGCCCGTATCGGTTTTGCCATTTCCAAGACCCCTGTGGGCGAGTGACAACGCGGTACATGTCTAAGTCAGCGCCCTTTAGTGCTTGGCGCCACAACTTAAGCGCGTAATACATATTCCGTCGACGGACGCGCTCGCCCGGAGCGTATTGGCGGGTCATTTTTTTCATTTTCGTTTACTCCGGTTAAAAGTTTCTACAACCAAATTAATCAATGCAACAAGTTCGCGCAACCCCAATTTTAGCCGTTTCCGCAAGCAAGAACTATGCCAGCAGCCAAGGGAGGGAGGGG
>JAJCZX010000036.1 GCA_029262195.1 Gemmatimonadota bacterium | reverse complement strand
CTGCTCTAAATAGTGTTTCACTAGCACACGCTGCTCCCATCGGTACATCGCGCCTCCGCTTTTTGCGTCGACGCAAATTCATCAATGGACCGTCAGAGACATATAGCCCCAGAAAACGGCCAAAACTCAGAGTGTGCAATTTTGCCCGCCGAATGTGTGCAATTTGTACCCGCCGCTAACAACGCTGCCGTGCCTTTGACGACACGCCTCTTTTTTTGATAAAGGGCGGAGTCGCCATTGAACGTCGATTAGGTGCTAGCACTCGAGCCACGAAGGACTTTGATACGATATTTTACGAACCTACGCCCAAACTCCTCGCGAGACTCGACGAGGCATTTCGAGATCCGTACGACGATTGGACGCTGAGGCGCTACGGTGAGCCCGAGGACCTCGGCAAGGCTCAACGGATTACAATCAAACTGGAATACAACGGAAGGGCATGGGCAACAGTCCCCCTCGAAGTATCCGCGCCCGAAGGGGCCGCAACGCCACATGAAACAGTAGGTGCTTTTGATCTCAAGGACTTTGGTCTTACCGGGCCGGAACAGCTGCCGTGTCTTCCCATAAGACGACAGTTAGCCCAAAAAATACATGCCGTTACCAAACCACCAGCCTTGGAAGGTGGAGAAAACCACCGATTCAGAGATCTTTACGATATCTGGCGGCTCAAGGATGAGGTGCCGGTTGATTACGAGTTGCGAGCTGAATGCAAGCAGGTATTTCGGATTCGCGACCTACATCTGTGGCCTCCCGAGGTCAGTCTATATCCGTCGTGGCCCCCATCGCTCGCGGCGATGGCGAGCGCCGAACGCATCGATTGCCCGGAGGCCTCTGTCCTGGCAGCACAGGTCCAGGAATTCATCCAAGCGATTGATCTACTTTCGGAACCTGTTTTCGCACAAGAGCTCAGTGAAATCCAAGGAGTCCTTTATTCCAACACGGATCTTAAGGATAGGGTTTATGCCCTCGTAGAATCCGCACCGATTGCTGGAAAGGTGACCGAAGGCACTGACCGAATTGTTCGCTTTCGGAGCATTCTTGAGCGGCTGGTTGCAGGCGAAATCGATGTTGATGAGGCGATTCGACGAACCGAACAATTCCTTGGACCAGCGGACTCTCCCTATCGTGGAAACTCACGGGTGTTTCCTGACGGGTGGCCGACACGACTGATCCGTACCCAATACAGCCGGTTTTACAACCAGGCTGTGGCGGAAGAATTGCTTACCCGCGGCGAATCGCGTTGTTTTGTGCCACACTCCAGTAGAGAAGATGAGATGTCGCCCTGCTCCCAATTGCTGGCGGGCAAGGAACATGAAACGAAGGTCCTTTACGACCTTCTGGTGAAGGCGTACGCTCTAGGCGAATGGGATGATACTACCCCAAAAATTCCCAATCATCCCCACTGCACTCATGTCATCGCACCAATCGAAAACGTCTAGTTTGCGTTCAACTCACCGGATACTTAAACGGTGTGGATTTGAAGCAACGCCTTCTCGAAATGGAATCGAACCAGTTCGCTCCCGAAGGAGAGGCTAGTCACCTGCTCGAAATGGAATCGAACCAGTTCGCTCCCGAAGGAGAGGCTAGTCACCTGCCCTCCCGCGCCAGGAACTCCTGAGCTGCCTCAAGAACCAGGTCTCGTCCCGCCCGGAACGCGCTGATTGTCTGGTGAACCTCTACGTCCGGTGGGACCCCGACACCAACTATGTCGGTGCCGTCGGGAAGCATGTCTCGTTTGGCAGTTATTGCTGCCCAGGCCGTGGAGCCGATTTTCAAGATCAGCGGCTGACCTGTACTGCCTCCGCTGTTCTCTCCAAACAAAGTCGCTCGGGGGGCGCTTTTCATGAACGCAACGAAGTCTTCGGCCGCCGAGTATGTCTCAGGGCCGATCAGCACGGCCACCGGCATTGTGAGGATTAAGTTGGGGTCCGGGGCGATCACCGATACTTGATCTTCGATCCACGCTTCTCCACTGGCGTAAGGGGCGTATTGACTGCGGCTGGGGTAACGACCCCAAGCTCGGTAGACGCTGACATTTTCGCGCGCACGCCAGCGCAGTGCTGGAAGCGAATCGTCGATGAAGTGTCGGCCAATAGCCCACCCATGGCTTGAACTACCGCCTCGGTTGCGGCGTACGTCGAAGACCACGCCTCTGGCGCGTTGGATCTCAGGAAGAGCGGCCTCGAACTGATCGACGACGCTGGCTTCGTGAAAACCGTTCAAGTTCACGCGGGCTATTGAGTCAGGTAACCACTCAAGTTCGAAAATGGGCAATTCCCCTCGTGCCGCGAAGCTCCATTCCACCTCCGTATCGGCTCGGAGCCGCTCAAGCTCCACTTCCCTCCTCTCACCTGCGGGGGTCTCAATACCGATGATGACGAACGTTCCTTCAAGTCCCGACAGCAAACTCACGGCCGGCTCATCGTCTCGGCGGAGGGCTTTACTCAAGCGGTTGCCGTAAGTGGCGGCACCCAAAAATGGAAACACCCTTTCCCGTAGGTGCTTGTCTGCGGGTACTCCGTTCACCAGCAGGACTTCGGAGCCGATCGGTATATCCTGTCCGATCCCGTTTCCGGTGTTAACCACCAAAGGCCTCCCTCCAACGGGAAGGAGCTCAACAGGCGGTGATGCGCCATGGATCAATCGGAGAGCGCGCGTTGGAACGACGTTTGCGTGTCCCTCGTTCAGCAGTGCGATGAACCTCTGAAGTATTCTCACATGTTCGATCGCTGTGGTCGCCGCCAAGACCTCGGGAATAAAGGCTTGGAACGTGCTATCCCAATCGACAGAGACTTTGTCAAAATGAACAAAGTTGTAGTTTGTCTCCTGCCAAAGAAACGCAAGGTCTGCGACCCGTTGCTCGGTACTCGGCAATTGGGGAACCTGAGTAAACGCGGGAATCGTATTGAGAAGCAACAAAACACACAACATAGGCGGTCGAAACACCACTATCTCTCCGTTCGGTCTTCTAACTAGGATGCCTGATCGTAGGGAAAGGTTGACATTCCAAATGCCGAATGTGCGGCAGACGGTACCTCGACCGCCCGAGCCGTGCGGCGTGCGTTAATTGAACGCCACGAGACGTAGAAACTCTAAAGCGTCGCCCCTTCAAAAACCAATCTGTCTCCGTTGGCGGATTCTATTATCAAAGTCGGGCCCGGGGGGCTGAAAGAAGGGTCGTCCCTGAGGTCGTCTATGTCGGTTTCGAAGCGCACCGCACCCGTCAAGATTTCGAAGTAGGGTTGTTCGATCGCCTGGATTGATGGTTGGCAGCCTATTTCGGTGGAAGAAAATTGTCCGACAGTGACTGTGCTTTTCCCCAAGGTCGCCTCTGCGCCAAACGTATTGCAGCCTCCGAATCCTTCAATATCAGTCCGAGAACCTGAAAGATTCCCGAAGTTCATTGTTGGCGCTCTCGTAAGAGTTGTGGCGTCAACGGTAGTTCCGCCGGATTCTATGCTGATCAGTAGCCAAAACGATGGTGCGATCAGTCCGGTGTTCCCCGGTCCGAGCGAATTGGAGCAAGCGGAGAGACCGATCGCTCCAAGTACTGCGAAAATTCTCGAATGTCTCATTTTACCTCACAAAAACAGTATGTCTCCGTAGTTCAATACCACCGAACGGGCACAAAGGTCACATGTGATTAATAACCGTAACAAATTGAAACATCTAGATTCTCGGGCGGCCCGTTTCGATTCCCGACTCGGCGCCAGTGCGATGTCGATTTATGGAACTTTGTCGTTCTGCTGGTATATATCCTACATTACAAACACTAATACTGTAGGAGATATGTCTACGAGACTAGGCGAGCTTGAGCAAATGATTCTGTTTTCCATCGTGCGCCTCGGACCCAGAGCGTACGGTTTCAATATCTGGCGCGAACTTGAGGAGCGGGCGGGAAAGACAGTTGGTTCGGGCGCGATATATACGGCACTTGATCGTCTGGAAAAGCGCAAGTTAGTGCGGTCGTGGATGGGGGAACCCACGGCAGAACGTGGCGGACGAAGAAAACGCCACTACGAATTGGAAACAGAAGGTGCACGTATCCTGCATGTGGTCTACGGCGGATTGATGAAAATGGCAGATGGCCTTGAGGAAACTGTCGCCCGCCTCGCCGAGGGCAAAGGTCAGTGAGTCATAACCTCCTTCCTCGGTGGGTCGTCCGCCTTTTGGTCGTTCTGTATGGGCCGATGACAGGAGAAGGGGTTGTCGGTGACCTGACCGAAGCGTATGTCGATGTTCGGCGAACAAGAGGATTCGTTGGAGCCCGTCTCTGGTTGTTTTCACAAATCGCATCGTCGGCCCGCGCTGGCCTGGCGCTCCATTGGAGTGAGCGAAAGCGAGTGGGGCGAAACTCTTTTTTCGCTGAGTTGTGGAGCGACGTTGGGTACTCCCTTCGGGTTCTAAAAAAAATTCCTGCTGTCACGTTGGCCGCTGTGTTCACGCTCTCGTTGGGAATCGGAGCTGGTACAACTTTTTTCAGTGTGACCAACACTGTTCTCTGGCGCCCGTTGCCATATCCCGACTCGGATCGCCTTGTGGGAATTGGGTCCAGTCCTAGCGATGAACAGTGGGCCGGCAGGGTGTTCTCCGTGGCCCCCGGCCTATACAGCGCGTGGAAGGAAAACCTTTCATCATATGACGCTTTGACAGGCACCATTTCGGGAGAAAATGTGGATCTGACCGGAAATGGCGAGCCGGAACGTTACCGTGGGGCGTATGTCGATCACGATTTTTCAAAGGCGTTTGGCGTGGTCCCACAATTAGGACGGTGGTTTTCACCAGAAGAAGACGCTCCTGGAACCGATGCGGTGATTCTCATAAGCGATGCCATTTGGAGGAATCGGTTTGGCGCGGACTCGGGCATAATTGGTCGTAACCTGCATCTCAATGAGGTATCGCGGACAGTAATTGGTGTTCTTCCGCGGGGATTGGTTTTACCCGAAGAAATAGACCTTGAAGAGATCGATGTTTTGATGCCGCTCGGCCAATCGGGCAGAGACATGACCGAGATGCGAGCCTGGTTCGTTCGTGTTGTGGGCTTACTCCGAGAGGGAGTGAGTCCGGCGTTGGCTTTTGAGGAATTAGAGCGGGTAACAGCAGCGATCCTGGACCCGGATATGGAAGCCGCAGGAACCGACGACGAGTTTGTACCGGCCTTCGAGATGTTGAAGACGTTGACCATGCGTCCCCAGGCCAATTCGTTGGTTGCGATGTTAGGTGCGTCACTGCTGCTTGTCTTGATGGCATGCTCCAACGTCGCTCATTTGCTTTTGGCACGAGCTACTGCGCGAGCGCGTGAGTTTTCAGTGCGTGCCGCCCTCGGGGCCAGCCGGACCCGCCTGATCCGTCAGTTGTTAACAGAGAGTCTTACGCTTGGCCTGGCCGGAGGGGTTGGAGGTTATGGCCTCGCCACTATTGGGGTGCGCTACTTCCGATCTATCAATCCTGGAAATATTCCCCGCAT
Organism: Gemmatimonadota bacterium; assembly: GCA_029262195.1. Classification (GTDB taxonomy): domain Bacteria; phylum Gemmatimonadota; class Gemmatimonadetes; order Gemmatimonadales; family GWC2-71-9; genus B16T1B5. Next base: position 117,961 of record JAJCZX010000036.1, on the reverse strand, counting down.
GGAAGAAGTGGTTGTCGACTCCACGATGTTGTGGGTTGCGTTGGCCGCCGCCGTGGTGACTGGAATCGGTTTCGGAGTAATCCCGGCCATTCAGGCCTCCGGGCGGGATATCACGATGGGACTTAAGGCGGGGAGCCGCGGGAGCGATGGGTCTGGAAACAAAGTGCGAAACATTCTGGTCGCAGGTGAGGTTGGGGTGGCTGTGATCATGGTTGTGGGAGCCGCGCTTTTGCTGAACAGTTTCGTACGAATTCTGAATGTAGATCCAGGTTTTGAAACCGAAGGCATCTCGGACATACGGATCAACGCCCGTTCCTTCTACGAGACGCCCGAACTGCGGCGTCAATTCACGGGTGAGGTCGTGGATCAAGTCGCAGCGATTTCCGGCGTACGTCGCGTTGCGTTTACGGCAGGTCGACCTTTCGGTAACCCGAACGTAGCAGGGAGCTACACGATCCAGGGGGGAACCAACTCCGACGAGTCTCGTGTTTTCTTGCCATGGCAGCAAATTGATTCCAGGTACCTGGAAGTTCTCGGTGCACGGCTGCTGCCCGGGGGTCGTTTCATGACCGCGGCCGAAGTTGATTCCCGCGCCTACGTAGCTGTTGTCAATCGCGCGTTCGAAAAAATTTTCCTGAACAGCGAAAGCGCGCTGGGCCGTCTGGTGCGCCTCGGCGGCCCCGACAGCGAAGATCCCTACTTCGAAGTGATTGGCGTCATTGAAGACATGGCACCGGGCCGCCTCAACCGGGATGCTTCTGCGGTTCTTTATGTGCCCCACACGATTGAGGACCTTTACTTCTTTTCACGGTTTGCGATTGCTATCGAAAGCGATCTGCCGATGGCGCAGTTGAGCTCGGAGTTGCGAGCCGCGGTTTGGAGCGTGGACGCCGACCAGGTAATCGCTTCCATCGCCACTCTGGATGAGCGTGTCAGGGATTCTTTAGTGACGCCAATTTTTTATCTCGTGTTGTTCGGGGCCTTTGGTTTCATTGCCCTGGCGCTCGTGGCGGTAGGAACCTACGGCACAGTCTCCTACGGAATCGCGGAGCGCAGATTAGAGATGGGTATCCGTTTAGCCTTAGGGGCTACCGGAAAAAAAGTGTTTGGGCTGGTCGTGAGGCAGGGTATGGTTCCCGTGGTCATAGGCCTGGGTGCAGGCCTTGCAGGAGCCCTCGCACTGTCGCGTTTCGTGGCGTCAATCGTTTTTGGTGTGTCGCCCGTCGACGCCGCTACCTATAGCATTGTCGGTGGAGTCCTGCTTGTCGTCGGTGTTCTGGCTTGTGTGATACCGGCCCGTAGAGCCAGCAAGGTTGATCCGATGAGCGCCTTGCGGGCGGAGTAAGCTTATTAGTGTTCTTGCCACGTTAGTTTTGGGCGCCTGAATCTCGTTCCATGGCCTCCCGCGACACGCCGACCAGTCGCCGCATCAATGCGCCGAGCTTTTGTCTCCGGGTACGCAACAATTCGCGCAAGAATACTCGGCCCGCGAGAAAGCTGCCCGGGAAGGTCACGCTTGCGATGATCACCAGGTCTCGCGCGCCAGCTTGATCAATTACTCCCGTAAGCACCGCCCCTGCTGCTACTCCGAACGTCAAAACACCGCCACCAACTATTGAAACCAAAGAAACCAACGCCTTATAGGATCCGGCGGGTTCCGAGATCCTGAGTGTGGTCTCACCGTGCCTCGGTCTCACATTGACATGGATGCCGCCGCCCTCCCACGTCGCGTTGTTCCACGAAAAAGCCCCCAGAGTTTCACTCACGGTTCCAACGTCCTTCAGGCTGCGTTGGATCTCGTCGAGAAGGTCGCCGAATTCAGATTGTGGAAGTTCTCCGGGGATTTTCGACTCCACTTCCAGGTGTGACGGTAAAGAGAACAACCCGGTCCGCATCGTTTGCAACGCTGCCAAATCCGGTGGCCTTTCAACCTGGCCAATTGCGATCCGCACCCGTTCCGGAGACAGTCCAACGTCGGCAGCGATCTCCTCGATGGCGCCAACGGTCAAACTTCCATCCACCGTCGGGTTGGCAAGTTGCGCTTCGGCGGCGCGCCGGATGATCTCGTCGACCTTCTTTTCCGGAAAGCGCTTCTTCACTTTCTTCCTGGCGCTAAGCGCGGCGACGAATTCCTCCGGGTTGTCGAACCGATCACGTGGTCGCCTGGCCAATCCTCTGGCAAGTGCCGGCTCGATATGATCGGGTAAATCGTAAAACAGTTCTCGATGCTCAGCCGGGATGTCTACCATGTGGCCGTCGTCGGATTCCGCTTCGCTCAACCAGACGCCCGGCACGGCTCCCATCAACATTTCGTAGGTAACGCAGGCAAGGCTGTATACGTCAGTGGCAGGTCCCAGGTCAGTCGATCCTGCCGCTTGTTCCGGGCTCATGTATCCGACGGTACCGAGGGGGAAACCAGTTCGTGTTATCGCGGTGGATCCTGCTGTGCTCAATGCCTTGGCGATTCCGAAGTCTCCTACCACGGGGTGCCCATGGGAGAAGAGAATGTTTTCTGGTTTTATGTCACGATGCACCACACCTTGCCCGTGTGCGTAAGCAAGCGCATCGGCTACTTTCGATGTGATGGTGATAGCTTGATCCAGGTTGGTACGTCCGCCCTCGATTCTGGCCCTGAGAGAACCCCCGTCGACAAGGGGCATCACATAGTAAAAGGTGTCGCCCGCCTGCCCGGAGTCGATCAACATCAGGATGTGCGGATGTTGAAGTTGGGCCGCTATCTCAATTTCCCTCAAAAATCTTTCGGCACCAAGATTTGCGGACAACTCGGGCTTCAAGACTTTGATGGCGACGTCTCGGTTGTGCTTCAGGTCTCTGGCACCGTAAACGGTGGCCATACCACCGCGTCCAACAACTCCGCGTAACTCGTAGTGGTCGGACAGCGCGTCCGACAGTTCCGGGGGAATCTCAGCCATGCTCTAAACTACGTTTAGTGTCTATCAAAGAGAAAGGAATGCGCCGGTTATTCCCAACGAAACACTTTTGCTGAGATGGCCGTGTAGAATGCGAACAGTAGGACGAGTGCCATAACGCTAACCCAGGATGCTACCCAACCTCCTCCGTTCCAAATGTCGAGCATTAAAGTCGTGGCGTGCGTCGTGGGCAGGAACCGGGTGAGGATTTGGAGTGGTGGAGGGAGTTGCCCGACCGGAAAAAACAAACCGGAGATTGCCAGCATAGGATACAAGACTGCGGTGGTTATCGGCCCGGCAAAACGGGCGGTAGGTACGATGCTGGCAATAAGGAAACCCATTGAAAGAATACTTACAGTGCCGAGCAAAAGTGCTCCAGTGAAACTGACCATGTTTACGTCGATTGCACCGGGGAAGAACTGTCGACCCGCGAGAACCAGGAGAGCCAGCGCCAGGACCGTGAACAACAATTTCACTACAACGTGGGCGCCGAGTATGGTGACGGGGGAAAGTGGAGTAGCGCGAAGCCTTTTTAGGATCCCCCCCTCTCGGTAAATCGTAATTACCGCCACCAAAGAAAATACGGACCCGATCGCGATGAAAAGCGCACCCAGCACAGGCACGTTGAATGGTGGGGGATTCAACGTCATGGTATCCAACCGTCCCGTCCCCACGAACCGCCCAACCACCAGAAATACCATGACGGGGATTAACAGGTTGCCCACCAGACCCATCGGTTCTCGCGCGAACACTTTGATCTCGATCCAGGTGAGTTTTAAGAAGCCGGTCAACATTTAGTCTCTGATCCCGTGGCCGGTGAGTCTCAAGAATACATCTTCGAGTGTTGGAGTCTCAGTACGAAAACCTGTAACACGAATTTTCTCGCTGGCGATGGCGTTGATTACATCGGTGACAAAGTCGGTGCCCTGGCCGTTAAGGCTGTGTTGGAGTCCATCGCTCGTTACCGCCTTGACATTGGGCAGGCCGTTCAAACGCTCAGCAACTCCCGCCTCGTCGCTGGTGAAAACAACTGTACGCTCCGGGCAGTGCTTTTCAACTAGCTCTGCAGGGGTACCGATTTCAATAACCCTACCGTGTTCAATTATTGCTACCCGATCGCAAAGCCGCTCGGCCTCTTCCATCAGGTGGGTCGTGAGAAAGACGGTTTTGCCGCGATCCCTTATGTCTGTGATCAACTCCCAGATTGCTCTGCGGGCCTGAGGGTCCAGCCCGGTGGTCAACTCGTCGAGAAAAACAACTTCAGGGTCGTGAATCAAAGCCAACGCTATAAAGAGCCTCTGCTTTTGTCCCCCGGAGAGAGTCATGAACCAGGCATTTCGTTTGTTTTCTAAACCAAGTCGTTGGAGCAACAGGTTAGTATCAACGACCTTGGAGTAAAGCGTGGACCAGAGGTCGATGGCCTCCCAGACTTTGATTCGCTTCTGCAGGTGGGCCTCTTGATGCTGAACACCGATACGCTTTTGCAGTGCGGCTGCTTCTCGCCAGGGATCGAGGCCCAGGACCGAAAGAGTGCCTCGGTCGGCTTTGCGCAGCCCCTCGACGCATTCCATGGTTGTGGTCTTGCCAGCGCCGTTCGGGCCGATGAGTCCGAAGATTTCTCCTTCGAAAACCTCCAGAGTCACATCGTCCACGGCAATTGTAGAACCGTAGCTCTTTGCGAGGTTGTCAATTGAAACGACGGGATTGCTCATACCGATTTGGAGTCGTCCTCAACGGCATCGCGGGAAATCCTGCTCAGCCTTGCCAACAACTTTTCCAGTTTTTTCCGGCGCGTCTTCAGCACTCTTCGAAGGTGAAACCTCCCTGCGACCAACCATGTGGGTATTGCCCCGATCGTTATTGCCATCATGGCGGCTCCGAGGCCGCTGGACGGAGATATAGAAGAGGCTTCGCCAAGGATAACCATGAGCACTGAAATCGATCCACCTCCTATAAACGAGACAACGGTGGCTCCGATATTGTGCGCTCGGGTTCTTTCGGAGATGGTGATCTTTGTTTCCCCCCGCTTCGGGACTGCCGCGATGTGGGTGATCCCAACGCCGTTGGGCATGTCATACAGCGGAGAAGATGTCCAGGAAAGGGACTTTCCCCTGGCTTCGTTGACGCGTCCGGCGTCTTTCAATGTCTGACGGATCTCGTCCAGCAGCGCTGCGAGATCGGTCTCGGGTACTTCTCCCCTGATCGTAGTCTCGAGGTTGATTGGCAAAGGGCTGGAAAAGAGTCCACCGGATAGTGCCGGTGCGTCAGATTTGGTGTCGAGTTGGAGAATTGCGTCGTGGACTCGCTCGGGGGACAAGCCAACGTCGGCAGCGATGGCTTCTATTGCACCCACCGTCAAATTCCCGTCGGTTGTAGGATTCGCGAACTGTGACTCCGCTGCATGCCGAACGATTTCGCCAACCTGGTCTTCAGAGTACTTCTTTCGCGGACTGGCTTTAACTGGTCTGCCCACGGGAGTGCCTTCCAGGGCCGCCACGAAATCGGTTGGATCGCCGAACCGGTCCGAGGTTCGCCGGGCCAGTCCCCTGGCTAAAGCCGGTTCGACGTGTTGCGGGAATTCGTCGAGCGCTGCCCGGTGCTCAGCGGGCACATCTCGGAAACGACCTTCCTCCGACTCGGACTCGCTCAGCCAAACGCCGGGCACCGCTCCGACCAGCATTTCGTAAGCAACACAGGCCAGGCTGTAGACATCGCTCGCGGGCCCCAGGTCGGCTGAGCCGGCGGCCTGCTCGGGACTCATGTAACCGAGCGTGCCCAGGGGGAACCCTGTCCTGGTGATCGCTGTGGCGCCCGCCGTGCTTAGAGCTTTGGCTATTCCGAAATCACCCACAACCGGGTGGCCGTGGGAAAACAAAATATTTTCCGGCTTAATGTCGCGATGGACTACGCCTTTTTTATGGGCATAGTTCAGTGCGTCCGCCACCTTATCGACGATAGAGGTGGCTTCTTTGATTGTGGATCGACTCCTTTCGATCGTCGTGCGGAGTGTGCCTCCGTCTACAAGGGGCATGACGTAGTAGAAAGTGTCGCCCGCCTGACCCGAGTCGATCAACATTAAGATATGAGGGTGCTGGAGTTGTGCCGCGATCTCGATTTCTCGGAGAAACCGCTCGGCTCCGAGGTTGGCGGAAAGCTCAGGCTTCAAAACTTTGATCGCTACATCCCGGTTGTGCTTAAGGTCTCTGGCCCCGAAAACGGTTGCCATACCACCCCTGCCGATCGCTCCAATTAATTCGTAGCGACCAGAAAGGCTGTCGACCAATTCTGCCGGGATTTCACTCATGGGATCAAAGATACCGTACTTGCCCGCGAGACGCGGATTGGTTGGCAGTACTAATTCGGAGAAACGAAACTGTGGATTGCGGCTTCTATGAATGGGTCAAGTTCGATAACCATTTTACCGGCTCGTTCTCTTCCCAGTTTAACCCGCATCCCAAGGCCAACCATTATTTCCGCTATGTGATTCCTCGTTGCGGCGTCTACCTGGGCCGTTATATCCAGTTCTCGGTTGACCCGATCAAGCAGAGGCATTACGAACATGTCTTCCCAGAGGCTCCTGTCTTGCCACACTCTCCCGTCGTCGCCTGCAGCAACAGCCACTGAATCTGCTACCGCGAACACTATGCCTGAGCTCAATGCGACCGACCACCAGGGTGGAATCTCGGGGGGTTGTTCGACGAACACGTCAGGTGTGACTCCTCCGCCTTCACCGGCGTCGTCGAGATAATCAGCCATGCTGCGATTTCGAAATTCTCTTTGAATCCGATTGCCATTCGGAGTGAACATTTCTCCGACGGTCATGAATAACACTCCCCCGTTGCCGAGATGAAAAGACAGTTGCATCAGTCCTTTCCCAAAGGTTGGGGTCCCAACGATTCGAGCCCTTCCGTTCTCCTGTAAACCAGCGGCGAGGGCCTCGGACGCACTTGCGGACGAGATGTCGGTAATGAGAACCAGTGGGATTCTGGGAAATCGCGGGCGGGTCTCTGTACGCTTCTCTTGGTTTATGTCTCTCTTTCGGCCGCGCGTTTCCATTACCAGTGAACTTTCGGGTAAAAACAGCGATGCCACCTCTACCGCGACGTGCAACTCTCCCCCTGGGTTATGACGAAGATCGATGATGATGCGTTCTGCTCCGTCTCCCTTCAAATCATCAATCGCCTCGCGAACATCATCGGTACTTCGATGAACGAACCGGAGTAGTTGCAGGTAACCTGTCGAATCGTCTACCATGGTCACCCCACGTACAGCCTCTTGGACGAACGGTGCGAATTCCATTTCCAATTCAAAGGGGAGCGGTTGGAGTCGAGACCCCCTCTCGATTCCGAGCGTCACGTCGGTCCCGTCCTCTCCAGTCAACAAAAGGGCGACCTCGAATTCGGCCATACCCGCAACCGGGGATGAATCTATTCGAACAATTCGATCACCCGGCCTCACTCCATTCCGGTCGGCGGACGAACTGGGAGAAACCGCCAGGACTGTAATCATGTCGTCAACGTTGAGAATGGAGATACCGAGGGTCCCAGTTTCTCCATTCTCGCTGCTTTGCATGCGAGTCCATTCGGCAGCGGAAACGTAGTAGCTATGAGGGTCCATCGATTCGAGCGCGCCAGCCAACGCAGCGGCAACGATTTCGTCGATCCCCGTTTCTACGAGGTGGTTTCGTAGGAGGAGGTTGACAGCTTCGGAAAAAGTCTGTAGCTCGCGGAATGTAGACCGCTGAGAGAAGAGTGGTTGTGGGTGTGCGGCCAGGGTCAAAACGATCCCTGCCACAAACCATCGCGCATGTGCGTTCAATTGCCACCTTCGAGTGCCGCAAGACGCTCTGTTGCACTGCTCCGCATTTGGGCCATGCTCTCCGGCGCCATTTCGAGGAAGGTGCGGTAGGCCACCGCCGCTTCCCGATTGTTGTCGGCTCTACTGAGAATGTTGGCCAGGCGATAGCGTATCACCGGGTTTAGCGGGTTTACGTCCACGGCTTCCCGAATCGCTTCGACCGCTTCAGAAGACCGGTCGGCAAGTAGGAGAGTTTGAGCGAGGTCAACGTGTAGATAGCTGTCTTCAGGGTTCAAGAATATCGCTGACTCGCGGTTTTCCAGAGCTTCATCGAGTCGGTTACGAACCTCATTAATTTCAGCGATCCGGGAGTGGGCCTGATAAAGTCCGAGGTCCGCACTGAGAGCTTCTCCATACAGGTATGATGCTTGATTGTAATTTCCGCTCTGCTGATGGACCCAGGCCAGTACAAAGCGAGCGACATTGGTTTGTGGTGAAAAAGAGACCAGTGAGTCTGAAAGCTCAGCCTCGAACGATTGCCCGAGTATTGCGTCAAAGCTTTCGGTGGCCAACTCAACGTTGCCGACGTGGGCAGCTGCCAATCCCTTGAGCCACAGGAAGATTGTCGGTCGCTCACTCATGTCACTCCCACCCGTTTCGATCATGAAATCTAGGGCGCCCTGATAGTCCCGTTTCCCAAAAAAATGGTAAGCCTTACCCGGAGTGAATCCAAGGTACTCCACCATCATAGGTCCGAACTGCACGACGGTCTTTTCTTCCCCAAAAAGCGCCCCCGGCAGCTGAAGGTCGACGAGCGGGTTTGATAGGAACGCCATCCGAAAATCTTCGCGGGACTGCACTAACACCGGTTGGAACTCTGGCTGCTGGAACGTTTCGAACCACTCCTCTTGGGCGTATCGAAACAACACGGCGTAAGAGCGAGCGAGATATGATTCAGCGTGGTGCGGGTCAATTGTGAGCGCGCGGTTTAACTCGCGGTCAACTTCATCCCATCGTTTCTTCTTCCAATGCGCCAGCGCAGCCTGATAGTGGGCATCGGCATCGGTAGAATCAGCCCCGGCTGCTGCGATCAGTACCTCGGGTTCGCCAGCGAGCATGATTGGTGGGCCACCCGCCATACATCCTGTGACCGTGAGTAATAACAAAGCGTAAAAACAAGTTGCTCCGGCCTTCGGAAAGGATTCACTCATTTCTCTAATCCTCCACCCTCTCAAAAAAAGTTCCCATCGTACAAAATAGAATTATCAGCGGATTAACGCCGAGGCAAGACCTCGCCAGGCTCTTGTGGTTATGATGTAACGAGTTGATAGTTGTTCAGCATTTCGACACACTCAGCGCCTTTCGCGGGCAGTCGGGCTTCATTGTGAGGAGGTTAGGAAAAGTGAACTTGAATCATGGGGTGGTTTTTTTTCGGCTGGCGCTCTTTGTCTTCATGTCCTCACCACTGGTGGGAAACGCGCAGGTCGAGGCCGCGGTTTTTGTCGACACCGATCTTTCGATTGCTGCTGGAGCCCGGACTGTCGATGCGGCTTACACCGGCATAACGCGGCTCGTCAGTCCCATCATTCCTTCTCGCCTATCGGAAGAGGAGAGTCTTATTGCTCGCATCGGTGGCGCTTTTTATCGGCTTGTTCGAGTAGGGTATTTTGATCTTCCACTGGCCGAGTACCATGAGGTTATCGGGCATGAAGTTTTTGGACATGGCTCTCGGGCACGCGAGTTCAACTATTCCGCCTCCTACCAACTCCCCTTGCCGCAGCCGTACGGGCGCGGCGGCGGGTCGACCAGTATTCCGGCAGATTCTCCCGCCAGCGACCAGGATCTTATCACACTCTTCCTGGGCGGGATAGAATCCGCGGCTGTCGGGTCGGACTTAATTGAGAATCGATGGGCTCGGTCTGGCGTAGGGTCGCTTTCAGAGGCCGTACGATATTTCAACGCCCACACCTCTGTATTCGACAATATACGAGCCTCTGGATCCTCGGATGGGGCTTTGTACTCTGCGTTGGTGAACCGTGCTTACCTGGCGGACCGCGACGGAGCGTCCTTTCGAAAGTCCACCATTAATGACCGCGCTATTGCAAACCTCTTGAATCCCTGGTTCTTGTTGTCGGCTTATCGAGTGTTGATCGATTTCCCGCTTAACGGAACGGAGCGCTTTGAATGGCCGATGCTTGAGTCGAGTGGCGTACCGTTCATCGCCTGGCCACGATATGTCTTAACGCCTTTTGGGCCGGAATGGGGTCTCGAGACTCTCGTAAAACTTGATCGAACATTGCTTCAAGTTGAGGCTCGAATTGGCGACGGGTTGGGGGCCTCGACCTGGTTTGCCGAAGTTGACCTGGATCCGATAGTCGAAAACGGACGATGGCGAACAAGCATACGCACGAGTGTTTGGAACCAACCCGGGTACGATCTTCTTCATGACGGCCTGGAAACGATAGACGGTGGGCTCGGTGGCGCGGTCCTCATGAGAACTGAAATAGCCCTTCGGCAGGGGAGTCGTTTTCGACTACTTGCCGAAATCGGATACAAGACGGCGGGGTTTAGAGAAGGCGAACAAATAGACGGATCTGCGATTTTGCGATTGGGTGGTGGGTTAGTTCCTCCCATACCATGATTATGCCGTAATTCCGTTGAAAACATGGTTAATCGCAGAAACGCAATGTGCGGCTCAGTGCGGTCTTTCTATAGCTTTGACAAATTCGCCCGCCAGGAACGATCTGGATCTACCAATTCTGGTGGCAACCGCCACGCCCCTCCTCGGGTTTGCATCGCTCAAGGGTAGGTATTTTCGCGAATTAGTCCGATCCGCTCGAACGGCCATCTCTGGCACCAGGGCAACTCCGTGCCCCATCTCAACCATCCTTTGAAGCGTGGCCATTTGTGTTGCTCGGCATGACACATTCTGAGCCACATGCATCGCTCGACAAAATTCATCTACCTGGCGACCAAGGCAGTGGACAGAGTCGTCGAGGACTATTGACTCGCGTTCAGTCAGTTGGCTGAGGGTTACCGAGTCCTGGTCAGCCCACGGGTCGTCGCTTCGCACTGCGACGTAAAGAGGTTCCTCGAACAGCACTTCAACCTCAACCGCAGAGTGGTCGATAGGCGGACTGACTATAGCCAGGTCAATCTCGGCTCTGACCAACGCTTCGACGAGTCTATCGGTGAAGTCTTCGACGACCTGCACGCGGGTGCGGGGGCGGCTTTTGGCGAAACCTGATAGCGCATCCGGGAGCAAGTAGGGAGCCATCGTTGGGATAGCCCCGACCACCAGGGTGCCTCCGCCAGTTATTTCGTCCGGTAGGTGCTGTTGCACTTCCCGTAATTCTGCCAGTATCCGTCTCGCTCTTGGAAGAAGAGCGGTTCCGGCATCCGTAAGAACGACTTGTCTACCCAATCGGTCGAACAGTTGATGCCCCAGCTCGCCCTCAAGCTTGCGGATTTGTTGACTCAGAGAGGGTTGGGCGACGTTGCAGGCTTTGGCGGCACCGGTGAAGCTGCCCACATCGGAGATAGCCACGAAATAGCGGAGTTGATGTATTTCCATAGTTGCAACCTATGGCTTCAGTCGGAAAATGGTATTGGACGCCTATGGGTTGGAAATCTAGGTTGTCAGGACACCAAAACAAACGGATAACCCGATGTCAAGAAAAACCCTCACTACCGCTGACGGCGCGCCGATCGCCGACAACCAGAATTCTCTGACCGCCGGCCCGCGCGGCCCGCTTCTGATGCAGGACGTTCAGCTCCTTGAGCAGATGCAGTCCTTCAACCGCGAGAGAATACCCGAGCGGGTGGTCCATGCTAAGGGTTCCGGCGCGTATGGCACGTTTACCGTTACCGGGGATATCACGAGGTACTCCAATGCCAGTCTCTTTTCCGATATCGGTAAGCAGACTGAAACGTTTCTTCGGTTTTCAACAGTCGCCGGAGAGCGGGGTGCCGCTGACGCTGAGCGTGATGTCCGGGGGTTCGCCGTACGTTTCTATACCGAGGAGGGTAACTGGGACCTTGTTGGCAACAACACTCCGGTGTTTTTCGCCCGTGATCCGTACCGGTTTGCCAACTTCATTCACTCACAGAAGCGTGATCCGAAGACCAACATGCGGAACAATGATATGCAATGGGATTTTTGGTCCCAATGTCCCGAGTCACTGCATCAGGTAACGATCCTTTTCGGAGATCGCGGTCTTCCCCGCACCCTGCGGCACATGAATGGTTACGGGAGCCATACTTATAGCCTCATCAACGCAAAGGGTGAAAGGGTGTGGTGCAAATTCCACTTCAAGACGGTGCAGGGTATTGAATGCATGACCGGAGACGAGTCGGCTGAGTTGATTGGACGCGATAGGGAGTCGCATCAGCGTGACCTTTTCGATTCAATTGAGCGTGGCGATTTTCCGCAGTGGCGCTTTTGCGTTCAGGTGATGACCGAGGACCAGGCCCAAGAGTTCGAGCACAATCCTTTTGATCTTACAAAGATCTGGCCGCACGGAGATTTTCCTCTCATCGAAGTTGGGATCCTGGAGCTGAATCGCAATCCCGAAAACTATTTTGCCGAGGTTGAACAGGCTGGATTTAATCCGAGCGCCGCAGTACCCGGAATTTCATGGAGCCCTGACAAAATGTTGCAGGCGCGTTTGATGAGTTACGCAGACGCACACCGGTATCGACTGGGTACGAACTACCAGCAATTGGACGTGAACCGCCCTAGATGCCCTGTACATCATTATCAACGAGACGGCTCAATGTCTCAGGGGCATGGTGGCGCGTCACCGAATTATTTCCCAAACACGCGCGAAGGGACGCCGGTCGAGGCACCGGAACATCGCGAACCGCCATTGCCGCTGGGAGACGTCGCCGCAGACCGCTATGATCATCGTGAAGGCAACGACGATTTCGGTCAGGCGGGAGATCTTTACCGGCTGATGAACGACGGTGAAAAGGACCGGCTCGTAAGTGCCATCGCTGGAGGCCTGAGCGAGGCACGGAAGGAAGTTCAGATGCTACAGACCTGCCATTTCTTCCGTGCTGACGAAGACTACGGTCGAAGGGTGGCGATGGCTCTGGGAATCGACTTTGCAGAGTTTAGTAAGTTCGTGGAGGAAGCACGGGCATAACGTCACCTGAGTAAACCGGGTGTCGTGTGGGTGCCGCCTCTGAATCGCGACGGGAGGCGGCACCGGTTTTTATTCGCCTCGAAGTGCCTCGACAGGATCGACCCTGGCGGCGCGGCGAGCTGGCATGTAACTGGCCAGAAGCGAGACCAGCGCGATCACAACTGCTGCTGTTGCAAATGTTGGCGGATCCACTGCGGTCACACCGAACAAAAGCGATTCCATTAAGCGCGTAAGCCCGAAGGCGGCGACCAGGCCGAGCACAACACCTATTCCCGCGACGGTACCTCCCTGTTGCAGGACCATTCGGCTCACATCCCACTGCTTAGCACCTAAAGCCATCCGCACTCCGATTTCACGGGTTCGTTGATTCACCACATAGGCGATGACACCGTAGATCCCGACGGATCCCAAAACCAGGGCCACTGCGGCCGCTATGGCCAGAAGGGTCATGGTGAACAAAGTGGATGCCATCGAGTCGTCCACTATTTTCTGCATCGTCTGTACATCGGTAACCGGGATATTGGGATCGACCTGCCACACGGCGCTTCGCAAAGTTGCCGCAAGGGATATCGGATCGTTAATCGTAGCCACGGTGATCGTCATCGCCCTGTTGTTTCCTGCGAACGGAAAGTAAATCTGGTCCACCGGGTCCTGAGTCAAACCTCGGCCCCGCACGTCACCTACGACGCCCACCACTGAAATCCAGGGGCTGTCATCTTCGTTGCCGTCTTCAATACCAGCCCTAAAACGCTTTCCTACACCGTTTTCTCCCGGCCAAAACCTCTCTACAAACCCTTCGCTTACAACTGCGGTGGGGGTTGATTCGGGATCTGCTTGGTCTGACGGCCTGAATGTCCGGCCCGCGAGAATCGGTATTCCGTTTGTTCTGAAAAAGCCCGGTGTTGTGAAAGCGTTAGGGATTACCGGCGGTATTTCTCCGGGCTCCACCTCGAAACCCTCCGGTTGCACCGGTGTGCCGCTCCCAACAAAAAGAGGTGCCCGCGTGTTGGCCCCCACCGACTGGATCCCGGGTAGTCCGGACAACTCGTCCAGAAGGCGTGAGTAATAACTGGCCACCGATGCTGCGTCCGGGTAGGCCGTTGGTGGTGGCGTCAATTGAAACGTCAATACGTTCTTTGGATCAAACCCCGGATCGACATTTTTCAAGCTCACCAGGCTACGCACCATCAACCCCGACCCGGTCAGGAGTAACAGGGCAAGAGCAACCTGCGTGATCACCAACGCTCCCCGGATTCTCTGCCTTTCTCTGCTGATCATGCCGCTTCGGCCTTCTTGCTGCAAGGTCGATCCCAGTGGAGGATTGGAGTGGCGTAATGCCGGGAAGCCTCCGAAGAGAACTCCCGATAACAGGGATATCGCGGCGGTAAACGCAATTACAAAACCGTCTACTTTGATATCCTCCAACCTGGGAAGTTGCTCAGGTCCGAATGCTACCAGGGCCCGCGTTGCGGCGAACGCGATACCAAGCCCCACGACGCCAGCTATCAGTCCCAGCACGATACTTTCGGCGAGAAACAGCCTTGCAATGCCACCACGGTTGGAACCGAGCGCAACGCGGACCGCGATCTCCCGCTGCCGACCCTCGGCCCGGACGAGGAACAGGTTCGCCACATTGGCGCAGGCGATCAGCATCACTACGCCCACAGTTCCAAGAAGCAGCCAGAGCGCCGATCCTATGGTGCCGACGACATCGTCCATCATAAGGTGAAGTTTCGGTTTCAATTGCGCTTGCTCGATAGTCGATGCGCTGAAGAACCCGGTAGGGTCGGTTTCGGGCAGGCTCCCCACCAGACCGGCAAACTCCGCGGTCGCGTCATCGACGGAGATACCGTCCTTCAATTTCCCGATGATTCCTATGCCGAAGCTCGTGCCGACAAGGTTGTCACGGTCAATACGCAATGGTCGAAACATCTCCATGTCAGGGTCGTAAAAACGAAACCCTTCGGGCATCACTCCGACTATTTCTGTCGGGATGTCGTTGAACGTCACAGTTTGACCGATTATTCCCTGGTCCGCTCCAAAAGTGCGGGTCCACAACTCATGTCCCAGTATGGCAACGTCTGGCCCACCCGGCTGTCCCTCTTCCTCGGTAAAACCTCTGCCCATCTGAGGGGAAATGCCCAACACTCCGAACAGGTTGGTGGAGACATCAGCTGACTCAATTCTCTCCGGGTTGCCGTCGCCGGAAAGTCGCGCCGGAATACCCCGCCACCCCCCCATCACCTCTAGCGTGCGGTTTCGTTCACCGTAGTGCAGGAACTGAGCATCTGAAACCGAAGGGAAGCTGTCGAATCCGAACCCGGGGAGTTCGGACCACACGGTTACCAGGCGGTCGGAGTCTGTGTAGGGCAGCGGCTTTAATACCACCCCATTGACGACGTTGAAAACGGTGCTGTTTGCCCCAATCCCCAGCGCTAGAGTCATAATGGCAACCCCCGCAAAAACAGGGTCGCGTCGCAACGACCGGAAGGCGTGCCCAATTTCCTGAAGAAGTGTTTCCATATTGAAAATTCCTGGTTTTGATTCGTTGATATTTTGTTTATAAGCCGCTGGCTGACGCTCGAAAAAGGCTGTGTAGGCGATGTCGGAGAACTGAAGCCCCCAGAAACGCAATAGACCTACCCACCCCTGCCGAGATCGGATAACTCGTGCCCGAGTTACTAATAGCTCTCTTATCTCGTCGCCGAATTCTTTCCGAAAACCCGGAGGCAAAAGCCGGAGCGTAAGGCGTAAAATGAGGTCCATCTTTATGTGTCGAGAAGCTCTGCGTCGTTGGCCCACGCTACCATCTCCGCAAAAACCCTGGCATCTGCTGCAGCTCTCTGTTTCCCGATTTTTGTGATTTTGTAATAGCGACGTTGTGATCGGACATGCTCTTTTTCGATGTCTTCAACGAAGCCGGCGCGGAGGAGCTGCTTTATGGAGCGGTACAGGGATCCCGCCCCGATCGAAAACTCACCCTCGGTTCGCTCCTCTATCTCCTGCATGATCGCATACCCGTGTCGTTCTCCCTGGCTTAAGGCCACCAGGATCTGAAACATCAATGGGGTGAGGGTGGCAGCAGGGTCTGTGTTGGATTTTCGGCCCATAGTTCACTCTTTGCACATGTGATTGTTGCACATAATACGCCCGCTGCGTGCTTTTGTTTCAAGCGTTGAACCATCGGAGCCGGTGCGTGAGGGGAAGAGCCCTAGCTAATACCAAGTTGGCGTCGCAACATAGTGGGATGAAACAGCACTTTTTTGGGCGTCGAAACTAAGAATGGTTGAAGTAGTCCCCAACGCACCGTCCGCTGCGATGACCGGAGGCACAGGCGGTCGCACGGTGTCGGAGGGTTACCAGAGGTTGTCTCTGCTATCGGCTATCATTGGAATTGCAGCGACCTTAGGCCTCGGGGTGGCGATAGTTGAGGGCCAATTCGGGCCAATGGATCCGCTCGCGACCATCGGATATCTGTCCCCTGTGCTAGTCGCAATGATCTCGTTGTTTGTCTGGCTTGGCTGCAGGATGGGGGTCTTTTCCCCAGCGGCGTTTTTGGGAGTGGCGTTGTTATATGAGTTCGTGGTTTCTGCCGCCCTGGGGTCGGGGGTCACCGGCTGGCAATGGAGTCTGGGACCCGAAGCGCTCGAATGGTTAGAGTCCCAGGGCCCGCGACCCTGGAACTTTGGCAATCAGGTACCGTGGGTGGGTGTTTGGGTCATTTTGTTCGCGATGTTAATTCCAATGGCGCCGACGAAACATCTTGTTGGGGCGGTTTTATCGGCATTGACCGTACCCGGTTGGGCTTTGCTGTCGCCTGTACTTACCGGATTTCCGGCAGATTTGTTAGTCCAAAAAAAGATGCTGACGGTTCTTGCTGTGAGTGTCACCACCTACCCGACGGTTTTCGCGGTTGGGATGGCCTACTTTGCTGCGCGCCACGTACATGGGCTCAATCGAGAGCTGTCGAAGGCCCGTCGAATGGGCAGTTATCACTTGCTGGAGAAGCTTGGTGAAGGGGGTATGGGAGAGGTCTGGCTTGCGGAACATAGAATGTTGGCACGCACGGCCGCCTTGAAGTTGGTGCGAACCAGTAAAGACGGTGCCCCCCTCCCGGAGTCAACGTTGACCCGTTTTGAACGCGAGGTGCAGGCTACAGCGCAACTCCGTTCACCCCACACGATCGAAGTTCATGACTACGGACTGACTGACGACGGCACGTTCTACTACGTTATGGAGCGCTTGGACGGGCTTGATCTTGATGCTCTTGTTCGAAGTGAAGGAAGGCAGCCGTGGGGAAGAGTTGTACAGATATTGATCCAGGCCTGTCACTCGCTTGGGGAAGCCCACGAGGTGGGAATGGTGCATCGAGACATCAAACCGGCCAATGTCTTTCTCTGTAGGATAGGCAGAGACGTGGATCAGGTGAAAATTTTGGACTTTGGCCTGGTGAAGGGGCAGGATGAAGAGGTTGAAGCGGTAGAGCTGACAACAGCGGGAGCGTTTGTGGGCACACCGGCATACGCATCACCTGAGATGGCTCGCGGCGGCGCCAAAGATGTAGATGGGAGAAGTGATCTTTACTCACTTGGTTGCATTGCGTGGTTTTTGCTGGTCGGCCGACCGGTGTTCGAAGCCGATACGGTGATGGACATCTTGATGAAGCACGTTGGAGACAAACCGATGTCTCCCTCAGCCTTTGAAGAAAGCGTTCCGACTGCTCTCGATAGGATCGTTTTGAAGTGTCTCGAAAAAGATCCTGGCGACCGGTTCTCGTCGGTGGACGAAATGGCGATTGCGCTCAGAAAGTTGGATTCAAAGGCGTCGTGGACAGGTGACCAGGCGCGGCAATGGTGGGAAACTCACGAGCGGCCCGAGGGATCCCGGTCGGTTGAAGCTACCGTGGCTTATGACATCACGGTCGCTGGTTTGTAACTGCGTCACTAAGGGTTGTTTGACGCCCCGTCCGTGTGTACCCCTTCCGTTTCCAAGATTCCTAGCCGTAAGTTCATCTCATCTAACTCTTCCTGGAGTCACGATGAAAGAGAAAACTGCCATCACCCTTCTGGTGACCCTTTTTCTTTGCCCGCCTCTTTACGGCCAAAAAGGCCAACAGCCAAACCGCCGCGCCGATGCCGGGGCCGAAAGTCGACAAACCGAACTTTTCCAGCGTGCCCTGCGCGACCTGGGCCCTGAAGGCGAGACGCTCGATGTTGTGAGCGTACCTCCGGGTTGGGGAGACGGAAGAATCACCGAACGTGATGCACTTGCTCTGGCCCGTTACTGCGTCTGGGGGTTCAACAGGTTACTCGAAATTCAAAGGGTCGACGGTGTTGGCTCCCAATTGGGTGATGACGCCCATGGGCGGATGGTTGAATTCTGGGTTTACGTGTGGGACCACGTTGATGAGGAAACGAAGCAAATTGTAAGCATCGCAGATCACCTCTGGCCGCAAATCAGTATGGCCTACGAGGTCGGGAATCGATCTCAAAAAGAGTCGATGGTGCTACAGTTTGCCGAGTTCGTGGACGAGATATGGGGCGAAGAATTGGCGGTCGTCACGGTCCAGTACCTGGCGGGCGCGGTTTCACCGGTCAGCTATGCTCAAATCGTCGATCAGGCCATACAGGAGATGTACGCCTTGGCATCGCCTTCAGCGGGAGATGCAACCGGGGTGGGTAGCGGGAGTTTTGATGCCATGGTTAGCTATACGCCAGCCGAGGAGAGTTATGTGATGAATGATGGGTCGGGTGCGATTGTGTACCCGGAGAATTAACTATGACTGCTACTGCGGCTTCGTTGTGACTTTACGGGCGGCTCCGAGTCCTGCGGCTCGCCCGGTCGCCCACGCCCAGAGGAAGTTGTGCCCCCCAATTGGTCCGAAGGCATCAAGTAGCTCTCCGCAAAGAAAAAGGCCTGGGTGGCGTTTGCACTCAAGTGTATTTGGGTGGACCTCATCCAGGGCGACTCCTCCCCCGGTTACCTCTGCTTTCTTAAAGCCGGTGTTTCCGGTCCACTGCAAAGGGTAATCGCACAGAAGCCGTATGAGCCGTTGTCTGTCTTTACGCCCCAACTGGGACAGAGATTGGTCAGCTGGCAGGTCTGCCTCAAATACAAGTTGGTTGGCCAGACGTTTTGGCATTGCCCGAGACAATGCGGTGACCAGCGCCTGATTGCCGGGTTTCAGGGCCGCGTTCCAATCGTCGGCGTTTAACCGAGTCCATTGAACCGAAAGTGTCTGACTCTTTTCTCCCGACATTGATCGCACCGCCAGGTGGGATGCGTCGAGAACGGCAGGGCCGCTGTAACCGCGGTGTGTAAACAGGAACCCTCCGGTCGTTTCAAATCGGGGGCGGGCGCCCGGGGCCCGGATTGTTACTTCCAGGGATAGGCCTGCCAGGTGAGAATGGACTGAGGGGTCGTTCGTCAGCGGAGTCAGCGCGGGGTAGGTTGGGCTTACCGACACTCCCATCTTTTTGAGAACTTCCAGTCCCATTCCGTCACTGCCGGTGGCAGGAACCGATAGGCCTCCAGTGGCGAGTATTATCGCTCTGCCTTTCTGATCGTCTCGACCTTTCAATTTCGCGACCCAACCAGTTTCGGTCTTTTTGATTCCAGTGACTCGAGTGTCAAAGACGATTTCAGCTCCAGCCCGTTTGGCACTCCGTACCAATCCGTCGCGTACATCCCGGGCCTTGTCGGACTCGGGGAACAGTTTTCCTGTTTCCTCTTCTCGAACTAACTCCATCCCGAGTTCGGTCTCAAAAAATTGGATTTGTTCAGCGAGTGGCCAGGACCGCAAGATTTTTTTCAGGGAGTTCGGTGACGAGTCAGTGACGTAACGCTCCGGGGCCGCGACCGAGGGCAGGATGTTGCAACGCCCTCCTCCAGAAATGATGATTTTCCTGCCCCCATCCTTCGTGCTCTCCACCAGCGTAACCGACGAACCGCTTCGCGCGGCAAAGATGGATGCGAGGAGCCCGGCGGCGCCGGCACCAACCACGATGATTTCGGGGGAATGAATCTGCTGCTCCAGTCAACAAGTGTTTCTTAAGGGATCTTCATTAAATCGGTCGGTAATTTTCATTCTTCCGGAAAATTTCTCCATATCTTCCGCACCCTACACCATCTAAACGTGCGTACGCCAACGGAAGAAAAAGGCCAACTACCCGATGGAAAACTTGAACGGACAAAACCAAGTTGGACAACTGGTGGCTGAAAAGCCATCCAGATCCCGAATCTTCGAATCCTTCGGGATCGACTATTGTTGCGGCGGCAAGAGTACGCTTGCTGATGCCTGTGATAGAAAGGGCGTCGGGATTGACGAAGTGCTTAGTGCCCTGGCTGCCAATGAAGAGATTGCTGACTCAGCGGTAGACAACCCGTCGGCGATGTCGTTAACTGATCTGGCCGACCACATCGAAGCGACTCACCATGAATATCTGCGTAGTGAACTCCCGCGCCTGGATGCGTTAGTGGACAAGGTCGTTACGGTTCACGGAGACAAGCACGAATTTCTCGCCAAGTTACAGGACACTTACAAAGCGCTGGTAGCAGAACTGATGCCCCACATGATGAAGGAGGAACAGATTCTGTTTCCCTTGATTCGGGAGATAGATCAGGGTGGACCTTCAGCTTCGTCTCATTGCGGTAGCGTGAACAACCCAATTCGTGCTATGGAACACGAACATGATAATGCTGGTGAAGCACTCCTCCAGCTTCGGACGATTACCAACGGTTACGCTCCGCCCGAGGGCGCTTGCAACACCTTCCGGGCGATGTTGGACGGTCTGGCTGAACTTGAGGCCAACACTCACGAACACATCCACAAGGAAAACAATATCCTGTTTCCCCGTGCGGCTCAGGCTGAACTTGGTTAGTTAGTTCAGAAAACCGACTCGGTCTAGCTCTATGGTTCCCTGATCTCGGCGCCGACGTTCCGTATGGTTGAACCGAGGGGAAGTGGTACCTGGAGGTTTCCGGTAAAAGTTCTTCGTTGCCCGGGTGTCAACGACATGCCGTAAGCTGTGTCAGTGGCGATCAAATGGCGCCCTGCGTCGACGAATTTCAGTTCTGCCTCGAGTGCCGGATAAGACTCCAGTCCGGTGTTCTCAAGGTCGAGGGACCACTCGTAGGTCCAGGCGCTACTTCCTTCGTTAGATACGCGAAAGCTCACGTCCTTCATCTGGAATTCTTTGGCGGGCAGGGGCGACGACCTTAGAACAGACTCACGCGCGTAGCCGATGCTCGATCCATCACGGAAAATTTCGGCCCACCCGTCTATCACGTCACCTATTTCGAGGCGCTCGCCTCGGTCCAGGCGGGCCGTGACCTGAGAATCGGACCGGCGAGCGGAGCGAATGTCTGCCGAACGTTGCGCCCACCTCGGTAGGCGCAGGGTAAGCATTGGAGCAGGAGCGTCTGCGGCCTTCTGGTCTTCAGTGTTTCGCTCCTTTGGCTCGCAGGCGAGGTTGAGGGCCACCAGCGTTATCAATAACAATCTTGTTGGGTTCACATTTTCCTCCACAGGCAGTCCCAAAAGTAATCGGTTGTGGTGGCGTCTTCCATACAAATATCTATCTTCTCTGAATGACAACGGTTCCCGACGACCTGCGCGCGGCGCTGGGCGATAGCTATGATCTGGAGAAGGTCATCGGACAGGGTGGCATGGCTACCGTGTATCTAGCCCGCGACCGCAAACACTCTCGTAAAGTTGCGATAAAAGTCCTGCGGGCAGACCTGGCCGCTGCGATCGGTCCAGATCGTTTCATCAGGGAAATAGAAATCGCGGCGGGACTGAACCATCCGAATATTCTTCCTCTCCATGATTCCTGTGACACCGACGGATGTCTCCACTATGTCATGCCATTCGTTGATGGTGAGTCTCTGAGAGAACTCCTCAATCGGAAAAAAGCGCTTGATCTAACCAGAGCTCTGGAAATATCGGGAGAGGTGGCTGACGCCCTCACGTATGCCCACCGAAACGGCATAGTTCATCGGGACATCAAACCTGAAAACATTCTGCTATCTGAAGGACATGCAGTAGTTGCTGATTTCGGAATTGCCAAGGCGGTCCGAACTTTGGGCGGAGAAAACTTAACGCGCACAGGATTCCCGCTCGGTACGCCGGGGTATATGAGCCCCGAGCAGGCTGCCGGAATGATGGACCTCGATAACACGACCGACGTGTATAGCCTGGCCTGCGTGTTTTATGAAATGGTCGTAGGAGCGGCACCTGAAATGTGGCCCACGGACGAAGCTACCCGTTTAGGCCGGTTCGTAGATGCGTCACCCGGGCATCGCCAGATTCTTGACCGTCTGCCGGGACAGGTTGAGCGGGTGTTAACCCGGGCAATGGCGTTCCGATCGGCCGACCGATTCCAGTCCCCCGTTGAATTCAGCGGAGCGCTTAAATCCGCTGTAGAAGGACGCCGTTTTGTTTCAGATGACAGTGCTCGGGAGATCGTACGAGCGGCGGCTGATTTGCAGGAAAAACAAACAACAGGAGAGGACGCCCTGTCGCTGGGGGGTGTTCAGCAGATAGCGGCTGAAGTCGGGATCCCACCTGACCTAGTAGACCGCGTGGCCCGGTCGTTGGATGCTCCTCTGACTCCCACTGAAATTTCGCCGTTCCTGGGCGCTGCGCCGAGTAGACAGTTTGAAAGAGTTGTTCAGGGGGAGTTGTCGGAGGCTGAATACGCCGAAGTGATTGAGCACGTCAGGTCTTCGTTTCAAGATTTGGGGAACGTCAGCTCCCTGAAAGGGTCGTTGACCTGGCATTCCACTGTTCGAAACGGCGGGCGGGACGTGCAGTTTACGATCACCGCCCGAAATGGACAGTCGAAAATAGTAGTACAGGAACGGTTCAAGAATCTTGCAGGGGCACTCTTCGGAGGACTTCTTGGAGGAATCGGCGGTGGGGTCGGGGTACCGGCGTTGGTGTTCGGAATGGTTTTCGGGGGACCTGCGATTGGTGTGGCGGGTTTTCTAGCGTCCTTTGGAGGTGCTTACGCGTTGGCTCGCGGGATTTTTGTCAGCAAGACACGAAAACACAGCCGGGAACTCGAACAGGTGATGGATCGGGTGGCTGATCACGTCTCCCAATCCAACGACTCTCGAAGGTTACCTCCGGCGGCGCGTTAGAAGCTCGTCGGATCCGTCATCAATCTCGGACGCTCGTCTCAATCGGGGGTCAATAGTCTTCCCGCTACGTTCTTTGCGAACCTCATAACCACTTGTAACTCTTGATGTTAGGTGCTCTCCCTTTTTGTGGCACCAAACTTCCATTCTTCGATCTACGTGACACCACACGTTAGAAATCCTGGAGAATTGAAAATGAAATCGGCGTACAAAAATTCCGTTCCTGGCGTCCTTGCCCTCATGAGTTTTGCTTCGGTTGCGGCCAGCCAAACGCCTGTGCCGAGGGAGCCCAATGTCCATCGTAGCGACATGGTCGGTGGGAGCGTTACACTTATCAATCCAGTCGGCGAGTTTGGTGATTTCGTGGACTTTGGAGGTGGGCTGGGCTTTTTCGCCGTGAAGGGGTTGGACCGTGACGGACAAATTGGACTGAGGTTCGATGCTTCGTTTGTCGTTTACGGACACGAACGGTTCACCGAGCCGTTCAACAGCAGAATCAGCCGGGTTCAGGTTGATGTGAGCACAGATAATTTTATTGCTTCGTTCGGCGTTGGACCCCAGTTGACACTCGGCCACGGCGTTATACGCCCCTATTTCAAAGGCTCGATTGGGTTTTCGTACTTTGCGACCGAGTCATCGGTTTCGGGCACTCGTTTCGACAATGAATTCGCGTCTACCACAAACTTTGATGATTTCACCTTCACCGTAACCGGAGGTGCTGGTTTGCTATTTCGAGTCGCGGGTGGGCGAAAACCGGTTAGCCTCGATCTCTCGGTGGGGTTCGTCGATAATGGCGAAACATCGTATCTGCGGCGTGGCGGGATAGTGGATCTGCCGGGCGGAGGAGTGAGAATCAACCCGATCGTCAGTGAGACGGATTTGCTTCAGTACCGGATCGGAATTGCGGTTACCATCTAACCCGCCGTGACGGCGGGCGGGGGGCCTAAAGCTCCCCGCCTGGCCCTGTGAGTTTGCGATGAACTCTGATTGAACCGCTATCCAATCTCAGGTCGGGCCAATCTAGAACCGAGACCCAGCGCGCGTCTTCCACGTCGGACCCGGGACGAATCGTTTGGTGATCGGCGACGAAGAGAAATCGAATGTCGAAATGATCGTGGGCGGGCTCCCTTTGTGTCTCAGGAATGGGGTGGATATCGAGGTCGAACAACTCTCCCCCGCCGACATCCAGCCCAACCTCTTCCTTGACCTCCCGCACTGCGGCTTCGAGAACCCCGGTATCTTCGGGGTCGATGTGCCCACCGGGCTGCAACCAGCGCTTTAGCTTTTTGTGAAGGATTAGCACCAGTTGGTTTCTGTCAGGAGTTACCACGAAGGCGCTTGCCGTTAGATGCCCCGGGGAAAATTGATTCCTGTCCGTAGGGTCCGATGAAGAGTGCATCAAAGATAGAATACGATCCTTGGATTTTTCTTCGGCGTCATCATCCGGTGTGTATTTTCCCAGGGAATTTTTCAGGGACTGCAGGGCGTGTGGCACGGCGATTTTGCTCGCTGATCGGGTCGGGGGGTGATCAACGGAATTTAATCAACCGCACCGTTTACCGGGGGCGCCACCGCCCCAATGATAATCATTCGGGGCGCCTCCCTCGACCCTGTCCTCGTTGGCCACCTTCTGCCCGATTACGAATCCTTTCGGGAAGCAATGACCATTGCTCTTCGGTCAATAATTCGCGCAATCTGTCCAAGGTTTCCCTGGCGTTCCTTTGCGCATCCTGCATACGCGGACGGATTATTTGCAACATTCCTTGCGGGTCGTTGGTGCCAAATTGATCGATTTCCTCTTGAAGTACCGAAGCGATGCTATCGTTGCGCTGAATCAACTCGGCGCTCAGTCGGAGTAGATCCGTCGCCTGTTCTTCAGAAAGCCCCAACGAGTCTTCCATTTCGATCGCGATCGCAGCGGGGTTTATCAACAAGTCTCGGAAACGCCCGAGAAATTCTTCAGCTGAAAGTCCGCCCCTGGCCCCGGGCCCGCCGAAACCGGCTCGCCCGCCGCCCCGCGCACCTCCGGTTGCGGCGCCGCCTCCACGGCCTCCACTTCCACGACCACCGCCACCACGAAGGCGATCCAATGCTGCCTGTCCCCGGTTGGGGCCGAATGTTGCGCGCACCTGAATCCCGATTTGGAAGGGAGACCTTTGGGCAGTTGACTGCGCGTTGGTCGCTCCGAACCTCTGATTCACCGAGTAGGCGAATGACTCCTCCACCGGATCGAAGTTTTCGACAAACAGGAGCGTTTGATCGGGTCGAGCCCGAATCCCCCAGCCCTTTGCTTCATTTGCTCCATGGAGTAATTCGTCGATGCCGCGCAAGAGATTGAGGGTCGTTAGCGAGACCGACACATTACGGCTCGTGCCAATGAAACCGGGTCTGTAGTTCACCTGGAGGTCTAGCGAAGCCTCCCACGGTCCGAGGCAGCTGTTTCGTGTGGCGACAAGGCCGGTTTGTTTTTGGAGACATGATCGTACACGTCCGGAAGCGTTTGCCAGCAGAGTCTGCATTCCGGGCAAAGCGGCATCGTCAAATACAAACGCGCGGTCGTTACGAGAACCGTCGCCGTTGATATCGGTTGCCACCATTGGAGTGAAAGGACTGCCAGAGGTCAATCGGCCAATAGCGGTCAATTCGAGCGTTGTGCCAAACGGGTAGCTGATGGTAGTGAGAAACGAATGCTTTCTCTCAAAACTGCTCCTCGCCCATTCACGCACGTTCGGATTTCCACCTGTCGTCGCACCGCCCAGTGTGCCGTTGCCAAATCGAACCGATTGGGACGACTGATCTCTGACGTGGGACCACGTGTAAGAGGTCTGCATGGCGATTCCTGTGCGAGTCAGCCCGCCCAATGAAACCGTGAGCTGTTTCGTTTCAGATGACAAATCGGAGCCGATTTCCGTCACCCGCCCGAACTCCGGCGCGATTCGAGAGTCGGTGCTGCGAACAGCGCCGCTAACAACAGCTACCTGCGTTGGGTCAACAAAAACTGGTCGGTCGGCCTCCTGTGTGACCTTGAAACCGCCGCTGGTGTCGAGGTTGACGTCACTGAAGCCCGACTGCGAGTAGCCTCGTGCGTAATTCGCGTTGACGCTCAATCGCAGTAACTGAGTCAGGTTGCGCTGGATTCCCAAC
This sequence comes from Gemmatimonadota bacterium, assembly GCA_029262195.1. Taxonomy (GTDB): domain Bacteria; phylum Gemmatimonadota; class Gemmatimonadetes; order Gemmatimonadales; family GWC2-71-9; genus B16T1B5. The sequence continues at coordinate 91,803 of JAJCZX010000036.1, read as the reverse complement.
GACGTCCGGAAGACCTTGGGTGCGGAAAAATCTTCGGCGAACACCGTTGCGCTGGGCAGCGATGAGTTGCCGATGATCGACGGGCCGACGCAATCGGTAGGGATGTTGCTTTGATCAGCACTGTACTGATCCCAGTCGGGAATAGGCGCAGAAATGCCGATACAATTCAGGTCCAGGTTAGTGTTGGGGATGCCGTTTGCTGTTTGGGCCTGAGAGATCAACCGGCCGGGGATTGGGCTTCTGAAAAGGCCTGCGCCTCCGCGCACGATCAATGAAGGTTGTGATCTTGGCGTGGCCGAACCTATTGTCCACGTGAAGCCAGCGCGTGGACTAAAACTGGACTCCTCGGGGAGCACCTCCGTACGCACACCCAGTGCCGATTCGAGTGCGGAGTTGGGTGCCGGCGCTCCGCTGTTACTGGAGCCTTCGAAACGAAGTCCGTAGGTAAGCTGGACTGCGGGGGATGCCCGCCATACGTCTCCAACGTAAATCGCGTAATCAAAACTACGTGTTATGCGTTCAGACGGCGCGACGTTCCTGCTGAAAATGTTGGGTGTGGCTGACTCCAGTTGGCCGAGAGAGTTGAAGGAGAAAGTGCCGAGTTGGTTGGTTGACAGTAGCTCCTCTGATTTTTCTGTGTTCAGGAGCCCACCAATTTTGAACCTGTGCGCTCCCCGTCCTGGTAACCATGAAAGCTCTTCTGTCATCTCCAGTGAATTGATATTCGATCTGGCTGGCATACGACTGTTGCCGCCGAAAGTCAGAGTCTTTATCGACGAGGTGCCGTCGAGCAAATCGGATGAAACACGCACCCGCCCTGCGGGGAGGTAAAGGAAAGGGTCAGAATCCCGGGTCGAAGTGGAGATGTAGGCACGGGCTTCATTGATGACGCGCAGTCCAATGCGTGAGGCAATACTGGCCATCAGGCCGCCGCCGGAGGTCCCGTTGACGCCAGCGGTTTCGGGTAGGGCCAACGAGGAAAGTCGTGAGGGTTCCTGATCGGTGCCTCTCCAATCTCCTCTGACCGTGATCGTGTGGTTGTTGGACGCAAGAAAGTCGAATCGCAACAACCCGCTGAGCCTGTCGTTTGAACGGTCACTGACGTTCCGGACATCGGGTGCAGCACCGATTGCGTCAACGACGGAGATGAATCGCTCGATTGAGTCGGGGGAAACACCGAGTCTTTCCAGGTCCTGAAAAGTGGCGTTCGTAAGGGATGGCTGCGCGTCTGAACGCAATCTTGTTTGTCCAGATATGTAGGCAAAGAGTCTATTGTTGATAATCGGACCGCCGACGCCGGCTCCAACCTGGTTCTGGGTAAAAGCAGAGGCGAACGGAGAATCCGAATCGCCACCGATGGCCAGGTGGTCGTCGCGAAGTGAGTAGCTCAGGGATCCCTGGACACGATTGGAACCACTGCGAGAGGTCGACGAAACGAGTCCTCCGCTGAACCGGCCGCGTGAAATGTCGTAGGTACTGGTGATAACACGCGTGTTGCGAAGGCCCTCTTGCGGGACTTCAGTTGCCCCAAAGCTCAGGCCGTCGAGCGTGATCTGGTTGGCTTCGGGCCGCAGTCCTGCAACGGAAAATTCCGAGCCTGTACTGTCGGTCGCGCCGATTCCGACCACCCCCGGTACCAGAGTGGCCAACAGGTTCAGATCGTCGGGTTCGATCGGGAGGTTGGCCACGGCGTTGCCGTTGAAGTTGCGGTCGACTCCGCCGGGGTTAGGTGAATTCGGAACCACCACCGGAGACATCCGGCCTTCGACCTCAATCGCGTTTAGCAGAACAGCCTGGTCACTCATCGTGACGTTCCATACGAGACGATCTTCGTCGGCGTAACGGACCAAAGTTTCTTCTTTGGGTAGCATGCCGATCATGCGGGCGGTTATGCGGTACTGACCACCTCCATCAGGGAACAGAATCGTGTATCTGCCGTCGCCATCGGTGTGGGTTGATCGACTTATCTGGGTTTCAAGGGAGAGGGCGGTTACGTTGACGTTTGCGACCGGGTTACCTGCACCGTCGACGATCTCTCCGGTGATTATGTCGGTTGTCAGGCCCACTTGGGCGATGGCGGGCGTGGTCCCGGGGATTGCGAATAAGGCCAGAGCTACTGATATACGGATTGATTTTGTGGAAATTCCGAACAATTCGACCTCTGAGTCACCGGTACTAACCGTAGTTTAACTATCGTTAGACGCGGACGTTTGGGCTATGTTAATAAGTTGCAATCCGGCCTGCGAAGGTAACCAAGCGGGCGGGCGTAGTATTGATCTTCAGAGACCCTCGGACGGGCTCGTGAGGAAAACCCCAAAAGGAACTCTGATTTGACCGACTGGCTACCAGCACATCAGCGTGTTGTCATCACCGGTATTGGCGCCGTAACGCCAAGCGGTCTGGATATGCCCACCACCTGGGATAACGTGCGACACGGTCGTTCTGGGGTCGGCCCGATCACGTTGTTCGACACGACGGATTTCAAAGTAAAAATTGCCGGTGAGGCGCACGGTTACGACCCTCTTGACCATATGACTCGGAAGGAAGCTCGGAGGCGAGATAGGTTCTCGCAATTTTCGATCACCGCGGCCGCGGAGGCCATGTCTCGGGCAGCTCTCGAAATTTCCGATGAGGACAGGTATGAAACCGGTGTCTACATCGGTGCCGGAGCAGGAGGCATTGCGACCTACCAGAAACAGCAGGCCATCATGGATAAACATGGTCCTCAGCACATAAGTCCGTTGTTGATTCCGATGATTGTCTCGGATTCGGCCGCAGTGCAGGTTGGAATCCATTTCGGTGCACAAGGTCCAACGCTGGGCATGTCGTCTGCGTGTTCCACGTCAATCGACAGCGTGGGGCTGGCCCTCGAAACTATTCGTCGTGGCGACGCGAGCATCATGATTGCGGGAGGAGCGGAAGCGGCCGTGAACACGCTTGGAATTGGTGGCTTCGATCGGCTCGGCGCCCTTTCGCGCCGAAATGATGATCCAGCTGGGGCATCGCGTCCCTTTGCTCGCGATCGAGACGGCTTTGTGCTCTCGGAAGGGGCGGTGGTAATGGTCCTGGAGAGCCTTGAACACGCGCTGGCGCGAGACGCCGAGCCTTTGGCTGAGTTGATGTCTTACGCGTCAACTGCTGATGCGAGACACCTTACAGCTCCTGATGAAGAGGGGACTGGCGCAGCGCGGTGTATGGCTCGAGCGGTAACCAAGGCGGGTCTGGGTCCGGGCGATGTCGGTTACGTAAATGCTCACGCAACTAGCACACCAATCGGAGACCCCATTGAAGTAAGGGCGCTCGGTCGTTTTCTGGGCAACCGTTTGAAAGATGTTTTGGTGAGCAGCACCAAGAGCGTAACGGGTCACCTCCTCGGGGGTGCGGGCGCTCTCGCCACGGCACTAACTGTGTATTCGCTACGAGATGGGTTCCTTCCGCCCACGATCAATCTCAAAGATCCTGCAGAAGATTGTACGTTGAATCATGTGCTTGGCTGCGGGACGACGACATCGGTGGACGTTGGAATCGTCCCCTGCTACGGTTTCGGCGGCCACAACAGTTGCCTTGTTGTGAAAAAGTGGAGTGAGTAGAATAAGCCGACATGTGTTGGGTGGCGTTTTCGCGCTGTTGTTGGCATTTCCGGTTGGAAATTCAGCCCAGACCGTTCACGCCGACGATATTCTAAAGGCAGATTCCCTTCATCAGGCAGGGGAATTGATCTCTGCACTAGAGTTCTTTCAGGACGCGCTTGCGACACACGCAGACGACGTTGAGTTGCTGTGGAGAACCGCTCGCGAGGCTGTTGCTGTCGGGGTAATGGCTGAGACTATTGACGAAGGGAAAATCTACTTCGACCTGGCGATCGAATACGCGGAGACCGCCCTTGAGTTAGATGCGTCAAGTTTTGTGGCAGAATACTGGCTCGTGGCTGCGCAGGGTCTTCGAGCCAGGCATGCTGAAGCACTGATTGCCGCCCGGCTTGGGACGGCGGTCTATGAACGCTCCCGTTCTTTACTTGAGAGAGATTCACTCCATGCTGGTGCCAACCACGCCCTCGGCGCTCTCAACCTCGAAGTTATGAGACTTTCGAGAATCAAAAGGTTTATCGCAGTTACCATCCTGGGAAATCGTGCCTTCCGTGATACAAGTTGGGAGAACGCCGAAACCCATCTGGTTCGGTCGGTACAAATTGATTCTACTTTTGCGATTGCGCGGTTGGACCTGGGGCGGGCATTTTTCTATCAGGGCGAATTGGAAGCTGCGCGTGCTGAGTTTGAAAATTTGCTGCAACAACCGCTCTTTGATCCGACTGATGTTGCCTTTCATGATGAGGCCCGCAATTACCTCCAGAGGATTTCCCAGTGAGTGACATTTCGGTTGTCCCCTGCGTAACCCGCCGCGATTGGAATCTCTTTGAACAAATTCCAGAGATTTTACACGGTGAGCTCCCCAACTTCGTTCCGCCCTTTCCCGGGAGTGTCTCCAGAATAAGAAAGGCGGACCACCCGATTCATCGACACGGGTCGATCAAGGCCTTTGTTGCGTTTCGTAACAACAAGCCGGTCGGGCGCATTGCTGGAATAATCAACCAAACACACAACGATTACCATCATGATGAAGTAGGCTTTTTCGGGTTTTTCGACTTCATCAATGATCTGGTGGTTGCCGAAGAATTGTTCGGGCAAGCTCAAGATTATGTCCAGAAAAGCGGAAAAAAAACTCTTCGCGGGCCACATAATCCCACGCAGAACGATGAGTGCGGGCTCCTGGTAGACGGCTTTGACAGTCCGCCATTTGTGTTGATGGCCTACAATCCCGAGTACTACCTGCAGGTTTACGAGAAATTGGGACTGCGCAAGGCGCGAGATTTGTACGCGTATTTCATTAAAGACGAAACCGAAGTGATGGCCCGAACGGAAAAGATTGTGGAACGGGTCAAGAAAAGAACGAAAATCACCTTTCGTAGCGTGGATCTGAAACAACTTCCCCGGGAAATTTCGGTAGTGACCGATCTCTTCAACAAGACTCTGACCGAAGAGTGGGGGCTGATGCCGATCACAGAGGATGATTTGAGGTACACCTTCAAAGACCTCAAAGCTGTTCTTGATGAAGAAATGGTAATAATTGCTGAGCACGAAGGCACGCCGGTCGGGCTCTCGTTGACCCTACCCAACGTCAATGAGTTCATGTTAAAGGCGAAAAAATCCCGGGGGCTTTTTCGTCTAGCGCGATTGGCCTTCTACGTTCTAACCCGGAAGCCGAAAGAGGCCAGACTCGCACTTCTGGGCGTGTTGCCTGAATTTCGAGCCAAAGGGGTAGGGCCCGTGTTTTTCTTCGAATCACTTGCCAGAGGTGTGCGCAAATATGAAGGGGGCGAAATATCCTACGTTCAGGATATCAACGAAGAAATACATCGCACCGCCGCCACTCTGGGAGTAAAGGTTTACAAAACCTACCGCATCTATGAGCGAGCATGTTGAAATCTTCATTTGGGTTGCAATACATGGTCCGCGATATTTCTCTGAGGTAATGCACGGTCCCGATGGGATCGGAAATCAAAATGCGGATATCGGAGAGTTGGAAAAATGAAGATTCGGATACGACATCTAATGATCTTGGGCGCAACCCTGGGAACTCCTCTGTTTTGGGGCGAGAATCTGCAGGCTCAGGAGATGATGGCTGGAGGTGAACACGGAGGCGAGGGGATGACGAGGATGCACGCCTTTTCGCCTCACCACCTGTTGATGCACGGCGATGCCATCGGCCTGACCTCAGGGCAGAGAGAAGCCCTCATGCGGATTCAACATGAGGCCGCCCAGACCCACGAAATTGCCAAAGCGCGGCACGATCAGAAACGTGCGGAAATGATGGCGCTTTTTTCCGATGGAGGAGACCTGTCAGCAGCGGAAGAGACTTTTGCTCTTGCGCATGCCGCGGGGGGCGAAGCCCACTGGGCAGGAATCAACGCTGCCATCCAGGCGATGGCTCTACTCGATGAAGTGCAACTTGCCAGAGCCAACGGTTGGGCGGATATGATGGAGATGATGGGCAAGATGGGAGCAGGCGGGATGGGGGATTCGGATGAAGGCCACGACGAGGATGGTGATGGCGAAATGGGTGGAATGCGCCACTAATATTGGGTAGCTGGAATATCGAGGCAGGTCGACGAACGTTGGCTTGCCTCGTGGGTGCCTACACTTTTCTGGTGGCGTTGGTAGAGAAAAGGTGCCTCAGGTGAAAAAGCCCTTGCTCCAGTCGCTGCGAGAATCGGAGTTTTAAGGGAAAAGATTTTTTTCCCCAGGCGGGCACTTTGGTTGTGAGAATGCCTGCCATGTTTCCCGAAGCAATGTCGGTAAGGTATTGATCCCCGACGATCATCATTTTTTTCTTGTCTACAATCCCCAGGTGTTGCATAGCCATTTCCACCAGTTTGCCAGATGGCTTTCGGAGCACTTCCCCGCTGCGCAGGATGCCGGCGACCTGATCCGCGGTGTGCGAATCACCTCCAGAATGAAGAACCCGTAACACTGGTCCACTCGGCGTTGTGTATCCGCGCAGCACCGGTATCTCTGGAAACATCTTCCCCAGCTCGGGATATCTGACTTCGTCGCAATTAGAAAGGATCGAGTGCTGTGACGGGCCGTTTTTGAAGAGTTCCCTGATATGATCTCTGAATTCAGCGGCGATATCGGTGTCATGATAGTTCATCAAGGTCCCGTCAATATCCCAGATGACTCCTTCGATATCATTGGAGCGGAGAAATTCGACCGTCACTGAACCCATGTTCCGCATCCGGAACGTTGGTCTGAGGTCTCGCAATATTTCAATGAGTTCAAATGGGCCGTACAAACATGGTCTCCTTATTGGGTCCTCTGTTTAACAATTCCTAATCTGTTCGTCTCATGTGGTGTAAGCGAGTGAACACAAATCAGGATTGGTCTGAGAGGTTGAATTATGAAAAAATTAACAATTGCCGCAATGGCTACGATGGTTGTGGTTGTTCTGGGCCCGATAGTAGTGGAAGCCCAATCACAAGGTGCCCGCCGGGCAGATGGGCAGGGTCGTCGGGGGCAAATGACACACCATAATCGTGGTGGGAGGATGGCGTTTGGGCCGGGTCTACTACTTCGTCGCAGCGAGGCTCTGGAGTTGAATGAGTCTCAAATCGCAGAGTTGACGGGGTTACGCGACGGTCTGGAGGCTGCAGGACGTGAAGCGAATACCGGGCGGGCAGACCATCGGGACAGGATGTACGAGTTGCTGAGCGCTGATACTCCAAACCTGAATGAGATCCGAGAAGAATTCGCAAGGACCCACGCGACCATGAGTCAATTCCAATGGGCGCAAATTGAGGCCGGAGTTAACGCCAAGAATCTGCTGACCGATGAACAGAGAGGTATCGTCCAGGGTTGGGGGCAAGGGCGAGGTGGGAGCGGACAGATGAGGGGTGGCAACCGCGCTAATGGTCGACGCGGGGGTGCCGGAATGAGAGGAGCCAGGGGTTCGCAAGGGTTCCGCCGACGGTTTTAGACCTTCGTGGTAGAAAAAAAAGAGGGCGCGCCCGGTTCTGCGGCATGCCCTCTTTCTTTTTGCTCCTATCGCCGTTCTAGTCTTTTATCCCTCAAGCTCCTGAATTCGCCTCTGAGCGTTCCTGTGCTGAGGCCATATCTCAACGGCCCTGCGGAACTTCGCGAGAGCGCCGTCCCGGTCATCCTTGGCCAGTAGCACTTCTCCCATCAGGTAGTGGATGCCCGCGGAGTTCGGAAAGAACTCATCATTCAACTGGAGAATTGCCATCGCATCGTCGAGAGACGAGTTGCTAACGGTGTTCGCCAATTCGTTGAGATTGCCCTCACCAAAATCATACGAGTAGCTGCCGTAATACCTGTCGCGCATCTCGCGATATTGGGAGACCGTGGCGTCGATTCCTTCTTCAGTGTACACCTGCGCTAGAACGTCGGGGAGCATCCTCGGGGTCGAAACCCCACGGTGGCACGTCGCACACGTCACTTCATTGGACTCGTCACGATTCTCGACTTCTGTAAGGTGGTCGCCGTTAATGGCCTGGACCATTCTCATCATTACCCGCGTGGTTTCTTTCATCTCCTTGTCGTCGGAAGCAAAATCATATTCCGACAGATCCTGACCCTCTTCGCCAACGTGACACGTAGAGCATCGGACTCCGAGTCCTATTGAAAAAGTCCGCATGTAGTTGATTAGCGTGCGCTGGTCGATGTCTTCAGGTAATACCTTTAGGTTGGTGAATTCGTCGGGCAACTGAGCCGTGGACGCCTGGTTGCCAGCCACCAACAATGCTGTCGTTATGAGGCAGGCTCGCCCGACGCGTGAAGACAGATGTAAAACGATTTCGATTTTCAATTCGTTGCTCCGTTAATTATCAGATACATAGGTTACCCCGGGGTGCCCGACCGCTGGTCTCCTTTGTATGCGGAAAACGTCAGGAAACTGTCAGGGCCCTTCGCCTAATTCTGTTCTCTGAGTTCTCGAATCAGTCTGCCGACCTCCTGAATTTCCTGCCCGTAGGTCGCCCAGTCACCGGAACGCTGGGCTGCAACTGCGGCATCATAATGCGCCTGAAGTTGTTCCGCAAATTGGCTCGTACCGGCGGCAAAAATGGGTGCCGTATTGTCTTCACCGGGCTCCTGGACCTCGTCGGAGCCGGTCCTCACGGTGCCACCGAACAGGACCGCGAGAGCCTGGCCGAGCGTCTCTTCCATCACGACCTGGTTTTGATACGCCACTACCACCCGCTTCAATTCTGGAATCCTGCCCCCTTCGGCTCTGAGGTAAAGGGCTTGAACAAAAATTAGCGATTCTTCAATTGGGATCACCAGAAGATTTCCTCTGATTACTTCAGATCCGCGTTGGTCCCAAAGAGAAACCTGCCGGGATATCTCGGTGTTCTGGTTGATTCGATTGACGATTTGAGAGGGGCCAAAGACCAGACTCTGGCGCGGGAATTGGTATACCACGAGTTGGCCGTATTTGTCTCCGTCACTCCGTGCCACCATCCAGGCCGCCAGATTGTCTTTCTGGCGGGGACTAAACGGGGTCATGGCGATGAATTCTTCCGTTGTTTCGCCAGGTAATTTCATGATTATGTGGCGCAGGAAGCGTTCGCGCTGCCCTTCCCCTCGCGCCAGCACGGGGATCTGCCATTGATCTTCGCGGTGGTAGAAAATCTCCGGTTCTTCCATATGAAAGGTGGTGTAAAGCTCGGTTTGAGCCCTGAACAGGTCCTCGGGGTATCGGATATGAGCCCTGATATCATCGGGCATTTCATCCAACGGTTTGAAGATGTCAGAAAAAATCTTGGCGTACGTCTCTATGATCGGCTCTGGATCCACAACATAAGCGTCGACACTTCCGTTGTAGGCATCGATAACGACCTTGACGCTGTTCCTCATATAGTTGGTGCCGTCGCCGAAGGGTTGCGAGTACGGGTAGCGACTGGTGGATGTATATGCGTCGAGAATCCACTTCAGTTCGCCGGAGTCTGTAATGACCATGTAGGGGTCACTATCCCAGCTCAAAAACGGTAGCGCTCGCGCCGCCCGTTCAGCGACCCTGCGGTGGAACATAATCTTGCTATCCGAGTCGATCAAACTCGAAAACAAGAGGTCCTTGGATCGCATTTCGATTGCTAAGACAAGTCGGCGGAAGAACGAATTGATCAGGACTCCACCCGTACCGTTATAAGATGTAACCGTGTTGCCACTGTCAGCAGGGAAGTCGAATTCTTCTTGCTGTGTGTTCACAAATACGTAGTCGCTCGAGAGTTCGCCGTAGTAGATCCCCGGCCGTGTCACATCGAGTGAAACGTCAGATGACGGTGGCAGATCTTTGATAAACAGAACCGGCAATCCCTCTTCCGTAACTTGATTCACCGGGCTGAGAGTCAGTCCCATTCCGTGAGTAAAGGTGAGCCGTTCATTGACGAATGTGCGCGTCGGGAGCGAGGCGGTGTTGAGTTCGCGCGGAGACAGGAGCACCTGGCGATACTGACCGTCAATCCAATATCGGTCATCATCGACCGATACAAAGTCGTAGTAGGTGCGGATTTCCTGGAGCTGACCAAAGGTTTGAAGTAGCGGGGCTCGGTCCCATAGTCTCACGTTGTCTATAGTGCCACTATTAGCCTGGACGTCGGCGAGGCTGAGAGAAGCTTCACCGCTAATTTCACGTGTGATGACCTCGTCGAGCCCCCAGGCGTTCTGGGTTGCGGCTATGTGGTGCCGGATTTGTTCGGTTTCCCTGGTCAATTCGTTCGGGATAACGACTAGTTTCTGGATTGCGCCCGGGATGAGGGTGATGCCAGCGCCAGAGCCCACAACGTAAAGAGCGAGGGCGATGAAAGTGAATCTGGCCAACTTGCCCTTTTGGGCACCGATCAAAACAAGCGCGGCGCCGGCAATCGCGATCCCGGCCGCAAATTTGAGGGCTGGAATGCGAACGCTGAGATCCGTGAAACTGGCTCCGAACAGCGGTCCGGTATCTGAGTAAAGGAGCGCGGGGAGCCGTACGAACCAGATGTTGATCGCGGTCGCTACAAACATCGTCGCAATCAGGAGGGCCAGATGCATACCCGCTGAGTGCTCAACCCTGATTCCGCTTTTGATGATTACCAGATCGCGGCGCATCGAATAAATCGGCATGACCATGAAAAGGCTCATCAGCGCCAGTGCAATAACGACTCCCACGAGGCCAGAAACAGCAGGCAGGGTGAAGACATAGTATCCAACGTCCCTGGCGTAGACCGGGTCAGTGACTCCGAAATCAGAACGGTTTAGGAAGTGCAGTACGGTAAGCCATGCGTTGGAGGCAGAAATACCGACGAGGAACGCCATGGTGAGGGCGATTGGCAGGGTCATCCGTTTCAAGGCACCAGAAACATCCACTTTAGGGGCCTGTGGATTGATACCCACAACGACGGGCTCGGGTACTATCCCGCGCTGGGCGTACCGAAGGTTTGAGTAGAAAAACACCCCGGCAAAGACTCCGACAACGAGGCCAACCACCAGTTTCGTTCCGAGGCGTGAAAGGAATACCGATTCGAAATCGATAGCCTGAAACCAGTACCAGTCTGCCAGCATCGAAATCAGTGAGGGTATTGCGGTAGCTACAACCAGAAGCCCCAGAGATACAAAAAAAACTATGAGGGAGCGCTTCGAGATTTGTACCTGCTTCGCAGTGATTCTGCCTACGATTTCGCCGTCGTCGTTCATATTCACAATAGTCTCGCTAAATAATTTGGATGACTCAATCTAAAGTTACCCTCTTTCTGCCGCGTTTTCTTCCTCCAGGGCAGCCGAGTATCTCCCAACCAGGCTGGAGACAGACTCGATGGCGCCTATTCCCGATACACTTTTGCCAGCCTGCCAGTAGTCTTGTTTCCCCGTTTTATCGTGGAATGCCCTGCGCAACTGCCAGAAGGATTTGAGCGCGTAAATCGTTCGCATCAAATGCTTCGATCTTCCTCCGCGCAACATTCTTCGTTCTATCGGTCCGGCTTTTAACCCAAGCTTTTGGATGAACGGTGTGTTAATGACAGATACCGGAACGCCCGACATGCGTTCGGTCATAACGATGTCGTCCTCCGTTGCCCGCACGATCGCGTTCTTGTAGTGGGCCGTGGCAGTGCACTCCAGGGTAGCGATGAATGCTGTGCCCATTTGAACTCCTTCGTATCCCATTCCCATCGCTCGAATGAAATCTTCGCTTGCACCGACCCCCCCGGCACATACCACCGGCAAGCCCAGGTCTAGTGTTTCTTCAAGCAAATGCGCCGCACTAAGTTCGCCCGCGTGCCCGCCGGCCCGGTTGTTCACGGCTATTAGCCCGTCGACTCCGCTGTCTATGCCCTTGCGAGCCCACTTTCTTTCGGTCACGTCGTGGTATACAAAACCACCAACCGAATGCGCCTTCTCCACGACCCAGTCCGGCTTGCCGAGGGAGGTCACAAAAAACCTGACTCCTTCTTCGATAGCGATGTCCACCCATTCTACCATTAGTTCGTGGTATTTTTTGGAGGATTTCTCGATCAAAGCGTTCAGGCCAATGGGCTTATCGGTGAGGCTCTTAATAGCCCGAATTCCCTGCCGGAAGTCGTAACCGTGCACATAGGTGAGTGCCAGCGGTTGGACGATACCGATTCCTCCGGCTTCGGAAGCCGCGGCGACCAGTTCGGGGTTGGAACACGGGTACATTGCCCCGCAAATAAGCGGAACTTCGATGCCGGCGTGTTCGGTTAAACGGGTTTTCATGGGGCGATTAAATCGAGTAGCCAGTCGACTCGAACTGTGGCCACAACATCCCCGCTACTGTCGCGAATGTGGGCCTCGACGTAAACCGTAGTTGCCTCGGTTATCTCAGGTACTAAGCATCGACATTCAGCCGTCAAAGGTCCTCGTGCTTTTTTCGAGAAATCGGTGGTAATCCGGGTTGGAATCCCGCGAATTGTTGGTGGCAGCAAGGCTACCATAGCGAGCCCGCTTGTCAGTTCTCCCAAATTGCTCAGGGCCAGGGCGTGGATTGAACGCAGGTGATTTCTCAGCCGACGGCGGTCTTTGATCGTTACCCGGGCGTATCCGGGTTCAATGTGGCGAATGTGTGGTACGATTGAAGACGAATAGGGTACTGCGAACCACAACAGCCTGGAAAAGACCCAGGATCCGCCCGGCCAACTCTGCAGGCGAGCCCAGAGTTTGATGAGGGTCTGTCCGGGTGGCGCCTTAGGCATGTTTGTTTTGGCGAAGTCTCATAACGATTATTACCCTCTGGACGACACATTTCCAACCTTCGCAACCAAAGTGCTCCACCATCGGGGTGCACGGTTTATATTGCAGTCCACCGATAACAAGAACCACTTCGGAGGGAAGATCTCCAAGGCATTGCTGATGCTCGAAGATGGGCGCCTGTTCGAGGGAAGGTCATGTGGCGCCCCGGGTACGACTACCGGAGAAGTCTGTTTTAACACTGCGATGACAGGCTATTCTGAGGTTCTCACCGACCCATCCTATCACGGTCAAATTCTGACGCTCACCACTGCTGAGGTCGGTGTCTACGGGGTGTCCCCTGAGGATTTTGAATCTGATCGCATCCAGGTGTCCGGTTTCATTGTCAAAAGGATGTCGCCTCGGGGATCAAGTTGGCGCGCCAAAAAAGAACTTCGTTCGTGGTTAATCGAAAACGGAGTAGTCGCTGTCGAGGGCCTGGACACTCGGGCTCTGACTCGTCACCTGCGGGGCCGCGGGGCAATGAAAGGTGTCTTAACTACCAACATCGATCTATCTCAGGCAGAATTACTAACCCTGGCACGGTCTTCCCACGGCGTGGATGATCAGGACTTTACCGCTGCCGTAACGAGACCGAGTCCGGAAACATGGTATGCGCTGGATGAGCCCGACCCCTGGTACGACTTGGCCCGGAATCATCTTTCAGCGTGGCCAAGCAAATTGAACATCGTCCTCTACGATTTCGGGACGAAATCAAACATCGCGAGACAACTTACCGCGAGAGGTTGTGACGTTACCCTCGTACCGGCTTCGACGACTGCTGACACGGTCCTTGAGATGAACCCCCACGGTGTTCTTCTAAGCAACGGTCCCGGTGATCCGTCAGCGTGTGGCGCGATTGTCGATGAGATCAGGAAACTCATCGGAAATGTCCCGTTGGGTGGGATTTGTCTGGGCCACCAACTACTGGCGCTTGCCTGTGGAGCCCGCACCTCGAAACTCCCCTTCGGTCATCGGGGGTCCAACCACCCGGTTCGGATACTCGAATCCGGGAAGGTATTGATCACCAGCCAGAACCACGGGTTCACAGTACGGCGAGATAGTGTGGAGAGGGCCGGTCTTGAGCTTACCCATGTGAGTTTAAACGACGGGAGTGTCGAAGGTTTCCGGCACCCCTCGAAACGGGTGATGTCGGTTCAATTCCACCCCGAGTCGTCGCCCGGGCCTCACGATGCGCACTTTGACTTCTTTAATTCGTTCCTGGAGTTGGTGGACCCCGAGTCCGCTGAAATGATATCTGGTGCCAAAAAGAACTGACATCAAAAGCGTCCTGATCCTGGGCGCGGGGCCGATTGTCATCGGACAGGGTTGTGAGTTTGACTATTCAGGAAATCAGGGGTTACGCGCCCTCAAAGAGGATGGTTATCGGGTAATCCTGGTCAATTCGAATCCCGCGACCATCATGACCGACCCCGAATTCGCAGATGCCACTTATATCGAGCCGCTCGAACTCGCCACGATAACCCGGATCATAGACAAAGAAAGACCCGACGCGTTGTTACCGACCCTCGGTGGCCAAACAGCACTAAACCTCGCCGTGGAACTGGAAGAAAATGGGGTGTTGGATCGGTTTGGGGTGAAATGCCTCGGGGCTTCGGCCGCGGCGATCCGGAAGGCAGAGTCTCGCAGCGAATTCCAGGTCGCGATGCAAGAGGCCGGTTTGGAAGTCGCTCGCGGGGCAGAAGTTGGCACCGTTGAAGATGCTTTGGTGAAGCTGGAGGAATTCGGGCTTCCGTCAGTCGTGCGCCCCAGTTTCACGCTGGGTGGTGCCGGCGGGGGAATCGCGAATAACCGACAGGAGTTTGAACGGCTCGTACAGGAGGGCCTCGACCTTTCCCCTGTGGACACGGTACTGGTCGAAGAGTCTCTGGTTGGCTGGAAGGAGTACGAGCTTGAGGTGATGCGGGATAGCGCTGACAACGCCGTAGTTGTCTGCAGTATTGAAAACGTGGACCCCATGGGCATTCACACAGGAGACTCTCTCACGGTGGCGCCGGCCCTGACGCTCACGGATAAAGAGTACCAGCGGATGAGGGATGCCGCTCTCAAATGTTTGAGCGTTATCGGCGTTGAGACAGGTGGGAGCAACGTTCAGTTTGCGATGGACCCGGTCACAGGGCGAATGATCGTGATCGAGATGAACCCGAGAGTGTCGCGGTCATCGGCACTGGCGTCGAAGGCAACCGGCTTTCCAATAGCTCGGGTAGCAACGAAGCTCGCCGTCGGATACACGTTAGATGAAATCGAAAACGCGATCACACGACGCACTCTGGCCGCTTTTGAACCTTCGCTTGATTACGTGGTTGTCAAAGTACCCCGGTTTAATTTTGACAAATTTCCCGAGTCCGATGACACGCTGACGACTCGAATGAAATCGATTGGCGAGGCCATGGCTATCGGTGGGTCGTTCAAGGAAGCTTTCCAAAAGGCGCTACGAAGTCTCGAGGACGGAAGGTCTGGCTTTACGTTTGACGGCTCTGATCCAGATCCGGAATCGGTCGACTGGATGGAAAGGCTTTCCAGGCCTCGTCCCACGAGATACAGAGACCTGGCCGGCGCTCTCCATAGCGGAGCTTCGGTTGAATCTCTTCAAGCCGCTACCGGGATTGACCCGTGGTTCCTTTGGGAAATGGAAGGGATAGTGGTGGCGGGGGAGGCAACTCGCGGCAAAGTCTTGCACGAGATTCCGGCCGACGAACTCAAAGCGTTGAAGCGTATCGGTTATTCGGACGTCCAGATTGGTCACCTGACGGGAACAGACGAGGCTGATGTTCGGCAGCGGCGAGCGGAGCTGGATGTGGCTCCGGTGTTCAAAACGGTTGATACCTGTGCTGCGGAATTTGAAGCCTTCACTCCGTATTTGTATTCCACCTATGACGGTGATGAAGATGAGTCCACGCCCGGTCGGAAGCCGCGTGTGGTGATTCTGGGCGCTGGACCCAACCGCATCGGACAGGGGCTTGAGTTCGACTACGGATGCGTTCGTGCCAGTTTAGCGTTGCAGGAAGCCGGCTACGAAGTCGTTATGGTTAACTGCAATCCGGAGACGGTCTCCACCGATTATGACACTGCAGATGTTTTATTCTTTGAACCGCTCACGCTAGAAGACGTCCTGGCTATCTGTGAGCGCGAACGGCCGCTCGGAATCATGGTTCAGTTGGGAGGACAAACTCCCTTGAAGTTGGCCGAACCCCTCAATGAACTCGGATTCAACATCCTGGGTACCTCAGTTCAAGACATTTTTCTTGCCGAAAATCGCAAGGCGTTTCAGGATACTCTGGCGGAGTTGCATGTCTCCATGCCTCCGGCCACCACAGCCGAGACGGTTGACGAGGCCTGCTCTCGTGCCGCCGAAATTGGTTACCCCGTTCTGGTACGCCCGTCTTTCGTGTTGGGTGGGAGGGGAATGGCGGTCGCTTATGACGAGCCTTCTCTCCGTGACGTACTTGCACAGGATGTTCCGTTCGGGCGGGACAACCCGTTGGAAGTGATTTCGTTTCTTGAAGATGCCTTCGAATACGACGTCGATGCGGTGAGTGACGGGACGACGACCGTGATCGCCGGGGTTATGCAGCACATCGAGGAAGCTGGCGTACATTCCGGTGACTCAGCCTGTACCATCCCGCCGTTCCATGCCCCCCCGGGGCTGATGCACCATGTGAGAGACACCACTGAACGTCTGGCTGCCAAGTTCAAAGTGCGCGGACTGATGAACGTTCAATTTGCAGTGAAAAACGATGAAATATTTGTTCTTGAGGTGAACCCGAGAGCTTCGCGCACGATGCCCTTTGTATCGAAGGCCACCGGTGTCCAATGGATTCGGTTAGCTGTGCTCGCAATGATGGGCAGATCCCTCAAAGACATGGGAGTTACGTCAGCACCGCCTGTAAGAAGGGTGTCGGTGAAAGAAGCTGTGTTTCCGTTTGACCGGTTCCCCGAAGCTGACCCGGTGCTGGGACCTGAGATGAGATCAACCGGTGAAGTCATGGGAGTGGGTTGGGATTTTGCCAGCGCGTTTGCGAAGTCTCAATTGGGTTGCGGTATGGCTTTGCCTGTTGAACCATGCAAGGTGTTTGTGTCCGTACATGATCGAGACAAGGCGGCTGCATGCCAGGTTGCAAGGCGCCTGAGTACTCTCGGGTTTGATCTTTGCGCTACTGCTGGAACTGCCGCTGCAATGCGAGCGCAGGGAGTCGATGTGGAAGCCGTTAAGAAAGTTGGCGAGGGTACCCCAAACATTCTTGATCTTGTCGCCAGGGAAGAAGATCCGGTCGGCATGATCATCAACACGCCACTGGGTTTGAAGTCAAAAGTTGACGAAGTGCGGATCCTGCGGGCGGCACTTAGATATGGCGTGCCGTACGTGACCACTCTGTCAGCCGCTTCTGCGGCGGTGGCCGGGATCGAAGCTCTGAGAGGGGGTCCCCTGGAGGTGGTAAGCCTGCAGGAATTCTTGCCCGAGTGGGCGCCTTTCTAGAAAACTGATCTACCTGGTCAGATATTGGACGCTGAAAAGGTTTTTCTCGTCAGTCCAAACGTGTTTCACCGTAAATCCTGCTTTCGAAGCGAGTCGGGCGAATCCCTCCGGTGAGTATTTGTAAGACGACTCTGTCCAGATGTTTTCGCCTTCCGCGAACGAAATCACCACGCCGTCGATGGTGACTTCCTGGTCGACCTCGCTGATCAGGTGCATCTCGATTCTGCCCTCATCTTCATTGTAGACAGCACGGTGACGAAAAGCATCGAGTTCAAAGTCTGAACCAATATCGTTATTAAGATGCCGAAGAATATTGAGATTGAAGTCAGCGGTTATACCCGCCGGGTCGTCATAGGCCAACTCCAATACTTCGACGTCCTTTTTCAGATCTACTCCAATAAGAAGACCGTCTCCGGGACCGCAAAGCTCTGCAACACGTTGCAAGAATTCCACAGCTGGACCGGGATCGAAGTTCCCTATGGTTGAACCGGGAAAGTAGACCACGCGGCGGGCTACTTCTTTGGATGGCGTTGGGAGGTCAATGTGGTTGTTGTAGTCTCCGCAAACCGGTAGAACTTCAAGGCCCGGGTAGTCACGATTGATGTCTTTTGCCGCGGCAAGAAGGTGTTCCTTTGAAATATCGATCGGAACGTATGCTGCGGTGTCTTCCAGCGTGTCGAGTAGCACACGTGTTTTGTCGCTGCTTCCGCTTCCATACTCGATCAGCAAACAGTTGGTACCAATTAACCGCGCGATCTCGGCGGCGTTGTCCAGCATGATTCGAGTCTCTGTCCGTGCCTGGTAATATTCCGGCATCTCGCAGATATCGTTGTACAACTCGCTCCCACGTTCGTCGTAGAGGAGTTTACAGGGCAGCTCTTTAGGTGACTTACGCAGGCTTTTGAGAACATCTGCAATAAGCAACTCTGTTTCAGGCTTTTGGTCGGTTAGCTGTACCATAAAATTGGAGCGGGCGTGGTTGACGCTGTTATGTACTGTACGGGTTCAACACGGTCCGGGCAAGTAGTATTAGGTGGCGTTGCGAAGCGCGACCTGCGTGGCAGCAGCCACCGCCGCAGTGGAAAAAGTGGTGACGATCTTAGCCTGTTCGACAGCTTTCGTTTCCGATTCGATCTCCGAAGCAGTGAGTACCGCGCCTGTCCACCCCTCGGTATGCCAATTGCCTACGGGCAATTCTGGCAGATCTCCGTCCTTGGGGTACGGCCAGGGACTTATGTACCAATAGGGTTCGGGATAAGACCCATCTCCAGGTGTCATCCCCATTCCAACCGACCTCGCAACTTCGGGATCACTCTCAGCGGTAAGAGTCAAAAGCCCCCCGATATCGAAATGATGTGGCCAACAGCGAACAGGCGAGAAATTGCCGTCCTCGCTCGAAATGGCTCTAAGAACCATGTCAGAGTTGCCAAACCAGTGACTCAATGAAGCGAGATCGGAGGTTGGTACATTGAAAACACCCCCGTTAGCCACCGAATGGTCGGGCAGTTCATATTCGGGTCGAACCAGTTTTTGTGCTTCGTCGCCGGTATATGTGCAGATCGCCTCGGCTGCCCATTGGTATGCTGCGTCGAGGCTGTTATCCGAAAGGGGCAAAGATGATTGAGGGTTGCCGGATCCATCCAACAGCCGCAACTCCAGGCTTTCCGGATGCAGGGTGATTCTAAACGGCTTCTCGCCGCCGGACAGGTTTCCAACAAACATCGAAGATTTCGCGATCCACTCCATATTGCGATGGGAATCGTCGGCCTCAGGGGCGACGTGAACGCCACCAACCGATGCGATTACTTGAGCCGCCCAGTGCAATTGCAGACGGCTGTCGACCAGATTTCCAGAGGCCGTGGTCGTTTGCCAGTTTTTTTCCATCTTTTCTAAGTTCATTTAATCCTCACTCAACAACCGTAACTCCGCGCCAAAATGCGACATGGTCCTTGATGTTTTTTGCGGCGTCTAGCGGAGTAGAATAATACCAGGCGGCGGCGTGATTAGTGTCGTTGCCGACCACGATGTCGAAATAATTTGCGGTGCCTTTCCATGGGCAAGTCGTGGTCCTATCGCATTCCTGGATGTGTTCGTCTTTGACCGATGGTCGCGGAAAATAGTGGTTGCTCTCCACCACAATTGTGTCCGAACTTTCCGCGATTACGGTGTTATTCCAAATAGCCTTCACTCAATACTCGCTTTGCCAGTTGGCTAGAGAAACGTTGAAATAGCCTCTAAAGGTTTCCGTAAGATATCAGGGACTGAGGCCTCTTCCGTCGGATAGCCGACAACCAGAAGCAGAAACGCCTTTTCGTTCTGCGGGCGATCAAGAACTTCGTTGAGGAAACCCATCGGAGATGGGGTGTGAGTAAGAGACACGAGGCCCGCATTGTGTACCGCGGCAATGAGCATTCCCGTGGCTATTCCTACTGATTCCTGTGCATAATAATGTTTGATCCTGTCTTTTCCGGTGCCTCCGTACCTCTGTACGAAAACCGCGATCAAATATGGAGCCGTTTCCAGGTAGGGTTTGTTCTCGTCGGTACCCAGTTTGCTCAGCGCCTCCAACCATTCCGGAGGTGCTTTACCGCCGTAGAACTCCTTCTCTTCCCGTTCGGCAGCGACTCTGATCTTCTTCTTGATTTCTGGATCCGATACCACCACGAAAGACCAGGGCTGTAGATGGGCGCCGCTGGGAGCGGTGCCGGCTGCCAGAATGCACTCCTCGATTATTTCTCGCGGCACCGGCCGGTCAGAAAATTGCCTTACAGTTCGGCGCCGCTGAAGTTCTTCACGGAAAAACAAGGCGCGCTCCCGCATTTCTTCAACCGGGTACTCTTTGAACGTTGTGAGTGGTACGAAATTTGGTTCATTCATATGTTTTCGTCAGACCGTCCGGATCGACTCAATTGTCACATCGTCTACAGGCACATCACCGTGGCCCCCGCGGTTGCCCGTTTTTACCTTCCCGATGGCTTCCAGTGTGTCCAGTCCATCTGTGACCTTTCCAAAAACAGCGTAACCGAAATCGCGGCTGCCGTTGTCGAGAAAATCGTTGTCCTTCAAATTGATAAAGAATTGTGACGTAGCGCTGTTTATGTCGGAGGTACGAGCCATTGCCAGCGTACCTTTGAGGTTTTTCTGACCGTTGTCAGCTTCGTTCTTGATTGGTGCGCGGTTGGATTTTTCTTTCATGCCGGGGTCAAACCCGCCACACTGTGCCATGAAACTCGGAATGACGCGATGGAAGATGGTTCCGTCGTAAAATTCATCCTTTATGTATTGAAGGAAATTTTCGACTGTTATCGGGGACTCGGTATCAAAGAGTTCAACTGTCATCGACCCGAGCGAAGTTTTTATTTCTACTGAGGACATGCGTGTTCCTGGTTAAGTGAAGTCGGGTTTAAAGATAGTTGAGAGGCACTCTGGATCAATTATTCAATGCGCCTTGCACCAATTCGTCCATTGCCTCCGTTATTGCAGCCAGTGGTACCTCGCATCCTTCAAGCGAATGCCTTTCGCTCAGATACGTTGGAGAGTTGTATCCGACTTTGGTGGTCTCGCCATCTCTCCAAACAAGGAGCTTCAGGGGCAGGTCGATGCCTATCGATGCTCCGCATTTCATTAATCTGGTACCAACGGCCGGGCTGCCGAACAAAATCAATCTCATCGGTTGCAGAGTTTGACCTATGGTGGCGGCGTTGGCTCCGTGGTCAATTTGGCTGAAAACTACCAATCCACGCGCTCGAATTTGGGCGACGAGGCGGTTCTCAATTGAATCCACGGACATTTCGGTTGCCGCCGTAACCATACCGTCCTGCGCGCCTAGATCTACGGAACCGATCGAAATGGCGAACACAGAAAGCCCTGTGAGGGTCGTTTGGAAAACGGGGCCACCGAACCACTTCACAGGACGAATTTCGTTGCGGGGTGCTTTTTCAAACCGTCAAACACTCCAATTCTGTCTTCGTCGCTCATTATCACAACCGAAACATCAAAAGACTCATACTTTCCCGAAGAACTTGATCTCGAGGGCTCGAGTGAAAAATCTCTATCTCCCAGCACGGATGTGATGATTTCTTTCACCGATATTCCTGCGGTGCATATGATTTTGTACGACCAGATACACGGGTATTCGATAACCGGCTTGTCCGGAGTTGGGTTCATGTTCTGAGTGAAGCTCGCGGTTAGAAGAAACGATCGGTGACAAAAATTACTTCCTTCACCATTTAGTCTCCTGAATCCAGGATGTCGTCGATCCGGACCACGACATCTCGCAAATGGAATAATGTGGCCCTGTCTCCGGTTCTGCGTATTCGCGTCTCAACATCTCTCTTTAACTGCACCAGTGTCCCGCGTACCGCAGGTCCGATGTCGGACTGCCGGATGTTGACTGGCGTGGAGGCGAAAGAACTCGCTGTTGTCTCCGGGTCAATCAGGAAAGCCATTCTATCCAGATAACCTCGCTGGAGGTTGCGTCGGAATGTGTCGATCTCCCCGCGCCCCCCCAGCTCAGTCCACACGCCGTCTTTAAGCTGCTCCATGAATTCAAGCAGGGTGAACGCCTCCGTGCCGAGTGCCACCTCCGCTTCGATCAATCGCTGCAGCCGGGAGGGATCAAGGAGCCCGTTGAGTCGCCGAACTTGAACACCGCGGATGCGTTCGACGATGCCGGCGTGTTCGATCCTATTCAGGATCGCTTCGTCCTGAATCCACGTGGGAGTCACGAACAATTGGTCGACCACAAACTGCAGTGCTTCCCGTTGTTGTTCGGCAGGTACTATGTGAAAAACCGGCCCGGGTTGGTCGCTGGCGCGCCGCACTTCGTTGACTCCGCCGACCACGGTTACCACATGTCCGAGATACCTGTTCCACTGGCCAATAAGTTCTCCGTAGAGCTCCCGTAAATCGCCGTAGTCACGTCCCGGCGTGGATGTCCAACCGACGAGGTTGGGGAGCACCGTCTTCAAATTATTGATGCCGTAGGTGCTTGCCCGAACCGGGTTGTCCCCCAGGTCCTCTGTCTGTGTGTTGGGGTCAAACCGGGAAGAGCCGAACCTGTAGACCGGGTCGTCGGCCCGTTGCAGGATCCAGGCGTTCAGCGAGTCTGTTTCCTCTTCCGGCGAACTGGCGTCGAGATATCGGTAGCCCCAGTTGATCGCATATTTGTCGTACGGACCAATTTTTCTAATGAATCGGATCCCCTGATCTCCCGGTTGGGCGATATAGTTCTGGCGGGCGTAGTCCATTATGGTCGGGGCGATCCCGTTTTCTTGCGTGAAAGTTGCAGACCGCAGCGAGTCTACCGGGTAAGCCGAACTGGCGATCATGTTGTGCGGAAGCCCGAGGGCGTGCCCGACTTCGTGGGCAATTACAGCCCTCATGGCTTCGCCTATGAACTCGTCGCCGAGTGTGAGGCTCCGAGCTTCGGGATTGGCAGCCCCGGTTTCAAGCATCAGGCGATTCCGGTAAGACCTGATGTGGTTGTGATACCAGATAATGTCGCTTTCAATGATCTGGCCTGATCGCGGATCGGAGACGCTGGGGCCGGTCGCGTTGCGGGTGAGGTTAGCGATGTAACGCACCGTAGAGTACCGGATGTCTTCCGGGTTGAACTCGGGGTCTTCCTCCGGGTTTGGTGGGTCGCGGGCGATAATGGCATTGCTGAAACCAGCAGCCTCGAAAGCTACCTGCCAGTCTTCAATCCCCTGTTTGAAGAATGGACGCCATTTTTCAGGGGTGGCCGGGTCGAGATAGTAAACGATGGGTTGTACCGGATCGACCAGCTCTCCCCTCACGTAGGCCTCAGAATCGACGGGTTCGAGACGCCATCTGCGAATTAGTGATCTGCCCGCGGCCTTCTGCTCCTCCGATCCAAAATCGATCTGGTCCACAGTGAACCACCCGACCCTGGGGTCGGCGTATCGTGGCATCATAGGTTCTTCAGGCAATAGCACCATACTTTGGTGCATCTGGATCGAAATCGTCCCCGCCCCCTGGTCGGACGGTGGCTCCGTTGCTTCGAACGTCATAGTCTGACGCACTTCGACATTGAGCGGATAAGAATGCGCATATTCGATGAACGATCGGGCCGGGTCGAAACGCCTGACTTTGAAACTGGTGCGCTGTCTCTGCGAAAGGCCACTAATAGCCCGCACGTCCGTTTCATACAGGTCGTTTACCTGAACCACGACTGCGGACGAATCGTCGTTCATCGCTTCGATATCGAAGGACATGATGATCGGAGCGAAGTTGTTCTTCTGCACGGACACTGAAATTGGAAGCGAGTCAGGAGCGACAGATTGGTACGATGTGCGCCTCAGCAAGATTTTGTTTTCGTGGCGCTCCCAGATCATCATCTGTTCGGCCACTTTGCTGCCGGATACAGTGAAACCGCTAAAGTTGGTGGGAGTCTGGGCTATGCGACTGACCAGAAGCATGTCCCGCTCGAGCAGTTCGTTGGGTATCTCAAAGAAGAGCTTGTCACCGACTTGGTGAACTTGAAACACTCCGCTATCGGTCACTGCCTCGGAGGTTATCACCTCTGAGTACGGCTCAAAGGAAGAGTCAGACTCGCCGCGACGTTCGGGTTCAGCTGCCGGCGAAGGGGTCTGTGCGCGGGAGGCCGATGCGCATCCTGCGATTACGATTGCGAGGACGGGGAGTAGCGGTCTGAGTATTCTCATGTTCCTTTTGCCTGGTTTCCGGTGACAAAGGAAGATATACAATCGGAGCCTGGCACGTCGATTCCGTGTGGATGGTTGCCCGAGGACTTAGTTTTGGTCATGAGAAAAAATGAACGTGAGGTCCTCGAACACGATGCCAGAATGAAGAAACTGGTCAAGCTCCACAAAGCCCCTGTCCTTGGTGGCGTTGATCCCTACGTAGAGACCCTAATGTCTGTGGTCGGACAGCAACTGTCGGGTGCCTCGGCGCGGAGCATCTGGGGCCGAATGGAGACCACCATCGGCACAGACCCGACGAAGATTCGTCGCTGTCGTATCACCACCCTGCGAAAAGCTGGACTCTCTGAGGCAAAGGCGAACACGGTGAAATTGGTGGCGCGAGCGAAGTTGGATGGCTCGTTTCACGGTCTTGAGTCGAAATCAGATGAAGAAGTTGTTGAGATCCTCACGGCCATCAAGGGAGTCGGACCGTGGACGGCTCACATGGTGATGATGTTTGCCATGGGCCGGAAGGATGTTTGGCCCGTTGGAGACGGAGGAGTACAAAGGGCGGCGGCCGATCTCTATGAGGTGGATGGCCGAGATCAGCTAGAGTGGTTGGGCGAGCGGTTCAGGCCGGTTCGGAGTCTTGCGGCGTGCTATCTATGGCGCCACCTGGATCAGTAGGCATAGCCGGTTCAGGCGGTTTTGGTAAGGGCGTAGCCAAGCCAGACTGCGCCCAGGCCCAACGTGAAATGCAAGAACACATTGCTAACTGCAGCAACCCGATGAGCATCCCGGAATAGAGCGAACGTCTCATATCCAAAGGTCGAAAACGTGGTGAACCCACCGAGCAGCCCCAGGTAGAGAAAGAGACGCAACTCCGGTCTCAGAAGACCTCCTGATTCCGTGGCTCCAGCGAGGGCTCCAATAGCCAGGCATCCGACTACATTGACGGTCAGCGTTTCCCAGGGGATCGAGCTGAAGCGGATGACTTTTCGGACGACCACTCCCACACCAAACCGAAACGTCGACCCCAGGAATCCTCCGGCGCCAACGAACGCGGCGTCTACCAACCAACGCGGCATCGCTAAATCTTTTCCATGTTGTGTACGGTTCTGGCGGACTCAACGTCGCCCGTGTGTCTGGTTTCCGCTGGTTCGAAGAGCAAAAGGTGGGTTTCATCTTCGGCCGAGGGTTTGTGTTCGACCCCCCGGGGCACCACGAAAAACTCCCCTTCGTTGATCACCACACGTTGGTCTCTGAGATCAATGGTGAGTTGACCTTTTACAACGAGAAAGAACTCATCTTCCTCGTCATGCTTGTGCCAGACAAAATCGCCCTGGACTTTCGCCAGCCGTACTTGCTGTCCGTTGAGTTCACCAACGACTTTGGGAGTCCACTGTTCATGGAAAAGTCCAAATTTTTCCTGCAGGTTTACCTTGTCCAAATTACTGTGACCTCCTTAGTTGTCCCTTTTTCCCGTCCGCGTGATATAAAGGTTGCCGAGAAAAAACCCGGCCAATTCTGCTCGACCTGACAACCCCGATTTGGTGTACACCGCGCTGGCGTGTTGCCTGACGGTACGTTCGCTGCGTTCGAAGAGTACTGCTATTTCCTTCAGTGAGTGGCCCTTCAGGATGTGCAGCGCAACCTGTCGCTCGGTTGGAGTCAGCTCCCAGGATAGGAATTGATCGTCGATACTCGCGGAGAACGCCCGGATAGAGTCCTCAGCCCGACTCCGCCACGACTTTAACTGTTCGCTCTCGGCGTCGAGCTGTTTCCGTGTTATCTCGAGCCAATTGCTGGTTTCTTTCCATGCCGTCCAGAGGTACACCGCCAGGCCCAGGCTCAAAAACATTATCCCCAGCTCGGCGATCACATGAACTGAAAACCACGAATCGGGGTTGTCAGCGTGCAAATCAAAAGCGGTTCCGACAACTACGATCAGGAACGCGATCGCAGCTAATAGAGAAACGTTCCGGTTTTCCATAATCTCTACAAACTTACCACGACATTTGTCTGATTCGACCCCGAAACGCAGCGATTGCCTATTTGTCGGATTGCGCATCTGGAGTGCGTTCGTGAATTTGAGCATCAAACTTACTACCGAGAGGTTCCATGCTTCCCGATCCGTTACATCCTGCAGTAGTGCATTTCCCAATCGTTCTTGCAGCCTTTTTCCCCATAGTTGCGGGGGCGATTTTCTGGCTGGTCTTCAGAGATCGGGCCAAAACGGCTCTCTGGCGCGTCGTCCTTCTATACGCTGCCGTGATGCTGGTGAGCGCCCGGGTAGCGGTCAACACCGGGGAAAGTCAGGAAGATGTGGTTGAGGAGGTCGTCGACCATGATTTCATCCATGATCATGAGGAAAGCGCCGAGGCACTTGCCCTCACAGCCGCAATAGCATTTCTGGCGGTCGCGCTCGGCCTCCTGGGCGGAAAGGCGGGGCTGGTGGCTCGTTCACTTTCCGTCGTCGTGTCTGTCGTTATGGTGGTTCAGGCGCTTAACGTTGGCAAAACCGGAGGTGAGTTGGTGTATGTCCACGGCGCGGCCGCCGCTTACGTGGGAGACAGCGCTGCAGTGGAGCCCCACGGTCCGGAGGATGACGACGATGACGACTGAGCGACCGCGCTCAACCAACTAATCTTGTAGGGGATCCGACAGAAAAAATCGAGTTCATCCATGAGTTTTGTAGGTGCCATCGACCGGCTGCCGTAGCGCGAAGCAGCGGTTGGTTCTATCCTTTCCAGAACTTTTTCGGTGACGCCAAAATGGACATTATCGCTCGGACTGAGCGTTTTGCGACAGACATTCTGCAAAACCAACTGTCGGATGATCTCACTTATCACAACTATGAGCATACGCTTACTGTAGTCCAAGGGGCTCGCACGATTGGGCAGGCCGAGGGACTGAACGACGCAGACCTTGAGGTTGTCGTCCTTGCCGCGTGGCTCCATGACATCGGACACAGCAAGGTTCAACAGGGCCACGAAGAGCGAAGCCGACAAATGGCCGAAGAGTTTCTGCGGGCGGAAAACGTAGCCGAAGAGGTCGTTGCCAGGGTGGGTGCGGCCATCATGGTCACCGAAATGGGGACTGCACCGTCTAATCCGCTAGAGGAGGTGATGTGCGATGCCGATATGTGCCACATCGCGGGGAAAGACTACGACCTTCACGCTGATCGGTTGAGGCAGGAGTGGGCCCTGGTGGAGGGCAAAACTTACACGGATCTTCAGTGGCTAAACCTCAATCTGGATTTCCTCGCTGTCCATCGATTCTATACAGACTACGGAAAAACAGTCCTCAGGAAGGGAAAAGAAAAGGCGATTCGAAAGATTCGAAAAAAGGCGAAGAAACTTCAAGCATCCATGGACGCGGGTTTGGAACGCGAACTTGGCGTAACGGCGGATGAACTGAAGGCAATGAAGAAGAAGCTCAAAAAAGTAGAGGGTCGCCCTGAACGGGGAATCGAAACGATGTTTCGCCTGACGTCCAAAAACCATCTGACGCTGAGCAGCATGGCCGACAGCAAGGCCAACATAATGATCTCGGTCAACTCAATTATTGTTTCCATTCTGATCGTCGCCCTTTTTCAAAGGTTCGACGACAGTCCACACCTGATCGCGCCGACTCTGATCCTTTTACTGGTGAACCTTGGATCGATTGTCTTTTCAGTACTTTCGATCCGACCAACAGTAACCAAAGGGTTGTTCACCCGCGAAGATATCGAAAAGCACCGCACCAACCTCTTGTTCTTCGGAAATTTTCACAAGATGAAGCGGGATGATTACCACTGGGGAATGAATCAATTGATGGATAACGCCACTTTCCTCTATACGAACCTGATTGACGATATCTACTTCCTGGGCGTGGTACTGGCGAAGAAGTATCGGTTTTTACGGATATCGTATGACATCTTTATGTATGGGATAGTGGTGGCGGTTTTGGCCTTTGTGGTTGCGACTGTGTTTTTTGCCCCATCCTTCTGAGGCATACACGCGGCCGAGGTTTTTTTGCTGCTGGATTAGCCTGATCGACTCATGATACCCGTGAATTAAGAGATAAAATGTCCGAGATATTTTATAAGAATTTTAAAAAGACCATCACGCAGGAACCGGCTGAGAGCATCCTCGAGACATCTCTGCGGAACGATATAGCCCACGCCCATGCCTGTGGTGGCAATGGCGTGTGTTCCTCCTGCCGGGTGTGCGTTTACGAAGGTCTGGGAAACCTCCATCCCAGAAATGAAAAAGAACAACGGCTTGCTACCAAACTCGGGTTTACCAAAGACATTCGCTTGGGCTGTCAGACGACTATTCGCCAGGGAGATGTAAGCCTCAGGTTACCAGTTCTGGATGAGATAGATATCCATATTGTTTCGAGTCGATCCAAAGGCGGCACGATTGACAGTGTTGGCGAGCAGAAACTCTTGAGTTTTTTGTTTGCGGACATGGAAGGCTTTACGTCGTTCACAGAATCCTCGCAACCGTACGATGTCGTTCACATTTTGAACCGCTATTACTACTCCGTCGGTAAACTGGTTAAGGAGCACAACGGTTTCATTGTCGACTACTTTGGTGACGGCTTCCTGGCAGTGTTCGGGATGGAGCGGGCTGAACGGCACGCCTTGGATGCGGTCAAAGCGGGTTTAGCCATCAATAAGGAAATGGAGAGACTGAACGACTACGTAAGGTCTTTGCTGGACAAAGAATTCAAGCTCAGAGTTGGCATCCATTCCGACAAAGTGATAGTGGGCACGATTGGTATGGAGGGAATGAGGAAGCTGTCAGTGATTGGGGACGGGGTGAACTTCGCCAGCCGGATCGAAAGCGCCAACAAAGATCTGAAGACCTATTTCCTCATTTCAGAAAACACCTATGAATTGACTAAAGATGAGCTGGTAATCAAAGCCAGCCACACCATAAGCGTGAAAGGCAAAACCGGTACCTATAAGGTGTTCGAGGTTAACGAAGTGTCCAACCCGGAAGCGAATGCTGAGGTTCAGGAAGAGCTTGAAACTGAAGTCGAAAATTACCTGATCGAAAATATTCCGCAGGGGTTCGAACCGGACTTCTTACGGCTTGCGTTTCACGACGCGACAAGCTTTGACTCAGCAACTGGAGCCGGTGGCGTGGATGGCTCTGTCATTCGCCCCGATGAAGTCGCAAAAGAGGACAACAGTTTCATCGACAAAAAGATGATTTCCTTTCTGCATTCTGTGATAAAGCGTTTTCCTCCGGTGTCATTGGCTGACGTTATTGCGATTGCCGGAGCTGTCGGAGTTCGCAAATTGGGCGGGCCCGAGATTCATGTCGGTGTCGGGCGCGTCGATAACATCAAAAAGGGGCCGGAAAGCCAGTTGCCCGACCGCCACGATTCGGTCAACAAATTAAAACATCGTTTCGAGTTAATGGGGTTGAGCAGCCGAGATCTTGTAGCGCTTTCTGGGGCACATACGATCGGCAAGGCCGACGGTAAGCCATTCACTGAGGACTTTAAGCGATTCTCTAATTCTTATTTTGTCGCGTTGGTTTCAAAGGATGCTTCCACCACTGAAAACATGCTGCCGTCGGATTTGCAGCTGCGTGAGGACCCCGAATTGTGGGAGATCGTGCAAGAGTATGCCGAGAGCGAGGAACGGTTTTTTGAAGACTTCGCCGAGTCATACCGGCATCTGGTGTGTCTGGGACATTAAAACCGGTTCGTGACCGGCGACGTAGCGCTTTCAGTTGAGTGTCAAAGGTCCAGCTCCATTGCGATGTTGCTTCGAGCGTATTCGGGGTCGGTGTCGTCGTAGGGGATTGTTTGAAATCCGTGGGATTCGTACAGTGTAATTGCGGGTGTTAGACTGGTGTTGGATACCAAAAATATTTTCCGGGCACCCTGTTCCCTCGCCCACTCGATCGCGAAAGTGAGGAGCTTTCTGCCAACGCCGAGGCCGCGCGATTCTTCGGCGACGGCCATCTTTCCCAACTCGTAGGTGTCTTCGCCAAGGCGCAGAAGTGCGCAGGTGCCGACTGTCCTGTTCCTGAACTCCGCCATGAAGATCTGTCCCCCGGGCTTAATTATTTTCGACCCGGGGTTCGAGAGCATTTGCCTGTCAGCTTCTTCTACCCAGAAATATTTGGAAATCCAATCTAGATTCAGATCACGGAATGCGTCCCGGTCATCTGGTCGGAAGGTTCGCAGAATCAGGTCTGCGTTGTCGTCGTGTAATGTCATAGCAGAGGTCTTCGAGAAGCGGTTTTCTTGGAAGGTCTTTAACACTGGATCAAGCTGGTTGTTCGACGGACCTCGCCAGGGAGAGCCCAATGGACCTATCGATATATTGTTTGGTATAATACTATTCCGTATATGATATGCCGTGAATTTGTAATTTTGGAGATGAAATGATAAACAAACGCAGGTTCCTCTTTATTGTCACGGCCTTGTTCGGCTTGATCATCCCCGGCTCGGTCTCAGCGCAGACAATGACGGACGAAGAAGGTGTTCGCCGCGCCGCGCTGGACTACCTCGAGGGTTTCTACGAAGGCGATTCTACGAAAACCGTTAGATCCGTGCGGCCTGAGGTTACCAAATACGGGTTTTTCGTACCCCAAGGCGAAACTGAATACGTTGGCACGGCCATGCCCTTTGAAGACATGATCGCCTTCGTAAATCGCGTTCGTAACAGTGGACGGACACGACCGGCTTCGGATCCGAAGGTCGTGGAAATCCTTGACGTCCAGAATCAAACAGCGGTGGTAAAAGTCACTGCATACTGGGGCACCGATTACCTCCAGATGGCAAAGTACGACGGCCGCTGGATGATACTCCATGTGATTTGGCAAACCCTACCATAATTGGGCAACGTCTTTCGGCGGGGCTCCACGCCCCGGCCGGAGGACTCAGTCTGCCTGTTGAGGTCCCCGTTCTTGCCACCGGTATTTCGATAGAGAGACGCGTCCGCGGGCATCGAGGATAACTCCCTCTGCTTCAAGCAGATGTTGTTGGCGGATTTCGGCACCGAATACCGCGCGCCGGCTTATTTCACCGTTTGCGTTTATCACGCGGTGCCACGGAACGTTTGATGGGCTCCTGAGTGAGTGCAGCGCGTACCCAACCTGTCGGGCACGTCCCGGGAGTCTGGCCAATTCAGCTACCTGGCCGTAGGTTGCCACCCGACCTCGCGGGATCCTTTTGACCACCGCGTAAATAATTTCATACGATGTTTTCGGCACGGTCCCCCGTTGGTTGCAACCGCATTCATTGGTGTTTTTGATCGGCACCGTTGCCGATCGGAGAGTGTAACTTGCCCCTGGGCGTCAGTAAACTGAAGTGGAAAAGGACAAACAAATGCGGATTCACCGGATAGTAATCACGTGTATGATGGCACTAGCCTGGTCGGGCACGGGGGCCCGTGCGCAATCGTCAACCGAAGTGACTCTTGAGACCGAGGATGGCAAAAACGTCCGTGGCAGTCTTCGCGCCCCGGATGTCGCGGAAGGACAGAGGTCCCCGGCGGTGGTTCTGATTCATCAGGCGGGCAGCGATAGGTCTGAGTGGGATGGCCTGGTCGAGATGTTGGATTCGAAGGGCTATGTAACCCTGGCATACGATGTCCGCGGGCACGGAACGTCCGATCCTATCCGGGGAGGTATTAGCTCCCTTTTCAACGACCCCGACCTCGCTCCGCTGGATCTCAATGCGGCTCTGGATTTTCTGCGCAACCTCGATTCGGTCGACCCCGAAAGGGTGGCCGTTGTGGGCGCCTCGGTCGGAGCCAACCTTGCGGCCATGTCGACTTACCGATTTGACGTGAAAACAGCTGTGGCGATTTCTGCTAAAGAGTCAGCCGTGTTCGCGTTGGGGGGCACCGTGGGCGGACATTTGCAATCGGTGTTTTACATCGCTTCTGAACTTGAGCAGGGGGGAGCACGAGCGGGTTGGGCATACAGCCTTAGTCAATTGACGGAGGCCCCAACCAGAGTTCGAATTGTCAATGGGTCCCGTAGTCACGGCGTTTCCGTGTTTGCCGACGATGTCACTGTTATGAGCGAAATCGTCAGTTGGTTGGAGGAAACGCTCTAGAGGCGTTGCTCGCGAATAATCTTGTCAATCCGGATCCGGGTCGGCAGTGATGGTTGGGCACCCCGAATGGTGGTTGCCAGGGCACCGGCGGCGTTCCCGAAACGTGCAGCTTCGATCGGGGATTTCCCTTCGGCTGTAGCTACGGTGTACCCGGCCACAAAGGCATCGCCAGCGGCCGTTGCATCGACGGTGGCAACCTTGAAAGGAGGAACAACATTTCCTCTCTCTTTGGATGCGACGTAGGCGCCGTTTTCACCCAGGGTGATTACCACGCTCCCAACGTTCTTGTCGAAAAAGTACTTTGCCGCGCGTTCTCGACCGGCTTCTTCCACGGGAGAAACGCCAGCGAACGTGACCGTTTCTGTTTCATTCGGAATAATGACGTCGACCTGGGTGAGAAGCTCGTCATCAATCGGACGCGCCGGGGCCGGGTTGAACACCGTTTTAACGTTGTGTTTGCGGGCTAACCTGCAGGCCTGCAGCGTTGCGGAGGTGGGAGTCTCCAACTGCATTATAACCGCATCTGCAGACGCAATTGAATCTTCCGCCGCGGTGATGTGTTCAGCGGTTAGAGTCTCGTTTGCGCCCGACGATACGACAATGATGTTCTGACCGTTTTTGTCTATGACGATGATTGCTATGCCGCTGGAGGATTGCACGTCGCGCCCAACCCGCTCGACGTTCACTCCGACTCGATTGAGGTTGTCAAGCAGAACTTCACCAAACCCGTCACTTCCCACCCTGCCAATCATGGTAACTTCTGCGCCCATGGCTTTGGCGGCGAAAGCCTGATTGGCCCCTTTCCCACCGGGAATCGTTTCAAGTTGCCCGGCTCCCGACACCGTTTCACCCGGGACCGGAATTCGCGGCGCATTGACCACAAAATCCATGTTCAGACTGCCTACCACCACTATTTTCGGTGTCTTCATCAATACGGTTCAGATTCCGCGTCGTACCACTCTTCGTCCGGGCTCACAGGCGGCGCCTGATCAGCCCCAACTCGGTCCTCGTGAATGTCAGCCTCAATGAAATTCTCGGGAGGGATCGGGCTACCAGCGAGCCGCCGAAGCATGGCCAGTTGCCCCGAGTGAGATATTGCATCTGACAGGGGACCCTGAAGCAGCCGCTCGGGAGTGGTTCCCTTCAACTCATCGTCAAGAATGTGTTGTCTCAGGACGCCGAGCACTTCGTAGAAACGATCGACTTCCTCGGACCACGACGGCTTGAGGTGTGCACGCCATCTTCCACCTGTGTAAAAAGTGGAGGCAAACCCGAGGACGTCACTCATGTGTCGGAGAATCTGTTGAGGGGTTCGTACCCCGGGGCCGGCCTTGAAGCTACCAAAACCTGCGGGCGCTCCGTGTATTGCCTTGTGCGTCCGATAGGCGATCGCGGCCACAGAATGGCTTAGTAGCTTGCGTGTTTTTTCCATAACCTGAAGTTGCTGTTCTTTTTCACCAAACGCTACCTACGAACCATTTGGGAACTGGAACGTATTAGGTGGGTCCACAGTTCAGTGGCGGAGGGCCGTATTCGCGAACATATTGTCGTGCACCCCAAAATGGATCGTCGTCAGATGAAAAAACGGATCAACTCGTTGCTTTTTCTCGTTACCCTTTCAGTTTCTGCTCCTGCGGCTGCACAAGATGTGTTCGGTAGTGCCGTAGCCGTGCATGGCGAGTCGATTTGGGTCCTCAAACCCAACGCAGGGATTGGTTACGCCGGTCTATACCAGTTCGAGCGTGAGGCGGGGGGTGAGTGGAACAACTCATTGAAACTTCGACCCACCGGCGATGGCAATTCTGGAGAGGGGTTCAGCCCTTCCATGGCCGTTTCCGGCGACCTTTTGTTGGTAGGAAGCGGCGATCCCGAAGTGAATTATGGAGCGCACGTGTTTGTGCGGGATGGTGTCTGGGAAGGACAGCCGAGGATTCCACTTGTGTCGGATTTCGGCGGCGTCGAGCAAACAGCATTCGACCTTGCCGCATTGCAAAGAATCATGAGCCCGCAGCAACGGTCCGTCACTGTTGATGGGAATAGAGCAGCAATGGTGGCAGTCGGTGCCACGGGCGACCCAGCATCTCTTCGCATCCTTGCCCGAACCGATGCGGCGGGTTGGGCGGAAGAATCGCGAATCGAGGCGCCGGATACGGCCGCGACCCGCTTTGGCTGGTCGTTAAAGTTTCGTGAGAATATTCTGTTTGTTGGCGCGCCGGCATTTGGTCGCGCCGGTGCAGTGTTCGTTTACTCTGAGTCGGGCGACGGTTGGGAGGGGGAAGCTGTGATCGAACCCGCCGGACTGTCTGCCGATGCGGGTTTCGGTTCCTCCATTTCTGTCGGTGCGACATCGCTGTTTGTTGGCGCGCCGGGGTCGAATACCACCGGCGGCACGGTTTTGGAGTACAGCAACGTCAGCGGCGCCTGGACCGAGATACAAACAATAGCGCCGACCGAAAGTTCTGCCGCAGATCGGTTTGGGACTGCCATTGCACTTGAGCGCAACGAACTATGGATTGGATCCCCCGGGGCGGACTCGCGTTCCGGAAGGGTTCGAAGGTTTATTGAGTCATCCGACGGGCGGTGGCGAGAAACGAATTCAATTCTTCCCACTGCAGTGGAGCCCGGTTTCAGATTTGGCGAGGCCATCGCGTTGTCGGCTAACACGGCGGTAGTTGGCGCTCCCGGGGCCGATGGAAATACGGGGTGGGCTGCAGCATTTAGCCGAACGGGTGCGGACGAGTGGTCTTCCGGCGAGTGGTTGAAGATTTCCGAAAGCCTTGAGACCATAGCGACGGGTGAAGAAGTGAGATGCTTGGGAGGAGGTGCGAGCCAGTTCTCCTGTCGTGGAGTCGATCTGCTTTCCTTTCTTTCGATTCCATCTATAGGAGGAGACGTCACCGAGGGTCTGAGTGATCTGTGGGGCTGGACCGATCCCGCGACCGGAAACGAGTACGCCCTGGTTGGGCGGACCAACGGAACAGCTTTCGTTGACATTACGAATCCTTCGGACCCGCGATACCTCGGCGTCATGCCTGCCAACGCCAGTGGCACGAGGGATATCAAGGTGTACGACGACCATGTGTTCGTAACGGGCGGAAACGCAGGGGACCACGGCATGTTGATCATGGACCTCACCCGTCTGCGTAACCCTGGGCTCGACCCCGTAGTGTTTGAGCCGGATGCCGTTTATCGTGGAATATCGAGTGCCCATAATCTCATTATTAACACGACCAGCGGGTTTGCTTTTGCGGTAGGATCCACCGGCGGTGGTCAGACCTGTGGCGGCGGACTTCACATGATCGATATTCGCGAACCGTTAAACCCGACCTTCGCAGGGTGTTATACCGACACGGAGGGGTTGATCTGGCAGGGTCGCACGCACGACGCGCAGTGTGTGGTTTACGAGGGACCCGATGAAAATTTCCAGGATCGCCAGATCTGTATTGCGTCAAACGAAACGGCAATCCGAATCGTCGACGTAACAGACAAAGAGAACCCGATGCCGATTTCGGCGTCTACTTATCCCGGGATGTCCTACGTACACCAGGGATGGTTAACCGAGGATCAACGTTACTTCTTCCTCAACGACGAGTTGGACGAACTAGTTGGTCAGGCTGATTTCACCCGAACGCTAATCTGGGATGTCGCCGAGTTGGATGACCCGATTCTGGTAGGGGAGTACTTCGGGCCGAACTCAGCCACTGATCACAATCTCTATATCAAGGGCGACAAGATGTACCAGGCCAACTACCAGGCAGGCCTTCGGGTTATCGACATCAGTGACCCGGAAAATCCAGCTGAGGTTGGTTTCTTTGACACGACTCCTTATGACGGAGATCCGACCGGTTTTAACGGAGGGGCCTGGACAGCATTCCCATTTTTTGAAAGTGGAACCGTGATTGTTTCGAGTTCCGGAGAAGGTCTATTCGTTGTGCGGCCCAGCGGTCAGGAGTTGGTGCCCTAGGCTACGGCGCAGAAACCGGTGGGTTCTTCGAAACCTGCTGTGCGAAGGGTCGTTCGGATCTCTTCTCTGGCGACGCTAGAACCAACGGCTGCCACCACATAACAGTGGCGGTAGTCGTTGATGCCTTCGGGGTGGATCACCGGCTTATCGTAGATGCTCTGTCCGATTTTCCTGGGGTCCAGGTCCACAAACGATTCAACGCCGATAGATTGTCTGAGGAGTTCGCGTGCAAACGATTTTCCCACCGGGCCCGCTCCCCAAACCACAACCCCTTTTCCGCCAATTCTCTTACAAAGATAGTGGACCTTGCAGCGGCGAAACGCGTCTTCAGAGTACGTGGAGCTCGTGCGAGACAACCGATCCCCATGTTCACGCCAACTCACCAGCACTCTGGAAACTTTGGCCATCCTGTAACCGGCCGTCCAGGAGCGTAACACCAGGTCGTAATCTTCGGGCCAGCCATTATCCACATACCCGCCAAGATTTTCAAAAGCGTTACGCCGCATCATGAAAGTCGGGTGAGGTATCGGGCACTCCACGAAAAGGTCGCGATCAATTTCGCGCTCATTGATAAGACTGTTTATCCAGTCCTGGTATCGCTTCGCACCGTCCCTAACAAGGATCTTCGGAAAGTATTCGACGCGTGTGCCGCACAGCGCAATATCGGGATCCGATTCCATCAACTTCACTTGTTCTGCGAAACGTTCGGGCATCGCTACGTCATCGGAATCCATGCGAGCCAGGAATTCTCCCGTTGCGTCTTTAGCTCCGGTTGAAAGTGCTGGGACGATGCCCTGGTGTTGGATGGTTGAGACTTTGACCCGACTGTCCCTCGAAGCCCAACTCTTGAGGATGTCCGCGGTCCGGTCGTCGGATCCGTCGTCGACGGCCAAAACCTCGTAGTCTTCGAAAGTCTGAACGTCTATTGAAGCGATGCTTTCGGAAAGCGTCGATTCAGCATTGTGGCAGGGCAAGAGAACTGAAATGCGTGGCTGTTCGCGCACCTATCTATTCGTCCTGGTTCTGACAGGCGTCCACTCTGACGAGGTATGCGTCAAACTTTGATTCGTTGGGAGGGAGCGGGATACGGACGAACTGTACGGGTTTGGATTGGGGTTCCGTTTGAATCCCGATAGTTTCGTAAGGCGAATCATTCTCGAGGGTAATGTCGATCGATGTCAGTCTTGACACGCCAATGGCGCCGGTCTCCGTCGAACAGGGGATTATTTCAGTACCTGAAGGGATCAATTGCGGCACGTGGGACTCCAGCGTCTTTAGAGGTATCGATCTTCCAATACGCGCAGGTGGTGAATCGCGTGGCCGACGAGAATGAAGAGCGATGCGCGGACTGAAAAACTGCAACCGGATGCGGTCCCGGTACGATTCAATATTGTTTCGTCAAAATCTTTGCACATCGCTACGTTGCTTGACCTGAGGTGGCGGAACTCGTCTCGGAGGTTTTGTACGTTTCGAGCTTCAAAGTTTGCTCCCGCCATAATGACATCCTGGTCCAGGCCCGCAAGCGGTGTAGAGTCCCCTCGCGAGAAGCGAAAGGTCCTGTATGAAAAGAGCCTCTCTGTGTCGACCACATGCCCAACTACCTGTCTTGCGGTCCACTTATCCGGGGCGTACCTGAAATCGATTTTGTCGCCGGGAATTGATGCGATGACCTGATCGGTGCCGTTCAGTTGCTCACGGAGTGTTTCCATGATGTCGCCAGTCGGCACGGCGCTTACATAGGGCTCGTAAAAATCGACGTATTCGTCTTTCGTCGGTCTCACCGTGAATATTGATTCGCTCATGGGTTTCTGGAGGTGTGGTTGAAGAACACTCTCAGCCTTTTATGTCGGC
This sequence comes from Gemmatimonadota bacterium, assembly GCA_029262195.1. GTDB lineage: Bacteria > Gemmatimonadota > Gemmatimonadetes > Gemmatimonadales > GWC2-71-9 > B16T1B5. The sequence goes on along the minus strand of JAJCZX010000036.1, from coordinate 53,958 downwards.
CGAGAGTTCTGCCGCCAATTTGTCTACTTGCTTTTCGTTTCGGTTGGCCATGTAATGCCAGACGCCCTTGCCGATTGCTCCCGCGGTCAAGCCGATACCAGCAGTTACCCCAATAAACGGCAAAACGGCCAGTCCAGCTGACGCTGCTAATCCTGCTCCGAGAACGCTACCCTGTACAAGCGGAATTAGTTGCACCACTGCCCTGAACTTTGTGGGATAGCGGGACAGGACCTGCAGATGGGTTTCGTCTTCATCCGGCGTAATCGTTACCTGCGTAGTTTTGTGAAGTCCGTGGCCAACGGCCACACTCGTCCAACGCACCGTCCCAAGTGCCTCTGTTACCGTGCCGGGGGTTGAGAGTTTGTCTTCCAACAACCGCACAACCTCTTTCAACTCGGAATCGTCGAGCTTTCGCGGTATCGCTTGTGTTCGCTTCGCCACGGGTGCTGGGCCGAGCGGAGACGCAGGCTCCCTTGGCCCCCTCGTCTTCAAGTCGGCCAAAGCCTGGCCCACTACCTCGGCGCTTAACCCCACCTCCAGTGCAACCTGTTCGATGTCGCCACGCGTCAGCCCCCGGGCCGAAGAAACTCCTCCACGAGTCTCGTCAATCTCGGCGGCGCGGCGCAAAACCAGGGCAACTTCCTGGTCCGTATATCGTTTTTCGTCGGGAGCCATAATTTCCAGTGAGCTGGGAGAATGGTTTGCGAACTACTTTCAAAAGGTAATAACGATGGTCGCTACGCGTGGCACGACAGGTTCTCGATCGGGCCGCAGGTCACCTCAAAACCAGCCATGTGCCCGCGACCAAAAGCACCAGTCCCAGAGCCCGGGAAGGGTCGAAACTGTGGATCGCCGACCCGAGGTGGCCGTTGTGATCTAACCATGCCGCCACCGCCAGTTGTCCCGTCATGATTATCCCCGCTGTCGCTGCAACGCCCACTCGCGGAATGGTTGAAGCGACCGCAACCACAACGACTACACCCAGTGCGCCAGCCCACAGGGAATACCAGGGCACACTGCGCCAGGCTGTTATCTGTCCTCCTGGCAGCAGTGGCAACAGCATACCAGCGACGATGGCGCCACCCAGGTGGATAATGAAGGCGCTTTGGAGCACGCCAACCTTCTGGCCCATCAAACTTGCCAGAGGGTTCTGGAAACCAATCGAGATTCCCCCCGCGACTCCGATAAGGATCGAAACTACGATTGCCAACATAGAGTTTCCTTTGACGGTGGTTACGCTAGAACCTATACGCCAACCCAAAAAACTCTATAGCTTCACTCATGAACTTTGACTTCTCAGTCGTCGTACCTCTGTTCAACGAAGAAGAAAACGTAGGGCGTTTGATCGACTCTCTCACTGAAAGCCTTGAGCGGAATCGGTTCGTCGCGGACTACGAATTGGTTTGCGTTGATGACGGATCCGCAGACAACACGCTCGAGAAACTTCGCTCGTTCGCAACGGCCCAAACTGTGGTTGTTTCGTTGCCTCATAACTCCGGGCAGTCAGGTGCCCTGACGGCCGGGATGAAGGCGTCGAAGTTCTCGCTACTGGGGTTGATAGACGGAGACTTGCAAACGAGCCCTGAGGATTTTGAGATCTTGTTGGCCGCGCTGGATGACAACTGCGATATGGTGACCGGAGTGCGTGTCGACCGACAGGATACATTGATAAAGCGGATTGCATCCCGTGTTGCCAACGGTTTCCGCAGGCGCGTCCTCGGCGATTCATTTCGCGACATTGGCTGTCCGCTGAAGGTCTTGCGTCGGGAATGCGTGATGGAAATTCCCCTTTTTGATTCCTTTCACCGGTACCTCCCCCACCTTGTTCAAATGCAGGGTTACCGCGTGCGAGAGGTGCCGGTGCGACATTTTCCGCGGCTGGCGGGGGAAACCAAATACGGAGTCTGGGACCGAACCTGGATTGGGCTCCAGAGTCTCTACGTTGTTCGATGGCTGGGGAGGCACTACATCGGCCGGGTTTCCCAGGACTGATTATGCGTAAAGACAGACCGGTGTTTGCTCACCTGGCAGTGTCATGGTTTTTTCGAACTTCATCCCGATTTTTTCCAGTAATTTGATCGAAGCTTCGTTTTCCTCGGCGGTGATCGCGACGATTCGTTGAAGACCCAGGTCAGCCCTGCCGTAGGACAGGACCGCCATTGCTGACTCTGTGGCGTATCCCATGCGGTGATAGCGGGGGAGGAAAGCAAAACCGATATCGGCATCGCAGAGCCCAGGGCGCCGCAGCAATCCGCAGATACCGACCGGGGTTTGGGTTTCAAGTTCCCGAACGGCCATCAAGCCGAAACCGTTTTCGACGTAACTCTTTACGGGGCCTCCGAGGATGTACTGGCGAGCGTCCTCGATGTTCTTCACTCCTTTGTCTCCGATGTAGCGAATGAATGAGGAATCGCAGACCAACTCCAGAATGAACTCCGCGTCGTCAGTCGACAATTTGCGTAAAGACAATCGCTCCGTAGTAATTATGTCCATATGTCAGGCCGTTACACGCTTTGATGGTGAATCAGCAACGAAATCGACCACCTGCGAGATCACCGAGCGGTCGGTCAAGATGCCCCGATGGCCGAGGTCTTCAGTTTCCAACAACCTTCCTCCAGCGGCCTCGGAAATAGCGACTCCGTTGGCAAAGGGGACGGTGCGATCGCCACGATCGTGAACCACCAACATCTGTGCCGCTAACTTGGAAACCAGCTTGTCGGTGGACATGTCCTGCCATTCGAACTGCAATCGGCGGGCGAGTCTTGTTGCCATCAACTCGGCGACCTTTCGTGGAAGCCCGATCGCGTCGGCGACTTCGAGAGACATTTCGTAAATGCTCAACGGAGCACCTAGCATTACTACCCGACCCGGGTCCATGCCATGTGCGGCGGCCAGGGCGCTTGCCGGTCCGCCAAACGAATGGGCGACCGTTCCAACTACGGGTCCGAAGAAGTTGCCTACCTGCATTACCGCTCCTGCGTATTCTACTAAATTTGTCCTGACTCCCGCGGATTGCCCGTGGGCGGGGGCGTCGAACGCCACCGCTTTGAATCCTTCCTGCACCAAGGGGTCAACGTAGGCAAAGAGGCTCGTAGATGTTCCGCCCCAACCGTGGAGCAAGAGCACAGTTGGTCCGTCTCCCCAATGCGTCACGTTGACCCATCCGTCACCGTACGGAATCCGTGCCGAGTGGTGCGGAGCAATCGGGACGGGCGTATCTTGTTTAGGCGCTGGCCTGGGTGTTAGAAGTACTCGCTCGAACCAGCCCGCAGCGGTTTCAGGAGCCAACGTGCCGAAAGCGCGGAATGCCCGTCTGCGTATCTTCGTAATCATCGCTTGCTATCCCTCACGAGGCGCTCAAATGACGCTCTCACTCTTTTGTACGCGTCCTCATTTCCCAGGAGGCGAGCGGCGTGTTGAAAGCCGAAGAAGATATTGTTGAGATCGTAGGCAAACTGAGTGCAATCAAGGTCCGAGCGAAAATGCCCGCGCTCGACGGCCCCCTCGGCGATGCGGCGAATGACCTCATTCCACTCCCGCCACCTCAACACAAGAAAGTCTCGCGCCTGGCCTGGCTTATCGTCGAGTTCGGCAGATGCGGTGATGAAGATGCAACCACCTTCCAGACCAGTGTTGGTGTCCCAGCTCAACCACCGCTCAAATAGTTCATTGAGTCGGGGGACCCCCCTCTCGACCGCCAGGGCAGGGACGACCACCCGATCTTTGAACAGAGACGACGCAGCCTTCAAAGTTTCGACCTGGAGGTTCTCCTTGGACCCGAAATGGCCGAAAAGGCCGCTTTTGGACAGCCCTGTGTGAGTTGCCAGATTGCCGATACTCAGCCCATCAAGCCCCACTACGCTAGCGAGATTGGTAGCCTGCTCCAAAATAGCCTGACGGGTTCGTTCACCTTTTTGCATGGACCTATAAAAGCACGAACGTTCGTTTTTGTCAAGAAGCAAAATGACGTTACTTATTTAAAGGCTTCGAACTACGGATCTTGAGGGGGTGTTGGTATCGGAAACGGGGTGCCCTGGGCCAACAAACCGGATCAATTTTGCAAACTAACATTCTCGGAGATGGACTTCATGGTGTTTGACGAGGGCTTAGCCCAGAGATTGCGCGAGACTTATGCGCAGAGAACTGCGGCAGTTGAGAAGAAGATGTTTGGAGGCCTGGCTTTCATGGTGAACGGCCATATGAGCTGCGGCGTTTCCGGCAACGACCTGATGTGTAGGGTTGGTCCAGATGGATACGAAAGCGCGCTCCAGCAGCCGCACGCCCGCAAGATGGATTTTACGGGACGTCCCCTCAAGGGTTTCGTGTATGTCGCTTCGGAAGGGGTAGCAGACGATAGGGACCTGCAAGCGTGGGTGGGACGCTCACTCGAATTCGTGCAAAAACTACCGCCAAAATAGTTGTGCACACCTGTGTCGATTTCGCGTCTAAATAAGCTGTCCATCCATTGCCGTCCGCACCAGGTTTGCCATCCTGGAGGCCTCCGCTGCGGCCGTCTTCATTCCATGGTTGGTAATCCGATAGTATAGTCGCTGCTTCCCTGCGGTCTGCGGTTCGACGGTATCGCTGGGTTCGATCATCTCGTCGGACACCATCTTGTTTATTGTTCGGTAAAGGGTACCCGGCCCGAGAATCCACCTTCCTGCCGATCTTTCCTTAAGCTCTTTCATGAGCCCGTAGCCGTGCATTTCTCCCTCATTCAAAATCAAGAGCATTTCGAAAACCACCGGGCGCAAAGGCAACAACGCGTTCATTTTGGCGGCGGCGCCGCTTCGCTGATTTTTCCTATTCATTTCTCAGTGCCTGCATCGGGTCGGTTTCGGTTGCCCTTTTCGCGGGAACGTAACTGGCAACAAACGCCACCAAAGTCAGTATCAAGGTGATTCCAGCAAAGGTAAGCGGATCCATCGGGCTGACCCCGTACAAAAGAGAGGACATGAACCGAGTTACTCCGAAGGCAAGCGCAAGGCCAACTACCAGCCCCGTGACGGTCAATTTTAAACCACCCCGAACAACGAGGTTTCTCACATCGGAACGCTCAGCGCCAAGTGCCATGCGAACCCCCATCTCTCTGGTGCGTTGCCCGACCGAGTAGGAGAGTACGCCGTACAATCCTACGCTCGCCAGAAGGAGTCCCAGAGAACCGAAAAGCATTGCAATTGTCGCTGCGATTTTGTTGGGGATTAACGCGATTCCGTTAATCTCTTTCATACTTCCCGTCATCGCGACCGGCAAGTCCGGATCAATCGATTTCGCAGCGCCCCTGATCAGTGCGGCAGCTTCGGCTCCGTCTCCCGTAGTTCGCGCAACTATCGCCATCTGTGTCACGGGTACCTGAGCTGAGGATCGGTAGGTCATAAACCTCGGCTCTTCACCCAGCGACCTATACTTGCCATTCCTGACCACTCCCACGATTTCGACGTCGAGCGGCGATTCTCTGCTGCCAAACCCCACGTGCCTGCCAACAGGGCTTTCCCCCGGCCACATCTGGTTTGCCATCTCCTCGTTTATGATAATTACGTCCTGGCCGCCTTCAACATCCGCGGGCCCGAAATTGCGTCCATCTAAAACGGGGATACGCATGGCTTCAAAATATCCCCTGCTGACTGCGGCGATCTCGGTACGTTTCAAACCAACGTCCGGGATCTGCTCCAGATCCGGGAAAGAAATGGTTGCTTGTGAGTTCGATGTCGAAAGAGGGAGAATGCTGGCGGCTCCGACGGAGACGACGCTCGGTATAGCAGCGACAGACCTTTCCAATTCGTCGAAGAAAACCCTTACCTGCGAAGGAGTGTAGTTGTTGAGTCGTGTGTCATAATCTGCGACGCCGACGTTTCGAGAATCAAACCCAACCTCGACGCTACCGGCTCCTTCGAGCGACCTCAGAAAGAGACCGGCTGTCACCAACAATAAAGCTGTACCTGCGACCTGGGAAACGACAAAGGCTCCGCGGAGTTTTGATCCACTGGAACCGGCTCCTGAGGTATCTGAATTTAGCGCCACGGCGAGGTTGGGATTGGAAACCTTTAACGCCGGCGCGAGACCGAAAACCACACCTGTAGCCAGGGCCAGAAGGCCAGTGAATAACATTACCCGGTAATCTGGGGAAAAATCGAACGAGAATGGCAACTCGACGGGCAAACTGATCTTTTCGAATAATCCCGTAGCCCAGAAAGAAATCACGATTCCCATTGTGCCGCCCATAAGAAACAACGCGACGCTTTCTGTAAGGAGCTGCCGTATTATTCGCAATCGACCAGCACCCAACGCCTGACGTAGCGCGATCTCTCGGCTCCTTGCGCTGGCCCTTGAAAGAAGCATGTTTGCCACATTAACCGATGCGATCATCAGTATCAGACCCGCGACGGCGAACAACAGTCCCATGAATGCGCTGATCGGTCCTGATGCCAGAGCCAAGACGTTCGAAAATTGGCGAATGTCGATGCCCGCGAGAGATCGCCTTCCGCCGCTTTCTCCAAGTTCGTCACTTATCTGGTTCATCGCGGCCGAGACCTGCTCCAACGTCGCACCGGGCTTCTTCCGCCCGACTGTTTCAAGCGATAGGGACTCTCTCGATTCGGTGACCGTTTCGTCTCGGAAGATCATCTGAGAAAGGAGCGGCACGTAAGCGCCCATCTCTCCGAGGGTCGTATGACCAGAGAAACCCTCTTCCGTAACCCCGACTACCGTCAACGAGCGGCCGTTGAGTGTGATCGTCCTCCCGACTATCGATGGGTCCCCGGCGAATTTGGCTTTCCAAGTTCCGAATCCAAGGACGACTACCGCAGGGTCTCCGGTCGGGAGGTCGTCGTCCGGTATTAATAGTCTGCCTTCGGCTGGTTGGACTCCGAGGATATTAAAATAATTGGGGCTCACCATTAAGCCGAAGAGGACCTGTGGTTCGCCGTCTGAGGTCACGCTACCACCGAACGAGGTGTACGCAGCCAGGTCTGCAACGGTTGCCCCGCCCTCTTGAAGAGCCTTGAAAGTGGAGTAGCCGAAGGAGTGGAAACTGGATTCGTCTTCGGACACGCGATGGGCCGTGAAAAGCTCGCCGGGTTTCACGACGCCGGGGAGTGGACGCAGCAGGAGCGTATTGGTGACACTGAAGATTGTGGTGGTCGCCCCGATCCCCAGCCCGATCGTTACGGCGGCGATCACAGTGAAGGTCGGCGACTTGGCCAGCATGCGCCCGGCGTATGTGATATCCTGGAGAAAGGAGTCGAGTTTTCCGGTCATAGTTTTGTTTTTCCCGGTTTGCCGTTGTGGGTTCGGTCCACCAAAGATGGAGTTCCAACGTTCTGGCCCCGCGGAAAGGAGGACATCGAAAAATGTGGTGAGCCAAAGCCAGAGTATGTGCAACCTGCCACTGTCCCGTGCGCGGGACAGCGATTCAGAAAAAACTGCCTCCATGTGCTCCGCCGATTTTTTGTGAAAATCATCAGGGTACGCTCGAATAAAAAGCCGGTAAAGACCCTTGGACTTCAAGTTTTCGCCGGTCGCTTTCGGTGCGGATGTATCCATTGTCGGATATATACGGGTGACAGAAACAAAAGTTTCAAGTCGCGGGAGAATCGAGGGGGGACGGCAAGGTAGCCGGTCCCAAACCATGGCGATTAGTCCTGCTTCAAAGCCTTGACCGGATTGACGCGACTGGCACGCAGAGCAGGTAGATAGCTTGCCACCACGGCGACGCCTCCGAGCGTAAAGGTCACGACCGCCAGTGTCATTGGATCTGATGCACGGACCTCAAAAAGCACCTCAATTGCTGCCAGGGTCATGGCTATTAATGCGAAGAGAGCGAAGAGTTGCATCTGAAAACGGGGCCTAGAACGCACGCTACCCAGAAGGTCTTCGAAACTTGAATGTTGTAAACAGGCAGATTCCCATCGATCATTGAGCCTGATTCTAATCTGTGGGGTGAGATCGACAGCATTTATTCCCCTCGCGACCTTCACTGTCAATGTCATTGAATTCCAGGGGACCTGAGTGGTTGGGACGTAAAGCTGGCTCCGCGGTAAGACCTGCGTTCCTGATGTCTTTGATCCTCTATATGCTGTCTTCTGGATGCCGGATAAAGGCTAAGCACTACTCTACAAACGCTCTTATCAGCGGGGGTGGCAACCGATCGTCAGCTTTCTTCAACGTTTTGTTACGCCCGATGCCAGGAGTCTTCGGAGCGCGCGGTCCGCACGAGCGCGTCCATCCTCTTGATTTCTGCGTCGAATACCTGTTCGCCCCGGGTTGTGAGGCGATAGTACTTGCGGCGTTCATCGGCAGCGTCACCAGCGGTGGGGTCGTCACATATCAGTCCGTCGTCGAGCAAACGGGCTATGAGTCGATAAAGTGTGCCGGGGTCGAGGCGCACTGCTCCGCCTGACAATTCAAGTAATTCCTTGCGGATTCTGTAGCCGTGAAGGCTTCCGCGGGACAGAGACATCAATATTAAAAAAATGTTCGGTTTAATGGGCGGTGCGGAAGTTGGTTTTCTCATAGACGACATGGTCTACCGTGGGAGGCATTTTGCATGTAGGTCTTTTGCCTCTAGTACCCCGGAGTGGATCGAGGTTCCCCGAGCGTGGCACTTCGAGCTAGGCTGGTGGTTTTCGCAGGAGTTTCTTGTCAGACTGGCGGCGTTTGTCGTCCAGGCGTTTTTGGCGGGCAGCTTTGGAAGGTTTTGTTTTTACCCTTTTTTTGGGCACGACCAGGGCAGCAGCGACCAATTTTTGTAGCTTTTCGATGCAATCGGCTACGTTGCGCCCCTGATCGCGGTAGCGCTGGCTGGTAATCTGGAGCACTCCCTTAGAGTTTGTACGGCTTCCGGTTTTCGACAGCAACCGCTCAAGAGCCAGCGGGCTCAACGCTGCTGAAGATGACGGAATCCAAAGGAGCGAAACCTTTGTATTTACTTTATTGACGTTTTGACCACCGGCGCCGCTACTCCTGGAAAATCGAAACGATACTTCGCTCAGTGGGATGGAAACCCGGTTGTTGATCTTAATTTGGGACATTGGTTTGATGTTATAAGGCGAGTACCAACATATCCTTATGGCGTTTTAAAACCTATCTTATGAGGCCGATGCTATGCGAAACCGCTGGAAAATCCAACAAAACAGCAGTGAGCGGAGTCAAAGCAGAAAACGAATGAAGTCCCGTTCAAGCGAGCGAGTTATGAAAATGAAAAAATTTGGTCTTCCTGTTCTTAGTGTTTTGGCCGCGATGGCCTGCACCAGCCCGTATGACGATCCGACCGAAGTCGCGCGACTTTATTGGACCGCCATGGCTGAACACGATGCCGACGGAGCCTTGAAATTTTCCACAGACCTGGCCGATGAATTCGACCTTTCAGAATTGGATTACGACGTAAGTGGAGTTGAGTTGGTAGTGGCGGCAATCGACGGCGACGAGGCAAACGTTTCAACAACGATCAATGCGACCGTTGAGGGAATGCACCTGACCCTGGAGTTCGAAACAGCGTTGGTGGAGGAAAACGACCGCTGGCTTGTCGATATTGAAACGACCAGCAGGGATATGGTCTCGAGTTTTGCAGCCTCCCTGGTTGGCGAGGCAGGGCTGGCTGGCGCACTTGCTCAGGGATTGGAGGGATCGTTGGCGGGTCTTGGAGACGTTATCGGAGAGGCTGTTGGAAGTGCCATGGAAGGGGCGTTCGAAGGGCTCGCCCAATCCGAACTTTTTGGGCAGAATTCAGCGCGTTCCCGTGCCCGAGATAGAGCCCGTTCAAACAGATCCGTCGGAATCGGTGGAGGCGATCGCGATTTCGGATTTGATGAGGACGATCTTTCGATGCGCTCTGGTTGGGCTGGCGTTGATGTGACATCGTTTGGCGAACCGATCGTATCTCTTACCCGCATCGGCGATAACGAAAACGTTCGCGAAGGGTTCACGCTTACGCGCGCTGCGGATCTGCGGGTTTTGGCCCTCGGTGAAGGGACAACCCGTATGTACGACTACGGGTGGATCTCGAATATCGATACCCACGAGATGGTCTGGGAAATGGATCTTGCCTCGACGAGCCACGCCGGCGGGGGTCGTTCCAACCGGATGGTCAACGAAGTACTGTCGCTGGAGGCCGGGAATTACATGGTCAATTACCGCAGTGATGGGAATACCTCATTCGAAGACCGCTGGGCGGGCAACGGTCCTCCAACCCACGAGAACTTCTGGGGAATTACGGTCATGCTGGCTGGCGATTTGCGTCGGGGAACAGTCACCGAGTACGAACCTCCCGAGGCGCTCGTTCAGATCGTGCGCGTCGGCGACAATGAAAACCGTGGAAGCAGCTTCGAGTTGTCACGGCGCACGCAACTCCGCGTTTACGCCATCGGCGAGATTTCAGGGCCGTCGTCGCGCTATGACTACGGTTACATAGTCGATGCAGCCACCGGAAATAGAGTTTGGCAGATGGAATATTCAGACACCCAGCCCGCTGCCGGTGGCCGTTCGAGCGATCGAATTGCGAACACTATTATTACACTGCCTGCCGGACGCTACAGCCTGCACTATCAAAGCGACGGGTCCCACTCATATAGAGACTATGATGGGGTGGATCCCGACGCGTGGGGGATTTCACTCTATGAGGTAGAGGACTAACTCTCCAGATTCGAATGGCAATTCGAGCGTCCCGACAACCTGCAGGTGGTCGGGACGCTTTTTTGCTGCCTACCTCGTCAGCGCTGAATATCCAATACCGTCTGGCCACACCCCGGTGGGCATCGTGCGTACGATGTCACCCGTAACAAGATCCAATTCACCGACTTCGTTGCGGCCTTGAAGTGTCACGTAGACCCACCGCCCGCCCGGTGTGATCGCTATTCCCTCTGGAGCTGGAGAGTTCGGGAACTCCGCAGTCTCTACAATGTTTTGGGCGGGGATGACTATTGTTTCCTCCTGCCGGCTAGAGGCATCAATGACACGAATTTCCCCACGTGCCGGATCGCTTATGACCGCGGTGGCTTGGTCGTTGGTCCAGGCGATTCTGTAGGGGAACCCGAAGCCTTCAAACAGGTGGGTGACTTCACCGCTGGCAACGTCGACAACGCTTACCGTGCGATCTCTGTTACTGCCAACCCATACTTCGGTGCCGTTGGGGTTCACTCCGATTCCCTCCACGAACGCAGCAACCGGGAGCACCCGAAGGTTTTCTCCACTCGCCACATTAAGTTCGGAGATCGTGCCGTCAACGATGTTCGTTGTGTAAATCCGGCTGCCATCTGAAACCATCGAGAGCATGTGTGATACCCGTTGGTCGGTGGGGATCGTCCTTACTACCATCCGCTCTTCCAGGTTGACCAACAATACCGCTTGACTGGTCTCTGATGTAATTGCAACTATTTCATCGCCAGGCAAGAAGGCACTTCCGTGGGGTCGGCGGTGGTCACCCAGGTCAACCGTGTAAGACACAGTTGCAGTCAACACGTCTATCACTGTCAACGAATTTCCCGCACCGTCAGAGTTTCCGTAGTTGGTGACCACTGCGGTGCGTCCGTCATGCGAGACCGCTACCTCGTGGGGCCCGATTCCGGTCGGCAGCGTAGCCACGACGTCACCCGATTCTATGTCGATAACCGTAGCGGTGGCATCTGACATGTTTGCCACCACCAGGGTGCCGGTTTGCCCTGTGGCGGGGACGGCCACTGCAAGAGACAAACACCAACACCGGAGAAAAATTTTGAGGTTTTCGATTTTCACAATTGCTCCTATACGCGAGACCACCATCCGTCACCCTCCACCCGTTCGAATCCGAGTTCTTGCATTTCGCTTCTCAACGCCGTAACCAATTTTTCACCCTCGGCACGGGACAATTTCCCTTTGAAGATGAGTATACGTCCTTTCTCCCCGCCTAGTGTTCCCTTCACGTCGCGGGGTCCATCTGAGAATTCGTGAATTTGGCGTTCAAGATCCTGAGCGAATTTTAGGCGGTCTCCCTTTGAGGCTGTCTTGGCCTTTCGCCGTCTTGCTTCCTGTTTGGCCGGGCGCAATTCGTTCCAGGTGGCCAAAACTGAGGGTATTGAAAAGGGAAGCCCAACGATAAGCCCGACCGCAAGAAACACAAATGGAGATTCTTGTAAAGAAAGAGTCTCAGGATTCTCCTGAAAACGTCGCATGGCCCAGGCGAATCCCCCCAGGACCCCACCCATACTTAGCAGGGAGAACAGCGTAACTCCCCACCATTTGGTTCTCACCATCAGGCGTTGGCCTGCTGGTTTCCTGGCAAATAGTCCGACACCCAGGGAGGATGCGAGTCCGCCGAAGAGGAGGGCGATGAATTGTGGGGCCAGTTGGGTTAGGTCGGACATGGTTTCTTGGTATCTGTCGAAGTCGCGTGTTGAAACGTATTATCAGAATGTCAGATTCACGACATCAATTAACTATGTCGACGATAATGTTCCAACCTGAAGCCTTCCAGGCATACAACTTCACTCCACTTGCCATCCGTTTCCTGGCCATCGGGTGCATCTGTGGTTTGTTGGGTGGGCTAATCCTCTTTCGAGAGCGGTTTTCGGCCGCAGGGAGGGTGTTTGGCGTTTACACTCTGTCGCTTGCGTTTTGGTTCGTAGGTGCCGCCTTTGGGTTTTCGTCTCCTGACGCCGAAGTGGCGACCTTCTGGGGCAAGGTAGCTCACATTGGTGTGACACTCATACCAGCCGCAATTTATCATTTCACCGCAGTCGCAGTGGGCGTTTCATTGAAGGACCATCGCTTCGTGGCCGCAAATTGGATCGTCTCGCTCTTCTTTTTCGGCTTCACCCTCTTCATACCGGATTTTCTGGGTGAGCCACGTCTCTACGAGTGGGGCTACTACCCTCGCTACAAGTTTGGTGGCCTGCTGTTCAGCATCTACTACCTGGCGGTTCTCGCTGCGATTCTGACTCGGTACTATGCAGCTTCCCGAAGAGCCCGCAAAGGGACGGCCCTGCGACAACGGTCCCTCTTGCTGTTGATAGGGTTTTCGGTAGGTGGGCTCGGCGGCCTGGATATCCTCCCTACTTTCGGTATCGAGTTCATACAACCCACCGGTGACGTTCTCGTTCTGTTTTTGGTTCTCATAACCGCTTTCGTTACCGTCAGGTACCGGCTGGTAGAATTTGCCTTTGGGCTCGCCGCGAAGCGTGTATTCGATGCTATGTCCGATGCCCTGCTTGTGTTCGACACCGACGGAGTGGTGCATGCCGCTAACCACTCGGCGCGAAAGCTGTTTCAAGAACCGTCGCCGTCAGGGCTGACGTTGCGGGATATGGCTCAGAGAGTCGGATTGCGAACCGACTCCGGACCCGCGTTTTTAAAGGAGAGCGTGGGAGTGCACCGGGTCACAGTGCCTACCGAATCTGGACCGGACAGGGTCCTTTCTGTTTCTACTTCGCCGATGCGAGACGTGCGCGACTTTGTAGTGGGGTCGATTTGCTTAATCAGAGACGTTTCGGAAGACCATCGTAACGATGAACTACTTCGGAATGCCCGGAAGATGGAGAGTCTGGGACTGATGGCCGGTGGGGTTGCGCATGATTTCAACAACATCTTGATGGGTGTTCTTGGCAACCTCGATCTGGCGTTGATGAACGTTGACGAAAATTCTGAAGAGCGAATCTACCTGGACAAGATCGGGAAAGCTGCGGAGCGGGCGGCCGGACTTGCGGATAAGATGCTTATCTACGCGGGCAGGGCTCCTACTGCAAAGAGGGAACTCGATATTAACGAAACAGCCCGTAGCGTGCGAGCGTTGATTGAATCGAAGGTGCCCGAGGGAACCAAAATCGAATATAGACTTTCGAATGAGGTACCAACCGTGTTTGGCGATGTCGCTCAGATTCAACAAATGCTTGTTGATCTGGTGCTGAATGGTTCAGAGGCGTTGGAGAAACGCGGCGGTACTGTCACGGTCTGGACGGACGAGTGCGAGGTCAGTTTCGATTTTTTGCAGACAGCGGACATCGGGAGGTCGATGCCAATAGGTCATTATGTCAGGTTGGTGGTAGCGGACACGGGTGAGGGTATAGATGAATTTACAGCGGAGAAAATATTCGACCCGTTCTTTTCGACCAAGTTCGCGGGAAGAGGTCTGGGCCTCGCCGCCGTCAGTGGCGCCGTTAGGTCGCATGACGGGATTTTGAAGTGTGAATCCATTCCGGGACGCGGTACGAGTTTCACTGTGTTATTGCCAAGTCTGCACAGCGACGCTCGTTTGGAGGTGCATTAATGGGTGAGGTTGGTCGTGGGGTGGTTCTGGTCGTAGATGACGAGGAGTTGGTTCGCTCGGTCATTCGACAAACTCTTGAATTGGAAAACTTTGAAGTTCTAGAATCTGCCGATGGTGTTTCAGGGTTCCACCGGTTTTCCAGAGGTCGTTCGGGGATTGCACTTGTGGTCGTCGATCGTACGATGCCACGAATGGCAGGGGAGGATGTTATAAAAGAGATTCGATCCCTTGGAAGCGACGTGCCGATCCTTCTCATAAGTGGTTACATGGAAAAGGACCTGTACGGGTGGATTGCAAATGATCCCCGCGTGCTCTTCCTGAAAAAGCCCTTTCGCAGAGCGCAGCTCATTGAAAAGGTCAACGCGCTGCTCGGGGAAAACCAATGAAATTGGCCCTGCCTTTCCCAAGACCCGGAACGCCCCAACTCTATTTCTTCGGGTAGTCGAAGTTCTTTTTCACGCCTCGCGTCCGCGTGATATCACTCCATTCATCTATCTGAAACTCCAACTCAACAACCCCACATGTCGGGATGTTGGCGATTCGGGCGTTCGCGATTCGGTTTACGAAATCTGTTATCCCCGGGTTATGGCAAAAAAACATTGCGTGTTCACAATGGTTCGGTACTTCGGAGAGTACTTCAAGAATTTGAGTCGTCCCGGCGCCATACAATTCGTCGCGGACGATTATGTCTTCCACCGCGTATCCCATCTGGTTGGCAATAAGGTGGGCGGTGGTTTCGGCTCTGTTCGCCGGACTGGTGATCCATATGTCCGGACGGACCGAACGTTTAAGGAGGCGTTGCCCCATTTGCGGAGCGTTTCGGAGCCCCCTGTGGTTGAGGGGGCGGTCGAAATCCGGAAGGCCGGCCCCCCAGTCGGACTTTGCATGACGCACCGCGGTGACCAATTTCATTAGCTTAAGATCTTCGCTAACCGTTCAAAGTCAAATGGATAATCTAAGAAAGGTTTTTATGTATACAGACTCCGTCTCGGCTATCGTCAAAAGGGAACTGGAGACACTCCAGAACGAGTTGCTGGCCTACGAAAATGAATCCGATATCTGGGCGACACCGACAGGAATAACCAACTCAGCTGGTACTCTCGCCTTGCATCTTTGTGGCAATCTGAGGCATTTCATTGGCGCGCATTTGGGAGCTACAGGATACCAGCGGCAGAGGGACGCTGAATTCACCAATCGGAATGTAGCGAGGACGGAAATGTTGGCCCTGATCGACCAGACGATTTCAGAGGCTTGCGGGGCTCTCGATCAGTTGGTAGATGACCAACTTGAAAACATGGATGACTACAGTTTTGGCCAATCCACTGCGGCAACATCTGACTTTCTCATCCATCTCGTTAGTCACCTGGCCTTTCACCTTGGCCAGGTAAACTATCACCGCAGAATTATTACCGGGGTACGCGGCAACGTTCCCGTTTTGGAACTGGGTAAGTTGCACACCATGTCCTAGTTGAAAACCACAGAGAAGGGCGCCGGTAGGATCAACCGACTCCGCCGTATGCTACGCCTGCCAGTGCAGCCATTTCTCGGTCCCAAGTCACGAGGTCCTCAACGCAGAATTCATTGAGATGTTTGTGCCCGCACGCTCTGGCGAGAACCTGCATCAGGTGAATCGAGCCCTGGAAAAACCTCGCCAGACGTTCGGCGGAAACCTGAACCTGTAGACGGTCCCGTAGATGTTGCTTCTGGGTCGCGATTCCCACCGGGCAGTTGTTGGTGTGGCAAGCCCTCATGGCTATGCAGCCGATCGCCTGCATGGCGGAGTTGGACACCGCGACTCCATCGGCGCCAAGAGCAAGGGCCTTCGCGAAATCAGCTGGAGTGCGCAAACCGCCCGTGATGATCAATGTGATATCCCTGTTCGTCGCGTCCAGATGCCTGCGGGCTCTGGCCAGAGCCGGAATCGTCGGGACCGAAATGTTGTCTCTAAAAATCGTGGGGGCTGCTCCGGTACCGCCACCGCGACCATCGAGGATGATATAGTCGACGCCTACTTCGAGAGCCGCGTCAATGTCTTTTTCTATGTGTTGGGCCGAGAGTTTGTAACCGATCGGAATTCCTCCGGTAGTTTCTCGCACTTCCTCTGTGAAATCTCTGAATTGCGAAAGTTCGGTCCAGTCTGGAAACCGCGGAGGTGAGATTGCTGGAGTCCCTTCGGGTAGTCCACGAGTTGTGGCGATTTTACCCTTTACTTTTTCTCCGGGAAGGTGCCCGCCTGTCCCGGTTTTCGCACCCTGCCCTCCCTTGAAATGAAAAGCCTGCACTTTTTTCAGCTTGTCTATCGAGAACCCGAAACGACCCGACGCCAATTCGTAGAAATAGCGGTCGTTTTCGGCTTGCTCTTCCGGTAACATGCCCCCCTCCCCCGAGCAGATTCCTGTGCCCGCCAACTCGGCTCCACGGGCCAGGGCCACTTTGGCCTCCTCTGATAACGCACCGAAGCTCATGTCAGAAACGAAGAGCGGGATCTCAAGTCGCAACGGTTTTCTCGCTGATGGTCCGATGATCAATTCGGAACCCACCGGTACGTCTTCGAGATGCGGCAGAGTTGCCAGCTGGGCTGTTACAAATTGAAGTGAGTCCCACCTGGGGAGGTCTGGGCCGGGTATGCCCATGGCTGCAACGGGCCCGTGACTACCTTCGGGAACACCCTTATCAGCCAGGCTGTGAATTAACGGAGTCGCAGGTTCCTCCGGTGTGCCATGTACGTCCTGGAAATCTCCCTGATAGGCGTTCCGGTCGAACGGTTGAGGGTTTTGCGCCTGCCAGGCCGATATTTCGTCTTCGTCAACGAAGATTGCTCCATCCTCCACCCATGATGAAAATTTGTGGAGGCGTTCTGAATTGTTGTAAGAACTAACCCCGGAGTCGCACTCGTAGTCCCAGAAGTGGAGGCCGCATACCAGATTCTTGCCACGTACGAATCCGTCTGCTAAACGGGCACCCCGGTGGAGGCAACGCCCATACAGGACAGATACCTCGTCGTCGAAGCGTACTATTACGAGGTCTACATTGGCGACCAGTGCATGTGTCGGGGTTCGATCCGAAAGTGAATCCCAGTCTGCGATTTTCGTTCTGTTCATTTTTCTTTGGTGTTCTCTGTGGAAGTCCAACAACCTTAGGGCCTGGGAACCTCAGAATCAATAGCAGCGGATGGACGTTTTATGTCCGCTCCGAAAAGCAGTTTCGCGTTACCAATCGTGCTATCGCCGTCGAAGCTTTATCTTGAAGAGCCGTGGAAAACGAGAAAGAAGCCCAGGAACAATTAGAAGCGGTTAGATCCGCTGTCTCGCCCGAATTCGAAATCGTTCGCGAATTGGGGCGAGGGGGAATGGCCGTGGTGTATCTCGCCCGTGCTCAGCACCCCCAGAGGGAAGTGGCGTTGAAGGTCATGAACCCGGACATTTCAACGCGCTTGATGAGAGAACGCTTCCTGCGCGAAATTGATCTAGCCTCGAAGCTGACGCACCCTCATGTGGTTCCCGTCTTCACCGCGGGAGAGTCCGGGGATCTCCTTTACTATGCGATGCCCTACATCTCGGGCGAGTCCCTGCGGGCACGGCTTGCCAGGGAGAAAACGCTCCCTTTGTCAGATGCCCTCCAGATTGCGCGGGAGGTCGCAAGTGCGCTGAGCTATGCGCACGGAGAGGGAATTGTCCACCGGGACATCAAACCGGAGAACATCCTTTTGGCGGACGGCCACGCAATGGTCGTTGACTTCGGAGTCGCGAAAGCGTTTGGAGAAGGAGCTTCGCTGACAAGGACAGGTGTGCCAATCGGTACGCCCGCGTACATGAGCCCCGAACAGTGGACTGGACCAGAGGTGGATGGCCGCACCGACCTGTATTCGTTGGGCTGCGTTCTTTTCGAAATGGTTTTCGGCCGTGTTCCCCAGGCTTCGCCCTCACAGAAAGCCGAGGAAGCGTCTGAGTTACTCAGGAAGTCAGGGCGTGGTATCGAGGCCACCCGAGTAGCACCGATAGTCGCAAGGGCTCTTGCCGCGTCACCGGATGAGCGATTTGCAACGGCCGACGAATTCCTTGAAGAACTCGGGGGAAGAACGTCCAACACCGCCGCTGCCAGACAAAACAACCGCTGGCTCTCGGCCGCGTTTACCGGGGTGGTGCTTCTTCTGCTTGCGATCACGATTCTACCGGAGCTCGATTTTCTGAATAGGGACGAACCGTTTTCCAGCCGAGTGGTTGTGGCTGTCTTGGATAACCAGACGGGGGATTCGTCGCAGGCTCCCCTCGGTGTAATGGCGGCCGATTGGATAACGCAGGGGTTAACTCGGACTGGGTTGGTTGAAGTAGTCGGTACACGGAGTTCTCTCGCGTTTTCAGGAGAAGAATCACCGACTGAAGCGATAGCCCGCCTTGTCGATGCCACCAGCGCGGACATAGTAATATCCGGGTCCTACTATCAGAGCGGACAAACGACTCAATTCTCTGTTCAGTTTACCGACACTCAAGACGACCGGGTTCTTTTGAGTCTTCCCCCGGTTTCTTCACATGTCGATAGCCCACTGGTTGCTGTCGAAATTTTGCGTCAACGCGTGATGAGTGGGATGGGGACTCTGTTCGACGATGAATTCATGAGGTGGGCCGCCGTGGGTTATCAGCCGCCTCTTTACGATGCCTATGAAGAGTTTGTTGCCGGGCAACTGGCCTTCAATGAATTTGACTACGCCGGCGCAATGGGGCACCTGTTTCGGTCGTCCGAAATGGATCCGGAGTTTTCGGCGCCGCTGCTTCTGGCAGCGTTCGCGAGTGCCACGTTCGACCGATGGCCGTTGGCAGACTCGATAGCGCATGAATTGGACGGGCGACGGGAAACGATTAACCCGTTAGAAACTCATGTGCTCGATTGGATTTTGGGGCTCACCTCCGGCGACTCGCGGAGAGCGCGAGGTGCTATTGCCGATGCTGTTCAATTAGCACCGGATCAGGATATTCAGATTTTCGCCGGAATTACCTCCCTCTGGCTCAATCGACCAGAAGAGGCTCTCGTATACTTCGAATCGGTAGATACGGAAGATGTCACTAGCCTTGGTGCCATAGCCTACTGGCAGGTTTATTCAGCCACCTTTCATTTGTTGGAACGGCACGAGGAGGAGTTACGATTGGTGCGGGCCGCTCGAGACGACAATCCAGCATCTTTGTTTTTTGCTTCACTGGAAATGCGTGCGCTTGCGGCCCTTGGCAGGTTGGACGAAATCGCGGCTTTGATTGAGGATGCCAGAGATTGGGATGAGGGGGTTTTCTGGGACAATGGTGATTTCCTCAGGTCGACGAGTCTCGAACTTGGAGCCCACCGCTACGATGCTGAGGCGCGCCAATACGCCGAAATGGCTGTAGAATGGTATCGTGCTAACCTGGTCCAATCCGAGTTCGATATCGACGCAACCTATGGGCTTGCCAGGTCGCTTTATTCGGCGGAGCAGTTCGAAGAAGCTGAAACATTGTTTGCTACACTAGCCGTAGCCGAACCCGACAGCATAGGCTTCCTCGGTTACGCGGCGGCGGCAGCCGCCCGGATGGGAAACCCGGTTCGAGCGCAAATATTGTCAGACTCGTTAACCACCATGCAGCGGGATTTCCTGTTCGGCCATGTCCCCTACTGGCGTGGTAGAATAGCAGCCGTGCTGGGGCAGCGGGATGTTGCGATGGATTACCTCAGGGAGGCTAATGACATGGGCCGCAGGATGACGTGGGCCACGCACGCGGACGTCGATCTTAAATTGCTCAGAGACTACGAACCTTTCCGCGGGTTTATCAGAGCACCCCTCTAAGCGTCAGGCGTTCGACCTGTCAGGGTCAACGCGCTCCGGACGTCCTCGGGATTAGCGGTAGGTGCCTGGCACGCGAAGTCGTGGCAGAGAAAAAACGCGGCGCCTGCGGGTACCTCTTTGCCGGTCAATAGCGGGAGATCAGACCCCCCTTCGAGCGGATCACTATGACCGATAATTCGATTGGGTAGATAATGTTGCGCAACTTCGGCTGCCAGGGCCCGGTATCCGTCGGAATTTCTATCTCCCACCAGGGCTATTTCAAGAGGCTCGTCGAGTAGCATGTCAAAGACGGAAAGACTCCGCGCAAATACTCTTGGAAAACGCCTGATGGAATGTCCATAAGCCTCAATGGCGGCAACCGCAGCATCCTTCATTTCGACGTCATCGAAATGACGTGAAAGCCTCAGCAATGCTCCCGCTGCGACAGCGTTAGCTGAAGGTGTGGCTCCGTCACCTCCTTCGTGGTACCTGACTGGCAATTCGTCTTGATCCTCGGACGTAGAATAAAAGAAGCCGGAGGTCGGGTTGCGATAATCTGATATCATGGTACCGGCCAGCTTGTGGGCGACTTTCAAGAATTTTTCGTCCGCTCCCGCTTCGTACAGATCTATCAGCCCGTCGGCGAGGAACGCATAGTC
Organism: Gemmatimonadota bacterium; assembly: GCA_029262195.1. Classification (GTDB taxonomy): domain Bacteria; phylum Gemmatimonadota; class Gemmatimonadetes; order Gemmatimonadales; family GWC2-71-9; genus B16T1B5. The sequence goes on along the minus strand of JAJCZX010000036.1, from coordinate 33,278 downwards.
TTCAAGGAAACCGGCAACGTGTGCTTTGCCATCGCGGTAGGTCCGCAGGAGTTTCCCATCCCTGTACAACGTCGTGATGAGGAAATCGGCTGCTGCGGTTGCCTTGTCCAGGTAGTCCTGGCGCCCCATTACGAATGATCCAAACGCCATCGCCCCGATCATCATCCCGTTCCAAGACGTTAGGATCTTGTCGTCAAGTCCCGGGTGAACGCGTTTTTCCCGGGCCTCGTAAAGTGCCTTTTTCGCACTTTCAACTATCTCAAGGCACTCGACCGGTGACATGCCGAACGCACCGGCAACCTCGTCAACGCTTTTCAGTCGACGGAGGATTGAGACGCCCTCCCAATTGCCCCTGGCTTTGATGTCGTAGTAGGCACAAAATACCTCCGCCTCGGGAGTTTTGAGGACGTCGGCAATCTCTTCGGGGGTCCATACAAAGAACTTTCCTTCAATTCCTTCCGAATCCGCATCGGTCGAGGAGTAGAATCCGCCTTCAGGCGACGTCATTTCACGCACGATGTAGTCGAGGGTTTCGCAAAGAACTCTCTCGTAGTTCCGGTTTCCCGTGACCTGGAACGCTTCTGCGTAGACTCGAGATAGCAGGGCGTTGTCGTACAGCATCTTCTCGAAATGGGGTGCCAACCACTCTCGGTCAGTGGAATAGCGGGCAAACCCTCCAGCGAGATGGTCGTAGATTCCGCCGGCCGCCATCGCATCCAAAGACTTGCAAACCATCTGTAAGGCCTGCCCGTCCTGGTTGCGGTGGTGAACCCTTAGGAGGAACGAGAGTGCGGCGGCGGCTGGAAATTTCGGAGGCTGTCCGAACCCTCCCCACTCGGAGTCAAAAGAATCTGCCAGCTGGGCGCGCGCGTATTCCATGTCGTCGGGCTTGACCGTCAATGTTTCCTGCGGACTTCGCTGCTCGCGAAGGTGCTCAGAAAATTTGGCGGCACCGTCGAGAACGCCGGAACGGTTTTCTTTCCAGGCTTCAGCAATGCCTTTTAATATGCGATCGAAACCGGGGCGTCCGGGAACGTCGGAAGGCGGGAAATAGGTACCCGCGAAAACAGGGTCCAGAGTCGGTGTCAGGAATACCGTCATCGGCCACCCACCCTGGCCGTTGTTCATAGCCAGTGTAGCCGCCATGTAAACATCGTCGATGTCTGGTCGTTCCTCTCGATCGACCTTAACGCAAACGAACGATTCGTTCATAAGGTCGGCAACTCGCTCGTTTTCGAAAGACTCCCGCTCCATCACGTGACACCAGTGGCACGCGGAATATCCAATTGAAAGCAATACAGGTTTGTCTTCTTCGCGGGCACGCGCGAGCGCTTCGTCTCCCCACGGATACCAGTCCACCGGGTTGTGAGCGTGTTGCAGCAGATACGGACTCGTTTCCTGGATCAGGCGATTCGTAAACTGGTGTTCGTCGGTCATTTCGACTCGGGGTAAGGAAATGAATATGCCGCGCGCGGAACTACGACATCGTTCTCAGGTCAACCTGAGCAGGTTCTCCACAGGGCGACCCAACTCCGCTTTTCTGCCCGCGACACCTATCGGTCGTTGCAGGAGTGTTGGGTGCTTTGCCATTAGCGTGATCAACTCAGCCGCGTTTTCCTCACCAGTCACACCGAGTTCTTTCGCCACCTTATCCGTCTTTCGCAAGACTTCGTGTGGTTTCTTGCCGAGTTTTTTCAAAACTGCTTTTAGTTCGTCCGCACTCAGGGGGTTCTTTGTATACTCTCTGTACTCGTACTTGATTCCGTATTCTTTGAATAAGGCGACCGCCTTGCGACAGGTGCCTCAGGTGTCTTTACAAATCAGCTGAATCATTGAGTCCTTTAGGCCAGTAGTGGTGCTTCCGCAACCAGCGGGGTTAACTGGGACGACACCAGTTTCCAGGTCTCGCCCATTTTGCGATACACATCAGTGTAACGAAATAGAGCGACGAAATCGCCCGATGGAGTCCTTCCCTTTATAAGAGAACGCCCCGTAATGATCCCCGTATGGCCCAGCACCCTCACTCTGAGGTCTGAGCTCAATATCGATTCGAGTTCCACGTCTCCGGTGGCGTAAGTGGTGAGGATTTTTTCCTTGGTGAGCAGAGCACCCGAGGGATCCACTCCCAGGTAATCCTCATCAAGCAATTCCTCCAGTTGTCCGACATCGCGCTTGATCTCGGCTTCGGCCAGATCCGCGTTGATCTTCTTAAGATCACGTACGTCGGCAGTCTCGTCGCTCATCAGATGGCTCTGGCCATTAGTGTTGCAAGGCTGCGTGAAAAAGTCGCCGGGTCAGGAATCTCACCGCCCTCGGCGAGAATCGCCTGGCCGTACAACAGAGTTGCCATCTCCTCGAGGTCGGAATTGGTCCCGTCGGAATCGAAACGTTTCTGGAGGCTCGCGACCAATTCATGATTTGGGTTGAGTTCGAGGATTCGCTTCACCACAGGAACTTCCTGTCCCATCTCTCGAAGGATAGCGGCCATCTGGGGTGTCATGTCGTTGGTGTCGCCCACAAGACACGCCGCCGACGAAGCGAGTCTGCTCGAGAGTCGAACTTCTTTTATGTATTCGTCGAGTTGCGACTGTAAGAACTGCAGCAGGCCATCGTAATCCTTCGCCTTCTCGTCCAACTCGATCTTCGCTTTTTCCTTTTCTTCGGCAGTTCCGACATCGACCTCGCCCTGTCCCACCGATTGCCATTTCCTCTCGTCGAACTCTGAGGGCTGTTGTAACCACACCTCATCAACACGGTCCGTGAAAAACAGGACTTCGTAACCGTCGGATACGAGTTTCTCAATGTGGGGCGAGCTCTCAAGTACGGAACGGTTGGCTCCCACCATGAAGTAAATTTTTTCCTGGCCCTCTTTCATGCGTTCCACGTAATCAGCCAGTGTGGTCAACGTCGCGTTGTCATGGCTGGAAGCGCAAAGCATGAGATTGAAAATGTCATCGTGCTTTTCGTTGTATGCCAGCAAACCTTCTTTGAGAACCGGACCGAATTCGCTCCAGAAGGTCAAATATTTTTCGCCGTCATCCTTCTTAAGACGCTTTAGCTCTTCCATGATCTTGCGAACCAGAAACTTTCTGATCGCAGAGATTTGCCTGTCCTGCTGGAGGATTTCGCGTGACACGTTCAGTGACAAATCCTCGGAGTCCACCACACCCTTTACGAATCTGAGGTGTCGTGGCATCAGGTCCTTGCACTCGTCCATAATGAAAACCTGGCGGACGTAGAGCTGGATGCCGTGGTAAGACATCTCGTGGTGGTAAAGATCGGGTGGAGCTTTTGCAGGGATGTAGAGCAGGGAGCGAGCCTCAACGGCTCCTTCCATTTTCACCGAGACGTGGGATAGAGGGTCCGTCCAGTCGTGCGAAATGTGCTTATAAAATTCCTTGTACTCGTCCTCGGTTACCTCGTCCCTGGGGCGGGCCCAGATGGCCTTCATCGAATTGATCGTTTCGTCTTCCTCTTTTCCCTTCATCCTGATGGGGTAGGAAACAAAATCAGAATATTTCTTTACAATGCTTTTCAATACAAATTCGTCTGTGTAGTCGAACAGGCCATTCTCTTCATCGACCGTTTTAAGGTGCATAATGATCGTGGTGCCCGATGTTTCACGCTCGGCCTCCTCGATCGTGTACGTACCGTCGCCCGATGAACGCCAGTGAGTGGCTGTCTCAGTGCCGGCTTTTCTGGTGAGTACTTCGACTCTGTCGGCCACCATAAAACTCGAATAAAAACCAACTCCAAACTGCCCGATTAAATCCGGCGCATTCTCGCCTCCAGAAGCCTTCGCAGCTTGCAAAAATTCTTTCGTTCCCGACCGGGCGATCGTGCCCAGGTTCTCAATCAATTCCTCCTTCGACATCCCGATGCCATTGTCAGAAACGAATAGCATCCTGTTCTCCGGATCCGCGTTAAGGCGAATTCCTAGCTCTTCGTCAGATGTCAGGGAGTCGTCGGTGAGGCCTTGGAAGCGCAATTTGTCGAGCGCGTCAGAACTGTTGGAGATAAGCTCTCGAAGGAATACGTCTTTATGGGTGTATAAAGAATGGATCATCAGATCCATCAGTTGTTTTATTTCTGCTTGAAATTCGTGGTTCTTCGGTTTCGACATTTTGTTTTCTTGTTGCTGTGAAGTGTTGCCCGGGTGGATTCAGGGCACGACCCGGCGCCCATTGTCAGGCCACCAAATTTAATACCTGATTCGTTCAACGGAACACTCACGGGTCATCGCATGTCGTCATAGTACCGCGTTGCAAGGCTCCGCCGGTTCGTTGAGGATTTCTGCGATGACCTCCAGTCCCCGTCTCAAAGCGTCGTGACTGATCGGAGTCGAAATGCAAATGCGAACGGAATGGGGTGCCAACCTGGGATTGGTGGCGAAGTCCTCTGCCGCAGAGATTAACACCCCCCGCATTTGGGCCTGGGCTACGAACTCTCCCGCGCTCCAGGGTTCCGGAAGGCGCAACCACAGATGCTGAGCCATGGGGTGAGCCTTACAGTCGAACTCACCCAGTACACTCTGGGCGAGCTCCTGTCTTTTGGCGCTTTCCTCCCTTTTCCAGGCGATTATTTCCGAAGCGGTTCCGTCAAAAATCCAGTCGGCTACCACTTCAGCAAGAAGTGGCGATGCCATCCAGGTGGTCGCACAAATTGCGGCCGCCAGCCGGTCTACCATCTCCGATGGGCAGTGAATGAAACCGATTCTTAGTCCCGACGCTAGGCTCTTCGACGTGCCGTTGATGTAGTAAGCGTTGCTTGAATGCGTCGACAGGGGCGGAATCTCCGGGATCAAAAACCCGTAACTATCGTCTTCGACCACGGGAACCCCGGCCTCGTCCGCTATTTCGGCGATGGCCTTTCGTCGATCTGGGCTCATCACCCGTCCCGAGGGATTCTGCAACGCGGGCATAGTGTAAATGGCCTTCGGCTTGTTCTTCTTTATCGCCGCCCGCAGCTGGTCCGGGCGCATTCCCTCTGAGTCGAGACCCACTCCTACGAGCTTTAGATTGAGCATCTTCGAAGTCGATTTGACACCACTGTAGGTCACCTCCTCTACAAGAACTGAGTCTCCCGGATTGGTCAGGGCCGATAATACGACCAGGATTCCGTGCTGCGCACCCGCTGAGATCAGGACGTTTTCCGGATCGGCCGCCAGTCCACTTTCGCTCATCCACTTCGCGCCGGCACGTCGGGGGCGGAGCCCGCCCTGAACCGGTTGATAGTCCAGGGTGTCCAGAGGGTCGAGCCTGAGAATCACGCTAGAAATCGACTCACTCAGCGATTTCAGATGAGGGTATGGAAGGAGAGAATTGGCCGTCATATCAATGGGCGCGTTTGCATCGTAGCGGCTGTTGTTGCGGTGCGGCCGCTCTCTCCGGACGAACGTTCCCCGTCCCACTTCGCCCGATACCAGGCCCTTTCGCTCCGCCTCCGCGTAGCCACGGGTTACCGTGGTGAGGGCGATTCCCATTGCGTCAGCGAGGTCTCTCTGAGGAGGGAGTTTCGCCCCTGCTTCCAATTGACCGGTTTCAATGTCCCGTGCTATAGCGTCCGAAATGGACTGGTAAAGCGGACCGGTTCTGTCAGTTAAATCAGGTATCCATATTGTCATGCATGCAATGATAGCACTTGACGGGAAACAATTCAAGGCTAAAGTGGTTATCTGTAACAATAAAGTATGCAATAAAGAGCTTTGTTTTAATGACAGTGAGCTTAATTGTACGCATACAATTGAAGCGGTGAAATATGGCAACAAAAGTAATCTGGCTCTCCCTCGCCGGGGTTTGGGGAACGACGTGGCTGGCGATCTCGGTGGGTTTGAGGGATCTGCCACCGATAACCTTCGCTGGAATCCGGTTTTTCCTTGCCGGGCTTTTTCTATGGGCGTTCGTTCTTGCGCGCGGAGCCAAAATGCCTCTCGGCCGGAAGCAATGGGCGCTGGTTTTGAGAACGGGGTTTTTGATCTTCGTGCTCGGTTATTCCCTGCAATTCTGGGGAATGCAATTCGTTACGTCCGGAATGACTGCCGTGATGTTTTCCACGACCCCTGCAATGACGTTGGTCATAGGACATTTCGTAACTCGAAGCGAGAGATTCACCTTTCTCAAAGTCGCTGGCGTGCTACTTGGCGTCATCGGTGTAGGTCTGATTTTCTCCGATCAACTGGTGGTGGAGAGTCGGATGACCCTTTACGGCAGCCTGGCCTGCCTCGCCGCTGCCGCAGGGATGGCACGGGCTCAAGTAGACATTGGTACGATTGGAAAGACCCTTGACCCGGCAACGGTGGCAGCGATACAAATGACCCTTGGAGGTCTGGTCTTGTTTGGCGCAGGGGTTTGGTTTGAAGGGAACCCGGGCAATCTGAATTGGACCGCCACCGCTGTTGGAGCCCTCCTCTACCTGTCGTTGGTCGGTTCGGCGTTCGGGTTCCTGGCCTTCTATTGGCTTCTGCAAAGGATTCCAGTGGCAAACGCCAGCGCGATCATGTTGATCCATCCGGTGGTTGCTATAGCCCTTGGTGTGGTTTTCCTCGGAGAGGAACTCTCAGGCATGATGTTGGTTGGCGCGGTGGTGATCGTTGCCGGTTTGGGTCTGATCCTAAAACCGACGTCCCTGGCAAGCAGCTACGTTCCTGACCCGGTCACCACGGGACAACACCGAGTGGTCTTCGAAGCTCAGTAGGTGAACAGGAAAAGGAGGTTGAATTGCAGTTAGAAAAAGAGAAATTGGATAAGCCTATTCCAATCGGACCCCATGACTCAGAGCTTCTGAGTTTTTTCGTTCGTTTTATGGCTCATCGTTCAGAACAAGAAAAAAACTAGGAGCTCAGCTGGTGGATTTTGGGCGGTTCAAAGTCGTAACATTCGATTGTTACGGGACGCTTATTGACTGGGAAGCCGGCCTTCACAGCGCCCTGGCCAAGTGGTCCGCAAAGCACGGTGGACCGACTGATCGCAGGTTCTTGCTGGAGGTGTTTGCCGACATTGAGCACGGGGTCCAAAAGGACAATCCGCGGGCACCGTACCGGGACATTTTGCGTATCGTTCACGAGCGGTTGGGCGACCGTCTTAAACTGCCTTCCGTTGAAGCTGATCAAATCCGGTTCTGTGAATCGGTGGGAGATTGGCCGGCCTTTCCCGATTCCACTGCCGCACTACGCGTGCTGGCTCGACACTTTCAGTTGGTAATTGTTTCCAACATTGATCTGGTGTCTTTCGAACGAAGCCGTCGCCGACTGGACGTGGAATTTGACGCCGTCGTAACCGCAGAGGAAGTCGGAGCCTACAAACCTGACCTTCGCATGTTTCAGGCAGCGTTTACGCGGGTTGCCGATTGGGGCGTCGAACCGGAGCAGATTTTGCACGTAGCTCAAAGTCTGTTCCATGATCACGGGCCAGCCAAAGAACTGGGGCTAAAAACGGTCTGGGTCGATCGCCGGGCGTCTGAACCGGGCGCTGGGGCCACTCCGGAATTCGCTGGCCAGGTGACACCAGATCTTACTGTTTCGAATCTTGCTGATCTGGCAACCATGGTAGGCGAGGCCTTTGGTGAATAGGGAACACGAGGGTATCAAAGTCTCCGTTCGCGACACCGGGGCGGATGACTATGGCGCGATCTTGTCGATGAATCTAAATGCCATGCCGGCGGTCTCCGCAGCGAACGAAGATCACCTGATCTGGCTGGTGTCCGCTGCCTGCTTCCCGAAAGTGGCGGTCGTCGACGGGAAAGTGGTCGGGTTCATGCTTGGTCTTCCGCCGGGTTTAGAGTATCAGAGCGAAAACTACCGTTGGTTTTCGGATCGCTATGAGTATTTCGTCTACGTTGACCGGGTTGTAGTAAAGGAGCTTTACCGTGGCAATGGCGTTGGGGCAACGTTATATGATGCGGTTTTTCAATTCGCTGCCCTTCGAGATGTCCCGGTGGTTTTGTGCGAGGTGAACCTTGCGCCCCGTAACGAGGGGTCGCTTCGATTCCACGAGCGATTGGGCTTCAGGGAGGTCGGGCAGCAGACGACCGATGGGGGTGCCAAACTAGTTTCTCTTTTGGAAAAAAGGCTGGTGCCATGAGTGTCGCCTGGAGCACTCTTTTTGAAGATGCTTTGAAGGCGGCAAAAGAGAGACGCCTACCAGTCTTCATTGATTTCTGGGAGCCCGGCTGACTGGGGTGCCAAAAAATGGGTGCCGTGACGTACCAATCAACTGAAGTGCAGGAGTTTCTGAATGCCAATTTTGTGTGCTACAAACTGAATGTCCACGATAGCGACCACCCCGATCGAACCCTGCTACGGGATTTCAGGCTGCTGTGGGAACCGGGGTTCGTATTCCTTGACCATCGCGGCGTAGAACTACGGCGCCAGGTAGGCTTCCTCCCGCCCAACGAATTTATCGCCGAAGCATCCATGGCTCTGGGAAAAAACGACCTGCTTCATGGCAGATACCAGCGGTCTCTCAGTCATTTCCAGGAAGCGAGGAGCATTTCAAATAGCAGCGCACCAGAGGCAATCTACTGGGCCGGAATCGCCACGCTCCGATTGGCAGGAGGTGACAAGGAACAGCTCCGCGTGGCCTGGGAACCGTTGCGGGAACGCTTCCCCACAAGCGCCTGGTGGGCGAAGGCTGACGTGTTCGGTTCGGCATAAGGGTTCTCCCCCTGTCCCCGCCGCTTGTCGGGAGTATCTTTGACGGCATGACAGTGTTGAACGCCGAAGGCGCCTCAAAAATCCGAATGTTCCGCAATGTAATCGCGGACCTCCATGATCTCATTGAAGTAGAGGATAGCGCGGACGGCTTCCGGATGGTACGTGGATATGTAGAGTCCGATGCAGCACTTTCGCGCATGCGAGACATATCAATTCCGGTACGTCGTTCTTATATGCCGACCGATCCGATCAACCTCGACAAAATGTGTGCGATTCTTGAGGGGTGTGATTCCGAAGAGGTGAAGAATCGGGTTGCGGGATTTAAGGCGCGCTACGCACTCATTCGGCAAGAACTTGAGTCGGGGTCAATTCTTGATGAGACCAGGGTTTTACATGGGGAAATCCTTGAAGCGTGGCTGGACGCTGCGCTCTACAAAGACTTCGGAGACCGCGGCAAACAGTTCAACGAGATGGTCAACCGGTTTGGAAAAACGGTTGAAGGTATAGCCTGGCATCTTACCGAACGGATCGCCGAACGCATTCTCGAGCTGGACGAGACCGCCCGCATTGCCCTTGGCGACCCCGAGGGGCCCGTCGAACCTGGAACGTAGCAAACTGCTCCAGGGTTCTACAGTAGAAACCTTTTCTTGGGAATACTTGAAGTGATGTCTTTACCCTGGATGTTTCTTTTTTTACAAATTGCCGCGCCGCAGGGATTTGAGGTGCTAACCTATCCGGAAAACCCGAGGCAGGGGGCAGCAATTACGGTGGTCGTCCGGCCTCTAGCCGACGATGATCGTCGCGCCGTTGAAGTGAGAGGTCGGCTGGCAGGCGAGGAACTCCATTTTGTTGCTAGCGGCAGCGAGTTCGTTTCCACCGCCGGACTCCCGATCAACAATGAGGGGCTGCTCGAGTTTCCGGTTGTCTTGCATTTCGCCGATGGCGAAACGATGACTCTGAATGGTACGATCGTCGTTGCGCCTGCCGATTACGGCGCGGACACCTTGAGGGTGAGTTCAGCGTTCTCGACGCCGCTCACCGGACAGCAGAGAGAAAGAATTCGGAGAGAGCGGGCGGCTTCGGCGGCGTTAACATCTATCAGCCACGAAACGCCCCGCATGTGGTCAAAACCGTTCCAGAAGCCCATCAACACGCGCACAACAAGTAGTTACGGCCGAGCGCGGGTGTTTAACGGCGAAGTTAGAAGTCGGCATATGGGCGTGGACCTTGATGGTGTGACGGGCGACGAGGTGCGGGCTGCAAATGACGGCGTTGTCGCGCTTGTGGGGGACTATTTCTATAGCGGCAATATTGTGTACGTGAACCACGGCGCGGGGTTAATAACTGCCTATTTGCATTTGAGCGGGACGACGGTGGTTGAAGGTGACTCCGTGTTTAAGGGACAGGTGATCGGTTTCGTGGGGCAAACCGGACGCGTCACCGGTCCGCATTTGCACTGGGCTGCCCGCTACGGATCGATTTCCGTCAACGCGATGACGCTCTTGGAATTACCTGCAGCAGAGCAGGCGACCTCGGCTCCTTGAGCGATTCTTCCCAACAGCGTTCCAAATTCTGGAGTAGCTTTGGGCCGGGACTCCTCTGGGCTGGAGCGTCGATTGGCGTTTCCCATCTCGTACAATCAACGAGGGCTGGTGCAACGGCGGGATTCGGTCTCGCCGGAATCATTTTGGCCGCCCTGATCGTCAAGTATCCTTTTTTTGAATTTGGAGCCAGGTATGCGGCCGCTACAGGTTCCAGCCTCGTTGAAGGTTACCGCCGCATTGGTGCCTGGGCTCTATGGCTTTATTTACTGGTTACGCTCGCGACTTCCGTGATAATTCAGGTGGCCGTCGTGATGTTTACGGCTTTCATCATCAACAGTACACTCGGTGTGGATGGTCACTTAACCTCTACTTCGGGTTTGATTTGCGGGGGGGCAATTTTGTTGTTGTGGGTAGGGCGTTTCAAAGTACTTGATGTCTCAATCAAGGTTGTCTTGGTGTTGCTGGCGGTCTCAACTTTGCTCGCCGCCGCTGTAACACTGCCGACAGCAGATTTTTCTACGCTCCAACTCCTGCCGCTTCCCGATATGAATGTCGTCGAGCTGGGATTTTTGCTTGCGCTTGTCGGCTGGATGCCCACGGCGTTGGATCTGGCGGTTTGGAGCTCTCTCTGGACCCTGGCGAAAGACCGTGCCAGCGGTCGGCGATCAACCGTCAAGAATGCCAGGCTCGATTTCAATATCGGTTATATAGGTACGGGCGTCCTGGCCTTCGCGTTTCTTACTCTGGGTGCAGTGGTGATGCACGGCTCGGGTGAAAGCTTCGACGCTCGCGGCACTGTGTTTTCACTACAGCTTTTGGAGCTTTACGCCCGGTCGCTGGGCGATTGGGCGCGGCCAGTTGTGCTCACTGCTTTGATCACCACCATGGTATCAACTTCGCTTACAGTTATCGACGGGTTTCCTCGGGCCATCGATCGATCCGTCAAAGCACTGTCCGGAGGGCCTGAAATCGTTGATCATGACCCCGGCAAGGTGTACTGGGTTTCCATAGCTGTGTTGGCGGCTACGACGGTGCTCATAGTCCAAACTTTTCTTGGCAATTTGACTGCGATGATCGATTTCGCCACGATCGTATCGTTTCTGACGGCCCCTGTGCTTGGAGCCTTGAGTCTTCGAGCCGTCAGTTCGAGCCAGGTTCCGCAGGAGCACCGACCGGGTCCGGCGATGCGAATACTCGCATGGATCGGGCTGCTACTACTGTCTGCCCTTGCTATCGCCTACCTGGTTTCCAAGTTCGGGTCTTAGGTTGAATCGAAGGCCGACTGTCGGGCTGGTAACATCCCGGGACGAGGCGGGGTTGTACGCCGATGACGCCGCTCTGCTAGCTGCTTTCGCCGGAAGCGAATTCCAAACACGGATCGTCTGCTGGGATGACCCCGCGGTCGGGTGGGGACATTTTGATGCCTGCGTAATACGATCGACCTGCGATTACGTGCCGAGGCACGCGGAGTTTCTAAAATGGCTCCGGACCGTTTCGCAGTATACCAGGCTGTTGAACCCGGTCGACATGGTTATACGCAACACATCAAAGAGGTACCTTGTCGATCTCCAGGAGCGAGGCGTCCCCATCGTTCCTACTGAATTCATCAAGCGAGGTTCGGACGTCAATCTGGAAGAAGTGTTGACAGTCAGGGGTTGGGAACGTGCCGTTGTGAAGCCGGAAATTGGGGCTTCCTCAAGCGGCGTGATAATCGCGGAATCTGACAATATTGTGAGGAGTCAACGACACATCGGAACATTACTAAAGGAAACGGGGGCGCTGGTACAAGAATTCTTGCCGTCGGTTATAAACAGTGGTGAAATTTCTGCGATGTTTTTCGGTGGAGACTACTCCCACGCAGTGTCAAAAATTCCAGCGGCCGGCGACTATCGCGTTCAAGAGGAGTTCGGCGGATCGTGCCACGCGGTGACCCTCGCCTCGCCTGAAATGGATGTCGCCAGAAAGGCCATGGATACCGTAGGAGACACCCTCTATGCCAGGGTTGATTTACTCTCGTCCCAGTGTGGTGCGCTTGTCTCGGAACTGGAACTTGTAGAACCTGAGTTGTTCTTTCGCTTCGACGAATCCGCCGCACATCGAATGGTAGCGGCGTTGAAAGCACGTCTGGACCTGGACCGTTAAGACGTTAGCTGTCCGTCGAGTTTAAGTCGGTAACCCACCTTCCGGATTGTAAGTATGTACTCCGGTGGAGTATGGTCCGGCTCCAATTTTTTTCTCAATTCTGCAATGTGGGTGTCTATCGTGCGGCTCAGGACCTCGGCGTGGTAGCCCCAGACCTCTTTCATTAATTCTATTCTGCTCGCCACCGCACCTTCCCGCTTCAAGAGAGCGAGAAGCAATTCGTATTCTTTCGGAGTGAGCGCCACCGCTTCACCATCGCGGGTCACCGCGCGAGATGCTCGATCGATTATTACTTCGCCAAACCGGATCGGCGGTAGCTTGGTCGCCGGTTCGTCGTTGGGTTGAGTGCGGCGTAGAAGGGCCTCTACCCGAGCCAGAAGTTCAAGAACTCCGAAAGGCTTGGTTACGTAGTCGTCGGCACCCAATCGGAGTCCCCGGACTTTGTCGGACTCTTCTCCTCGTGCCGTCAGAATCAGAACGGGTTTTTCAAACCCGTTGCTGCGCAGAGAATGCAAGACTCTGAACCCGTCCATTTTGGGTATCATCAGGTCGAGGATCACGAGGTCGGGGCTTGTCACGTTGGCAGCTCTGAGCCCCGCTTCACCGTCTTCCGCTACCTCTACTTCGAAACCCTCAATTTCAAGGTTGTTTCTGAGACCAAAAGCCAGGTCTTTGTTGTCTTCAACAACGAGAATCTTCGTCATGCGGCCGGGCTCTCGCCGACTGGTACGGAGATAACAAACTTTGCGCCGTGTTCCGCCGCTTCGACCCAGGTGCTCCCGCCGTGCATCAATGCAAGTTCCCGCACCACTGAAAGGCCGATCCCGGTTCCTGTGATTCCTGCCTTACGATCTTCGTCTCGTCGCCAGAACCGGTCCCATATGTGTTCGCGGTCTTCCAGCGACACTCCCGGCCCTTCGTCGTCAACCCAGATCAGGGCGTTGGCGTTTTCTTTTCTTACGCCTATTGTGACCGTCTGTCCTTCGGGCCCGTACTTCGTCGCGTTGTCGAGAAGGTTTAATAGCATTTGTTGCATAGCGCTACGATCAATGTGTGCAACTACCGGCTCCTCCACCAGCGTCTCAATCGTGACTGACTTGAGCTGAGCCAAGGGTGAAAAACCCTCCGTTGTTTCGCGGATAAACGGCTCAAGGTTCGTTGGTTCAGGAACAATGTCGGTCAAGCCCTTTTCGGAACGAGAAAAATAGAGCAGGTTCTCGACAAGATGGGTAAGCCGGCGTGCCTCTTGATCGATGATATTTAACGACCGGTGGGCCTCACTTTCGGTCCTGACCCTCCCCAGCAACATCGTCTCGGCGAACATTCGAATCTGGGCCAGCGGGGTTCGCAATTCGTGAGACACGCCAGAAACGAAATCCGCTCTCAGACGGGCAAGTTCATACTCCCGGTTGAGGACGATCAAAGCGGCTCCCACCAAACTAAGCGTCAAAAGAAGCAACCCCAACAAAAGCGGAACTCTGGACGCCGGGAGTCCACCGATAACCAGTATCTCCGCGGCATCGTTGACCAGAGCCCCGTGGATTACCATGGATCCAAGGGCTTCTTCCATCCTGTAGGTACCGGCCAGCGCATAGGGTCCGGTCGGGGCCGCCGCCAGCTGGTCGGAGATGTAAAGAGTATCGCCCTGAAAACCGTCGAGAAGTATCCCTACAAAACGCTCTTCTTCCAAGTCGCCGACCAGAGAGGCCGGCAGCAATTGACCATATGAACTGGCCAATTCAAATACCGGGGTCAGGTCTTTGGGGTGACCACCGATGCCGTAAACGACAAGAGGGGTTTCATCGGGTCCCGTGCGCACCCGGTAAAGTCCGAAGTCGTGGATTCCGTTTCGCGCCGAGAAAACCATTCCTGTTTGCCAGTCGACCTTATCCAGGTTGTGTATCCGATAGTTGAGCGTGTCCGCCAACCATTCTCTGGTTTCAGGCGAAAGCTCCGCACCTGCAACCGACAGCTCTCCAGTGGTGAGGTCGAGGCGGAAACTGTATTTGGCGATTGCCAGAGCCTCGTCAGGTATCGGTCCGGCGCGCTCGGTGCGGTAGTCGGGTAATGCGGTTGGTGCAACGAGGTCTGCCTCCAAATCGTCCGCCTCGGCGAGGTACAGGCTGTAGAGGAGTGGATTGGCGATCCGGTAAGACCAAACCTGCACAACTCGTTGCGAATATTGTTCAGCAGCGAAAGTGGCGTAGTCGCGTAACACGTTCTCGGCCGTCGACCGGTGGGAGCTGGCAGCGTCAATGGCCTGATAGGCTAAAGCACCGACCAGCAGTACGGTCAAGCTGAGCAGGCTAAGCGAAAGTGCTCGCGAAAATCGTTTTCTGTTACTCACAACTCGGTTCGTCTCTTTTCCCTTTATAGTATGCACACATTCGTACAATTTAGGGTAGGTCCTGTCCATATTTCAGGCAATTGGAAAAATCAGGCTCTGACAAAGCCCTAACATGCCCCTTTTTCTCTCCCCAACGTGGTATGCCTTGCAATCCCAGGCCGTTTTGACCCTTTTTCGTTCTCAAGAGAACCCCAATTTGGATGGTCGCGATGAAAAAGATGCTGGTTTTCGCCCTCGTTTCTGGAATGGTAGGTACCGGGGTCGAGGCTCAAGAATTGAACGTCCCCTACACGAGCTTTCGGCTTCCCAACGGTCTGAATGTGATCCTCCACGAAGATCACTCTACACCGATGGTGAGCGTCAATGTCTGGTACAATGTTGGTTCCGGCAGGGAGGAAGTGGGCCGGACCGGTTTTGCCCATCTTTTCGAGCACATCATGTTCGAGGGATCCGGGCACGTTCCGGAGGGCAAATTTGACGAATGGCTTGAAGCCTCGGGAGGCAACAACAACGGGTCCACCAATTCCGACCGGACTAACTACTACGAGGATATTCCCTCCAACGCGATCGATCTAGCGTTGTTCCTTGAGTCGGACAGGATGGGCTATCTACTCGACGTGGTTACTCCGGGTTCTGTTGACGGGCAGCGGGACGTTGTCAAGAACGAGCGTCGACAGTCGTATGAAAACCGCCCTTACGGGATGGCCTTCCAGACACTGTATGAGAACCTCTTCCCGCCCGAACACCCATACAACTGGCCGACTATTGGCTCGATGGAAGACCTTTCGGCGGCTTCTTTTGAAGACGTAACCAACTTCTTTTCCCGTTACTACGGTCCCAACAATGCTTCGTTGGCAATAGCGGGAGACATCGATCCGGTCGAGGTTCGGGCCAAAGTCGAGCATTGGTTCAGCGATGTACCGGCCGGTCCGCCCGTGCCACCGCTTGGGAGCCCGGCGGCATTCCTCGCGTCGGAAAAGAGAGTTGTACTCGAAGATCGTGTACAGCTGCCCAGGATGTACATGTGCTGGTTGACCCCTCCCGTTCTGACGCCCGGCGACGCTGAGCTGGACGTTCTATCGGACATCCTTACATCAGGAAAGAACTCGCGTCTGTACCGTAGCCTGGTTTACGATCGCCAGATAGCGCAGGATGTTTCAGCATTTCAATCCTCTCGAAGCCTCGATTCCTTCTTTTGCATAATTGCCACTGCCCGTTCAGGCCACTCATTGTCTGAATTAGAAGCGGTGGTACAGGAGGAATTGAGCAGACTGGAAATTGACCCGCCCAGCGATGCAGAAATGATGCGGTCGTTGAACCAGCGACACGCGTCCCTGCTCGATGATCTTGAAAGAATTGGTGGCTTCGGGGGCAAAGCGAACCAGTTGAACCGGTATTACACATTGACGGGTAATCCCGACTACTTCAATGAGGATATATCCAGATACAACTCCCTGGACAGCAACGACATTACTGCTGCGGTGGGGGAGTATCTGCGCAACGACCGACGCGTAATTCTTAGCATCGTGCCAGAGGGGCGAACGGATCTCGCTGCCCGACCGGCCGACACCTTTTGAACATGAGGACGACAATGAAAAACCATACCATGGACAGGATGGTTCGGACTGCGTTTGTTCTAGTGATACTGCTGGCCGTTACGCAGCCGTTGCCGGGACAGGCTCCTGACCGGGATACTCCGCCTGCTCTCGGACCACCGCCCAGTCTTTCACTGCCTCCAATGCAGCACTTCGAACTGTCCAACGGATTACGCGTCGTGATAATGGAGAAGCATGGAGTACCGCTGGTGCAGGTGGACCTCCTCGTCCATAGCGGAACCGTTTCAGACCCCGACGGCAAAGTAGGGTTAGCCAGTTTGACGGCTTCAATGTTAGACGAAGGAGCGGGCGAGTACTCCGCCCTCGAGCTTGCTGATGCCATCGACATGCTTGGTGCGGATATCTCGGTTGGATCTGGAATCCAAACCAGCTGGGTGGATCTCCATACGCCGTTGGCTCAATTAGAAGACGGGCTTTCGATCATGTCCGACATCATCTTGAGGCCCACCTTCTCCGCGGAAGAGTTGGGTCGTCAACGGCAGAACCGCCTTACCTCGATTCTTCAATGGCACGACGAGCCCGGTGTGATCGCCGATCGGCTCTTCAGTCAGACGCTTTTCGGAGCGTCACACCCATACGGTAGATCAGGTTTTGGTGACGAAGAGGGATTGAGAGCGATCAACGCGGGCGATCTTCGAAATTTCCACGCCACACATTTTACGCCGGGCAACTCCCATCTCATCGTCGTGGGTGATATCACACCCGCAACCGTGATTCCACTTCTCGAAGACGCGTTTGGCCAATGGCGCGGGGATGCGCCCGGGTCCATGAGAGTGTCGTCGGTTCGGCAGGTCAGCTCGCGGCGTGTTCTTCTGGTGGATAAACCAGGGGCGGCTCAATCGGAAATCAGGATCGGGAGGGTCGGGGTAGATCGCATGACCGACGACTACTACCCGCTTCTCGTGATGAATACCGTACTGGGTGGATCGTTTGCTTCACGATTGAACCAAAACCTCAGGGAAGAACACGGCTACACCTACGGCGCACGCTCGTCGTTTTCGTATCGCAAGGGGGCCGGGCCTTTTACGGCGTCTGCCGCTGTGCAAACCGACGTCACAGATAGTGCACTCGTCGAGTTCATGCGGGAATTGAACGCCATTGTTGAGCCCATCAGCCCGGAGGAGTTGAACAGGGCCCGCAACTTCGTAGCGCTACGTTTCCCCGGTCGTTTCCAAACCGTGGCCGGGGTCGCCAACCGTATTTCGGAATTTCTAGAGTACGGGCTACCTGAGGGTTACTTCAACGGGTATGTGAGTGGCGTTTTGAATGTCTCCATCGACGAGACTACACGGGTTGCGCGAGAGTATCTTGATCCGGATAAAATGATCATCGTAGTTGTGGGTGACCGAGAGAGGATCGAGGCCGGAATTCGGGCGTTGCATCTCGGACCCCTGGAGATCATCTCGATTGAGGATGTGCTTGGCGCTCCGCCCCAACTGTAGTCGCTCTCTCATTGAGGGCCCGGGTTTCGTCGAAGTCCCGGGTCCTCTTTTTATCGGCAGTTTTGACCTCGCGATGCGCGGCGGGGGAACACTATGACGCTCTCATTGCCCGTAGCGCTCACAGCCGCAACCCCAAAGAAATAGTTGTCGATGATCAGGCCGGTGAAATCGTGTCGCGTATTGGCACCGATCCATCGACTGTTATCCCAGGTCGGTGAGTCAGTGCGGCGCCAGTACACCCGGTAACCGGCCACGTTGGCCGAGTCCGCCGGATGTTCCCATGCCATGGATGCGTTTGGACGGACTGCACCGCAGATTATGGCGTCGCGTGGACTTCCGGGCGACCAGGCGAGGGAAGCCATCGTCGCTGCGTTAAGGGCGGTAAGCTTGGCGGCATAATCAAAGTCGACTCCTTCAATTACATCTCCGTACGCGACTCCGTTTTCGGTTCTGATATCCTGATGCTGCCGCGTGTAGTTCTCGTTCGTCTCCATTATCCGAACCGCGGGCAACCCCAGGTTTGCGAAGGGAGTGTGGTGCCCACCTCTCCCGAACCGATCCAAGCGGTATATCAACATTATGTCGAGGTTGGTGATATACTGATCGGCGATCCGGTCAACGTAACGCGCAAGTTGTCGGGATACACCATCGACCTCACCACCGGTGCGCCGCCTGATTCTCCGTTCAACGTCCGTTTCCGTGGGCGGTGTGCCGTCGGAGAAAACCCGGGCTGTTCCGTTTTCGACAACTCCGTTGACTCCCTCAATGTTGCCGATCATGTCGTTGTTCAAGACCCCGTCGAACTCGATCGTACTATCTGCGGTCAGATGCCGGGCAACCGTTCCTCCGCCAAACAACCCCTGCTCTTCGCCGGAAAGCCCTGCGTAGATGATGGTGCCGGAGAATTCATACTGGCTGAGTACTCGAGCCGCTTCAAGTACACCCGCCATGCCGCTGGCGTTGTCATTGGCGCCGGGAGCCGAGTCAAGTGCGTTTGACCCCAAACTGATGCGAGAGTCTATATCGCCGCTCATCAGAACGACTCGCATGTCCGGCGCCGATCCGCGCTGTGTGGCCACAACATTGACGATGTGGGTCGGGTCTGGAAGACGACCTCCGGCCGGGAAAACCTCGGAAACATACTGGACATCCAGGCAATTCCCGCACGCAGCGGAGATGCTATCGAATTGTGCTTTGATCCAACGGCGCGCGGCTCCGATCCCCCTGGTTGTGGAAAGTGTGTCCGAAAGAGTGTTGCGCGTACCAAAGCCGACCAGGGCACGAATATCTTCTTCGATTCGCTCGGCCGAAACGCTGGAAACGATTTCGTGGATCCGATTGTCCTCCGGGAGCGGCGTGGATTGAGCCCTAAGGTCGAGGGTGACCAAAGCCGAAATCACTAAGGCAAAAGCGATGCTCGTTGAAGTTCTCTTCATTGTGTCTCCCGTTGCGTTCGACCGATTAAGAAGAATTTTGAAATGACGGATTGACGAGCCCGCCCCGATACATACCTTACGGTTGTTGAATCTGGTCCAAGCCACGAGGAAAATCCAATGCGTAAGCTATCAACACTCTGTGTTTCTCTAGTAGCCCTGGGGTGCAGCAGCGTCGCCCTTACCCGGAGCGAAATTGCAGTCGAAGAACAAGCTCTGGAAGAACGCTTTCAGGAGTGGGTTACGGCGGTGAACAATCGGACGATTGCAGATATCGACGACATGTTTATGCATTCGGAGGATCTTGTAGTTATTTCTCCAAACGGCAACCGTGTAGAAGGTTGGGAGAATCAAGAAACCGCGATTCGCAATTACTATCAGGACGTCAACTACGTGAATTTCGTGCCCCTGGCTCCATCGATCCACGTCATCACTGACGAATTCGCGTCAATGATCTATCGCCATTCAACCACTACCGATTTTAGAATGACGGGCAGGGCCGCAAACGCCGGGTGGGGTACGATGCTCTGGCAAAAAGATTCTGATGGCGTGTGGCGTATTCTCACCAGCACGATTAGTAACAACAGTCTTTAAGATATCCGGGTGTACGCTTGAGGAAGGCAGTTTTTCTACCTTCCTGCGCCTATCTCCTTTAGTACCAGAGGTTTAGTATTGTCCTCCGTGCCAAACGACTATATTATATCGAACCTATCAGGGAGCCCCTGCTGATGTCGGATTCTTTCCTGAGTTCCGATGAGTACGCAGAGAAAGCACATCAACTTTACAACACGGGATTTTTTGACGACGCCACTGAACTCGTGCTCGATGGCCTCGCGATTTATCCCACGTCGGTTGAACTCCACGTAGCCCTCGGCTATTTACGATTGGCTCGCGAGGAGTATGCATGGGCCCGGGGCACTTTTGAAGCGGCTCTGTCCCTTGACCCAATGGATGAAGACGCGCTGGTCGGCCTTGGCGAAACCATTCTCAAATTTGGTGAGATTGAAAAATCGCTGGGACTGTTCGAAAAGGTCGTGTCTTACGGTTTTGACGACGACCACGACCTGATGCTGCAGATTGCCCGCGCTCTCTTTAGAGAGAATCAGTTGCTTGAGGCAAATGTCTACTTCTCTAAAGTCGTCGTGGCACATCCACAGTCGTCTGAGGCCCGAGCGGGGTTGGCCTACACCGCCCATCGCCTTGGAGACGAAGCTGAAGCCCTGAAGGCACTTCGGATTGCCCTGGAATTGGACGAAGATCATTTTGAAGCTCGGGTATACCTTGGTAATGTTCTTTACGACAGGGGTGAGTACGAGGCTTCGCTTTATCATTACGAGCGCACGCACCCGGAAAACCATTTTGATGAGTTGGCCGTGTGGCGTCTTATTGAACTTAAGAAGTCTATTTATCACCTCCACGATTCTAATCCGGATCTTTCAAAGTGGATCAGCAGGCTTACCGAATTGGCCGACGAGGTTGATGGGGTGGATCAGATTCTCGCCGAGGTTGAGTCCACGCGGCCAGATGGAACGGTATCTGATCCCCGGCAGCTCGATCTTTTCGGCGCGTTGCTGACCGAGTTGTTCAGCATGAGAGGCCAGGCTTCGGCTGAAAGCCACAAGGTGAAGACCCCGCAGGGCAAAGTTTACACGGGGACCTGGGCGGAAATCGTCCTCCTGATGTCGCGCGACGACCCTGAGCGAACCGGAGAATCACTTGGGGAATTTATGGCACGGTTCGCTCGCCTCAATGAAGACGAAAATGGGGTTGTGATTCCTGCCACCGATGCCGCCTCGTTTATTCAGGCATGCGCGGCCGAAGGGTTGTTGGTCATCCTCAGGTGAGGTAAGGGGCTTTCCGGCAAAACATGGAGTGGGCAAGAGGGGTGCACCTGGAGGTGCTGGAAAACGGGCTCACCGTGCTTGTCCAGCGCGATGCTACGGCGCCGGTCGTTGCAACAGTCCTCTACGTAAAGGCCGGTTATTTCGACGAGCCCGACGAGTGGGTCGGCATTTCGCATGTTCTCGAACACATGTTTTTCAAGGGCACTCGCCTCATGGGGCCCGGCGACCTTGCTAAAGAGATCAAAGGTCTCGGGGGTTATGTTAACGCCGGCACAATATACGATCACACGAGTTACTATGCAGTTTTCCCCTCTGAGGGAGAGAACTGGCGGAGGGCGCTCGAAATCCAGGCCGATGCCCTGATGAACTGTGCTCTTGATGCGGCTGAACTGGAAAGTGAGTTGGAGGTGATCGTCCAGGAAGCCAATCGAAAGCTGGACAACGCATCGGCAGTTACACTGGAAACAATGTATTCGGCGCTCTTCCCCGAGCATCCCATGGGCCGATGGCGCATTGGCACAGAAGAACAACTGCGCCGCCTCGGTCGCTCGGACCTCGAAGCGTATTATCAATCCCGTTATCATCCTGCAAACACGATCGTTGCCATTGTCGGCGATATTGACGCGGATGAGGCAGCCTGTTTTGCTGCCAAATTGTTCGGCGGGTGGAAAAACGCTCCGGCTGACTCGCAGTTTCCGATCGTATCGGATTCGGTTCCCTCCCCCGCGATGATCACCAGGCGGGGTGATGTCCAACGCGCCATGGCGGCAGTTGGCTGGAGAGGAGTCCCTGAAGGAGACGAGCACGCTCCCGCCATGGACGTTGCCGCTGCAATTCTAAGCGCTGGAAGGGGCAGCTGGCTGTATCGGGGTTTGAGAACTTCTGGCCTTGTAAACACCGTTTCGGCTTCCCACTACACGACGAGGGTCCTCGGTGTGTTCAACATTTTCATCCAGGGGGATCCAAAGAAATTTAAGCTGGCTGTTGGTTCTGCAATTGGTCTGGTGAAGCGTCTCGCTGAGGTTGGACCATCTGACTCGGATATGAAACGCGTTTTTAGCCTCCTGGCCACCCGGAGAGCCCGGAGCCTGGAGTCCATGGATACGCGTGCTTCGACCCTTTGTCACTACGAGGCCCATGGCGGTGCAGGGCTCGTTGATGTTTACTGGGAACGCCTGAACTCAGTGACTCCAGCGGATGTGATGAAGGTTGCCAGGATTTGTTTGAATCCGTTAGCTCCCTCGTCAGTATTTTACTTGCCTGTTGGAGCCGACCAGACCATCAAACGTTGGCCTCCGGAAGCCGTTTTGCCCGCCGTCAGTTCATTGTCGGTAGATGCGGCTGTGGTCTCGACGTCTTCAACCCGTGGAACCGGCCAACCCCTCGCGCTACCGCCCGGGACTTCGGGAGAGAGTTTCGGTGGAAGTCGGTTTGTTTTTGCTCCCCGTAGGGGTACCGGTGTTTGTGTCGTGGGAGCGTTCTTTTCCGATTTGCCGATGGGCGAGAGCGAAGAAACCGCTGGTTTGACCACGCTGTTGACCAGAGCGTCTCTCCGAGGGGCCGCTGGCAGATCGGGAGCGTCTCTGGCCGAGGCAGCGGAGCTGTTGGGGGGGACCATTTCACAAGCGGTGTCGAGACAATACGCTGGATGGACCGTGGCCGTTCGGTTCGATAATGTGCAGGATGCTGTAGAGCTTCTTTCGGGAGTGGCTATACAGCCCTCTCTCGATGAGAAACAGGTTGCAAACGAAAAAGAGCAACAGTTGGCTGACGCTCGGAAGGCCAGGGACGATATGTTCGGTCACCCGGTAAGAGAAGCCCTTCGCGCCGGGTTTGACGGCACGAGCTACGGGCTCCCGTTAATTGGGCTGCCAGAGTCAGTGGCAGGGTTCACCGTGCCACAACTTCGAGAGTGGAGTGACCGCTTGATCTCAAGTCCGAGTCTGGTAGTTGGCGTCGGTGACCTCGAATCCGGACCCGCGTTGCGTCAAATGAAAAGAAGTTGGGGATTGCCTGATGCTCCGGAAGCTGACACTCGAATAAGTGGGAGCTGGCGAGCGGGGTCCATGCATGAAAACCGAGACAAGGAACAAACCGCCATCGCAATGGCCTTTCCGGGGGTAGCTTTCGAACACCAGGATCGTGCCGCGGTGAGGGTCTTATGCGCCGTACTTTCTGGAATGGGCGGGCGCCTGTTTGACGCGCTAAGAGAGAAGAGGTCTCTCGCCTACACGGTCAGCGCGATTCCGTGGCATCAAAAACACCTGGGGGCGGTGGTTACCTATATCGCGACATCCCCCGACCAGGAAAACCTCGCCCGGGATCAAATGCTCGAGGAGTTAAGCCGACTTGTTGGTGACGGTGTGTCGAATGCTGAACTGGAAAGAGCCCGGACTTTCGTCGTGGGGCAAGAAAAAATGAAACTCCAGTCCAGCGGTTCAATTCTATCTGAGTTGGTCCAGTATTGGGGCAGCGGCGATTTGAAAAATGCAGGCGGTTTCGTTACTCAGTTGCAGGAAGTATCGAAACGCGACGTCAATAGAGTGGCGGGGGAAGTGTTTCTGCCGGATCTTAGATCGGAATATGTTGTGCGCGGCAAGAATTCTTAGAACATCGACATGGCGAGGAATGATTTTAGGTTGTCGTTGGTAATGCGTAAGCGTTCGCTGAGCAGGCGGGTGACTGACCAGAGTACTTTGTACGCGAGATCGCGATCAAAGTCCAACAACATTTCGAAATCGGAACGCGTTATTGTAAGCAGTGTGCAGTCTACATTGGCAATAGCATCCGTCGACCTTTCGGAACGGTCAAATACCGCCATCTCTCCAAAGCACGCTCCTGGCTTCAAGACGGTCAGGGCCTCTTCACCCGACCCGGGCATCTGGCGGGAAATCCGGACCTCCCCGCTGGAGATGATATATAGACGGTTACCCTTGTCGCCTTCTTTGAAGATGCTTTTTCCGAACTTAAATTCCTGTGTCTGGCAGATCTCTGCAATTTTCTCAGCTTCTTCGTCGGTGAGTTCAGAAAAAATTGCGGCTTTTCTAATCAGATCAATATCCATATTCGTCCCCTGGTATGGCCTGAGGGATTAAACCTATGGGACACAAGCCTTTGCGGCAAGAAAAAAAACTCGTTTCGTCGGCTGATTTTCTGACTGGCTCGCGCTTGATCCTTGCTGTTGCGTTTCTGCGGTTTGAATCCACCCCTGCGCGGTTAGGTATCCTTGTACTTTTCGTAGTCACTGATGTTTTTGATGGTGTTTTAGCCCGCAGGGTTGGGGAATCAAGGATAGGCGTAGTCCTGGATCCGGTTTGCGACAAACTGTTCATGCTGGCTGCGTTCTGGACGGTGTTCGCCTCGGGAATGCTGAATATTTGGGAGATGCTTGCGGTCTTGCTACGAGATATTGTGGCACTTCTGAGTCTTTTGACTGTGCTTGTGATGGGAAAACCGACGACTCTCCCTTCGAGGGCGGGTGGAAAGGCAGTAACCGTGGGACAAATTCTGACGCTGGTTGCATTTGTGGCAGGGTCCGATCTCACTGGTTCACTTGCCTGGGCGACCGGAGCTGTGTCATTGTACGCGATCTGGGATTACACTAAAGTGTTTGGGTCGAAAAATGCGGCTGTTGAATAATTGATTTTCGCGGAGTTGTTGAGTGAGTGATAACACAAGGAGCGTAAAGCTCGAGTGGGCTGGTCAGGGAATGCAATTTTCAGGGTTTGGTACCCAGCCAACGTCGCCGTCGGTGACAATTGATGGCGACAGCGGAGATGGTCCCAGTCCAGTGCAACTTCTCCTGATGGCATGCGCATCCTGCAGCGGCATCGATGTTGTGAATATTCTAGAAAAGATGAGAGTTGGATTTGACCGTCTCACGGTCAGCGCATCCGGGGAAAAAAGAGAAAAGCCCCCGACACGGCTTGAATCCATTCACCTTCATTTCGATATCAGCGGTGCTGAAGTAGATCCCGAGAAAGTAGAAAGGGCTGTCACCTTGTCGATCGAGAGTTATTGCTCGGTTATCCACTCTTTAAGTAAAAAAATTGACGTTACTACGGCCGTTTCTGTTAGCTAGCGTCCCGGCGCTGCTACTTAATGCTGTTCCGGACTCCGCTATAGCTCAAACCAGAATTCAGGTACAGGCTACGGCAACGACAGGGTCCGAGTTTGTTGGGGCTGGAGCAGGAATAATCCACGGGCTCTCCAACCGCCTGGACGTCGTCGCTTCCCTCGATGTTGGTGAAGAAACTGCTGCTATGAGAATTAGACTAGAGGGTGCGGTCGAGTTCCACCTTGTGGCGGCAGGCAGGGACGGATGGGGGCTCTATGGAGGGGTTGGTCTCGCCGGGCATTTCCGCGGGCCTCCGGATAGGGAGTACCTGGTTCTCTTTGTTGGTGTCGAACCCAATTCTCGGCGCGGGCCGTTCATCGAAGCGGGTGTTGGAGATGGCCTCAGGGGCCGCGTTGGTCTTCGGCTACCCACGGGGCGTTAACTAAAGCCCGCTAACCAACAAAAAAGCCCCACTTGAACAACAAGTGGAGCTTGAAATTTTCCGGGACCGACCGTCTACTGCGCAGCGCCGACCTCGTCTGTGCGTACCACGGGCTGGCAGAATCTCTCGCCAAGCGTCCTCAGGGAAGCGACATCTTCGTTGGTCAGGCGATCATAACGCTCCGCCAAGTACTCCATCGTGTCGTCAAACCATTCTTTTCTTTGCTCTGCAGCAGCTTCGAGCACGCCACAACTCAAGATGTGGCTATATAACTCATCGCGCGCGCGGTCAACCGCGGTTTGCGCCGGTCGGTTTGTTTTTTGGGTTTTGTTCGTTCCCATGTTTTGGGAAATCCTCCTTGACGTGTTTAGAAATATCCTGTGCAATCTACAAGAGCCATGTATAGAAACCAAATCGGGTTTCTCGACTCGAATGCCCAAAGCCCCGAAGTTGGGGAGGGGCCTTGAGGTACGACCCGAGCGCAACCTCCAAAACCACCCCTATGTTGTTGCGGGCCGCCGCGGTACTTTTTCAGGGTTCTGGGTTATCATGTTCGATTCGCCAAGTCCACCGGCGAACCGATGTTTCAAAAATAGCATTTTCAGGGAGATATTGATGGCTGGAGGCTCAAACCTCACCAAGTTTTACGCCATGATCGGCGGGATCGCTGTGGTTGGCGTGTCTTTTATTTGGCTGCAGCGAGGCGGCGGCACCCCGGCGGGGATCGAAGTGACGCCGATCGATGTCAGCGGCTTTGAGGGATATACGCTAGGGTCGGCCGATGCGCCGGTTGAAATACTGGAGTTCGCGGATTTTCAATGCCCGGCTTGCGGACGTCATGCGGTCCTTACTGGGCCTGATATCGTCCAGAGGTTGGTCGCAACCGGCCAGGTCAAATTGACCTTTAAGGACATGCCTTTGGATATCCACCCAAACGCAGTGCCCGCTCACATGGCAGCCGCGTGTTCGGACGAACAGGGGAAGTTTTGGGAGATGCACGACCAGCTATTCTACAACCAAAATGATTGGGCCACGGCCAGGCGCCCAGATAGGATTTTTCGTGGCTATGCCGACGCCATCGGCCTCGATCAGGCGCAGTACAGGGAGTGTGTATCATCCCGCCGTTATGCCGGGAGAATTCAGGCCTCCGTTCAGGAAGCTCTGGCGTTGGGAGTTGGGTCGACTCCCAGTTTCGTGATCAATGGGAGGCTTTTTCCTGGCACTATGCCATTCGACAACTTCAAGGCAATCGTTGATTCATTGGCGGCGTTGAATTGAATAGACGGATGGGGATTGTAACGCTATCCCTGGTCGGCGCCCTGCTCTCTCTCTATCTGGTTCTCTGGAAGGCCGGAATGCTGGGTGCCCTTGCTTGCGGCACGGGCGGTTGCGAAACGGTCCAACTGAGCAAATGGGGCGACTTCCTCGGGCTACCTGTTGCTGCCTATGGTTTGGTCGGCTATCTCGTCATGATGGGTGTCGGGATGGTCAGCCTTCAGCCGGCCTGGGAGAACAGGTCAGAACCATCGCTTTTTCTGTTTGCCGCGAGCGGGCTTGGAGTGGCCTTTACACTTTACCTCACCTACCTTGAGGCCTTCGTTATTCATGCCTGGTGCCGGTGGTGCCTTGGATCGGCGGCGATAATAGCTTCGATCTTTATCCTTTCCGCCCTCGACTGGCGCGTGTCCAGGAAACCGACAAACCCGGGATAGGACCCATACCCACCTCCCTACGTACCCACTTACCCACCTATTAAACTTTCTTAACACTTCATTAGGTGCTTTGCCACAGGTGCCCCTGACTATATTCAGGCTAAAGCCAACGCCGAGCACCCATTGATTTCACCAGGAAACAACGCGGAGCCAGAGAAAACCGACGACTGCGTGTTGTCGGTTTCTGGCGTCACGCGCACAATTGCCTACCACAAAATCCTCAAAGGGGTGTCGTTCGACCTGATGCGAGGTGATGCCCTGGCCGTGGTTGGACCCAATGGGGCTGGCAAAACAACCCTCTTGAGAGTTTTGACCGGGCTTTCCAGGGCCACTACCGGAAAAGTCGATTTACGCGGCAGTCAGGGGTTCGTTGGACATTCCTCAATGCTTTATGACGCTCTGTCGGCCGAAGAAAACTTAAAATTCTTCTCCCACCTGCACGGGGTAGCTGGCAATGGTGTCGTTGCTAACGTGTTAGAAATGGTTGGCCTCGAAGACCGAAAACATGATCGGGTGGCGACTTTCAGTCGCGGAATGACACAGCGCATGTCAATTGCCCGGGCCCTGTTAAGTGACCCCGAACTTCTATACCTGGATGAACCCCTCAGTGGGTTGGACGACCGATCGAGCACCGCAGTGATCGGAATCCTCCGTTCGCTCCGCAGCCGCGGCCACGCCATTGTTTTCGTGACCCATAATTTTTCCGCGGTGGCGGCGCTTGCGACCCGTGTCGGTTATCTGGTTGGCGGGAAGATGGTGCTGATTGAAAAAGTCGAAGAGCGTAGCGCTGAACAGATTAGTGAGAGGTATCGAGAGGTTGTTGAACATGTATAACCTGTTTGGCGCCGCGTTCAGAATTGCGGCCAAAGACATCGCTATCGAACTGCGAACTCGCACCGCTTTCATGTCGGCGTTGGTGTTTGCGATTCTGGTGTTGGCCATTCTCTACTTTGCGCGGGACCCCACCTCCGTTGGAGCTGCGGACATTGCGCCGGGGGCCTTGTGGGTGACCTTTACGTTCGCTGCTATGATCGGGTTGAATCGGGCATTTCTGTTGGAGAAGGAAAACGCAGCGATAGATGGGTTGATTCTCACCGACGTTTCTAAGTCCGCAATCTTCATTGGCAAAGTTCTTGGGAACCTGGCTTTCGTTTTCGTCGTTGAGTTTGTGAGCCTTCCGCTCTTCGTTCTTTTTTATAACCTTGACATAACGGCTCAGATACCCGGTTTGATATTGGTTATCGTCCTGGCCACGGTAGCGTTTGTCTCGGTCGGGACGCTGCTCAGTTCGATGGTGGTTCGTACCCGTTTCGCGGAGTTGATGCTTCCGCTTTTACTTCTACCGTTTCTCGTGCCGCCCATCGTTAGTGCGGTGCAGGTAACGTCGCGATTGCTGGCCGGACGACCCTTGAGTGAGGTGACGGGCTGGCTTAATTTGCTCGGTGGTTTCGACGTGGCTTTCGTGACCCTTTCAATCCTCCTTTTCGAAGCGACACTTGCCGAATGAGTAGCTCAACTGGAATTGCCCGCGCCGGTCAGGTTTTCACCATCCTCGGCCTCGTTGCGATGGGAGCGGTTTTTGTCAGAGCCTTTGCTTTTACCCCAACTGAGGCCACTCAGGGGTTGGCACAAAAAATCTTCTACATCCATGCGCCTGCTGCGATCGTCGCTCTGATGGCTTTTTCGATTACCGGTATTGCCAGCATATTCTACCTATGGTTGAAGGAGACGCGGCTCGATCTTTTTGCCGCCGCGTCGGCCGAGGTGGGAGTGGCCTTCTCCGTAATTATGCTCACGACCGGACCGATCTGGGGCAAACCAATCTGGGGCACCTGGTGGAGTTGGGATGCGCGCCTTACCTCGACTCTTTTCATTTTCCTGTTGTTTATTGGTTACCTGGTAATGCGTGGGGCGCTGACTGACCCCGTTATCAGAGGTCAATACTCGAGTGTGCTGGGTATCCTCGGGATGTTGCTGGTTCCGTTCATTCATCTAACGGTTTATCTGTTCCGCACGCTGCACCCCGAGCCGGTAATCATTAAACCGGGAGCGCCGGGGATGCCCACGGTAATGCTGATTACATTCGCGATGGCGGTGGGGGCGTACCTGATCCTATACCTGGGTTTCGTCGCGCAGCGGTACGCACTGGCAATGGCCCAAGAAACCAGACTTGAGGAGGCCGGCGATGCCGCCTGATAATGGATCGTATATGGTCGCGGCCTACGCCGTGACAGCGGTTGTGCTCCTGGTGTACTCCGTCAGTCTTTTTGTGCGGGCGGCCAACGAGAAAAAAAAGAACTGACAGCACGGGGGATCAATCTCTGGCGGGATCCTCTTTAAGCAACGCTGCCAGGAGTCTCTTCTTTGACTCTTCCGGCGCGCCCTGAGATTGACTTCGTGCCTCGATGAAAAGCAGGAAGGATTTTTCAAAGTCGAAGGCCGAAAAACATTTGGCGCATATCTCAAGGTGCTTCTTGATTGCGTCAGTTTTTTCGCCGTCGAGCTCGCCGTCGAGATAGTCGTAAAGGCTCTCGAATGCTGTCTGGCAGTCAATAGAATCGTTTTGAGACTCGTCGGTCATCATCGCGAGCCTCCTTTTATATATCCCATTTCGACAGCGTATTCGTAGAGTTTACGCTGCAGGGCCTGGCGAGCGCGATAAAGTCGACTCTTAACCGTGCCAACCGGCACCCCGGTTACCTGGGCTACTTCTGCGTAAGCCATTCCTTCGACATCGGAGAGAACCAGAGCCTCTCGAAACTCTTCGGGCAGAGAGTCGATCGCCCGCAACACCTCGTCGTCTACTATTTGACTGAAAAAACTCCCCTCGGGGTCCACATCCTGCACGTCGTGGAAGACGGTGTGGGCCTCAATTTCGGAGATATCCAGGCTCTGAGGGTTCTTCTTTTGCTTCCTGTATTCGTTAATGAAGTTGTTGCGCATTATGGTGATCAACCATGCGCGAACGTTGGTGCCAGGTTTGTACTGATGCCAGGAGCGGTATGCCTTCAACATCGCTTCCTGCGTGAGATCCTCGGCCTGATTCGGGTCCGAGGACAGACGTAGAGCAACCCGGTAAACCGCGTCTAGATGTGGTAGCGCCACTTCTTCAAAGTCGCGACGTTTTTCTTCGTCTGAGCTCATTAGACCTGTGATCTGGGTTCGGTTTGCAACGTCGTAGGAAAATGACGATTCTGCGATAATCTGCAATCCCTGTATGCGCTCTCCTGTCGAAACGGGAAAACGGGTCTGGTGAGAAAACTTGAGACACGCTACCTTTTGCGTCCTTTGGTTGGTCTTCTCGCTAACCTGTGTCCAACACAACCACTACATCAAAAAATTTGGTTTCAATCCACGCGGCTGTACCCCACTCAATGCTCCGGGCTGTCCAGCAGGTTGACAAGATTCCCGATGACGGGCTGATCGACAGTGATCTTGCGGCAAAGAAATTTGGCGCCAGCAAAACCGTTACTGACCAGATTAAGCGCTACGCGCGCTTGAGCAAAACAGACAAGTCGGTGTCCGCCGAAGAGATCGCGGGACTGCTGACCCTGATTTCCCGTCGGTCCGACTCAGATCTTGTGATGAAAATTGCCGGGCAGGACGCGGCTCGCGCGGAGGTTGACCGCACGTTTCGAATTCTTAAGCTTGGAACGGCTATCCCCGGGTCCCTCGGACTGAAAGTCAGCATGAAGGTGGCTTCAAGAGCATCCCGAAACCTCATCGGTATTGATCTGACCTTCCCCGGTGGCCAACCGCACGTTGTTTCGCCAAACGGCGCGTTCGGCGACGTCCAACCTATAAAATGCCTTTTTGATGCCGCTGCGGTTGCGGAGATTTTGCATGTAGTTACCGATTTCCATGGTGCACTGGCACACACTGAGTGTCGGGCCAGGGGTGCCGATAGTTGTGTCTGGTCAGTGATTTCATCTGAAAAAGACTGAACCCAGATCCTTATATGGGTCGGCTTCGAGGAGATGTGTTATACAGGGACGGGTTTTCGGCGGAAATCAAAAAGAAAAGAGCACGAACTGAGGAAATTAAACGTGGTGGAGCTCAAACGACATAAAAATGGTGTCGTTGGCTGTCTAAGTGATTGTTTTGCAAGGATTTACTGAGGCGCCCGATAATACACCAGCGGCAGTGTGCCGGGTGCAAACGATAAAACGCTACATCCGAGTGGAAAGCCTCCAACTTACAACCAGAAAACGTTGCAATTTGAAATTTTCTGGCCGTTTGACGAATTCGGCCTTGCGCACTTGTGACGCAGAGCACATTATTGTCGACCTTCGAAGCGACTCTGGCGATTTGTAGCCAGAATGTGGCCGAAAAGTGACGTTGTTATGACTGATCGGGTCTGTTGACCTTGACGGGTAGTATGGTCGGGTGTAACATTTGCGCGGTTTTACAGGGTGCCTTGCATTTGATGAATGCATTTTAGTGCCGGTTTTGCTTGGAAAAACTGGTTTGCGAAATTTGTAAACTTGGAACTCTTTTGGTCGCTCCCGTGGGAGCGAAAATCTCTATTTAAAGGAGGTGCAGTTTCGTATTTTCATTCGTTTGGTTTGATCCCATGTTAACCTTTTGGAGGACGAGTCGATGACTGGAAAGTTTGGACTCACTCTGGGTAGACTGGCTAAAGGCCTGGTCGCCATTTTTGTGCTTTCTTTTGGAAGTACGGGATTGGTGGCTCAGGAAACAGCCGGTAAAATCCAGGGGACCGTTCTTGATCCGAACGGACAGCCGGTCGCCGGAGCTTCTGTATTTATTGTAGGTAGCTCCCTTGCGACCCAAACAGATGCAAATGGTTTTTACTTCTTAAACAACGTTCCCTCAGGCAGTTATTCGGTTCGGGCCCAGTTCATTGGCCTGCAACCCGCCCGGGTGGACAACGTTCGCGTTTCAGGTGGACAGACTCTAACGGTCGCTTTTGACCTTGGTGGAGTAGTCACACTTAATGCCGTTAACGTCACGGTTGCTGAAACTCCGATCGTTCCCCGTGACCAAGTCAGGTCGCGTTCAATCGTTACCGGTAGCGACGTGGATGACCTCCCCGTCAGTGACCCGAACGCCATTGTTCTGCTGCAGCCTGGTGTTGTGGCGGCCCGCAATGGTAACATCAGTATTCGTGGTGGTCGTGCCAACGAGGCAGCTGTCTTTATTGACGGCGCCCCGGTTAGGAGCACGCGGACAGCCGGAACGAACCTGAATGTTGCAACCAACGCCGTCGAAGAAGTCGCAGTAACGACAGGTGCGATGGGTGCTGAGTTCGGTGACGCGCAGTCCGGCGTTATTTCTTTTGTCACCAGGGCGGGTGGCCCGAGCTTCGCCGGATCTCTCAGCTACGAGACCGATGAAATCGCTGGCGATCGTTCCTTCGGTCTGAACCGCTTTGAGGGCTCTCTCAGTGGTCCGATCGTTGGTAACCTGACCTTCTTTGTTGGTGGTAGTCTCGCAGGTACCACAGGCGCTGATTTGCGCCCGGGTGCTGGTGCGATCCCCACCTATGCGCTGGGCGGCGTCGACAAGACGATCACCGTTCCGCGTTCCGGTCAGGATTCCGCCGAGGTAGACGTTCCGTTGTTTACGCAATTCGGTGGCGAGTGCGCCGATTGCGAAGGCCGTCGTCGCCACAATGCGTGGAGCACCAATTCGCGGGCCAGCGGTAAACTGCAATTCACCTATGGCAGTGGTTCGCGCATGTCTCTTTCTGCCCACGTCGACCGTGATCAAAATCTCTTCGGGGATGCCTTTGGTACGGAATCGCTGGGCGGAAACCGGACGAACTCTGGACTCTACGTTTTCAACTGGGTCCAGCAGGTGTTCCGTGGTTCAACCAGCGAACTGTCCTTTGACGTCAATCTGTCTTATCAGACCGATTTCGTTAACACGGGTCAGATCGACAGGGCCTGGGACTTGGACAACCGCGATCCGAAGCTTGGGATCGTACTTGAAGACATTCCGTTCATCTTGAACGAGGACCAGTTCTCGTTTGACACAGGTGCCGGTGCAGTCACGGAGCTTAACAGCGACGATGACTGGGATCAGT
>JAJCZX010000035.1 GCA_029262195.1 Gemmatimonadota bacterium | reverse complement strand
TGCCGAGGCGGCGGATGGCAGCGACAAGTGGCTGTTGAACGATCATCCGGATTTGTACATTCATGGTCCGATGAAAGAGGCGCAAGTTTTCATCCAGCGTGACCAGCGCAGCCCCCTGTTTGAGCAAGAATTCCAGATGCGGATGGATGAAATCAAGACCGAGGCGCGCAAGTCGCGGCATAGCGCCGGCCCGCTGCAAATGACCCCGGAATTCACTAGGACATAGAGGAAGCCCAATGGTAACAGATCAAGTAGCTGAACTCATTGAGAATTTGGGGCGGCCGTTAACTGTCTCAGAGCTTTCCGGCATCGCTGAAAGCGCCCTTTCGAACCCAGCCCTATCGCCTGAGCAGTTCCAATTTTTCGATGTCATGCGGGCTCAACTGAACCAGAAAATACCGCAGCAGCTTGTGGGTGTAGTTGTGAACCCGCCAGGCGAGATTACCAAGGAAGACCGGATCAAGCTTGCGGAAAGCGCGCTTAAAAACCGCCGTTTGCAGGGGCAACAGAGGCAAAGCTTTGAAACAGAATTACGCAATCTTAAGGAAGAGGACGCGGCATAATGGCCCTTCAAACCACCATCTCTAACGCTGCGGCAATCGCCGCCTGCAACGCGGTCGTAGATCTGCTTGATGCGGGCGCGGGCGCAGCCCTGCTGCGCATCTATGACGGCACACAGCCGACCAACCCGGATGTTGCGATTACCACAGAGGTTTTGCTTGCCGAGCTGACGTATTCCGATCCGGCTTTCGGCGCCGCTGCGGATGCCACTCCCGGCGGGCGAGCAACAGCAAGCGCCATCACCGATGATTCATCGGCCAACGCCACCGGCACGGCGTCATGGTTTCGCACGGTCGATAGCAACGGACTGGCGGTGATAGATGGCTCGGTCGGAACGTCTGGCGCTGATCTCAACTTGAACACGGTGTCCATTACGTCCGGTGCCACGGTATCGGTGTCATCGCACACCGTCACCATGCCCGAAACCTGACCATATGGCCGTAGCTGTCCAAACATCGTCAACGGCGTCTATGACGTCGAAAGGGCTGACGCTGACTATCCCCTTTCCGGCGGGTGTGGTGGACGGTGATTTGCTGGTTGCGTTCATATCGAGCAAGATTCCGTCGGGTGACATCAACACCCCCAGCGGCTGGACAGCAGTAGGCCCGCGCATCGCAGCCGGCGGTTGGATAACGGGCCAGGCCTTCTATCGCATTGCCGCCAGCGAAGGCGCGTCGCAGAACTTCACTACGACGGTATCGGAACGCTCTTCCGGTGTTATGCTTCGGATCGATGGCCAGCACGCCAGTACGTTCTTGAACGCATTCGCCAGTGACAGCAACACGTCGTCATCGGAAACGTCGTCGGTCTCGCCCTCGGTGACCACCACGGCGGATGGTTGCCTTGTGCTTTCGTTCCATGCCAACCGGGACGCAGAGGCGCCGACTGATGGTGCGCCCCCTTCGGGTATGTCACAGGTTGCGCATACCACGGCATCTTTTGGCGCCGCCGCGGCGGTTGCCCAGGCCACGCAAGCGACCATGGGCGCGACCGGTGCGAAGTCATGGACGCTTGACGCAGCCGGTGCGTGGATCACTTGGACGGTTGCTATCGCGCCTGCCACAACGGGCGGCGGCGGTGGTGGTGGCACATCGGAGGGCGGACGCCCCGTCATCCCGCGCGGGCTTTACCTGAAGAACGGAGAGGGCGACGAAAGCGGGATACCGCTGGCGAACTTCTGGACAAGGGTTAATTCGTCCGCGCGTGTAAGGGGCGCCTGCGTCATCATCTTTTGGGACAATATCGAGACATCTAAAGGTGTTTACGATTTCAATGTCATAGACAACGCGATCACGGAAGCCAATGCGATCAGCAAGAAGCTGACGCTTGAATTGCGGGTGCACAGCTATGGCGCCAGTGCCGAGAACGTGACGACCGTCGGTGTGCCGTCCTACATCTGGCAGGGAAGTGAATACGGCGGCGTGGCCGGGGCTTACGGCCTGGCGCGCAAGCATAAGAATCAATACAGCGTGCGGCAGTGGGATCCACAAGTCATGGAGCGGGTCGCACTGCTGTTCGAGGCGGTGCTGACCTACTGTTCCGGCAAGCTGCCAAGCGTGGTCTTCAACAACGAAACCACGCCGGGGGCAATCGACGCAAACAACCCAGACGCTAACGACTACACCCCAGCCAGGCAGGTTGCGCAGTACAAAATCCTGATCGAGCGTGCCACGGCGGCGGCCGGGTCCGATACTCGCTTCGGCTTTGTCGCGAACTTCATTCGAACGGGCAACAACCAAGACGGCGGCGACCTCGACACGCTCTATGATTATTGCGTGGACAATGACGCGGGTTGGTCGGCGCCTGACCCCCTGTCATTGCAGAAGCCGGTTGATGACTGGCTTGCCACCGCCTTTCGCATGCAACAGCAAGACCTTGCGGCGACCGGCACGATTGCCAACCCATCGGTTAGCGGCGTAGCGCCAATTCCCTATATCCCGCTTGGCGAGGAAGGCGCGGGGGCGTTTCGCGAACTGGCGGGCGGCTATCTGGGATCAGGCAAGAACCTGCTGGATCTCATGCTTTACATGATCGAGCAGTGCGGCATGGAATTCCTTGCCATGACCACGAACTACAATGATCTGTCGGATTACGCGGGCGGCGTGTTGCTGGGCTATCAGGAAGTTATTACCCTGCTGGACGACAGTAATGTGCCGGCGGCTGACCTTGCCGTTTTGCAGGCGTGGGCGGATGCGGAAGATAGCGAAGGCGGCGTGACGGGTGCAGCGGCGCAGTCATTGCCGAGCCTGACGCAGAGCGCGGCGGGCACGATCAGATCGGGCACTATCGTCCAGACGCTTCCGAGCCTCACACAGAGCGCCAGCGGTGCAACTGCGACCTTCGTCGGCAGTATGGCGCAATCTCTCCCCAGCCTTGTGCAGGCGGCGGCTGGCACGCATACAATCCAGGCCAATGTTGGCGCGCAGACCCTGCCGAGCCTTTCGCAGTCTGCCACGGGGCGCACCTTCTATTGGATGCAGGTCATACCCGGAACCGAAAGCTGGCGGGTGCAATGATTGAGCTAGGCCTCCCCGAATGGCTTCCTGACCAGCCTGTTTACGCCAACCCCGGCGCGACCGAGGCCAAGAACGTGTTGCCGGGGCTCAACTACTACAAACCCTTGCGCGGTCTATCGCCGGTTTCGGATGCCTTGGACGCCTATTGCCGGGGGGCGTCGGCGGCGGCTGATGCGGATGGCAATGTCTCGGTCTTCTCTGGAGACGGAACCAAGCTTTACATCCTGGTAAGTGGGGAATGGGTCGATATTTCCGTGGCTGGCGGCTACAACGTCAATGACGGGCAGAGCTGGGAATTTGCCAAGTTCGGGGAGCGGATGATTGCAACCACGTTCTCAGAGCCCGTACAATTTATTGATTTGGGCGCGTCGGGT
>JAJCZX010000034.1 GCA_029262195.1 Gemmatimonadota bacterium | reverse complement strand
AATGGCTCGCTTATTAGGCAGGTCCTGCTGAGTGAGGATCTTGCCTGTATGATCCAGAGTGGTAACGTATGAGGTACGCTTGTGCAGATCGATGCCGGTGTAGTACATGATTCTTAGTACCTTCCTGGAAGCGTTTGTTGGGGAACTCGACCGTCACAGAGAAAGGTCGGACTCCACAGCACTACTTGGAAGATTCAAGCAGATGAGATTGACGCCTCTTTGAAGGTGAATGGATATGGACACGTGGTGAGGAACGGGAGTAACCTATAAGGATGAATAATCTGGTGAGGGTCGCTGCGAAGCATATTTGCAACATCGTTCGGCCGCGCCGCCGGGAGCAACGTTGTCTGATGGAAAAACACCTGTGACGCGCAACGGCCGCTGGGAGGGCATGACTCGAAGGCAAGGAATAAAAATGGTAAGGAATAAAGAGTGTCTCGGTGAGGTGGTCGACCTGTTTTGTGGCGCGGGTGCTCTTAGTCACGGACTCAAGTTAGCAGGCATGAACATTCTTGCTGGATATGACCTGGACGCGAGATGTAAGCACGCGTTTGAGAGCAACAACAACGCAGATTTCTTTGCTCGCGATGTGGCAAAACTTTCAGCAAAGGAGATCCGACGTCATTTTAGCGGTAAGGCCCCTTCGGTACTGGCTGGATGTGCGCCCTGCCAACCCTTTTCCTCGTATAAACAAAGATACGATGAAGATCCACAATGGGGCCTGGTAGCTGAATTCGCCAAACTCGCCGTCAAAGTTAGGCCCGACTTCGTTACGATGGAAAACGTGCCGGCACTCGCGAGGTATAAAAACGGGAAAGTGTTCGAAGAATTTCGCGACCGCCTTACGGGAGCGGGATATCAGCTCCAATGGACCATCGCCAAATGCGAAGAGTACGGTGTGCCTCAAAAGCGCCGCCGACTAGTGGTGATAGCGGCCAGGTCAACAGAACTCCGGCCGTTGACCCCCAGCCATAGTCCTGCTGTCTCAGTTCAAGAAGCCATCGGCCATCTACCAAAACTTTCCGCGGGTGAAACTGATCCCACCGATCCCCTTCATACTGCCTCATCGCTCAGCCCGGTCAATCTTAGGCGAATCAAGGCCTCTAAACCTGGTGGCACCTGGCGTGATTGGCCACAAAGCCTCAGGGCTCCCTGTCATCGTCGGTCCACGGGAAAAACCTATCCAGGAGTCTACGCGCGCATGGTATGGAGTGAGCCCGCGCCTACAATGACGACTCAGTGCTATGGATTCGGTAACGGCCGCTTCGGTCACCCAGTACAACACCGCGCTATTTCTCTAAGGGAAGCGGCGATTTTGCAATCCTTTCCTAATGACTACAATTTCCTGCCCACCGACGAAAAGGTGTCGTTTACTGAGGTGGGACGTTGGATCGGTAATGCGGTGCCTGTAAAACTCGCCGAGGCTATAGGGCGAGTGATCATTGAGTCTTTTTTGGCGAGCCATCAATGACCGTATCAGAACCCGACAGCGGTTTCAAATTCGCGATCTCCCTGAGTGTCCTAAATCATCTTGGGAGAAACCTTTACCGGAACTTCATCACGGTTCTTGGAGAAGCCATCTCAAATTCCTGGGATGCGGACGCTGAAAATGTATGGATCGAAATTGATCGCGAGAGGTCGGTCTTCAGTATCAAAGATGATGGCGACGGAATGGACGGTGAAGAATTCCAACACAGGTTCTTGAAGATCGGTTATTCCAAGCGTGCCGAATCCGGTGTAACGACCGATCGGAAACGCCCTTTCATCGGCGCCAAGGGCATCGGGAAGTTGGCCTTACTCTCGTGTGCGGAACGAATCTCGGTTTACACCAGAAAGGGAGCTGGAAACTACGTTGGGGGTACAATCGACAACTCCGGCCTTGATGAGGCAATTAAGAGCGACCTTACGCCCGAAGACTACCCGCTAGAGGGATTGAACCACGAGTTGATTGGTGAACTAAGTGACGACCATAACCACGGAACCATCCTTATATTCGAGGGAACCAACGAGCGAATTCGCAACTCGATAGCTCATATTAGAAAGATGTTGGCGTTGAGTTTCCGTTTTTCACTACTCGATCCTGGGTTTACGATTCACGTGAACGGCGAAGCGGTGGGAGCTGATGATCTCACCGACCTCAATGTTAACACTGAGTTTATTTGGATCATCAATCAATACCAAGATCCGTTCGTGTCGGCACTGCGCGACTTGAAGCACTCTCCACAAGGCCTCACAACCTCTCTTGATGTACGCGGTTTCATCGCGTCTGTGGCCAAGCCACGCCATCTCAAGATTACGGGGACCGACGAGAGAGCCACAGTTGATTTGTTTGTCAACGGTAGGTTGAGAGAAAAAGGAATTCTACGGCACATTCCATCTCAGCGAATAGTTGAAAGCTATCTATATGGGCAGATCCACTTCGATTCCATGGACTCGGGCGAGAAGGACCCCTTCACAAGTAGCCGCGAGGCGATTGTGCAGGACGACCCAGATTTTGGTGCTTTGTTGGAATATCTGCGGAGTGAGGCATTGTCCGAGGTGTTCGACAAGTGGGATGCACTCCGCCTTGGTAGAGGAGAAACGGGGGACGTTGACAACAAACGCAAAAGTCGTAAGGAGCGTAATGCACGTGACCTTTACGCAGCTGCAAGGGATGAATTCGCTCCTGATGATGATGCGCCGAAGGGCGATGAGGTAGAGGAATGGCTCTGGAATCTGCGAGATGATGCTGAGTTCAATCTGACCTCATATGCAGACTGCTTTTTATCTGAGAACCTTGTGCGGAAGTACATTGCCGAAAACGGCGGAGAGCTTGGTGAGTCGGTGAAGAGCGCGGCGACCAAGTGGCGACAACGCGAAGGTGACAAGAGGAGCAAGGCCAATATCAGCTATGAAATCAGAAAGTCTGACACTGACTTGGACTACCTTGGAATGGACGATCTCGCCTTTACCGCGGAAGGGAACAAGAAGAGTGGCGGACAAGAGCAATCGTTGTGGACCGATTCGGTGTCGTATGCCCCCGTGAGAAACGTCGTAGGCCATACCGGGTTGCTGACAGAGAACGCGAAACAACACCTTCGTCTTACTTTTGAGAACATCAAGGCGCGCGTCAAGAAGCTCGTCTCAGGCAAGAGTTGACTCCCAAGAACCCCTCCCGAAGTGGATACCAAGT
Organism: Gemmatimonadota bacterium; assembly: GCA_029262195.1. Taxonomy (GTDB): domain Bacteria; phylum Gemmatimonadota; class Gemmatimonadetes; order Gemmatimonadales; family GWC2-71-9; genus B16T1B5. The sequence goes on along the minus strand of JAJCZX010000034.1, from coordinate 147,403 downwards.
TTACCCGCGAGTTGTACGACCGAAACCTAATTTCGTTGCCGCATTCTTTGCCTTCCGTTGGCCTCGGAGATATCCGGAAGTACCTAAGGACCAATCCGGACCTGCGACCCCGGAGAGCCCCCCCGAACCACACCCGAAGTGGACCCGAGTCTGTACCCGGAAGAGTACCGGAAAAACCCACACGAACCCCCGGACGGTACCGGAAAAACCAACATCGCGGTTATTTTCGCCGAAATACCAAGAGGTGCTCCGAAACGCTTCTCTCCCCCGAAAAGCGTGTATTTACGGCCCTTACCAATTACATTCATCCCCTCACGCGACCGTGGTGGAATTGGTATACACGCAGGATTTAGGATCCTGTGGCGAAAGCCGTGAGGGTTCGAGTCCCTCCGGTCGCATTTGGTTTTCAGCCCAACTCGGCGAGACGTTTTTCCAGAAAGCGTCTTTCCGACGCGTTGCGCGCCAGCGACAAAGCCCGCGTATAACTTTCCATCGATTCGCTCGCACGACCTGCCCTCCGTAGCAGGTCAGCTTTTGCCGCATGGTAAGGCTGGTAATCACCCATGCCGTTTGAGCCTTCCAGTTCCTCCAAAACCCTCAACCCATCCTCCGGTCCCCCGGCGAACGACCGGGCAATTGCCCAATTGAGTTTTACTACGGGAGTCGGCTCAAACCGATAGAGGTCGTCGTAAAGGTCCGCGATTTTTTCCCAGTCGGTATCGCTCCATGTCCTGGCCCCTGTATGCGTTGCGCTAATGGCCGCCTGGATTTGGTAAGGACCGCCGGGTCGGCCCAGGTTGCTGGTAGCCCCTACCATTCTCTGCCCGCGCTTGATCTTCGATGTGTTCCACCGGGTGCGATCCTGGTCTTCCAGGGTTATCAGATTGCCATCTGAATCCACCCGACCATCGCGCCGGGAATCGTGCAACAGCATCAAGGCGACAAGACCCTGAACCTCGGGTTCACCCGGGATAAGGGTCATCACTATCTCACCGAGTCGAATGGCTTCTTGACATAGATCCACCCGCATCAGCTCCGCACCAGAAGAAGCCGAATAGCCCTCGTTGAAGATCAGGTAAACCACAGCGAGCACAGCCGCGAGACGTTCAGGCCACAACTCAGGGGGCGGAACCCGATACGGAATGTTGGCCGACTTTATCTTCTTCTTGGCACGCACCAGTCGCTGGGCCATTGTCGCATCCGGCGTCAGAAACGCCCTGGCGATTTCAGTGGTCGACAACCCGCCGAGAGTGCGAAGCGTGAGGGCCACGCTGGCCTGTTCCGACAGGGCGGGATGGCAGCACGTGAAAATCAAGCGTAACCGCTCGTCATGAATGTGTTGATCCAAATCGTTTTGCTCCAGTGACAGATCGAGTTCCATAAGCCCCCTCAGCTCGATCGCCTTTGCCGCGAAATTGGCGTCCCTGCGAAAACCGTCGATCGCCTTGCGGCGAGCGGTTTGCAGTAACCATGCCCTGGGATTCCGCGGGACGCCCCGGCCGGGCCAGTGTTGGAGCGCGGCCAGGACCGCTTCCTGAAGCATGTCCTCGGCGGCATCGATGTCGTCGACGTACCCAACCAGCGTGGCCAGAGCGCGTCCCCACTCCTCCCTGACAACCGTTTCGATTGCTTCTTTCGGTTCCGGCTCCATCTATTCCATTTCGTGGGGAGCGATTGGCCTGACCTCAATACTTCCAAATTTGGCGACCGGGATCCTCGCTGCATACGCGATCGCTTCATCGAGATCAGCACACTCGAGCAGATAGAACCCGCCCAGGATTTCTTTCGTCTCGGCAAACGGGCCGTCTGTAGTTTCGGTTTTTCCCCCGCGAACCCGCACGGTCGTGGCCGTCGCTACGTCCTGCAGCTCGGTGCCACCCTTCATGATGCCTTTGGATGCAACCTCCTCAGTGAACTCACCGAACTCAGCCATCATCGCGTCGTAATCCTTGGTTCCAGGCGCGGGCGTCACGTCGTCGGCATTATAGATCATCATCATGTATTGCATTTGTTCTCCGTTATCTGTGGCGTTCCGGATCCTGCAGCCATTCTGGTGCAGGAGTCCGGCCCTTTGCGGGCGGTTGAAACGCCGGTTTCGACTTAAGGACGAACGGCGACCCAACGAATCGACAATTTCGATCAATGTACTGTCAGTACGGTCCGTTCCGTCCGTTCCGACCCGCCCCGACCGCTACAATAGACGGCGCACCCCGGTTAACTTAATTGGCCCGATGGCGGGCACGGGTAGGGCTTTCGCTTAATCAGACCGTTCCGTCCGTTCCGACCACCGTGTGACCCCATACAGAAATTCAGTAGGTATTAAGGAATAGAGTAATGAGCACTATCAGCATCACTAAAGCAGGGGAAATCCCGGGCGAGACCACCCTCAAAGTGGAAATCGCCAGCGTAGACGTTCAGACAGCATCCGACAAAGCCGCCGCTAAATTTGCCAAGCGTGCGCGGATCAAGGGCTTCCGCAAAGGCAAGGTCCCCAAAGACGTGATTCTTCGAATGTATGGGGATGGAATCCGCGAATCTGTGTTGCAGGATCTGGTTAACGAATCCTGGAAAACGGCGATCGAGCAGGAAGACCTGAAACCAATCGCGGATCCACGCATTAAGGATCTCAAGTTCGAGAACGACCAACCGCTCACGTTCGAATTGCTGGTAGAGACCAAACCTGAGTTGGAGCTTACCCGTATCAGCGGCTTTGAAGTCAAACGTAAGTCGGCCACGGTATCCGACTCAGATGTCGACGATCAACTCGATTCAATCAACAAGAAAAAATCTGCCTGGGCACCGGTAGAAGGCGAAAAGCCCCAACTAGGAGATCTGGTCACCGCCAACGTCACCGTGATCCAGGAGGGTGAAGAGCCAGGCGAACCCAAACCGGCACAACTGGTTATCGGTGACGGCTCGGCCATACCCGAAATTGAAGAACGCCTGATGGAACTCGACATCGCCGAAGTCAAGGTAACATCAGTTCGATACCCCGATGATTTCTCAGACGAGACCATGCGCGGCCAGAGCCGCTCAGTTCGACTGGAACTGCTTGAAATCAAACGACAGGAACTGGCGGAGCTAAACGATGACTTTGCCAAAGAAATGGGCGATTTCGAGACTATTGATGACCTCAGGAAGGCCATTCGAGAGGACCTTGAGAACGAGGCCAAACGCGAAGCCGATGCTGGTGTCCGCCAGCAGATCATCGAACTCATTGCAACAGCCAACAACGTCGCAGCCCCGGAAGGTATGATTCAACGTTTTACCGCCGCTTACGCCGAGGGTTACGAAGTCGGGCAAGAGCAATTCGAAGGTTTTGCTAATGAATTCCGGCCTATCGCAGAATCGCAAGTCCGCAGAGACCTGATCCTCGACGCTCTGTCTGAGCAGAATGACCTGAAAGCCACAGAGGACGATATCGACGAAAAAGTGGCAGAAATCGCCAAACAACGTAACGCCGAGCCGGGTGAAGTGTATGCTTCATTAGAGAAGGCGAAGCGACTTACCGAGTTGGAGCGAACCCTGACCGAGCAGAAAATCTTCGATTTCCTACTCGATCAGAACACAATCGTCGATGAAGCCTAGAGAATTGGCAGAAATCCTGACTTTTTTCTTCTAACTTGTAACTTCTAACTTCTTACTTAACAGGATCACGATGGCGATTTATCCCCCGTATATCATTGAAAGATCGAGCCGCGGCGAAAAAACGTACGATATCTTTTCCCGACTCCTCATGGACCGCATTGTTTTCCTGGGCGCTCCAATCAATGACGATGTCTCAAATATCATCATTGCGCAGTTGCTATTCCTGGAAGCGGACAACCCCGACCGCGATATTTTCCTGTATATCAACTCCCCTGGGGGGGTAATCTCAAGCGGCATGGCCATTTACGACACCATGCAGTTCCTCAACGCCCCCGTGAATACGATTTGTATGGGAATGGCTGCCTCCATGGGTTCTTTCCTTTTGTGCGCCGGAACCCCGGGAAAACGGTCCGCCTTGCCGAATTCGCGCATCATGATGCACCAGCCTTCAGGCGGAGCACAGGGTACAGCGGCTGACGTCGAGATCGCCGCACGCGAGATCCTTTATCACAGGACCAGACTCAATAGCCTCTACGCTGATCACACCGGCAAGGAACTTGCTGACATAGAACGCGATATGGATCGGGATCGGTTCATGTCTGCCGAAGAGGCCATGAATTACGGCCTGATCGACAATGTGATCCAAAAAAGGGCCGACCTGGTCGAGGAAAAAAGTTCTTGACCGTTCGCCCGATAAGGGTTAATACATAGGCCCCAATGAGTTTGAGCGAAAACGGATAAAATGGCTAACGACAAACATTTACGCTGTTCTTTCTGCGGAAAATCGAAGGACTCAGTCCGGAAATTTATTTCCGGCCCGTCGGTCTATATATGCAACGAGTGTATCGCGCTCTGCAATGAAATTCTGGCAGAGGACGAAGAACGCGAAGTCACTGAATCCGTCACACAGGTCCCCACACCGGCCGAAATCTGCGACGTCCTTGACCAGTATGTCATCGGACAGAGTCAGGCAAAACGCGCTCTGGCCGTTGCAGTTTACACTCATTACAAGAGAATCAACGCTCAGGCCGTGCACGAAGACGACGTGGAGTTGGAGAAATCCAACATCATGTTGCTAGGGACCACCGGGGTAGGAAAAACACTCCTGGCACAAACCCTTGCTCGTATTCTCGATGTCCCATTTACTATCGCCGATGCCACAACCCTGACCGAAGCGGGCTACGTCGGGGAGGATGTCGAAAACATTCTGGTTCGCTTGCTGCAAGCCGGCGACTTCAATGTGAACGACTGCGAGCACGGAATCGTGTACATCGATGAGATCGACAAGGTAGCCCGCAAGAGCGAGAACCCCAGTATAACCAGAGACGTTTCGGGCGAAGGCGTGCAACAAGCTCTGCTGAAAATTCTTGAAGGGACGGTCGCTTCAGTGCCACCGCAGGGTGGCAGAAAACATCCACAGCAAGAGTACATTCAAATCGACACGAAAAACATCCTGTTCATCTGCGGAGGGGCCTTCGACGGACTTGAGAAGATCATTGAAGCCAGAACGGGCCGTCGACAGATCGGATTCACTAAAGAAGAGATGGAAAGCGGCAAAGACCGCGAGATTGAGCACAACCCCTACCTTGATGTAGAGCCGGATGACCTGCTGCGTTACGGGCTAATCCCCGAGCTCGTCGGAAGACTTCCCGTTACAGTAGCCCTGGACTCCCTCGATGAAGACGATCTGGTTCGTATTCTCCTTGAGCCCCGCAACGCGCTCACGAAGCAATACAAGAAACTGTTGGAGATGGAAAACGTCGGGCTCACGTTTGACCCCGAGGCGTTGCGTGCTGTAGCTGCCAAATCAATTACGCGTGGTACCGGCGCTCGCGGCCTTAGATCAATCCTCGAAGAGGTAATGACCGACATCATGTTCGACCTGCCCGACAGAGATGACGTGCGGGAAGTCGTGATTACCCGAGAATGTGTGACCGACGGAAAAGTACCGTTGCTCGTAACCGAACGGCCACGCAACAAAAAGGAAGCCTGATCGAAGTACGGTTCCTCGGCAGTTTTCCTACAGCGTCGTTCGAAGTTGAAAAGGCACTCCCCGAAATTGCCATTGTCGGACGCTCCAACGTAGGTAAGTCCTCCCTGATCAACGCGATACTCGGCAGGAAGGCGCTGGCGCGCATCTCTGGCACCCCCGGCAAAACCAGACTCCTCAACATCTTTGAGGTCGAGTCAAGTTTTAATCTTGTCGACTTCCCCGGTTACGGATACGCCCAGGTGTCAAAAACCGAGCGGGCAGGATTCAAGAAATTGTACCGCCACTATTTCAAAGAACGTCAAGCGCTCGCGGGAGTGATCTGGTTGCTTGACATACGCCATGACCCGTCAAAAGAAGACCTCGAGGCCGCCGATCTGTTGGCCGACTCCGGCGTCCCTGTGCTCGTAGCCGCTACCAAAGCCGACAAAATAACCAAGACCAAACGGCTGGGACGAATGAAGTCCATCCTGGGACACATCAATCTCCCGGAAGACCAGTGCGTCATCACCAGCTCTGAAAAAAAAATCGGCATCGAAGAGTTGCGGGATGCGATTACCGAATTCGTGGCCGATGCTTAGCAAGGGTTCTTTGAAGCAGGTGCTGGCGGGAGTTTTCATCGCTCTATTCATGACTCCTCCCCCCTCCCTCCACCCCCAATGGCTCTCCCCCGACACCCTGGCACTGCCACCCGTCGGGTATGGAAGGTTGTCGACGGAAGACGTTGTGCTCGACATCCAGACCAACGAATTGACACTTCGAGTCCAACCGATCCACCCGGCAACGCTGAGGGTGATTCCCCTAGATGCTTATGAGCGGTTGGCGCGGACGTTCGGGGCGGTAGAAGAGGATCTGGCTCAAGGTGTTCGGCGCAGTGGCTTCGCCGATGCCGGAATTATCATCGTGAGCTTTTACGGCAGCGCCGATAGAGCACGCTTCAGCGCCGACGACATCTCAATACGAGGATCAAGTTTTCTTCGCGCAGCAGCAGTTATCCCTCTGACACCGAATTGGAGTACCGGTGTCGTGGAAAGCCGCCGCACCGAGCGCGCGATTCTGGTGCTCAACGGTCCACTGGATGTTCTGGCACCCTTCTCAGTAACCTACAGGGGTACTACAAACGCTCGGTGGGACCGCCGACGTTTGAGCATGATTGAAGATGAATTAACGAGAGCAAGAGGGAGAGCCGCTACCGAAGGCAGGTAGTTATCTCTGAATTCTGCGTTCCTCAGGGTGCGTCAAAATCTCGAAGCGCAACGATCCGATTCATAGCACTCGATACAACTATTTGATCGACACCAAGCTCTCCTTCGCCTTTCTTCACCCCAAGGAAAGCAATATTCATCGAATCGGCCAGCGCCAACGCTCGGCTGGCTCCCATAACGAACATTCCGGTCGATAAAGCGTCAGCCCAACCCGCACTTTCATGGTATACAGAGGCGGAAATTAAATCGTCAGGAGATTCGCCGGAAAGCGGATCGACGACGTGGTCGCCCAGTTCATACGTCGCCGAGGTTGCGACACTACCACTGGAAACCTCGATGATCGCGAACACACGCTCCACGTCGCTCGGGTCGACGATTGCCAATTGCCATGTGGCTCCATTTGAACTGCGAACCGCCGTTTGCCCCCCCAGATCGACAAGGACATCATACGCTTCAGGCACCGCTCTCAACGCGCGATCAAGCGCGTCTCCCTTTGCACTACCACCAAAATCAAGCGTGACACCCACCGAACTAAGTCGGACCTCCTTGGCGAGAGTGTCCAGAGAAATTTTCCCCATCTGTCCACTGAGAGTGATATCGAACGCACCACCGGTTAACAGAGATGCTTTTTCGGCCAGACGAAGGTTACTCGCAAAAATGTCCGACACCCCCAGCCACCTCCCCACCTCCCCACTTACCCACTTCACTTCACTGTCATCCCTGTAGTTCGAGAGCAGTGAATCCACCAGCGCGACCGAGTCAAAGGCAGCCTGTGCCCATCGGATCCCGGTAAGTGAATCGGGACTCTGAACCTCAACGCGGAAAAGAGTCCCCATAACTGGTCGGGCCCTCTCGACCCGGTAGGACGCAGGGATCGGAGATTGACAGGCGTCGAGACCAAAAACCAGAAGACCCAGCGCGATGGACCGCACGTGACCCAGCTCTACTGTTGCTCCAGCGATGGAGCCGGCACCTGTGCCGACGCCAACCACATCTCGTAGGTGGGCACTGCTAGATAGGCCAGTATCACTCCCGAAAGAACTGCGGTGTTCAACAATTGAATAGTAGAGAAGAGAGGCCAGAGGTAGGTGATTATCCAGGGTGCGGCGGCGTCTAACATAACCGAGCCAAATGCGAGGAACGCCAGGCGAGTTTTAGTCCGGCTGGTCACTCGGGTTAGAGCAAAGATGTGCCCCAGGATAAACACCAGAAACGCCATCGTAAAAAGGTGAGGATGCGTAGCGTCAAGCAGTTCAAGCATCGAATGCGCCGACTCACCATCTTCAACATAATATTCCATGCCGCCTACAGCGGAAAGGCCGGTGCGTACGTGATACATAATCACACCCACCGTCGTGGCGACGGCTGTCATGCCCAGGAACAGGGTAATCAAAATTTTGGTCGAGTTCGCGGTTTTCTGGAGTGAAAACCCACGGTAGGCGAGCATTTGACTCATAGGTAGACCTGTTCAATTAATGCTAGAGTTTTTTTGACACCGTGATTCACGGCAATAACAGATATCGTAGCGCCCGAGATGTTCACGATATCTCGATTGATGCGTACGGGGTCGGCGCTTTGTCTGCCTCGGTACTGCCTGAGGAAACGGTCCCTGGAAACCTCCCCTCCCCTCGACTCCCTGTAAACCAGAATCGAAACTCTTCGCACAGCTCCCAACGGGTCAATCGAAACCATCATCGTAACCGGTCTATATTTTCCACGCTCTTCGGTCACCAGAGAGTAGCCCAATAACTCCCCCTCGACGTTGAGTGCCCGGTGAACAACGAATTGAAATTCGAAAATTGGTCGGCCAAGCTCGGCTTCCAATTCCACGCGCAGATCTTGATCCACTCGGACCGTGTCTATGTCAAAGCTGCGAGCTTCCGGAAACGCTTCAACTCTGCCCTGCTCCGCAGACATCAAAACCCGCATTTCCTCTTGAGCCAAAGAAACCGCAGGAACGCCAAGCGTGAACGCTGCAACAACTCCGACTACACTCCCTCCAACAACGCCCCGCGGACCTGCTCCTCGCCTCAAAACTCCATCCCGAAAAACCAGCGCTGCAATAGAAAGCGCCGCGAGGTTCAGCGCCGCCAGGCCAAAAACATATAAGCCTGCTGCACCAGGAATCGCCCATCTTATCAGCAAAGGACCGGCTGCGGTCACCGGCAGAGAGAGAACCACCGTCGCGGCCAAAACATTTCGCGTCAGGCGCCGGACATCGGTCCTAACCAACAGGCCGGCCATTACGATTAACGCCAGAGTATGGTGGAGAAGGTTCCCCCAGGCGTCCTCCGCCGTCTCCATCCACGAACGCTCAAACAAAAAAACGGTCGCTTCTTGGTCATCTTCGTTGCCCAGATACCATTCCCTCACCGAATTGGGATCGGCTCCTTGCCGGAGAGAAAGCCGAAGCCAGTGTGAGGCCAGAGCCAGGACCCAGAACAAAGCGATCCCCACGTACAACACCCTCAGGAAGGGCGGGAGACGGTGAAGAGTTAGCAATCGAAATTCATTTTAAAAGTAGCTCGCAATCGACGCGAGAATCCTGCGTTGCGCATCACCTCGGTCAGTTGAGCCCAACGCGACACTCCAATTCCACTGATACGACAGTTTAACGACAGTTTGCTCAACTAACCGCAAATTTACGCCAAGTGTGAATCTCTCGGAATGACCACCTGTTGTTGATCGATCCTGGTCTACTCGGCCGAAACGAGCGATACCAGTAAACGTCGACTCCCGGAACTGGCTGATCACGTCCTGGCCGAAGTGGTAGTTCACCTGAAGGAAATAGCCGAGTTGTCCAGACGGGAAAAACGCCTGAGAAAAAGATGTATTAAAGGCTGCATTCAGCGCAGCACCGTTGAGTCCCGCTGCAGCTGGTGAATCTTCAAACGCTCCCCGGGCCCTGCTTTCCTCTGCCGCGCGGTCAACCGAAAGGCTCGATCGCGCCACCTCGCCCAGAACTTCGAAGGGTCCCCTCTGGAAGATCCCATCCAACGCCAGGATCGTAAAGCGACCCGAACCATTATCCTGGTAACGGGCCGTGTAACCGGAGGCTCCAACCTCAAAACCGAGAGCCGGGCTAAACCCGATTCTACTCACCAGTGCCCGTGAGTTGTTGTTGTCCCGCTTCAGCGACCCGCGGGCGGAACGATTGTTCAACGAACCGCCAATTGTAGGCGCTCCCGAAGTTGATGGTCCGACGCTGTAAACGATAAGATCGTTGTCGAAGCCATTAACGACGTATGCCTCGTAAGTCAGCACGGTCTGCTCGTTGGGATAAATGGTACCGAAAACACCCGCTCCTGCTTCCGTGAGGGTCGTTGGGATAACCAATCGGTCCACCAACGGTCTATCGGTCAGGTCGTTGACTGGAGAGTCGTGAGTGAGGTTGAATTTCCCCAGTGGCGCGAGAATGGCACCTGCTCTGACGTTAAAGGCATCGGAGAACGAAACATCAAGAGCTGCGAATTCGACCTTGACCTCGCCATCGCCCTCCGGCGCATCAGGGCCGCCGTCTTCGAACTCAACTTCCATTCCAAAGTGAATTCGGTCGGTCACTTCGGCGAAAATGAACGGAATCAGGCGATGTTGCCGAAAGGAAGATCGATCAGATCCAAGATCTGCCGAAAACTCAATATCCATGTAGCCTCCGACTGCAGTCCCACCACCACCAAAAACAAACGGGCGCCCGCCAATTCCAGACGTTGTTCTCAGCCTTTGATCCGGTGCGGCCACCTGCTGATCCGCTTCCCCGGCGTCCTGCGCCTCCAATAACGAGGTGAGGCCCTGCAACTGAAACTCCAGGCCGCGCACCACTTGAATCAGGGAGTCGAGATCTGGCTCTTGCTGCGTAATTCCATCTGCGGGTATCGCAATGAGAGCTAATAACGCAAATTTGACAGGTAACAACCGTACCATTTGCCCGGCAACTTTTGTTTTCACGTTCTGTTTTTACCTTAGAAAAACTTTAAATGAGAATGATTCTCAACTACATGCAAATAACATTTCCTCCGAAAAGTCAAAAGGGGAACAAGCAAGAGCTGGAATCAGGCTTAAACCAAACTATCAAAGAGTAAATGAGAATGATTCTCATTTACTCTGAACCAATCTTAACGAAGTAAACCGTACTTCACAAGGAGCGCAGCACTGATGCCAGTTCGACCCCTGAGGAAAATCGACCTGCCAGCCCCGGTTGGCCCAAGAGCCCGGCAGTGGCTCGATTCCATAGAGCAAAGACTTGCCCGGCCCGATTGCGATAGAAACCTGCTATGTCGCGATGTCCTCACTGATCTCTTTTTTCCCGGCATGGGTAGTTACGACGAAATCCTGGAGCGTTGTGGAGAGTCCCTCTCTGGCGGCCTTTCCGTTTTGTCTCTAGACCCCCGCAATGTCACACTTGAACCGGAATATTACTCCGAAATTGACGCCGAAAAATACGCAGCGGTTAAGCCACTCATATGGCTGTGGCAGAGCTTTGATCGCTCCCCGGTGGGCGGAGGCAATATCGACGTCGGCGTGAGGCTAAGACGGATTCTCGCCAAGCACATCTTCAGGCGCTGCGGAGAAGGGTTCAAGGCATTCCAATTCGTAGAGTTTTCGTTTGGATACAACATGGACGTCGGCGACAACGTCGTCATCCACCGCCACGTGCTGCTTGACGACCGAGGCGGAATCGAACTGCAGAACAGGGTGTCGATCGCAGACTACTCCAACGTCTATTCACATTCACACGACCTCGTGAATCAGTCAGACGTTTCCAACAGGGTGACCGTTCTGGAAGAAGGGGTGCGCCTCACCTATCACTCCACGGTCCTTTCCGGCGTGCGGGTAGGACGCAACGCCATGCTCGGAGCCATGGGTGTAACCTCAAAGGACCTCGACCCCGACTGGGTCCACCTCGGCATCCCGGCCAAACCAAAGGTTAAAAAAGCCAACGCACCCACGGAGCATAAACACGCCTAGTTCCGTGCTCCCAATGCGTACCAGCCCCTTTAAGTGTCGGAGCCAACACGATCTAAACAGTTACAGTGCAACAAGTTAAGCCGCCGTTGCCACCAAGCAAAACGGGAGCACGATTTCGTGCTCCCGTATCAGCGTTCATCTGTGACCCCTACATACCGGTCCTCGCAACCACAGCCCGGAGCCTCGCTGAAAGCGCGCGGGCCCTGAACGGTTTACTGAGGAAGTCGGTCGCCCCGTGCTCAAAGACGCGGACCTCGTTGTCTTCATCCCGGTTGGCCGTGAGCACTATAACGGGAATAGAAGCGGTCTCCGGCTTGGATTTCAGCTTGGTCAATACGCCGTATCCGTCAAGATTCGGAAGATTCAAGTCAAGCACGATGACATCCGGGGCATGCTGATCAACCTTGTCCAGAGCCTCGATGCCATCAACCGCCTCGACAACGGTGTAACCGTCTCTCTCCAACAGATCCTTCATGACCCTGCGCAACTGGTCTTCGTCGTCAACCAGCAAAACGGAGATGGGCTCCCCGGCACCACCATCCGATTTCGGAGAATCCTCCGACCCGAGCAATTCAAACCCTTCGACAATAGAACTCCGTTTGGGTCGGTCACCCGTCTTGCTGAGCCGTTGCTCAAGCTCTTCGATAGCCCTGTGAATCTCGTGGTTGCCGCCGGAAGAACCTTTGTCAACGTCAGGTTGCGAAGGTCGGGGCTCGACTGTTTTACCGCTTTCGAGTTCGGCATCAGAAAACAGATCTTCGTCTCCTGGCACCTCCACGACTCGCAACAGCTCATCTATTGTGGATTCACCGCGAAGCACATGAGCCAGACCACTCTCCCAGAGCGACTTCATTCCCGCGTCGCGGGCAGCCTCGGCGATAGCGTCGGCCGGCATGTTTCGACCGATTCGCTTCTCGATCTCCGGTGTGACCTTGAGCACTTCTACGATGGAGAAACGACCCTGGAATCCTGTCATGGCGCATTCCGGGCACCCTACGCTCCTGGAAAGCGGAGTATCCTGCGGCACCCATCTGCGTAGTTTTTCGGGGACTTCCTCAACCCACGCCTCCTTACAAATTGAGCAGAGGCGACGCATCAACCGCTGGGCCACGACACCACGCAATGCCGTTGCAGTCTTGTGGCCTTCAATGCCAATGTCCTGCAATCGCGTAACCGCGTTGGGGGCGTCGTTAGTATGAAGGGTAGAAAGAACCAGGTGACCGGTCAGCGAAGCCTGAATGGCGATGCTCCCTGTCTCTTTGTCTCTGATCTCACCGACAAGAACGATGTCAGGGTCCTGGCGGAGGATTGAACGGAGGGCCGCGGCAAACGTGAGGCCAGCTTTCTCATGCACCTGCACCTGGACCACCCCCTGCAGGCGATACTCCACGGGATCTTCAACCGTTACTATGTTGACGCCCTCACTCTGAACGTGGCGCAACGCCGAATAGAGGGTCGTTGTTTTACCAGAACCCGTGGGACCGGTGACGAGTATGATCCCGTCCCGGTTGTCCAGCAATTCCTTGATCAGGTCCGCTTCGCCGGGGTTAAAGCCCAGTGAATCGAGGGCCAAAATTGTGGTGCTCTGATCAAGAACCCGGATAACTACTTTTTCACCCAGTGTAGCCGGAAGAGTCGAAACACGGAGGTCGACCGGCACCCCGTTAACGCCCACCCGGGCACGGCCATCCTGCGGACGACGACGATCGGCAATATCCAGGCCCGACATGATCTTTATTCGCGAAATAAGGGGCAGTCCCGCAGTGCGCGGAATCTTCATCACCTGGCGTAGCACGCCGTCAATCCTGTACCGCACCGCGATTCCGCCCTCTTCGGGCTCAATATGAATATCGCTGGCCCGGGATCCGATGCCCTCCGAAAGGATAAGGTCTACCAGTCTGACGACCGGTCTCTGGGAAGCCTCCTCGGCGGAGATATTAAGGTCGTCCGCCTCTTCCTCTTCGTCCTCGAGTTGCATGACCTCCGCATCGCTGCCCATACCTTCGATCAGCGAGTCGAGTACATCTTCGGGGCGATAAAATTCCTGGGCCTTTTCCGCGATTCTGGACGGGCTGGCGAGTAACAGGCGGACTTCCCGGCCGGTTGCAAACGCAAGCGTTTTTTCGCAATCGAGGTCAAAGGGATTCGAGGTGGCGATCTCCAGGACAGAATCAGTCATCCGAACCGGGAGGATGCCATACTTCTTGGCGACGGCCTCGGTAACTATCTCCCGGGTTTGTTTGTCGGCCTGAGTAACATCAGCGAGTTTGATTCGAAAACGGGTTGAGAGAGATCCCAGCAATTCTTCGTCGGTGGCGTAGCCGAGTGCGACAACAGTCCCCCAGAGGGTATCTTTGGCGTCTTCAGATGCCATTACCTGGGCAAACTTGTCGTCGCCAATGATGCCTCTAACGGTGGCGGTCAGCCACTTGTCCGGGAATTCGTTTTCCGTTTCGCTGCTCAAACTTTTTTACTCTCCTGTGTCCAGCAGTTCAATTTAAGGTTTAATGGCAACTAGTGCCATCCCGTCAGAGCACTCCCCAGAGTCGTTCGGTTACGTCGACGGTAAGACCAAAGGTGTTCTCACTCACATTTCGGCCAACCATGATCCTCAGCAGACCGTTTAGCGGTTCGACGACGAGGCCCACTACTCCCCTCAGGCTTCCGGTCGGGCGCCACTCAAACCCCACCGGCGGATCGGCAGTCCACCCGACTGAAACGAATGGCGCCAGGAAAACCCCCTGCCCGGTCGACACCAGACCACCCACCGGAATACCCGGTAAGGGCAACGTGCGTCCCACTTCGAGAGTTGTGAAAAACGCCCGCCTGCCACCCCATCGACGAAACGACTCCCCAGGCAGCGTACCCCAGCCACCTACGACGAAGGTGCGGTAGGCCGGCAGATTGTCCGTCGCCACACCAACCCAACCTGAGGCCCTCACTTCTCCCGCGCCTGTTTTCCGCTCGAATTCGAAAGAGCCCATAACCCTGAGATACGCATCAGAATCGAGCACACCTCCTTCAACATCTACTTGAGCCAGGAATTCATCACCAACCCCGTAGTTGGACCCTACGTGGGAAAGCCCCAGCTGAACCGTCGGGTGCCAGGCGGTTTCCAAGAATGGGTTGTTTCTGTAAACACCCCTAACCGGATTCGCCCGCACGGTAACCCCTAACGCCCGCTGGGCCGCAGCCCCCAACTGCAACCCACCCCTACGGTAATCGACTCCAAACAGCTGCAAACGATAATAATCTCCAAGATCTCTTCCGGCCTCCTGAGCCAAAAGCGACCCCAATAGTCCAGAAACCACTCTGTGATCACCGATATCGGTGACCATACTACGAGCATTAAGGGTGAACGTGGATGCACCGGGCGAAAACGACAGGGTCGCGCGTCCCTGGGGCTCAGCATCATCGAATCCGTATCGTACCACGACGGCCCCTGCCATCGAACCCGTACTCGGCTTGAAGGACCATCCCAACCCTACTGAAAGCCCTTCGACACGATTAAAACGCGCCAACTCTGAAATAGACGCAGCTCCGAAGCGAGATACCGGTAGGCCAGTGGGCAGTTTCTTGCCCGCGACATCCGCCAGACTGCTCCGCACTCCCTCAAAGTCAAGAAACGGCTCTGAGTCACCGGCTGCGTTTATCTCCTCCTGGAGCGATCTCTGCCACGGGAATGAGTCCCTTTGCGCCACGGGAGCCGCAACTATCTCATGGCCGGAGAATATTGAATCAGGAACTCCCACGTTAAGTCGATACGCGCCCAACTCCCACCTGGCGCGGATAATCCCGCGCAACGGTACATCGAACGCCGCGCTGCGCCTTCGTATTTCGATTTCCTGCCTCCGTGGCAGCCAAAAGCGCCCATCCCAGAGTTCATTCTCGAGTGCGATCGTGATGTCCTCCAGGGAATCGTCCAGATAGGCACCGGCTGTGAAGCTGAAATTGAACCTGACCACGCTGGCGTCGGAGACTCCCAAAAAAACGCTTCCGATCACCGCGGCAGCGTTTTCATCTTTGGGCTTGATCGACACCTCTAAAACGTCAATTCGCCTGTCAGGGAGACGGATCGAAACGGAATCGACGATGGCATAATCGTAGATGGTCGGCCCAGTTATGGACAACGGGTGCACGACGTCACGGGCTTCGGTGCCGTCGCCGAGCCGGATGTTGTCTCCAAAGTTGTTCTGGACTATCCCGAGGTGGTCCCTGTGGTAACGAATCTCGGTGGGCAATTCGACCTGGTCGCGCCATCCGACGATTCTCTGCTTGCTCCTGTTCGGCGACTTCCAGTAAACTTCCAGTTCCAGCTGATCCACTTTCACGACCCGGGGAGGATCAGAAAACCCTTCGCCCACCTGAGCCATGAAAAAGACAAAACCATGAGCACTGGCACCGTAATCACTCAATCCTCCAGTACCCAACAGCGCATTGCGGCTGGCAGTAGCTGCAGCCACAAGTGCTCTGACCTCATCGGAGTTCCACTCCTGGGCTCGCGATGGACCAGCCATCGAGACCAGGAGAAGGAAGCTAAGGAAGGAATACTTCATCATCGAGCCGCAATATTCCGGATTACTCCGCTCGTGGCAACCGTGTTGGTATTACTGGTCACCGCCTGCAGCGACTTGATTGTTTCTGAAGACGAGACGCTTACCACCTCTCAACTACTTTTTCTGGCCCAACAAGCAGGGGCTCCCACGGTCATGGCCCAGACCTTTTGGGTTGTGAACTCCAGGCAAACGAACATCACCATTAGCCACGATGACAATTTCAACACGGTGTTCGCGGAGTTGTCTT
This sequence comes from Gemmatimonadota bacterium, assembly GCA_029262195.1. Lineage (GTDB taxonomy): Bacteria > Gemmatimonadota > Gemmatimonadetes > Gemmatimonadales > GWC2-71-9 > B16T1B5. The sequence continues at coordinate 130,852 of JAJCZX010000034.1, read as the reverse complement.
TTCCCCCGGGATCAATCGCCAGCGCCGGGGGCCAGTCGCTCGGGCCCGGTGACTCGGTCATGGTAACGGTGACACCTTCCGGATCAACCTACCGGGTAACCGTCAGTCCGACAGATCTTGTTTTTGGCACTCCAAACCCAACATTGAAATTTTCGGCATCGGTGTATGGAGACTTTTCCGTTGCAGCCGGTTCACCTCGTTACTCTGGCCCTGAGGATTTCTTCGCGAACTTGAAAATCTGGGAAGAAATATCGCCGACCGCGTGGCAGACAGTTGTATCTACCAGCGATGCCGTCAGGACCACGGTTTCGACATCAGTCGGACAGGGAGGGTTGTTCGCGCTGGGCGCCGCCCGCTGACACCGTTACGTGGCGCGCATCCCTTCTTCCCGGTATATTAGCGCCGAGATTGAGAGAGGAGAAACAACTTAGTGCCATTTAAACTCCTGGGCGTAACCACAGACCACACCGTCGAAGTCCCCGATGGGAAGACCGTGCTGGTCGGACGAGCGGTTACGAGTGATTTGGCCGTTTACGACCCAACGGTCTCTCGCAAACATGCCGAACTTTCGTCGACCCCGGGGGGCCTGTTCGTCAAGGACCTTGGCTCTAGCAATGGCACTTTTGTTAACGGCAACCGGATTGCAGAGGCCACCGTTTCACCTGGAGATTCCATCACGTTCGGTAAGATAGAGTTTTCTCTAAAGGACCTCACTCCCCAACCAGCCCCCAGCCCGCCAGACGCTTTTCCGGGGCGCCCCCCCGAACCAGCTGCAACTATTGTCCGAAAAATAGAAATTCCTAACTCGGGCGAACTTGCTGCAGTCAATAATTTCCAGCCGGGCACAAGCGGTACGTCCATGCTCAGGTTGGACGCACAAACCGACGAAGAACGGCGTGAAAAAAAGCTCCATCTTCTGCTGGACATTTCCAAAGAACTTGCCCGAATGCAGGAAGTGGACAACCTGCTGGACAAAATCGCCGACATCACGTTTCAGGTTATGGCCGTCGATCGTGTATCAATCCAAATGGTCGACGGAGAGGAATTAGTCCCTCGGATTTCTAAGAACAAGCTTGGCGGAGCCGGCGGAAAGGGTAACGTTCCGCGATCGATCGCAAATCGCGCCGTTCAGGAGCAACTGGCAATTCTCACGGACAATGCCGCAGCAGATGACCGGTTCCAGGGCAAGTCGATCATGATGCAAAGTGTGCGGAGTGCCATGTGTACTCCTTTGATGGGCTCGACCGGTACGGTACTCGGCATTATTTACGTCGACAATCTTACCGCCACTAATTCTTTTGGCGACGAGGACCTCGAGTTCTTGATCGCCTTCTCCGGCATCGCAGCCGTGGCAATCGAGAATAGCCAACTCACCGAGACCGTACGCAAGGAAGCGATCATACGATCGAATTTCCAACGCTACTTCGCTCCAGACCTGGCCGATGAGATTGCGGGGAAGGAAGAGGCCGTAGGACTTGGTGGAGACAAACGTCCGGTAGTGGTTTTTTTCACCGACATCCGTGGGTTTACAGCGATGTCGGAAACGATGAACCCCGACGAAATCGCCAACCTGCTCACCGAGTATTTTACAGAGATGGTAGCCATCGTCTTTAAACACGGTGGCACCCTCGACAAATTCATGGGCGACGCGATCATGGCCCTCTGGGGTGCTCCGCTCTCCAAAGAAGACGACCTTGATCGTTCGATGGCTGCCGCTATTGAAATGCTTGACGTGCTCGAAGATTTAAACAAGGTCTGGGCAGAACAAAACCGGCCAACCCTTCACATCGGAATAGGCATCAATTATGGGGAGGTGTTTGCCGGCAACATCGGATCCGAACAACGTATGGAATACACGGTAATCGGAGATTCGGTGAATGTCGCATCGCGCCTTTGCTCGAAGGCCGATGGTGGCGAGATCATCGTCTCGCATCCATTTTACGAGGCCCTGAAGAACCCACCCGAGATGGAAGCGCTTGAACCACTGACGTTGAAGGGGAAGTCCGACGTTGTACCGGTCTACCGCGTGAAACGGTAAGGCTGCCCTGCCGCCGCCATCGCTTTGACCACCAACCTCAATGGCAGTCCCTGCACCGAGAAGTAGTCACCCTCAATCCGATCGACCAGGGGCGCCCCCAATCCCTGTATTCCGTATGACCCTGCCTTATCCAGGGGCTCTCCGGTGGCCACATACTCCGCGATAGTTTTTTCCGACAGTGCCGAAAATTCAACTCTGGTCTCGTCGTGTGCGACAAACTCTCCGCCGGACCAAACCATCGCTATCCCGGTAACGACGTGGTGGTGCGTTCCCGAGAGGGCAGCCAACATTTGCCTGGCGTGTGCCGGGTCTCTGGGTTTTCCAAGAATTTCTCCGTCAAGCACCACAATGGTATCGGCCGCCAGAACCGGTCCATCGTCACGCAGTGCTGCCACCGCCTTTGCTTTCTCAAGCGCCAGCCGTCGCGCAGCATCAACGGGAGTCTCACCATCTATCAATTCTTCATGAATGTCTGCCGGTTGCACCTGATGCTCGATACCAAGCATCACCAGGAGGTTGCGGCGGCGTGGCGATTGAGACGCTAAAATAATCACTTTTCCATCACTATCGTCACGGGTCCGTCGTTGACAAGAGCCACTTCCATCATCGCTCCAAATTCCCCTGTCTGGATACCGATTTCCGTCGCCTTGAGCTTTCCGACAAAAGATTCATAGAGGGGAATAGCAACAGCCGGATCAGCTGCTCTGACAAACGATGGACGATTGCCCTTTGACGTGTCGCCATAAAGCGTGAATTGGGACACGACCAGAATCTCACCCTCAATATCAGATACACTGAGGTTCATCTTGCCGTCACAATCTCCGAAGATCCTCAAAGCCAACAGTTTGCGCACAAACCAATCAACGGAAACCTCTGAATCCCCGTCGGTGAATCCGACGAGGGCCAAAATTCCGCGACCAATTTTGCCATGAATGCGCTCACCAACGGTGACGGATGCGCTACTTACGCGTTGGATTACCAACTTCATAGATCAGGATGGACCGGAGCCGCCTCTGCAGTTCCATCCAACCAGACTGCGGTGGTCTCTCCTCTACTCAACAGTAACCGACTTGGCCAGGTTGCGCGGTTGATCGACATCGCAACCACGGTGAACCGCAACGTGGTAGGCAAAAAGTTGCAGCGGGATGGCACTGAGCACTGGACTCAATGCGTCGAGAGTCGCCGGAATGAAAATCTTCGCGTCAACAAGACCATCCAATTCGGGGTCGTCCTCGTTGACAATGGCAATGACCTTACCCTTCCTCGCTTTCACTTCTTGCATATTGGAAATGATCTTCTGGTACACCCCGTCCTGCGGAGCAACGAAGACAACCGGCATCGACTCATCGATCAACGCGATCGGTCCATGCTTCATTTCAGCAGCGGGATACCCTTCGGCGTGGACGTAGGAAATCTCCTTGAGCTTCAGTGCACCTTCCAGAGCGACCGGGAAGTTGAATCCGCGGCCGAGGTAAAGAACGTTGTCGGCGTCATTAAAGCGGGCGGCGACTTCTCCAATTTCATCTGCGGTTTCCAGAATTGTGGCGACCTGAGTAGGCAAGGCGTTCAGAGCTTTTACTATCTCGCGACCTTCGAGTACCGAAATTGTCTTCAAACGGCCCATGCGGAGTGTGAAAAGCGCCAGTGCGACAACCTGCGATGTGAAAGCCTTGGTACTCGCCACCCCAATCTCCGGCCCTGCGTGGATGTAGACACCGCTATCTACCTCTCGCGCGATCGTACTTCCCACCGAGTTGACAATTCCCATTGTCCTGGCTCCGCGACGTTTGGCTTCTTTGATCGCCGCCAGAGTATCGGCAGTTTCACCACTCTGTGAGATTCCAATCACCAGGGTCTTTTCATCAAGAACCGGATTTCTGTACCGGAACTCCGATGCGTACTCAACCTCGGTCGGGATACGGGCAAGTTCTTCGAGCATGTACTCACCGATAAGAGCTGCGTGCCACGATGTCCCGCAGGCGATCAATATGATTCGCTCAAACCCGAGTAACTGGGCATCCGTCATTGCCAGGCCGTTCAAACGCGCGCTACCCTGCTCCTCGAGCAGGCGGCCGCGCATCGTGTTGCAAATACTCTGAGGCTGTTCCATGATCTCTTTCAGCATGAAGTGCGGATAACCGCCGCGTTCAATTGCTTCAAGATCCCAGTCTACTGTAGAGACGTCCTTTTCAAGACGTTTGCTGTCGATATCTGTAACGTGGTGTTCGTCGGGAGTAATAACAGCAATTTCATTGTCGTCTAAATAAACAACGAAACGAGTGTGCTCGATTATCGCCGCCGCATCAGAAGCAACAAAATTTTCGCCATCTCCTATACCTATCAGCAAGGGGGACCCGCGTCTCGCGGCAACAATCGTATCCGGCTCTTTCGCCGATATCACAGCAACTCCGAAAGCCCCGTCAACCTCCCGCAGAGCTGCAGCAACAGCGAGTTCCAGAGAGTCCTCATACATCTCTTCTATAAGATGCACCAGAACCTCGGTGTCAGTATCTGATTCGAAGACATGCCCCTTCTTGGAGAGAGCCTCTCTAATAGCACTGGCGTTTTCGATAATCCCGTTGTGGACGATCGCGATTGAACCCGTGGAATCGGTGTGCGGATGGGCGTTGATTTGATTCGGTACGCCGTGGGTCGCCCATCTGGTATGCACGATGCCCACGTTGCCCTCGGGCATGTCGCCGTCCAGATCCTCCACCAGCGAAGCAATACGGCCGGGCTGCTTGCGAACCACCAATTTTCCATCGGTAATGGTTGCGATCCCTGCTGAGTCATACCCACGATACTCGAGTTTCTTTAGGCCCTCCAACAACAAAGCCGCGCCCGGTCGTCGTCCTGTAAAGCCTACAATTCCGCACATATTTTATTCCACTTTTTAGTTGTTTTTTTACTGCGCTTCCAAAACCTCTCGAGCTGCGGCAACCAGGGTGTCCGCAGCCTCCTGCGTGGGTGCCTCAGCAATCATCCGTACAATAGGTTCTGTACCTGATGGTCGTACATGCAACCAACTGTCGCTCCATGAAAGGCGTAAACCATCCTGATGGTCAAGGGTGGCCCCGTCGAATTTCTTTTCGAGAGCCCCGTAAATTGGCGCTACCTCAACGGTCCTCGGCGCTTTGTCCTTTACGATAACGTATCGCGGATTACGCTCAACCAGTTCACTTATCTTCGCTCCGGTGCGCGACATCAAATCGAGAATCATTGATACTCCCAATGGGGCATCCCTTCCGAAATGGAGCTCCGGCAAAATTACCCCACCATTGCCCTCGCCACCGATCACCGCGTTGGTTTCCCGCATAACACGGGCCACATTTGCCTCACCAACGGGAGCCCGAGTAACCGCCACTCCGAAACCCCTCGCCACATCGTCAATAATCCGCGAAGTCGAAAGATTCACAACTACGTTGCCGGTTTTCTTAGTCAGCACAGATTCAACCGCAAATGCGAGAGTGTAATCCTCTCCGATTGGCCTACCGGTTTCATCCACAATTGCGAGGCGATCCACGTCGGGGTCCACCGCCATGCCTACATCAGCTCCTGTTTTTTTCACGAATTCAGACAGTTCACCAAGGTTAGCCGGGACCGGCTCAGGTGCCCTGGGGAACCGCCCATCGGTTTCGCCATTGATTACGGAAACATCGCAACCGAGTTCCTTCAAAAGACGTGGGATTATCTTGCCACCCGCGCCACGAACGCAATCCAGAGCGACTTTGAATCCCCGGGCAATAACCGCATCCGTGTCCACATATGGCAGCGAGAAGACCTGTTCAATGTGCCGGTCAATCGACCGGGGATCTCCGATTGTGCGTCCAATCCCATCCCATCCTACCCGATCAATAGCATCACTGGAAGCAAGGTTCTTCACGCGAACACCAGTTTCGTTATCGAGAAAAACACCGTCCGAGCCAACCAACTTCAGAGCATTCCATTCGATCGGGTTGTGGCTGGCGGTGATGACTATTCCACCGGCGGCATGGTGGTGTTCAACGGCGAGTTGAGTTGTGGGCGTAGGGACGATTCCGAGGTCGATAACATCGCACCCCACCGATCGCAATCCAGCCGCGGCGGAGATAGAAAAAAGTTCACCGGACGTGCGGGAATCTCTGCCAAGTACAACCGTCTTGCCAGGACCGGCCACAACCGAACCGAAGGCTGCGGCATACCTGGCTACGAAATCGGGCGTGAGGTCTTTTCCAACAATACCTCGGACGCCCGAAATGCTAATTATCAGCGTGTCGCTCATTTAGGGGATGTTTATGATGGTGGTTGAGGAATTGGTTGGGGAGACAAAGTCTCTGGCAAGAAGTGTTTGATCTTCTCCGGGGTTTTTATCGGAAACGACCGCGAGACTGCCGCTGAAAGAAAACTATCAACTACGTCGGGGTCAAATTGAGTGCCCTTGCATCGTTCAAACTCCTCGAACGCCCGTTCGGCACTCAAACCCGGCCGATACGGTCGCCCTGTGGTCATCGCGTCAAAGGTGTCCGCAACAGTCACGATCCTGACAAGCAGAGGAATCTCATCACCTATCAACCCATCCGGGAATCCGCCCCCATCCACACGTTCGTGGTGAGAACGCACCACTTGAAGGATCGCCGGGGCATCTCCGAGCAACGGACGAAGAATACGCTCCCCGATGACCGGATGAGTCTTGATGTGCTCGTATTCTTCTTCAGTTAGCCGGGCGGGTTTGAGTAGAATCGACTCCTTGATTCCAATTTTCCCAGCGTCATGTAACTCGGCGCCAAGGTCGAGAAGGGCCATCTGCCCTGCGTCGAGGCCCATATCGGAAGCGATCCACCGCGAGTATTCACTCACCCTTGCCGAATGCCCGTAGGTGTATTCGTCCTTGGCTTCCAGGGCGTGAACAAGGCTCTGGATGGCTTCGAGGTACACGCTCTCAATTCTACGGGCTTGTTCACGCACCAATTCAGCCAGATGGTCGTGATATCTTCTGTTTTCAATTACCAGACGCCTTCGCTCGAGGGACTTTTCAACTCGAGCCGAGAGTTCCTCCAGCTGGAACGGCTTCGCCAGGTAATCGAATGCACCCAGTTGTAGACACTTCACCGCAACATCTATATCGGAAATGGCGGTTAACATGATCATCGCAGTTTCAGGATATTTGGTGCGGACCTGTTCCAAAAGAGCCACTCCGTCTGCTCCATCCATATGGATGTCAGATAAAATGACTTCAATTCCCGGATGGGCCTCGAGCAATTCCAGGGCGTCTTCAGCACTATGAGAACCGAGCGGACTGTACTCCGCCCGTTCGAGCGCCTTTACCACGGCGGTTCGAAGCGCATCATCGTCGTCTACTACTAAGCAGCGGTACGGATTATCTTTCATATTATTGTCAACCTGGATCTAACATTGATCAATTTTTGGGCTCTTGCAAGACGGGTACCTATCCGCGGCCCTTATCTCAACCTTCGAGGAGCCCCATGACCCGCGTTTTCGACGAGGACCTGCATCACGGGATTGAGACTCGCGCCGTCCACGCCGGCCAGAAACCGGACGAGGTCACGGGCGCAATTATGCCACCGGTTTACCAAACCTCCACCTACGTCCAGGACGGCATCGGGCGCCACAAAGGATTCGAGTACGCACGGACTCGAAACGCAACCCGTGACGCTCTTGAACGCAATGTAGCAGCCCTGGAGGGGTGCCAGTTCGGGCATGCCTTTTCATCGGGGATGGCCGCCACAGACGCAGTATTGAAGCTACTTTCTGCCGGAGACCACGTTATTTGCGAAGAAAACGTCTACGGCGGAACCCATCGGTTGATGGAGCAAGTTTTCGTCCGCATGGGAATGACTTTCAGTTTCGTGGAAACGCGAAACCTCGAAGATCTGGAAAAGGCTTTGCGACCCGAAACCAGGATGATCTTCGTTGAGACCCCTACCAATCCCATGATGCGTCTGGTCGATCTGGACGCCGCAGGAAAATTGGCCAAAAGCGTCGGCGCGCTCCTGGCGGTAGATAACACGTTCGCGACCCCGTATTTCCAAACACCACTTAAATATGGTGCGGACCTCATACTCCACTCCACCACAAAGTTCCTCAACGGTCACTCGGATGTCGTAGGCGGCATGGTACTCACGAACGACGAAGAACTGTCCGAGAAACTGGCGTTTTTGCAAAATGCAGCGGGAGCGATTCCAGGGCCCTGGGACGCGTGGTTGACTCTCAGGGGCACAAAAACCCTCGCGTTGCGTATGAAGCGTCACGACGAATCGGGCCGAAAGGTTGCCCAATGGCTCGTCGAGCATCCTGGAGTGGACAAGGTTTACTACCCCGGCTTGCGAGATCACCCCCAACATGAGTTGGCCAAAGCACAAATGACTGGCTTCGGCGGTATGATGTCTTTAGAGCTGGGAGACCCGGGCAGGGCTCATCGCCTCGCCGAAAGCACCGAAATCTTTGCGCTCGCAGAATCTCTCGGAGGGGTGGAGAGCCTTATAGGGCACCCCGCCAGTATGACGCACGCATCGGTGCCGCGGGAAATGAGGGCAGCTATGGGTCTTACGGACAGTTTGGTCAGGCTTTCTGTGGGTATTGAAGATGTGGACGATTTAATAGAAGACCTTGATCGGGCCATGAAATTGACATGATCGCCAGCGTTGTGCCATCATGAAACATCGCCTGAACACGTGCGTAGTGAATCCTACGACTATTTACATTTAATGTGGCTTCAGGAATCCAGGAGGACTAAATGACAGACGCCGGCGTACCAACACCTCGCCCGACGACAATTCTCACAGATATTCAAGCGGCATCCTGGGAACACCCGGCGGACCGTGCCGCTCTGCAAACTTTGAGATCCATTCCTGGAGTCGACGACGTAATCCGCAAAGTCCTCGGGTTTTTCGGGGAACGCGGGTTTAAACTGATTTTTCAGGCCAACGCAGTGCGAGTTGGACCTAACCAATTCGCCTACCTCGACCGAATGTTGACCGAGGTATGCGAAACAATGGACTGGGACAAGAGGCCGGATCTTTTCGTCACCCAGACACCTATGGTCAACGCAGGAGCGGTGGGGGTCGACGAGCCGTTCATCGTCCTGAATTCCGGAGCGCTCTCCGTTCTCACAGAGGACCAGATCAAGGTGATCATCGGGCATGAATTAGGCCACATCATGAGCGATCACATGCTTTATCGCACCATCACTCTGGTGATCATGATGTTTGGCATCCGTAACCTGCCTTTCCTCGCCGGAATCGCGCTCATGCCTATCCAGCTGGCTCTGCTAGAATGGTCCCGCAAAAGCGAACTGTCCTGTGACCGAGCGGGGATGCTCGCCACCCAGAACCGAGACGCCTCATTATCCACCTTCTTGAAATTGGCCGGCGGCGGCTCAACAGAAGAAACCAGCCTCGACCAATTCCTCATCCAGGCCCACGAGTACGAGAGCGAGGGCGGTCCATTGGATGCGGTCTACAAGATCATCAACCACATGACATTGGACCATCCTTTCAATACATTGCGTGCTGCAGAGTTGGACAGGTGGATTGAAGGCGGCGCCTATGATGAAATTATTGGGGGCGAATATCGCCGCAGAGGAGATACCCAAGCCGAACCACCACTATCAGAAGACGTGGCGGCCGGCGCCGGGTTCTACGCTAACGAAGCCAAAGAGGTTGTAGGCCAGGTCGCCGATGCAGCCAGGAAAGCAGCTCAATCAATAACAGATGCGTTTAAAAACCCCTAAGTGAAGATTCTCATCATCGGCGGTGGCGGCCGAGAGCACGCGCTTACATGGGCGCTGGCTCCGTCCGCCACCGTTTTTTGTGCCCCAGGTAATCCTGGAACCGCTGAGCTGGCAACTAACCTTCAGGTTGACGCCAATGATCATTCAGCCGTCATCGATATCATCCGCGAACACAAGATTGACCTCACCGTTATCGGCCCCGAAGGACCCCTGGCCGACGGCCTGGCAGACTCCATTTCCAACTCGGGATTTCGAGTTTTTGGTCCCAGCGCCGCGGCCGCCAGAATCGAAGCGTCCAAGGCCTTCGCCAAGGACCTGATGTTCCGAGCCGGGATTCCAACAGCGGCTAGTGCGACATTCGATGACAGGGACGACGCCCTTTCATACATCGAAACCCATGACGAGCCTCTTGTCGTAAAGGCCTCGGGTCTGGCCGCGGGAAAAGGGGCGGTCGTTTGCAAGACCAGAAAAGACGCAGTGGCGGCCGTCAAGGAAATGTTTGAAGGCCGGTTCGGCAGAGCAGGATCGGTGGTCGTCGTCGAAGAATTCATGGATGGAGAAGAATTGTCAGTATTCGCCCTCACCAATGGGGAGCATTCTCTTTTACTTCCATGCGCCCAAGATCACAAGCGGATAGGCGAAGGTGATACGGGACCCAATACTGGTGGGATGGGAGCATACAGTCCGGTTTCGATCGCGACGTACGAACTTCTCACGACGATCCGAGACACCGTAATCGACCCGACCCTCAGGGCTCTCGCCGAGGACGGGAGCATGTACAAAGGACTGCTTTACGCAGGCATTATGGTGACTCCCGATGGAGAGCCGCGCGTAGTGGAGTTTAATTGTAGATTCGGTGATCCAGAAGCTCAGGTGGTGCTACCGATGGCTCGCAGGATGCTGGCGGAACACATGTGGGCCATTGCAGCTGGGGAAGCATGGACACCAAAACCGGTAGACTACGGACCTCGAGCGGCGCTTACCACCGTGTTGGCAGCATCCGGTTATCCCGATGCTCCGAAGAAAGGGGCGGTGATACAGGTCCCCGATCAGATTCCCGAAGACACCTTCCTCTTTCACGCCGGCACTTCGCTTTCAGGATCCGAGTTGACTGTTTCAGGCGGGCGAGTTTTGTGCGCTACCGGTTTGGGACAAACCGTCGCGGACGCACACCGAAAGAGTGTTGCCCTGGCCGAGTCGGTATCGTTCGAAGGTAAGGTGTTTCGACGAGACATCGGTTGGCGGGAAGAGGCCCGTGCCGGAACTTCCTGAAGTTGAAACCATTGTTCGGGACCTCAGGCCGGACGTTGTAGGATCAACTCTCGGAAGGGCAACCGTCCACCGCCCCAACGTCCTCCGTAACATCTCGAAGGCCCGTCTGGTCCGCGACCTTCGCGGGTGTAGGGCCGTTGAGTTCAGCCGCCGCGCTAAAAACATTGTCATGAGATTTGCCAGCGGGGACCGTCTCATAATCCAACTCAGGATGACAGGATCCTTGAAAGTCGCACACGGGCGGTTGAATCGTGACGACAGGGCCTATCTCGTTTTTCAAGTCCAACTCGGGGCGGGCAGGACATTTCTCTTTAAGGATGTAAGACGTCTTGGGACCGTTCAGCTAATGGACCCGGAAAGCTGGCAGGAATTTGAGTCGCGAATTGGCCCCGAACCGCTCGCAGCTGAATTCAACTCCGTCGTTTTCGCGAAGCGTTTTGAAAGCACTAGAATGGCGATCAAAAAAGCTTTGATGGATCAGAGCAAGCTGGCGGGAGTTGGTAACATATACGCCAACGAAGCTCTTTTCCTGGCAGGGATCGATCCGGCCAGGCCCGCAAATTCGCTTTCTCGAACGGAATATCAGGCATTGTGTCGAACCACTCGTAAGGTACTGAGGGACGGAATATCGTCCCGTGGCACAACATTGAAGGACTATCGAACCGGGAAGGGAACAAAGGGGAGCTTCCAAACGCGGCTCAAAGTCTACGGCCGGGGCGGTGAACCTTGCACCAAATGCGGTGCCACACTCGTGACCACCCACGAAATCGACAGCCGAGCGACAACTGCATGCTGGCGCTGCCAGACCTGATTTGCCTATCTTTATAACGCTTTGACTGCCCTTGCCCTTGCTGCTTCAGACCTGGACATCCTAAAGCGCCGAGTCCAGGCGCTCGCGGAAAACCGCCCGGGTATCTACATGATGATCAACTCGGCCGGGAAGGTCATCTACGTAGGAAAATCCCGAAACCTGCGTACGCGACTGCTCAGTTACTTCCGGGCCGAATTCCCTCAGGAAAAAGCAGCGCGGATAATCCACGCCGCTCACGACCTTCGCTGGCATTACCAACCATCCGATTTCGCCGCCGAGTTAAGAGAGCTTCGCCTTATCAAAGAACACCGGCCCAATTACAACAACCGTATGAACCGGACGAAAAGATGGGTGTTCGTGAAGTTGTCTGGGGAGCCCGCTCCGAAAATTTACGCGGGAAGCACTTTGGGCCCGGACAACACGGTTCACTTTGGCCCATTCGCGTCGGGCAAACGGGTCAGAGAAGGAGTCCGGGTTTTGAACGATCTTTTTGGCCTCAGGGATTGCGCCATTAACATGCCGATAACGTATTCCGGGCAAGCTGATCTCTTTGGAGCTGAACGGCGAGCCGCGTGTATCCGCTACGAGTTGGGCACCTGCGCCGGGCCCTGCGGTGCTTTCGTGAGCGAAGACGAATACCGTCACAAAATCAAACCAGCATTGGAATTTCTTCGGGGCAGGTCGGTGGAACCGTTTAACCTCGTCATCGGCCAAATGGACCGGGCCAGCAAGAATCGCAAATTCGAACTCGCCGAAAAGTGGCGAGACAAGTTTGAGGCTCTGGAGTGGTTATTCGCAGGCGTCAACCGCGCACGATCAATGATTGATTCCCTATCGTTCGTCTACATCAATCCGGGATCTCACGGGGATGAACGTGCCTATGTGATCAACAACGCAATCGTTAAAGCTCAGGCACCAGCCCCACGCACCCCCATAGAATGGGAAGCTTTCCGAGCACTGGTCGAAGAGCATTCTCAACAGGAACCGCGTTGCAACTCTCTGGACCCAAACACCATTGACGAAACTCTTCTTGTTCTCAGTTGGTTCAGACGGCATCCGGCCGCGCTAAGACGCACGTATCCGTTTCAATACTGGCTCAACGAGATGAGCCCGCCATCCTGAGCCTGGGTATCGATTACATTATCAGGGAACCGGTCGAATAACCCTGGACTCCCGATGCTAACTACCCTTTTACTTTTGATAATCGGCGTAACCGCCCTGACTGCAGGCGGATGGTACCTCGTGAGGGGGGCTAGCAGTATTGCCGTTGTTTTGAAGGTACCGCTTCCGATTATTGGACTCACAATAGTCGCTATGGGAACGAGCCTGCCGGAAATGGCCGTAAGCGTTGGCGCCGCAGCCTCGGGTTCGACCGATATCGCGTTCGGAAACGTCGTGGGCTCGAACATCCTCAACGTCGCTCTCGTGCTTGCTTTGGCTGGACTGATTAGCGACATCGCCGTGAACCGCGGCGTTTTTCGAGTCGAATATCCGTTCATGGTCGCGGCCACCGCGTTGGTGATGTTCCTTGCATCTGACGGTCAGATAGACCGGCTCGAAGGAGCTGGGTTGGTAACCCTGTTGGTCATTTTTACGGTCTACATGGTTAGGTCAGCGGGAGAAATCGTACCCCTGGACGAAAGCGACGAGTTCCGAACGGTTTCTTCCATCACTGAGGACCACGAGGAAAGCTCTGGAAGCCTTCTAAAATATTCTTGGTTCGTTGTTGTCGGCATCGTCGGGTTGGTTTTCGGTGCGAAATCGATGGTCGCGGGCGCTATTCGGATCGCGGAGTTCTACGGAATAAGTGAACGGATTATTGGACTGACCATTGTTTCAATCGGAACCAGCCTTCCCGAAGTCGCAACTGTTATCGTAGCGGCAGTGCGCAAAGAACACGATCTGGTGGTGAGCAACGTGATCGGCTCCAACATCTTCAATCTCCTGGCCATACTTGGAGTCACCGCTCTCTTGTTTCCCGTTCCGGTCCGGGCCGAGGCTTTGGCCTACGACAATTGGGTGATGCTGGGATTTGCAGTGGTGTTGTTCCCAATTCTGTGGCACAGGAAAAAAGTCTCGAAGAGAGACGGTGGGGTGTTGCTGGCACTTTTCGGCGCCTATCTGTGGGTGCTACTCCGCCGCTAACGAACTCATTGACCGAGCGGCACGATGCGTGCCCGAGGTGGGAGGACCGGTTCGTATTCCATGATTGCCACAGTCGGAATCCCGTCGCCCCTCACCGCACCAGCCGCTCCAGGATTCAAAACCGTTAGCGTCTCGTCGACGAGTTCCAACTTCGGTTGGTGAGTGTGACCATAAACCAACACGTCCCGCCCCGGAAATTCCCTCGCGAGAACATCGGCGTCCGGCCTCCCGAATTGGTCCCCGTGCGTAACGGTCACCAACAGCCCTTCGAGATCAATGCTGGCAACCTGTTCGACTCGACCCCGAATATCGAAACCGTCGGTATTCCCATAAACTGCTGTCACCGGTGCCAGAGATTCCAGTTCGACAAGAATATCCGCCGATCCGATATCTCCGGCGTGAAGGATATGATCTACTTCAGCAAAGACATCAAACACTTCAGGGCGCAATAGACCGTGGGTGTCTGAAATAACGCCGATCCTCATTCAGCATTCCAACGCGGAGCCAGTTCGACATTGACTCCCATCTGATCGACAATCCGCTGCACAACAAAATTCACAAGATCGTCGATCCCCTGCGGATCATTATAAAAGCCTGGTGCCGCGGGAATGACGATTCCCCCGGCTTCGGCGATCGTAGTAAGGTTTCGCAGGTGAATAAGCGACAGGGGAGTCTCACGGGGCACCACGATTAACGGCCGCCGTTCCTTCAGCATCACATCGGCAGCCCGTTCAACCAACGACCTGCTGCTGCCGTGAGCAATGGCAGATACAGTCCCCATTGAACATGGACACACGACCATTCCGGACAGGCGGGCTGAGCCAGAAGCAGGAGTCGCTCCCCTGTCGTCGTCCGGGAAAACCGTAACCCGATCCCACGGACCAGGAACCCGGGTCTTCAAGGCATCGAGGTCCTTGATACCGGTTTCGTGCTCCAGAAGCCTCCAACCATGTCCCGAGACAATCAGGTGGATCGGCACTTCGGCAAGCAGCGACTCAATGAGGCGCACCGCATAACGGGCACCCGATGCTCCCGTAACGGCAACGACCCAGGGAAGCAGATCGCCGTTCTCTATCCGGTTGGTAGTCATCCCAATATAAGCCGATCCGCCAGAGTACCGACGAAAACAACGATACTAATAACGCCATTGAACATGAAAAAAGCAGCGTCAACGCGCGAAAGATCTTCATGTTTCACAAGGTTGTGCTCCCATGCTATGATAATAGATGCCACGGCGATTCCCACATAATACGGAAAGCCCATAGATGCGCCGTAACCGAAGGCCAGCAATCCACTTAACATTATGCCATGTAACATCTTAGCTACCAAAATGCTCCGTTTTTCTCCAAGGAGCACCACCGCACTTTTAAGGCCGTGCTCCCTATCAAAACTATGATCCTGGAGCGCGTAAAACATGTCGAAACCGGCTACCCACAAAAGGACCGCCCCCGCCAAAACAGGGATCGTCCACACCGGCGTGCTCCAGGACCCGGTGATCGCCAGGTACCCCCCCGCCGGGGCGATTGCCAGTGCCCCACCCAACCAGAGGTGTGACCAATTGGTGAACCGCTTTGTGTAGGAGTAACCGAGTATCCACGCCAGCGCTGGCACGGAAAGGAAGAGGCAAACTCTGTTCAAGGCCCCGGCGGCAGCAACAAACAACACTGACGCCACCACCACGGCAGCCATAGCCTCCCTGGTGCTCAGTTTGCCGGCCGGAAGCTCACGATCGCACGTCCGCGGATTCTGCTTATCCCACGCCTGATCTGCAATCCGGTTGAACCCCATGGCAGCAAATCTCGCCGCCGTGAAGGCGATCAGAACCAAAACGATTTGACGAAGAGACACGGGAACCGAATAGGACGCATACACCACTCCTACCAGCGCGAACGGTAACGCGAACACAGTGTGCGGCAATTTCACGAAGTTGGCGTAAATAGCCAGCCTGGAGGATCCCTTCACCAACTGCCCGTCAACGCCGGAATCGGGAATAGCTGGCGCAGAGTCAGTGCGGATGGCCTTTAGCTCTGGTTTCCACGCTTGCGTTGTGCGCTGTTGCTTCTTCAAGACCCGTCCAATCGAATGCCAAGGCTGTCCCACATGGCGTCTACCCGAGCCACCGTTTCCTCGTCCATGATGATCTTATCTGGCCACTGGCGGGTGAATCCTTCTTCCGGCCATTTGGTTGTGGCATCGATACCCATTTTAGATCCGTAGGTAAATGCTCGAGACGCGTGATCCAACACGTCAACCGGGCCCATTGTGAACCGGGTATCTCGATCGGGATCGATGTTGTTGAGGGCAATCCACCAGGCTTCCTCCGCGTCCTGGACGTTCACGTCTTTATCAAAAACAACGATGAACTTGGCGAGGGACATAAGCCCCATGCCCCACAGCGCGTTCATCACCTTCCATGCGTGCCCAGGGTATTGTTTGTCGATACTCACGAACACCAGATTGTGAAATACTCCGGCGGCCGGCATGTGGTAGTCAACGATCTCCGGCACAGTCAGGCGCATCAGCGGGAGAAAAATGCGTTCGGTGGCGTGACCGAGGTAGTAATCTTCCATGGGGGGTCTGCCAACGATCGTCGTTGGGATAATGGGATCATCCCGCATAGTAATAGCGGTTACATGTACCGCCGGATATTCATCGGCGAGCGAGTAGAACCCGGTGTGGTCGCCGAACGGCCCTTCTACAACCAGGTCCTCTGCCGGGTCAATGTAACCCTCAATCACGATGTCCGATTCGGCCGGGATTTTGAGATCCGACTGCGTTGCCTTCACCAACTTGACCGGTTTGCGTCGCAGGAACCCCGCGAAAATGTATTCGTCAATATCCGGTGGCAACGGAGCTGAGGCTGAGTAGACTGATGCAGGGTCACCTCCGATAGCAATTGCCACCGGCATCTTTTCGCCCTTCTCAGCCATCTCCCGCCAATGGGCCGCTCCCACCTTGTGGCGTTGCCAGTGCATGGCCAGGGTATCCTTGCCGAGTACCTGAACTCGATACATGCCGACGTTTCGCACTCCCGTGCGAGGGTCGTTGGTCACAACCTGAGGAAGAGTGAGGTAGGCCCCACCATCATCGGGCCAGCATTTGATGATTGGTAGTTTGGTCAGGTCGATCTGGGAGCCCTGAAGAACTTTCGACTGACACGGGGCCGACCCCTTGATGGTCCGTGGCGGGAATTTCCCGATCTCAGCCACCTTGGACAACATCGCTAACTTCTCGCGCCAGCGCTCTGGAACCTTCAACTTCATTAGATCTTGAATACGGTCCCCGATGTCGTCAAGGCGATCAACTTCCAGGGACAGGCACATTCGATTCATGGAACCGTAAAGATTCAGGCCCACGGGGATATCGCTTTCAGTACCATCCTCCAGGATGGGACGCTCGAACAACAGAGCCGGGCCCCCGTTTCTGCTTTTCATGCATCGGTCGGAGATTTCGGTCATCTCGCGATCTACTGAGACGGGATGACCTATTCTGACCAACTCTCCTGCCGCCTCGATTCTGTCGAGGAACTCACGGGAATTATCCATCAGCCTTTGGTCCCCCAATGAACGGCTGCTATCCCCATCGCCAACCTTTTGTAGCCCACTTCGCCAAACCCCAGAGATTGAATTTCTTCTGACAACTCGTCCGGCGAAGGGAACTTTAAAACCGATTCGGGAAGGTAGTTATAGGCCGTGTTGTGTTTCGAAACCAAACGTCCGATCATCGGCAACACGACTTTGAAATACGACAGGTAAGCAATACGCATAGGCGGAAAAGTCGGCGTGCAAAACTCAAGAATTACCATCCTGCCACCGGGTTTCAAAAGCCGGAACATCTCCCGTATGCCGCCCGTAAGATCGGTGAGGTTGCGAACGCCGAAGCCAACCGTACACCCATCGAACGTGCCATCTGGAAAGGGTGTCTGCATCGCATCAGCACCCACCGCATCCAACATCGTCTTCTTGCGTCCGAGTTTCAGCATCGGCACCACAAAGTCCGCACCAATCACTTTTCCGACAAATTCAGGGCGTGACGCAAGCTCAGCGGTCAGATCCATGGTGCCGGAACAAAGGTCAAGAAATCGTCCATCTGGTGTTGATTCCCAGCCGAGGGCATTCACCGCTGCGCGCCGCCACCTCTTGTCAATGTTCAGGCTCAGGAGGTGGTTCAAAAAATCATATCGCGGCGCAATCGACGTGAACATCTCGCGGACATATTCGCGTTTATCTCTATTCCCCATTGCGGGGATTCCAGAACTGGCTGATGACATTGGACAAAAATACCGGAGTTAGGCACGAAAAACGAGAATACAGATTTCAAGCGCTCTAACTTCAGATTTCCGACT
The DNA here is from genome assembly GCA_029262195.1 of Gemmatimonadota bacterium. Taxonomy (GTDB): domain Bacteria; phylum Gemmatimonadota; class Gemmatimonadetes; order Gemmatimonadales; family GWC2-71-9; genus B16T1B5. Next base: position 112,512 of record JAJCZX010000034.1, on the reverse strand, counting down.
TCTATGTTCCACGTTGATGTTTATCCGGCAATCCCTCTACTTTCCGTCTGTGAATAAGCGATCCCCAGGGGCCTACCTTACCCGGTGAAGGCACCATTAGACCTGAAAGACGCCACCGACCAGCAGGTAGTGGAGTGGGCACTGGACGCAAACGAGTGGGCATACCGCGACCTTGTTCGCCGATACGAGCGACCTCTCTTTTCGTTGATCTACCGGATGGTACGGGATCGGGAACGAGCTGAAGATCTGGCCCAGGATGCCTTTGTTAAGGCGCTGAAAGCCCTCAAAACCTATAGACCCCAGTACAAGTTTTCGTCCTGGATTTTCAAGATCGCCAACAACGTCGCCATTGATCACCTGCGAAAGAAAGAACTCGACACACTGTCGCTCGACGGCCCGCCTGACGAGACCGGTCAACTAGGACCCCTGCAGATTGGGGATAGGACCGAGTCGCCTCTCGAGGAAATGGAGGCCCGCGAAATCGGATCGGGAATCGAGGACGCAATAGCACGCATGAGACCGGAGTACCAAACATGCATTTTGCTGCGTTATGTGGACGGTAGGCCGTATGAGGAAATCGCTGAAATTATGGAACTCCCGCTGGGCACGATTAAGACTTATATCCATCGTGCCCGAGCGGAATTGAAAGGCTATTTGACCGAGGAAAAAGAATGAAACTATGCCTTGGACAACCCGTAGTAGGTTTGTGGGTGAGAATATGAATAATCAAAAAAACCAACAAGACTGGCCCGAAGCCGAACACCGCGAGCTTGACGCTTTACTGTCGGAATTAGGACATTTGAGCCCTGGCAAAGGATTCTCCGACGCTGTAATGGCGAGGGTGGAGATACCCGGTCTCGCCGTGGCCACACAGCCAAATTTTGCCATTAGCAAAAAACTGGCGTGGGCGCTTTTTGGAGGTTACTCGGTAGCTTCCGCGGCTTCACTAGCCGCTTTGATTGGCTTTTTTCTGAACAGAACGTTTCAATTTGGAACCGTCGCGACGTCAACCCTGGCGTTTTCCGCAGCGGTTTGGCAGAGCTTGCACGGGATCCTGGAAACCGGATTCTCAGCGGCAATCAACGCATTGCCTCTGCTGCTTGGCGCAGCAGGAGCCCTGACAATTTCTTCCCTGGTATCGGCGGTGGGCCTTTACTGGATCATGAACTCTTATAGCACTGGAAGGACCCCCCTACATGCGATCCGCTAAAATGTCTGCCGTTTTCGGCCTTGGATCTTTGATGCTCTTTCTTCAGCCTACTGTGGCTCTGAGCCAGGGATCAGTCACGGTTTCACAGAGCGAACGGTCTGAGCAGGTGGTTGCCGACGTGGAGTCTAACGTTTCAGCCCTGGTCAGTCCGATCATATCTGAAGCTCTGTCCGATGCCCTGCAGGACCAGGACCGGCAGGCAGGTATTGGACGACTGACAGAATTGCTTGATGAATTGGATAGCTCCGACAACGTCGAACTAGACCTGGACAACGCAAGAATTGTCTTCGGAGCTACAGAGATTCTGGCTGGCGAAGTTATCGATGGAGACCTTGTAGTGCTCGGTGGCAACACCGCTGTCAAAGGGGAAGTGACCGGAGACATCGTCGCCTTCGGAGGTGATGTCAGACTCTTCCGGGGAGCCCGTGTCGGAGGTGACGTAGTCAGCATTGATGGCACAGTCACAGGTTCACCATCTCTCGTTGCCGGCTCGGTAAGATCAATTGACTCCGAATTCGACTTCCCTTCGCCGCGCCAATTCGCCCGGTTCGAACTTAAACCGGACGTGCCCGCCCCCGTAGCTGTGGGCGGTGGCCTAATTACCTTGCTCGGTACTCTGATCGCGTTCTCTAGCATCGGGTTTGGAGTGTCGTTCTTCGCTCCACAGCAGTTGAACATCGTTGCAAAACGGGTCGCCGAGAGCCCTGGAAAATCTTTTATGGCCGGCCTCTTTGCGCAGCCGTTGATTCTCCCTTTGCTGGCCATGGTTGCAGTTGGGCTGGCTGTGTCAATTGTCGGAATAATACTCATACCCTTTGCGATAATGGCTGCAGTAATCGGTATCGGGGCAATGGCACTTATCGGCTACCTGGCCGTGGCCAATACCCTCGGTGCCAGGCATGCCCGGCAGCGGGCTGAGCGCCTCGGGCGCACTGCCAACCCCAGCCAGTTCGAGGCCATTGTGCGCGGATTAATCATTACCATGGCCGTATGGTTGCCGGCGGTCTCACTGAGTTGGGTGCCGGTGGCTGGGATCCCGTTGGCTGTAATAGCCCTGCTTTTCACATGGGCCGTGGCAACAGCCGGATTCGGCGCGGTGATTACGACAAAAGCGGGAATGGAGGGCCGGTTGCCCTGGCAACGTCGTCGCGCCAACATCGATACCGGTACACACTCGCTGACCAAATATTAATCGGCGAGTCCAAACGACAAAAAAGGGGAAACCGAGCTGGCTTCCCCTTTTTTATTGATGTCTCCTACCTCAGCTTACCACCGGTAGTGAAATCTTTTTGCCGCTGGCTTTCGATTTGATCGCTTTGGCAGCCTCAACGAGTGCCTTTGCCGCCGGACTGTCGGGACGCGACACTACAACCGGCTGGCCGTTATCCGCCATCGACGCCATTTCGGCTTGCAGGGGAATCTGACCGATTAGAGGAATACCAAGTTCATCTGCCAGAACTTGCGCGCCACCCGATTCAAAAATGTTCGTTATTTCGTCACAATGCGGGCATGTAAAGCCGGCCATGTTCTCGATGATCCCGATAACCGGAACTCCAACCTTTTCGAACATCTTAGCACCTCGCAAAGCGTCCCCGGTCGACATCTGCTGCGGAGTGGTGACGATAACCGCAGCGTCGACTCTCACTGTTTGTACTAACGAGAGTTGGGCATCACCCGTGCCGGGCGGCAGATCAACCAGTAGATAGTCCAGTTTGCCCCAGTCAACATCGTTCAAAAATTGCTGGATGATTTTTTGAATTATCGGTCCACGCCAGATCGCCGGAGCATCCCTCTCCATCATGAATCCGAGCGACATGAGTTTCACTCCATGCGCCTCGAGAGGAAGAATACGGTTGTCACGTACTTCAGGTTGCTGTTCCTTCCCGAACATTCTCGGAATGTTCGGACCATAAACATCGCCATCCATTATCCCGACCCTGGCGCCGGAAGCAGCGAGGGCTGCAGCGATATTGGAAGACACGGTCGACTTACCAACGCCTCCCTTACCGCTGGAAATTGCTATAACTGTTCCCAGGTTGGGCATGGCAGTTGGTTGGGGTGCAGGAGTTGGGGCCGGTGCCGGTTGGGCAGCTTTTTCAGTGGCCGGTTCCCCCACGTTAATCTGTACGTCGCTTATGCCGGGCACTTCCTTCACCGCTTTGCGAACCTCGCGAACCAGTTTGGGAGAATCTTCTCGAGCCAGAAGAAATCCGAACGACACCACGCCGTTCGAAACAGCCAGATCCTGTACCATCCCAGCCGAAATTACATCTTTATCCAAACGCGGATTCTTGACGTTGGTCAAAGCCTCCGCGATTAGAGCTTCAGTTTTATCTTTCATGTGGATGAATGTAGACGGCCCGAGGAAGCCGATCAACTCGGAGAGAGATTATTCCTTGAGGAATTCGCGAGCTCGTCCCAGTACCTGCTCCTGTACCGTGCAAAGATCCCCTTCAATGGAGGCACCTGCGGCCCGGGAATGCCCACCACCGTCCCATTCAGCCGCGAGGCGGGCGACATCAACATCGCCTACTGAGCGAAAGGACACCTTGATCCGCCCGTTGGCGATCTCCCTGAAAAGTAGGGCCAGGTGAATACCCTCAATTGATCGGGGGTACTCCACAACTCCTTCAAGGTCCTCCCCGGTCGCGTTGTGCCGTTCGAACGCCCCTGGCGGAACGGTGACCCACGCAAGGCCTGCATCGCTCTCAACTACCAGGGTACCCAGAACCTCCGCGAGCAGCCTTATCCTGGCCTCCGGGGCGTTGGCGAAGACCTGTTGATAAATCACCTCAGGCTGCACACCTTCGTTCATAGCAGCCGACGCGACCTGCAAAGTTCTGGGAGTCGTGTTGCTGAATCGAAAGCCGCCCGTATCAGTGAGGATGGCGACGTAAATTCCTCTGGCAGCTTCGGGACCCATGCTCCAATCCAGAGCCCTGGCAAGGTCATGTATTAATTCTCCAGTGGCGCAGGCTTCGGAATCGACCAATCTGGGGCCATCGGGCAGAGTCCCGTCCGTTACATGGTGGTCAATACAGGCGACGGGGATATCAAGCTCAGACACCGTACTCCCAAGGTGACCAAGCCGCCCAATGTCCGCGATATCCAGTACCATCAGCAAATCGGCACGGCGGATATATTTGACCGCCTCTCGCGATTTATCGCAGTTTTCGATCCCTTCGAGCAGAAACCGATATCGCTCTGGAAAAGGGGTCGGATTGGCGATTACCGCCTTTATCCCCAGTGACAGCATAAGGTGCACCATCGCCACCTCTGACCCAACGCCGTCCCCGTCAGCGTTGACATGGGTTGTCAAGGCAACACGGGTACCGCTTTTGATCAGTTCTCCGATCGATTTGGCCGCCCTGCGGCGGGCCGCAGGGACTGACGGAAGTCGGATGCCAGCTTTGCGCTTTTCGTCTGCCATCGAGCCAAGATAAGCGCGCCCGCACCAAACGCCACCCTCAACCAACCGCTCAGAAGACCGCGAATTCCTCAAAAAGTTGTCGATATCGATTTCAGGCGTATATTGTTGCCGGTCAACCTCGCCCGGGCATCATACCTAATTGGAATTAACGGGCCTCTAACCCCAACTACCCCAAAAAACATGGAATTTCTAAGACAGTTCGTTGACAAGTTCAACTCCCTGGTGTGGGAAACGGGCATACCGGTGGGCGAGGAGAACATCTCTATCATCGTCATCGCCCTTATCGGAACGGGGTTCTTCCTAACCCTGCGCCTTGGTTTTATCCAGCTGAGACACTTCGGACACGGAGTTGGGATTGCCTCCGGTAAATATGACGACCCCAACGAGCCCGGAGATGTCTCGCACTTTCAGGCCCTTACCACAGCCCTCTCGGCCACCGTCGGGATCGGCAACATCGCGGGTGTAGCACTCGCCATCCACTGGGGTGGGCCAGGCGCTTTATTCTGGATGTGGGTTACGGCGGCCGTCGGAATGGCCACCAAGTACTCTGAGGTAACGCTAGCCCAGCATTTCAGGGACGTACACGATACGGAAGGGCACGCATGGGAGGGCACCGTTTCAGGGGGCCCCATGTATTACATCGAAAAAGGCCTGGGACCGAAATGGAAGCCTTTGGCCGTGCTGTTCGCCATCCTTCTGGGGATCACAGCCTTCTTCACCGGAAACGCCATTCAGGCCAACACAGTGGCCGACGCCATGCAGACGAACTTCGGCATGGCCACCTGGGTGACCGGCTTGATAACCTCAGCGATTGTTGCCGTGGTTATACTGGGCGGAATCTCCCGCATCGGTAAGGTCACCGGAATTCTTGCACCATTGATGGCCGGTATCTACGTATTTGGCGCGATGGTCATCATCATACTCAACATTGATCAGCTGTTACCATCGTTTGCCACCATTTTCAGGGAAGCTTTTAACCCCACGGCTGGTGTCGCTGGAACTGGAGTTGGAGCATTTCTGGTAACCCTTATGTGGGGTGTACGTCGCGGACTGTTCTCCAATGAAGCCGGACAGGGTTCAGCCCCCATCGCTCACGCAGCGGCCAAAACTGACGAACCTGTGTCAGAGGGCGCAGTAGCCCTTCTCGAGCCGTTCATCGACACGATCGTGATTGTCACCATGACCGCACTGGTCATCATCATGACCGGGGTCTGGAACGAACGCACACCGGAAGAGATAACCCTCGACGGTGGAGATATCGGTTGGATTACTTTCGCAGACGGGCACCGCGCCGATGTCGATCCACCGGCCGCGATTCAGGTTGCCAACGGCAGACAGGTTGCCGCGCCCGGCGAGCCGATGTTGGCCTGGCACGAGGTTTCCGTCGACGACCTGTTCACCGACGAAGATCACCAGAATCGTTTTACCGGAACGATCTTCCCGCAGGACGGCAACGCCCGGGGAACTGACGGCACGACCTACACCAGCCTCTTCGGCGATGCGGTGGAGAGCGGAGCCCCCCTCACGATGCTGGGCTTCAGGCAGGGACTATCCGGCGTTGTTAGCTGGGGCCACTACATCGTGATCCTTTCGGTGTTGTTGTTCGGAATTTCAACCGCAATCTCCTGGAGTTACTACGGTGACCGGTGTGCCAGTTACCTGTTTGGCACCAAAGCCGTACTCCCTTACAAGTTCGCCTTTGTAACGATGCACTTTGTTGGCGCGGTGCTGCCGCTCACCGTGATCTGGGAGATGGGTGACATCTTCCTGGGAATAGTGATTCTTCCCAACTTGATCGCACTCATCCTTCTGTCGCCGAAGCTGGTTGAGTTGACTAAGAGCTACTTCGAACGCGAACCGTGGATTGAAAACGCGGAAGCGCATAAGAGGGCTAAAGAAGAAGGAAGATAGAAGTCAGAAGTTAGGCTCAAAAATCAGAAGTTGGCGCCCGGGATCGTTCACAGGTTCCGGGCGCCTTTTCTTTTCGACCGAGAGTAAGCGCGCACCCGACCACGGTCAACCGGATTCGGCGCACAATCAACCGGGGACCACCTGAACCCCATTCAGGTCATATTCTTTTCTGGTGGGCGGTCGCCTAAAGACGACCGAAAACACGGCGCGTCTAAATCACCTCTATAACTGCGTTGTGTCCGGGAGCCCGAGACAAGCGTTTGTCTCGTGTCACAAAAGTGGCGCCCAGCACTTCGGCCAGAGCGACGTAGATTCCGTCGTAGGCAGTGAAATTCCGCCGGAGCTCCCAAAGGCGCGACAAAAAGGGGCTATGGGAGTGTCTGGTTATTGGCATTTCTTGAAGAAACTGCAAAGCCAAATTCCCTCTTTCTGACCCCAGCACCCCTTGAGCTTCGAACCTCCTCAAAACCTGAGCTACCTCAACGTCGAGAAGGTGCGGAGCATGGAGCGTTTCACCTCCGCCGAACAGCCTCTCTGCGAGTCGATCAACGTCCGGTGATTTTAGCAAAACATCCACGATCGCCGACGCGTCTACGACTATCACCGAGTGTCACGCTCCGACCGCAATACAGCGGCGGCGGTCTCGTCCATCGCCACGGGCTCCAACCCTTCGATCCGTTGTAGGACCTCTTCTGGAGTAAGTCGCGCGGCCACCCGTTCCAATTCGATGCGGAGGTAGTCGGACAAAGACATTCCAGCCGCTGCCGCCCGCATTTTTAAACGGCGATGTAACCGCTCCGGGACGTGCCGGACCTGTATCATCTTGCTCATGTGTAAAACATGTAAGCATGTGCTACACATGTCAATATAAAAAGGGCGTGGCCGGAACTTTTAGTCGCAAGGATTTTGCATCGTGGTTTCGATTGGTGCCAGCGGGGCTATTCCATCTCGGCAGTTTGCCAACGACCTTCCTAATTACTCGTTCCGCAATCCCACGATTAGTCAGGAATTATTAGAGATCCAGAATACGGCTCTGAAAAAGCTTTTGCCGTTTGAAGGACAACCGTAGAAGCGTCAAGATCGTCAAAATCGACTGCGGCGGTAAACCTCTGCGCCGCATCGAGCATGGTTATGAACGGACTGGGTCGATTCTGTCTTGTCAAAGCCCTCAACGCACCTAGGTAGTCCTCACGATATACAGTCGGAATAATGATCCTGGTTTCTTCGGCCGCGAACAATTCACCGTTCATCATCAATCGAGCTACCCTGCCATTGCCGTCGACGAATGGATGAACCTCCGCTACAAGAAACATCACAAAGGCGGCTCGGGCGAACGCCGAGTTGAGGGATCGGTAGATTTCGAACCCTCTTTCGAGCGTTCCCCTTACTAACTCTGGTGCCACGAAGATAGTGTCTCCTGCCCGATTGCCGGTGGTCTTGAATTGCCCCGGCGCGACATTATCCCTCGCGTACATGATAACGCTATGTCGGCGTTTGATTGCATCCAAGAAATTTTCGACCGGACCTCCAACAAAGGTCTCCGACATTTCCTGAGAGTTCGAAAGTAGTCGAAATGTACCGACAATATCGTGAGCGTCTGCTGGCCGAGAAGCGGGCACTTTGTTTTCAAAGATTACCTCTCGTGCCTCTTCTATTTCAAATTCGGTTCCTTCAATGAAATTCGAAAAGTAGGCGTCCCAAAATGCTACGTTCAAAAGGCAGTTACCGCTTGCACACCGATCGGGCCTCGGAACAGAATGCCATGTATGCAACTCCGCGTGTAAGATTTGCATCCGTTCGATTCGGTCCGGATCATATGGCCGACCCGAAGCTCGAGCCAATGCTTCGACCGACCTCAAACGGGTTTTCCGGGTCCCCAGAAGAGTTCCCGCTATACCGTCCAGTTGTTCAAATTCCTTCTTTGCAGAAAGGGCGTTTTCTAGTCCTCGGGCCTGATCCCTTAGCGATTTGAGGACATTCTCCCCCTGGACGCGGAGGATCTTTTCCATTTCCCGTTCAACCCCTTGCCTGCCCAACGACCTGACCAGTCCTTTTCCCGTGCGGAACGGCCTCAGGTTCTCAAGCAACGCCCGAGCCTTGGATGCAAACCAAAGGGACCCCATGAACTCGGTGTCCCCTTTCACTGGGCCAGACCCTTTGATCAAGCGAACGGTCAAGCCTGGTAGTTCAACCACTCTTGAGTTCTGCGCCGAAAGAAAAACAGTACCGTCAGATGTTGGTCGACCTTCCAGGGCCGTTCGATAACCTATTACTGATCCAGGAAAAAGTTGGCCAACAACAATCCATAGATTCCTGTCAATGATTGTCTCTGGGGAATCAATGAAATTGCTCGAATACAACCGCGGAGCGATTTTTCTTAAATTGCCACGCTTCACCGCGCCTGCAACTTTGTCAGAGATAGCAGTCGATGTAACCAAAACCTCGGGAAGGTTCACTGGCATTTTTTGGTCTTTATCGGTCATATCTGAGCTCAGATCCAGAAAATTAGCAACTAATTGCGGTATAAACAAGAAAATTTAACAACAATTGTAGTTTTCGAGATTTTCTGTGTTTAATATAACAACAAATTGGATTTTTTACTTAACATGGCAGAAATGAGGGGGATCACTTCCACGACCTAGGGGCCCAAAACCAAAGATTTGATTTCTTTCTTATTTCGTTTAGTTGTTGTGGAATAAAGAGTCAGAGCCTAGAAAGGATAGACGTCCGTTGTTACCTGCCGCGGCGGGCCCTGCTTTGCACATGACCGATGGTCACCCGAGGCGTTGAGCCCCAGGTTGCTGACGATACCGCACTTTGGAACTACAACGAGTAGTTGGGCGCTTCCTTCGTGATCACCACGTCATGCGGATGTGACTCGCGCATGCCCGAAGCAGTTATCTGAGCCAACTCGGTTTTGGTTCTGAAACCTTCGATGTCTTCAACGCCGCAGTATCCCATTGAACTCTTGATCCCGCCAACGAATTGAAAGATCACGTCCGATGCCGGGCCCCGATAGGGAACTCTTCCTTCAATGCCTTCTGGAACCAGTTTTCTGGTGTTGGTCACACCATCCTGGAAATACCGATCCGCCGAGCCTTCTTCCATTGCTGAAAGCGACCCCATACCGCGTATCATTTTGAAGCGGCGACCTTCAAGCAGGAACGTTTCACCGGGGCTTTCATCGGTGCCGGCCAGCATTGAGCCGACCATCACCGACATTGCACCGGCCGCCAGTGCTTTGGCCGCGTCTCCAGAGAATCTGATTCCACCATCTGCGATCACGGGTACCTCGGCAGCGCCAACTGCATCCATGATGGCGGTGATCTGCGGCACGCCGACTCCTGTGACAATCCTCGTGGTGCAGATCGAACCGGGCCCCACTCCCACCTTCACGGCATCGACTCCTCGCTCAACCAGGGCTTTAGCTCCTGGTCCGGTAGCGACGTTGCCTCCAACTAGTTGCATGTCGGGGAAACTGTCTCTGAGATGAGCGACCGTCTTCAAGACTCCTTCGGAATGTCCGTGTGCCGAATCAACGACAATCACGTCTGCGCCAGCATCCAGGAGGGCTTTGGCCCGACTAATTCCCTCGGCTCCGACTCCGACGGCCGCGGCCACCCGGAGACGCCCGTGCCCATCTTTGTTAGCCGAAGGAAACTGTCGACGCTTGAAAATATCCTTGACTGTGATCAGACCCTTCAGGAAACCCTCTTCGTCGACGACGGGAAGTTTTTCAATCCGGTGCTTGCCCAGCACCTGCTCCGCTTCATCAAGGGTGATGCCCTCGGCCGCAGTAATCAAACGGTCGCTGGTCATGACGTCGGCTATGGGTTGGTCCAGCATTCGCTCGAATTGAAGATCCCGATTCGTGACAATCCCAACGAGCTTGCCACTGCCGTCGACGATAGGCACACCGGAAATACTGAAGCGCTGCATCAGAGCCAAAGCTTCGCTGAGCGGACGGTCCGGTCCCAGTGTAATCGGATTGAGTATCATCCCACTCTCAGACCGTTTCACCCGATCGACCTCGGCGGCCTGCCGATCAATCGGCATGTTTTTGTGAACGACCCCGATTCCGCCCTCGCGAGCCACAGCAATCGCCATCTCGGCTTCAGTTACCGTGTCCATCGCGGCAGAGACCATCGGGATATTTAGAGGTACCTTGCGGGTGAACATGCTCGTAACAGACATGTCCTGAGGGTGAACCGTCGCGTGCTGGGGGACCAGCAATACGTCATCGAATGTAAGCGCCACCTGCGGCCTAATTTTCGCCACTTGTCATCTCCAAAACGTCTATAAAAAACAAAACCCGCCTCGTGTTTTCGGGGCGGGTTTTGTGTGTTTCGTTAGCCATGGGAGAAGCTACCCACGGTCCCGTGAGTGGTCAAGCGTCGCCGTTGGAAGCTTTCTCCTCTTCTTCGCCGTCGGCTGCATCCCCACCGCCGGCCCGCTCTTCGACCTCGGGAGGTTGACGAGTCTCCGCGGCATTCTTGGCGACCGATGCAACTTCTGAAGTCGCCTTCTGAAGTTCGTCAAAAACTGACTGTCCAGCCGAGGCGATTCCTTCAACCACCTTGCCTGCTCCGTCAACCACGTTCATAGTGCCCTTTATAGCTGACACGGGGAGCTTTCCGACACGCATCGCGTCTTCGACTCCTTCAGCGAGGCGCTGCAGCGGAGACGCCGATCGTTTTCCGGTTCCGTGCCTGACTTCGACAAAGTCAATGAAGTCCACGATTTCATAGAGCACCTCGTCGGGCAGGTTCTCCAGCTTCCTCATTATGCGTTTGCGAGTAATGTCATTCATATCTTTTCCCTATCGTTCAGCAGGGGACGCGAGGTCAATAACATCTATGATCGGATTGCCCAACTCACCGGCGCGCCCGCTTCTCACACGGCCGATAACATCGAGATCCGCGAGCGGCTGCAGTCCCTGTAATTCTTCTGCTTGCGCCGCCGAAAGGAGAGCATAAACGAACCCCGGCTCTGGAGACGGTCCCCGTGCAAGCATGTACGTGGCACCCTCAGGTATATCCCGCCTCAGTTCGTTTGCCACCTGCAGGGAGATAAATTGCAGCCTCCACCTGACCATCTTGCCAACGTAAATCGCCGGGTTCCCTCTGACTTCCGCACCGGTCACCCCGGTCAGAACTTCGTCGTTTGCAGGGCTCACGTCGCTCGCACGAACCCAACCCTCCAACCGCACCCGCACCCAGTCACCGGATCGGCCTACGACCGTCACCGGTGCATCAACAGACGAAACCGCCCTGTCCGCACCCTCGGGAGTATCCAGAATAGTGACCGAACCTCCGATTTTTGCCACATCAAGACCCACCGACGCATCAGGAGTATCGGTGGGTGGGGGTGTCGAGGAACTCGGTGTCGGCCGCAGGTCACGTGCAACGAGTTCAAGAGATTGGCTGAACATCCACGCCACTCTGCGGACGTTGATCCAGTTGCCGTCGCGATCCAGCTCGTTGAACAAGGCACCGGTAGAGAACCTCCCGATAACCTGTCCATTTGGTCCGATTCTGAGGTTTTCACCCCCCTGCGCTGTAACCCGGTGAGTGTATTCGCCAGTGTTGATGCGGCCCACAGACCGCGACCAGATCCACCCTGTAATCTCCACCTGCATCCATTGCCCGTTGGTCGCCACCACCGGCAGTACTACATCGGCCTCAACGCGACCCAACCTTGTCTCCTGAGCCCCGGGACCCTGCCTGACGTTTTCGGCCTGTATAACCCGGTACCGATCCTGTCCGACCGCATCGGTGAAACCAATAAACTGCCCTACCGACAGCGCCAGAAGGGCTGGTAGCACCGCAAAGGGCCTAGTAGATTCCGTCTTTCTCATTCCGCATCTCACGCACGAAAGATACCGTCAATGTCAAATTCCCCCGGCTCGGTTGACCGGCCGGTAGTCCTGCTCGTCCTCGACGGCTGGGGTCATAGCCCACATACCGAAGGTAACGCCATTAAACTTGGCTCCAACAAGACCTGGCAACAACTCTGGGAAAAGGCCCCGCGCACACTGCTCAACGCATCTGGTCTGGCCGTCGGCCTTCCGGATGGCCAAATGGGCAACAGCGAAGTGGGCCATTTAAACCTGGGCGCCGGGCGCACGGTTGCGCAGGACATAGTACGAATATCAGACAGTATCGTTTCAGGGGATTTCCACACGATTCCGGCCCTTACACACCTTTGCCAGCACGTAAAGAACACCGGCGGGACACTCCATTTGATGGGGCTGGTGGGTAAGGGGGGTGTGCATGCTATCGATAGCCACATGGATGGTGCACTAGAAATGGCGAAGAGAAACTCCGTCGCCAGAGTAGCCGTGCATGCGTTTCTTGACGGCAGGGACACCCCACCCCGTTCCGCCGCCGGTTTCGTTGAAGAACTCGAAACGTCGCTCAAGAAACACTCGACGGCGGACACTAAATGCATTTTGGCGAGTATGTCGGGCCGTTACTTCGCCATGGACAGGGACAAGCGCTGGGAACGTGTCAGGCTCGCCTATGAAGCGATGGTCCACGGAAAAGGCCCCCGGGCAACAGATGCCGTGACTGCAATCCGGGATCGCTACGAGCGGGAAGAAAACGACGAATTCATTGAACCAGTTGTGTTGGCTGAGAACGGCGCTCCGCGGGCAACAATTCAAACGGGCGATGCTGTTTTTTGCATTAATTTCCGTTCGGATAGGATGAGACAAATTGTCAGCGCTCTGGCTGTCGAAGATTTTGACGGGTTCGATGACCCCTTACGTCCGTCAATCGAACTCGCGACGATGACGCAGTACCACGAATCTTTCCCATTTCCCGCGGCATTTGCTCCGCGGGCTATGACGAGGATTCTGGCCGAGGTAATTGCCAATGCCGGACTCACGCAGTTCCGGACGGCAGAAACCGAGAAATACGCCCACGTCACGTACTTCTTCAACGGTGGAATTGAAGTCCCCTATAGCGGCGAAGAGCGATCCCTTGTGCAATCCCAGAAGGTCGCCACCTATGATTTGAAACCTGAGATGAGTGCCGCCGGTATAACCGACACCCTGTGCAACGCCCTAGCCGCACGAAATCACAGTTTTTACCTTTGCAATTTTGCCAACGGCGACATGGTGGGGCACAGCGGAAAGCTCGATGCGACAATCAAGGCAACTCAGACAGTAGACGGGTGTCTCGCAAAAATCTTGGACGCCGCAGAAACGAACAACGCAGTTGTCATGGTCACCGCTGACCATGGAAACTGTGAACAGATGATTGATCCCACCACGGGAGGCCCGCACACTGCGCACACGACTAACCTCGTGCCGTTCGTAGTTTTCGGAGACCACAGAATCAGAGAAATGAGAGATGGGGGCAGCTTGAAGGACGTCGCACCGACAGTACTGAACTACCTGGGAGTTGAAGTTCCGGATGACATGACAGGCACCGATCTTCGCGCAGGTATCAAATGAGAATCTTTCCCGCTCTAGTGCTAGCCCATTTGTTAGTTGCCTCTGCAGCCACAGCCCAGGTGGGCCATTCCCCGGATAATTCTCCCTACGCGGACATTCTCACTAACCGCAGTTTGAATTTTCAATTCAGTACCCTCGGTGGAAACGGCGGGAGTGTGGGAGTTGGGCCAAGAAATGGCAGGCTCTTCTCATCGACCTTCAACATCCGAATGGGCACTCCGACCGAGGTCTTTTTTAGCCTTGGCGTTGGGAAATTCGACCGGACCATCATTAATCCGAACAACGGACCAACAAACCTCGTGGTGGCCGACACAACCAAGAACATGACTTTTCTGGGCGTCGGCTTCAACTGGCTCCTGACCGGTAAAAAGACCTGGCATCGGCTGGCGCCATATTTCGGCACCGGTGTAGGGTTTACACTCGGCGGAACCATAGCTTCCGACCCCGGTGCGTTTGGATTTCAAGGCAAGTTTTTCGCCACGCCCCGGATCGGGGTACGCTGGCACGTCACCAACCGCTTTCTCCTTCGGTTCGAAGCCACAGACACTATTTGGAAACTGACCTATCCGCCGTTGTATTTTCTAGAACCCATCAATGCCCCGGGCGCGGCAGCTGTTCTTGATGGAACGTTTGACACACAGTGGACCCATCAAGCAACCTTCACCATAGGGTTCGGATACGCGTTCAGGTACTAATTGGATTTTCTCTTTGACGGGCTCAGACAGGGTTTCACCCTGATCTTCGGCGGCGATCCCGAGGTGCTTGGGATCGCTCTTTTCTCCCTCAAAGTCGCATTAATCTCAACCCTGGTGTCGTGCCTGGTGGGGGTCCCCCTCGGGTTTATCGTGGGTACTTCGAGGTTCTGGGGTCGACGAGCAGTCATTACCACTCTGAACACGATGCTTGCCTTTCCCACTGTCGTCATCGGGCTGTGGGTATGGGGAATTTTGTCCAGAAACGGGCCTCTTGGCGAATTGGGTTTTTTGTACAGCCTGACTGCGATAGTTATCGCCGAAGTGATTTTGGCCGTGCCGATCGCTGCAGCGCTTACAGCCGCCGCCGTTCAGTCGGTCGACCCTCGGGTACGGCGGACCGCCCTCACCCTGGGCGCGGGCCCTTTACGGGCCAACCTGGCAGTAGCGTCACAGGCTCGTTACGCGATCATCTCAGCGATTGTAGTCGCGTTCGGACGGGTACTCGCCGAGGTAGGAGCCGCTACAATCGTCGGTGGCAACATCAGACATCAAACTCGCACCCTCACCACGGCCGTCGCCCTTGCCACCTCCCGAGGGGAATTCGGGACCGCCATGGCTTTTGGGTTGATCCTGCTGGCTCTGGCCCTCACGGTCAACATTCTCCTTCAGGTATTCCAGGGTAAAGGCGATGCTTAGCCTCAGTAACATCGCACATGAATACGGCGGGCGACCGGTTCTGGATATTGCCGAATTCTCTCTGGCAGAAGGCGAGGTGAGCGCCCTCGTTGGCGCCAACGGATGTGGTAAAAGCACCCTGCTACGCATTCTTGCCCTGCTGGAAACCCCCACCGGAGGGTTTGTGTCGTTCGGAGGGGATCCGGTAGTCGCGGAAGCGAAGCGGCGCCAGTACCGCGGCAAGATCACTCTTGTTGAGCAACGCCCGTTCCTATTCAAGGGCTCCGTCCTGTCGAATCTTGAATACGCACTGCGACTTGGAGACCCATTATCATCAAACCGTAAAAGCAAGGCCAGGGAGGCGCTGGCAAGGTTGGAGATATCGCACCTGGGCATCAAGAGCAGTGATGAATTGAGCGAAGGCGAAAAACAAATTGTCGCTATCGCCCGAGCAACCGCTTTAAAGCCGGACGTTTTCTTGTTGGACGAACCGACAAGTGCGGCAGATCGCTCGACTGCCATGAGAATTCATCAACTACTGGCCGAGGAGGCCTCCCGAGGAGCATCGGTCCTGTTCACATCCCACCAGTTGCCTGAAGCATTCAGATGGGCAAATATTCTTTCGGCGATGCAGAACGGTAAGATCACCGACGCCGCGCCGGAAAACATTTTCCGATGTAACATCCCCGTAGCCGAGGCTGGCACTCGCACTATTCGGGTCGGCAAGGTAGACCTTCAAGTAGTCACCGCCCTCAACGGGGAGCGAACGCTGGCAATTCCGGCAGAGGACATCGTTCTATCGAAGGCTCCGTTCCAAAGCAGCGCCCGCAACCAACTCACGGGAAAAGTGATATCAATCAGGGACGACGGACCGGTCGGCGTGTCGGTAGTGGTGGATGCAGGAATAGACATTACCGCTAGAATTACCCTACAATCACTGAAAGAAATGGAAATCAGCCTGGCTTCGGAAGTTGTACTGGCGGTAAAAGCCACAGCCATTCAAGTATTTTGACATCGGCATGAGAATGAAAGCACACCTTACCAGAATCGTTCATTTCTGCGCAGCGCATCGATACTACCGCCCGGAGTGGTCGGAGGAACGCAACCGCGCCGAATTTGGCAACTGCGCCAACTCACCTGGTCACGGGCACAATTACGAATGTGCCGTGACTGTGGCAGGAGTGTTGAACGAACTGACATCGATGGTAATGCCCCTTGATGATCTGGACCGACTGTTGGATCAAAAAGTCGTTAAACGTTTTGACCACGATTTCATCAACACTGTAGCAGAGGAGTTCGGACCGGGAAAAACCATCCCCACTGCCGAAGCTGTCGCCGTGTTCATATGGGACGAGCTGCAACCCGAACTGCCCGAAGGAGTCGTGCTCAGTCGGGTGAGAGTGAAGGAAAACGAAACACTCTACGCTGACTATTTCGGAGAAAAAATTTAGTGACAGCTTCAGCCAAACGTGGTGGAAAAATGTCCAGGATGGCGCTGGTGGAAGAGGTTCCGGTCTGGCTGGAAATAAACAAACAACCAGCGGTGAGTTGGATGTGCACGCCGGAACGTTTGGAGGATCTCGTGATCGGGTGGCTCTACGGTGAGGGATATATCCAGTCAATGGACGACGTTACAGACCTGCGTCCGTGTCCGACCGATCTTGGATTTTGGGTCGAGTTGGATGCCACCCGTGTCGCCGAAGTGGAAGCTGAAGACCGTAAAAGGGTCCTTGCCTCGGGATGCGGAGCGGTGACGACCCCTCTGAGTGATCCAGCCACCGTAAAACAACAGCCTCGACGAGGCGCTGTGATCTCCCGGGACGAATTCCGACGACTTTTCAAGCAATTGTTTCAGGCGGGATCGCGATACCAGGATACTGGTGGAATCCATGCCGCGGCGTTGGTTGATGGGGGTGAGTTTGTAGCCACGGCTGAGGATATTGGACGGCACAACGCGGTCGACAAGGTGATCGGCCAGGCTGTGATTGAGCGCAGGGACCTCGGTCCAATGGGTCTGTTGGTGACGGGGAGGATTTCGGCCGAGTTAGCTTTTAAGGCAGCGCGGGCGGGCCTTGTCTATGTTGCGACTCCGTCGGTACCATCAACTCTGGCCGCCGACATCGCCGGTCGAAGTGGAATGACACTCGTGGGACGTGCTGTGAGTGGGGAACCACATGTGCATGAACCGCCGCAAACGGAGGGAATCCAATGAAGAAGCGTTTTGAGCGGAATCTACGGGTCATGCTACCAGTTTTCGCAATGACACTACTGATTCTTTGGACGGCAGTAAGTTCTGCCCAGGAACCAGCGCCCGAGCCAAAACTCCTCATTTCGGGATTCGCGGGAGGGGTGCGGGGCGACGACCTGTGGGAAGTAGGAAACCAGCCCGTTCTCCTCATCAACAACCAACTGACCGTGGTAGGCGTGGATACCTTCGCCCTCACTCGAAACACGGGGCGAGGTATAACCGCCGGGGGCACAGCTACTCTGTTCGTGAACCAGTTCGTCGGATTGGGAGGAGAGGTCTCATATACCGGACCGGCCCAGAAGGATCGCTGCGAAATCGTTTTCGCCGACACGCCATCGCCCGGGTCTCCGGAAGCGCGGGGCTTCAACGATCAGTTTTGCGCTGACATTGACCGGGAAAACAACACGTTCGGAGCGATAAGCCTGTTGTTGGACATAACCCTTCGACCTCTACCCACCGCTGCGGTGAGACCGTACCTCAGGGTAGGCGGAGGCATAACCGATCTGGGACGAAGCTCTGCCGCCGTTGCCGGGCAAGCACCGGCATCCGACCTCAACGGAGACGGGTTCCTGGACAACGTCGATCGCCCGATAATAATCGATGATGAAACGAGCACAGCCGGGCTGACCGCGAATTACGGGTTCGGTTTGATGATCCCGGCCAAGAATGGCTACTTTTTCCGCATTGAAATTCGGGACCAGATCTACAACCGGGCGGTGGTGCGATCAGCAGCTAATGTCCTCGGCGAAGCGGAGATTTCAAAAGACTGGACACACACCCCTTCGTTGATCGTCGGGGTCGGTATTACGATGCAACAACGTCGAGGCCGCACATCACGACGCAATTGAGAGCCGCAATCCTGGCCGGTGGCGCCGCACGAAGGTTCGGTGGGAAACCGAAGGGCCTCTGCACCGTTGGCGGCGAAAGGGTTTTGGACAGGATAGCCCGCCTTTTGGAAGACACCACCGGATCTCATCCGATCGTTATTTTTGGATCTCCTGAACAAACCCACCTCGGCTCGGGTTATACAACCGTCGTGGATGCCGTTCCGGGAAAAGGCACTCTCGGAGGAATTCACACTGCAATTACCCACCAACCCGGACCGGTTTTAATCGCAGCCTGGGACATGCCGTTCTTAAACCGCGACCTTCTCGCACGACTCCGCGACGGGTTCGGAGATAGCGATGTATTTCTTCCTGCGAGCAACGGAAGACGGGGAATGGAGCCACTCTGTGGCGTTTACGGTCCGGTATGCAGTAAAGCAATCGACGATCAGTTACATTCCGATGACCTTCGGGCTATCGGTTTCCACAACAAGGTCAGGGTTGCGTTGCTCCCGTTGAGCGAAGTGGAAAAATGCGGCAATCCCGAACGTTTGTTTTTCAATATCAATAGCGATGACGACTTGAAACAGGCAGAAGAAATGTGGCTGAGACTAGAATAGTTTCCATCATTGGTAGAAAAGATTCTGGAAAAACCACGTTGGTCACAGCGCTCGCGGCCGACTTCCAGCGACGGGGCAAAAAGGTGGGCACCATCAAGCATTCCTGCCACCACCCCAACATAGATACCGAGGGTACCGACACCTGGAGGCACTTCAACGAAGGGAAGGCCAACCAGGTTATTTACGAAACCGCCGAGCAACGCGTGATTTTCGAACGTCAGCAGGAAGAGAGCGACCCGGTCGACCTCACCAAAAAGTACCTGATGGAAAACGACATCGTTCTGGTTGAAGGATTCAAGACGCATAGTCTTCCCAAAATCGAAGTCTGCCGCAAAGATTGCACAGAACCTCCGCTTTACGACCCGTCGGCTGAGAACAGTAGCAATTGGATCTCCCTCGTTACCGATCGTGATGATCTGGAATTCAACATCCCTGTTTTTCGTTTCAAGGACACCGCCTGGATGGTCACACTTTCGCAAATCATGTGGGCGAAAGCGAAGATAGTTACAACTGATTAGATGCTGACCCCATCCCAAGCCGCCCGCACCATAACTCGCGGGCACAATCCTCTGCCCGCTGAAAGCCTGCCAATAAGTGCAGCCAGAGGTCGGGTGCTGGCAGAAGATGTCACAAGTCCACTTCAGATTCCTCCGTGGGACAATTCGGCCATGGATGGTTACGCGCTGGATAGCTCGCACCTTGAAGGCTTGAATCCCGAATTGGCTGTCATCGGAGAAATCGCAGCGGGGGATTTTCCAGACCGAGAACCCGGCGCAGGCGAGTGCACAAGAATTTTTACGGGCGCTCCGGTTCCCACCAATTGCGACACTGTCATACGTCAGGAAGACGTGACCGTTTTGTCAGAGGGCCGTATTCGACTGGACGATCTCCGAGACTCCAGAAGGAATATCCGACTTGCCGGGGAAGACATCCAAAAAGGCGATGTCGTGCTCCGATCCGGGACCCCGCTCGGCCCTGCCCAAATCGGCGTCATGTCATCAATGGCGTTCGCGTCCGCCAGAGTTTTCGGGACACCCACAGTGGCTTTCATGAGTTCGGGCGACGAAATCGTGGATCTCGACCAACGAGAAGAAATTTTGGCGGGCAGAAAGATCGCCACGTCCAACAGTTACACTCTGCAGGCGATGATCGAACAGGCGGGCGCAAAGCCGGTAAACATTGGAATCGCCAAAGATGACCCTGCCGACGTTCGAGAAAAATTGCTCATAGCGGCCGAATCCGACATCGTCGTTACGTCCGCCGGAATAAGCGTTGGCGACCACGATTATTTGCGAAGCGTCCTCGACGAAATCGGAGCCACACAGGAGTTCTGGCGAATCCAGATGCGGCCTGGCGCCCCGGTTGGCTTCGGAAGCATCAATGGCAAACCGTGGATTGGACTGCCCGGGAACCCGGTCAGCACTATGGTGACGTTCGAACTCTTTGTAAGGCCCCTCATCAGGATTTACCAGGGCCACCGGAAACCGTTTCGCCGCACGGTCGACGTGAAGCTGGCTGATCCGGTTCGCCTTGGACCAAAATTGACACACTTCTTGCGGGTGAGTGTCGCAGACGTCAACGGCGAACTCGAAGCACGGCTCACGGGTCCGCAGGGTTCGGGAATACTTACTTCGATGACGCTGGCAGACGCGCTTCTGGTGGTACCCGCCGACAGGCCAACCGCTCAACCCGGCGAAATGATGAAAGCCATTCTCCTGGACGACCCGATACACACGGAAGAACCGCGCTACTAACCGGGTTACATCCGTTTGTATTTCGGACCGCTGCCACCTTCACGCGGTGACCAACGCGGTCCCAGTACATCTGTGGCTTTGCAGTCAACGCAGTTGGGGGCGTTGATTCGCAACCCGCCATCAACCCATTCGTAAACATGAGCCGGACACATGTTGACATACATTTCCGCAGTTGCCTGATCGATGTCGTCGCCGGCTTGGAGATGCTCGGGAATTGTATCCCGGGTAGAGTTTCCTGATTTGAACACACCATCCACTTTGCTGACCGAAAGTCTTCCAGTCGCTGTGGGTGTGGCGCCACCTACAACCTTCTCGACGTCCGCATCTGGCTCCATGGCAATCCTACCGCCCGGGAAAGCTCCTCCGGTCACAGTTGCCAGCCCCGCTTTTATCGTTCCAGCAATGAATCCATCTTTGTAACCGAGTCGGATATTTCTCGTCTTCTTAAGATCCTTCATGACATACGAATTTTTTAGCTTCCGGTCGTAGTCCGACAACGCAGAAGCCGACGTATCGCCAGCTTTGAGCGCCTCAAAGATTGTCTTTGCGGCGTAGATCCCCGATTGCATCGCGTAGTGAATCCCTTTTAGTGAGGGCACGTCTACGAGACCAATCGAGTCACCCAGAAGCAACACACCGTCTCCGTGGTTTCGCGATGGCACGCTGTAATAGCCGCCTTCAGGAATCGTTTTGGCTCCCCATTCAACAAGCTCGCCTCCGGCCAGGTACCTCTCGAATAGCGAATGCTCTTTGAGCCCCTGCAACATCCCGTGCACGTCCAGGTTGGCCTGTCGGTAGTCCAACCCCACTACGAGACCCAGCGCCACAACGTTCTCACTCAGCGGGTACATAAAACTCCCGCCGAAAGCGTCTCTGGGTAACGGCCATCCCATCGTATGAATCACAGATCGCAACGGAATTGTCGTCTCCCATAATTCCTTCACGCCCAGCGCATAGATCTGTGGGTTTTCGGAACTGATCTTCTGCCATTGCTGATAGGCCTGCGACAGCATGCCACGACATCCCTCAGCCAGCGCCGTGACCTTTGCCGTAATGTCAGCTGCCGGCATGAAGTTGGCCGTCTCGCCACCATCACGATCCAATCCTGTCGGGGTCGTGCGAACACCCAGTACGCGATCATCTTCAACAAGGAGCGCGGCGGCGGGAAACCCCGGGAAAACGTTGACGCCCAACTCTTCGGCCTTCTCCCCCATCCACCTTGTGATCTCACTGATCGATGCTACGTAATTCCCCTTGTTGTGCATCGTAGGGGGAGTGGGCAGGCGCGTCGCACCACCAGGCGTAAGAAAATAGACCGAGTCTTTCGGAACGGGATTGCCCAGCGGAAAGTCGGAGTCGGTGAGGTCCGGAAACAACTCTCGCAAGGCTCGGGGGTTTACTACGGCCCCGGACAGGCAGTGCTCTCCGAGCGTTTCGGCCTTTTCCAACAAGGCAATTTCGACATCGCCGAGGGAGCCGCCGTTTTCGTTATCCCGCTTGATCAGACGGGCCAGTTCGATCGCACCGGCCAGTCCCGCAGGCCCGCCCCCAACGAATAGCACATCCATTTCAATCACCTCGTCGTCGGGCTTTTCGGTCAGGACAATCTTGTCGATCGGAAGATCGGGTTGTTTGTCTGACGGTCGGACTACCTGCTTAGCCATTTGTCGTCATTTCTTTGTAATTCAACCAGCGGTGATTTTCGCTATTTTCTCTGTAAGGACCGGGAGGATTTCAAACAAGTCTCCGACAATCCCATAATCAGCAACACCAAAAATCGGGGCGTCTTTGTCGCGGTTCACAGCCACGATGACTTTCGAAGTGCGCATTCCCGCGAGGTGCTGAATCGCCCCGGAAATTCCTACCGCCACGTAGAGATCGGGACTCACTACCTTCCCTGTTTGACCTACCTGCTCAGAATGGGGTCGCCACCCTGCGTCAACCACGGCCCGGGACGCACCGACCGCCGCTTCGCCTCCAAACGCAGCGGCGAGTTCCTCAATAAGTTTGAAATTGTCTGCTTCCTTCAAGCCCCGTCCTCCGGAAACAACAATTGACGCCTCCGACACATCCAGCGATTTGTTTTCCGGTGCCTTGACCTGTGCGGTTGTAACCCTCTTCACAGCAGTATCCGGCAACTCAATTTTTTCGACGGATGCATTTCCGGAACCCGCGGCCTCAAATGCGTTGGGCCGGACCGTCACAACCGCCGTGCCAGCAGTGACCTTCACCGTACTCATCGCTTTACCGGCATACACCGGGCGAACGAGAGTAAGCTCTCCGTCTGCCACAGCGGTCACATCCGCCACAAGCGGACACTTCAACCGGGCGGCAATACGCGGACCCAAATCTTTACCCATGGCGGTTGCAGGAATGACTATGGCCCGATAGCCCCCGGATGAAGCCGTTGCCTCAACGGCCGAAGCGTAAAGATCTGCTTGATATAGTTGGAGAGAATCACTCGAAACAAACGTGCATTTGTCAGCCGCCAGACCGTTCAGGTCTGACTCCAGGCCCGCAGGCCCGATCGCTATTGCATCCACTGAAGCGTCAATGCTATCGGCGATTTTCCTCGCCGCTGCCAGAATCTCGCCGGAAACTTTCTTGAGCGCACCGTCGCGCTGCTCCAAAACTGCGAGTATCTTCGCCATTAGAGCACCTTCGCTTCCTGCTGCAGGGCAGCAATGAGCGGTGCAACCCCGTCGACACCCTCCCCAACAATGCGGCCTTCAGGACGAGCGGGTGGTAGATCGAGACCCACGACTTCAACTCCCGAATCTGCAGGCGTCACATCCTTAACTTCGAGGGGCTTTTTCTTGGCCATCATGATACCCTTCAACGCCGGGTACCTGGGCTCATTCAAACCCTTGTCGCAAGTCACCACAGCCGGGAGTTGGAAATCTACAACTTCCACCCCGCCTTCGATTTCTCTCTCGGCTGATCCCTTACCAGATTCAACGGTCAAACCCGAGGCCGCAGACACCCCCGGAAGACCAAGTAACTCGGCGACGATTATTCCCGTGGCATGGTGATAGTCGTCGATGGCGAGCTTTCCTGACAGGATAAGATCGAATCCACCGTCCTCTAACTCTGCGGCAAGAATTTGCGCCGCCGCAAATGGATCGGTCGGAGCATTCTCAGTCTTCAGCAGGACGCCCCTGTCGGCACCCATGGCGAGGGCCGAACGCAAAGTCTCCTGCGACGAATCAGCTCCCAGGGAAATGACAACGACCTCACCTTCGCCTGCTTTTTCCTTCAAAGCCAGCGCCTCTTCCACCGCGTACTCGTCATAGGGATTCACTACGAACTTCACGCTGGCGGGATCAATACCGCCGCTGCCAGAATCTATTTTTATCCGGGCCTCAGAATCCGGAACCCGCTTTACCAAAACCGCGATTTTCAATTGATCACCCAAAAGTTTGCCGCAAGCTTACCGGTCGCTGGGGCCTGCTAATGTTGAATAGATTTTTTAAGGTCAACTGTCCGGCGAGAAACACCCGCTGTGGGTGCCATCACAGAACGGCTTGTTTGTCGACTCACCGCAGCGACAAAGAGCAATGACTTCCTTTTCGAGCACGATCTCCTCACCATCGGGACCTTCCAGACGAACTTTTCCATGTACGAGGATCGGTCCGTTTTTCTTGATCTTTATCTCAACCATTTCAGTTTTTTCCTTAGTTAGGTATTCGAAAACTAATTGGGGGGACCCCCGCCGAAAACCACGGTGTGGACCTGCCCCGCGCAAATTTGATCAGGTTTGCGTTCGATTGGTTAGTCCTGTGGGATCGAACTGGCCAATATCGTGAGAAACCCCGACGAAAAGCCAACACATGATACCCAGCGATTTGAAACGATTTATCCGATTCCCACTGCTACTTGTACACCTTTCCCACGGGGCCTGCGGGGCTGATTCCCTGGAAACCCACGGGATCCGAAGAGACAGCGCGGGAATCGCAATCGTCGCAAACGCCATCCACGATCCAGGCACCTCAGGTCAATGGTTGGTTGCCGACCTCCTGGTGGAGATCGGCCAGATCAACGGATCAGGTCAATACCAATTCCACGAAATTACCGGAACGATACGGTTCGGTGAAACGATCGCGGTCGCCAACTCTGGAACCCGAGAGCTAATGAGGTACAGTGTTGACGGCACTCACCTGACTACCAATGGTGGTTCAGGGGAAGGCCCCGGCGAATTCCGCACCATGGGATCGATGTTTCGGTATCGACAAGATTCCATTCTGTTCGAACACAATCACAGCAACCGTTTCTCGGTCTTTGCAAACGAAGGACACTACTCGCGCTCCGGCAGGTTTCAACAAGACGGAGTTGACCTTCCATTCATGACATTAGAGGGCTCTACCGCCGATGGCGACATCCTGGTGCAAACATTCCAACCTGGAGGGTTCGTCTTTTCAGAAGCCGACGGCGTGGTAAGCATGAATACCGAAGTGCTGCGATTCGATGCTGACGGCATCATCGCTAACTCACTTGGCGTTTTCGAGGGACTTTCGATGTACCGCGGAGCCAGTCCCATGGCGTTTGGATCGATACCGTTCGCCAGCACCACACACGTCGTAGGATTCGGCGGAGCAACCGTTGTCGGCGAAGGCCACAGTTACCAGTTGAACGCCTACAGCGACCTCGCGAGGCTCCAACGCATCATCCGGTTTGACCGTGAACCTATTATGATCGGGCCAGGGCACAAAAGGGAAAACCTCGAGCGGCGGCGAACCGAAATAGATGACCTTCCGACAGCGTTGAGGGGCCCTCAGGAGGAGATACTGGACGAAGTGCCCTATCCGGAATTCTTCCCTCAATTCGACAGAATGTTAGAAGACACCGAAGGCAACCTTTGGGTGCGAGACTACGCAATTCCAGGCACGCCGGAGCAGCGTTACCTGGTATTCGACAGCAGCGGCGCCCTTCTGGGGCCGGTCGCAATGCCACTATCGTTTTTGCCTTTTGACATCGGCTCGGATTACGTGCTTGGCCGCCACCGAGGCGAATTCGACGTCGAAACGGTTCGTCTCTACAGACTTAGCAAATAGGCGTATTACGAAAAAGCGCTAATGCCGGTTATCTCCTGGCCAAGAATGAGCGTGTGGATATCGTGAGTCCCTTCGTAGGTATACACACTCTCGATATTCGCCATGTGTCTCATAGCCTGATATTCAGCCAGGATGCCGTTCGCCCCCAGCAACCGCCGGGTCTCGCGGGCTGCTTCGGCCGCGAGGTTGACGTTGTTGCGTTTGGCCAGTGACACCTGCTGCGGAGTCATCGTCCCCGCATCTTTCAAGCGGCCAAGTTGCAGAGCAAGGAGTTGTCCCTTGGTGATCTCCGTAAGCATGTCGGCTAATCTAGCCTGTTGGAGTTGAAAGCCACCGATAGGTTTGTCGAACATCACCCGGTTCTTTGAGTAACTCACGGCCTCGTCGTAACAGGCCATCGCAGCACCTAGTCCACCCCAGGCAATTCCGTAACGCGCCTGGGTCAGGCACTTCAAGGGACTTTTCAATCCGCCTGATTTCGGCATCAGGGCTTCCTCAGATACATGGACATCTTCAAGCACCAGTTCGCTAGTGTCGCTAGCTCGAAGGGACAATTTTCCTTTTTGGTCCTTGGCCGTGAAACCTCGGGCGTCGGTGGGAACGACAAACCCGCGAATTCCTTTGGCGTCTCCAATTTCACCGGTCTGAGCCCAGATGATGGCAACATCCGCCATAGATCCGCTCGTGATCCACATTTTGGCACCGTTAATCAGCCAACCGTCGTCAGTCTTACGCGCGGTCGTAATCATCCCGCCAGGATTCGACCCAAAATCGGGCTCGGTTAATCCGAAGCAGCCGATCTTTTCACCCGAGGCCAACTTTGGAAGCCACTCCTTGCGGTGCTCTTCGGTCCCAAACTCAAATATCGGGTACATCACCAAAGAGCCCTGGACCGACGCGAACGACCTTATCCCACTATCGCCCCTTTCAAGTTCCTGGTTGATCAACCCGTAAGCGACATTGTTAAGGCCGGCACAGCCGTACTCCTCGGGGAGGTTGGCCCCCATGAAACCCAGCTCGCCCATTTTCGGCACCAGCTCCCGGGGGAAACGACCCTCTACGTAACACTCGCCGATAATCGGGATGACGTTGTCCTCAACCCATTCGCGCACCATGTCCCGAACCGCTCGTTCCTCTTCAGATAGGAGAGAATCCATGTCGTAGAAATCCACGCCTTCGAATGGCATCGTAAGACCTTTCGTCTATGCAGTTTTTCGTTTGCGTAACACCCGGCGGGAGGCTGCGGCAGGAATACCAACTTCAGTAGCTTTTTTTCGAAACACTTTCCCGTGGTCGACGGCCCGCCCTGTTTCCGCCTGCCACTGATGCACCATTTCATGTAGTAGCGTTATGGAAACCTGCTTCCAACCATCACGATCAAGATGGAGCCGACCGATAGTAATAACAGTGGGTCGATCATTTTCGTCGAGTGTTATCTCTCCTAGTTTTCGCCGCATCCGGCGCGAAATCCGCAGAGGCACATCGCTCAAACGGGAATCGAAATGTAGTTGATTGAGCTCGGCATGCAGACGGCCCAATCGGCGGATGTCTTCCACATCCTCAGGCCTGGGTTTGGTCGGACGAACTTTGCGAACCGGGCGACTGTCGAAAAACTTGCTGACAGGGAAACTCAAAAGAGTAGCGCGGGCCCGAGAGGCTTCCCTTCTCTTCGTCCCTGGCGTCACGAACACCACGATGGCTTTAAGTACTTCGTCGGTCGCGTATACATAACCGCGGTGCAAGCGCAAAACGCCACTCCCGGTAATGCTCACCATAACCCTGAGATTTTCGTGCAACTGCACCTCCCGCGTCGCTGAAAGACCCACCTCACGGAGGCGCCTCTTCAACAACCAGGAATCAGCTAGAAAAGATTCCGATTGCCGTTTCATCAATCACACGTCGGCGCGCGAAAGTATAAGCGTCCGAGCGGTGGAAAATGCGACGAACACTCTCCCAGCGGTACAACTCAACCTTCACGGCGCGATTGTCAAAGGTAATTCTATGGAAGCAAGATGGTCTGCTAAACCTGGTCCGGGATGAAATAGTCCCGGTCGACACCACCGTTACTCCGTGAACCATCTCCACGAGGTCATGGTGATCGTGTCCGCAGAGAACAATATCCACTCCGCTGTTGAGAACGTTCTTGAGGGCACTGTTAGCGCGAACCAATCCGGCGCGCCCCGAACTTTTTCCCCGAAGAAGGTTGTGGTGCATCACCAGCACCCGCGTTTTGGATTCGTCAGCCCTTGAAAACACTTCCCTGGCCCGGTCGATTTCCCTGCGCGGTAGATGTCCCTTAACAGTCCAATCGCGAGGTGAAAATCCGATTGATCCCCACGAGAGGCCGTGAGCCGTAACAACTCCAGTTACGATCGCGTCCGGCGTATCAATCGTGGGCGCCAGAGTGGGTCCAAAATATGTCGAAAATTTTTCGTACTTTCCTGATGACCCGAAAGGGATCAGGGGTCTTTTCCACCATTGAACATCATGGTCCCCCGGAATCACATATACCGGCGCTGTACGACCCATTTCTCTGACAAAAGCCTGGGCCCGCTGGAACTCACCGTGAATAGCCCGTTGAGTGACATCACCCGCAAGAACAACCAGCTGTGGTTCCAGGTCGGGCACCAGAGCCTCGAGCGCCTCGACCTGGGCCACATCAACATCAGGACCAAAATGTGGGTCAGAAAGGTGAATGATGCTGAACCCGGATTCCATCGTCTACTTTAGCAACAGGCGCGCCGCGCGAACGACAGCAGTGTAGGAAAACGCATACCACAAAAGTACGGCGACGGCTCCAATGGTCCGGGATGTCGGGTCATCAGGCATTCGTAAATGGGCGTAGATACCCACAGCGGCAGTCGTCACCAGAGCCGTCCACCGAGCGATGCGTTTGGCCCGCCGGGTAACTGCCAGACGACAACTCTGACAGACCTGGCCGAAAGGAACCTCCACCTCGCTTCCGCAACGCGGACACTCCGTTTCAACTAAGCCTGTTGCAAACTGCTTTAGCAAATTCTTCGGTGCTAGCATTTCCTTTAAGGTCTCTTGTGCGAATGCCATCGTCGTTGACGGTCTGGCTGAGAGCCACCCGGATGCGATCGGCGGTGTTCTGATCCTCCAGATAGTCCAACATCATGCACGCGGCAAGAATCAACGCTGTTGGGTTGGCTATTCCCTGTCCAGCAATGTCCGGAGCAGATCCGTGAACGGCTTCGAACAGCGCCGCGGATTCACCTATGTTTGCTCCGGGAGCCATGCCAAGCCCGCCAACCAGACCAGCCATCAGATCGCTCAGAATGTCACCGAACATGTTGGTGGTGACCACCACATCGAATTGAGACGGGTCAATTACCATCTTCATGGCGCAGGCATCGATAATCACATCGTCCATCTCAACTCGACCCTCGTACTCTTCGGCGATCTTCTGTCCGACCTCCAGGAAGAGACCGCTAACAGCTTTGAGGATATTGGCCTTGTGACAAACGGTAACTTTTCGCCGCCCATGGGTAGCTGCATAGTCAAAGGCGAAGCGTATTGCGCGCTCGCACGCATGACGCGTCACTACGGCCACAGATTGAGCGACTGCCTTGGGATCGCCCGCAACCGCTATCAACGTTTCGTGGCCGATGTAGAGGCCCTCTGTGTTCTCTCTGACCAATACGATATCGACGTCCTCAAATCGACCTCCAGGCATGATCGTGCGGGCCGGCCTCAGGTTCGCATAAAGATCGAACTCGCGCCGCAGTTGAACGTTGATCGAACGAAACCCTTTACCTACGGGTGTCGTAAGAGGGCCTTTCAAAGCAAGGTTAGTGCGCCTGAAACTATCAACCGTTTCTTCGGGCAACGGAGTCCCAACCTTTTCCAGGGCAGTGACTCCTCCGATTTGCTCGTCGATATCGAAATCGGTTTCGGCAGCTGCCAGAACAGTCATGGTGGCATCGGCTATTTCAGGTCCGATACCATCACCTCGTATTAGCGTCAGGGGTGTGGCCATTTATGGAATACTTGGGTTTAGGGTTTTCAAAGCTCGCGAGAGCGCTGTCCACGGGTCGTCGGCCTGACCCGAGGCAATATTTCGCCAGGTAACGGCGCCGGTCCTGACATCGACCAGTGCCATAGTGAGTTCGGCTTTGCCTTCAGCAGTGTCGCCACCAAAATAAAACAAACTGGCCGGGACCAGGGCAAACCGGGCGCCCGCAACTCCTACAAGACCTCTCATTTGACTTGCAAGCGGGTCAGTGAGACGGTCGATGCTGGTGGACCTGAGTACGGCCGTGCCGAGTCGATCAGGGTCCGCTATCATCCCGGGGGCCTGCCGATGAGCGGCACGAAGGGCATCAGGACCAACCCAGTCCACCTCCGGCGATCGCTCATCCAACATCAATCCGATCACACTATCGGCTCGTAGCAGAGCTTCGTCCCTGGGTCTGAGTTGGCCATCCCAGGCCAACGAATCGGATACCGCAACGAGGGTTAATGGGAAAACAACCACCTCCTGTCCCGAAAGACCCACAGTTGGTAGCGGCAGCCCTCTGGGAGTAACCTCCGCTATCGGCGAGTTGCCTCCGCAGGAGGAAAGCGAAACAGCAATGAGTAACGCCGAGACCTTGCTCAGGAGTCTGTCCATATCGGGTCCCTCTTCTCGATGGCGGCGCGCATGCCTTCTTCAGAGTCGGAAAGGTTCATTAATTCGCGGAGATAAAGATTCTCTACCTTGTAAAGAGCTTCTCCCCACGACGCATAGTACGACTCGACCTGGGCCCGTTTGGCCAACTGTAGAACCGGTCCAGACGTCCTCGTGATTCGTCCAATGAACGACGCGAGTTGGTCGTCGAATTTATCGTTCTCAAAAACTTGATTGACCACGCCCCAGTGGTGGAGTTCTTCGGCAGTGACTTCGTCTCCTGTAAGGATCCATTCCATCGCCTTTCGGCGCGGGGCTATCGCGGGAAGCACGACGCTGGCAACTGGAGGAAAAGCTCCCCGATTGATCTCAGGAAGCGAAAACCGGGCAGACTTGGAAGCGACAATGAGATTGCACCCGATGGCGAGTTCAAATCCACCGTCGCAGGCGCTGCCTTCTACGGCGGCTATCGAAACCACTTCAAGCAGGCGAATAGTTTCGAAGATGCGGTGGAACACCTGAATCATACGAGTGACCTTGGCCCGGGTATGATCGGCCACATCAATCCCGTCACTGAATGAATTACTGTCGCCCCTGATTACCAGAATTTTCAACTCAGGACGACCTGCCAGCTCGAGAAGCTTGGAGTTAATCTCTTCCATCATCTCGATATTTAGCACGTTGCCCGGAGGGCGTTTCAGCTGGAGAACCGCCACACCATCTTCAACGGTAACTTCGACCAAATTTTTTGATGTTGTTGTGTTATTTCTTTGACTCATGTCCGAACCGACGCATGT
The DNA here is from genome assembly GCA_029262195.1 of Gemmatimonadota bacterium. GTDB lineage: Bacteria > Gemmatimonadota > Gemmatimonadetes > Gemmatimonadales > GWC2-71-9 > B16T1B5. The sequence goes on along the minus strand of JAJCZX010000034.1, from coordinate 81,208 downwards.
GAGGGGCGGGGGCATGAACTCAGGTCAAAGTCATACCGCCGTCAATAAAGATAACCTGTCCGGTGATGTGGCGTGCCTGCTCCGAGCAAAGGAATACCATCACCCTCGCAACATCCTCCGGTTCGGCGATTCGGCCGAGGACCGAAGACTTTTCGGCTTTGGCAAGTACATCTGAAGGCAGGTCAGCCAGTGCCTCGGTTTTCACGTAACCCGGAGCAACCGCATTGACATTGACATTGTACGGACCCAGTTCGACCGCGGCGGACTTGGTCAGACCAATCACCGCTGCCTTGCTGGCCGCAAAATTGGCCACACCAAACCCGGGATTGAAAGACTGATGGGACGACACGTTCACGATCTTCCCGTAGTGTTGATTCTTGAAAAACGGTGCCACTGCCTGTATCCCGTTGAAGGCGCCCGTGGCGTTGGTTTGCAGCACGTCCTGCCAGGCCGCGTCACTCATACTCCAGATAGCCCCGTCCTTCGAAATACCGGCATTGTTGACCAGATAGTGTATTCCACCCAACTCGCTGGCCGCCGCACCCACGAAGTTGCGAACCGCTTTGGAGTCCCGGATATCAACGTCAGAGCAATAGACACCCACCCCGCGTGATCTTATTTCGGCCTCCGTCAGCAACGCCTGGCCGGCAATGTCGCGCCCCCGAAGATTGAACCAGTTGAAGGCCACATGGACCCCCCGGCGGGCAAACTCCAGGGCAACCGCGCGGCCCAGGCCCGTAGCTCCACCGGTCACAAGGGCAATCCTGCCGCTCATATCTTCCGGGTCGAGTCTTCTGGGATCTGGCTGCTCAGCTAACATTGAGCCCGACTGGCGCTGTGGGCGCTCAACGGGCTCCTCTTCCGGCGTTTCTGTTGAGATATTTCGCTACCTGTTTACGTCGTATCGAACGTATCCCTCAAAGTGCTGACCCGCAAATTCCAGCGCTTAGTCGTCCAGACCCATACCCCAGCGCGCCAGGCTCACAGGCAACCCCCCGTAAGACAACAACGTGGTGTGGAATTTGTGGAGGGAGAAATCCGCACCCATCGCTGATTCGTAGGACGCCCGCAAGGCGTTTATTTCCCTCCGCCCCACAGCATAGCAGAGTTGGTAAGCTGGATTGGCACAATACCGGCGCACCTCAGCCTCGGCATTGGTGCGGTCGATTCCGGCACGGTCCACCAGCAAGTCAATCGCCTCTTCGAAAGACATCCCCCTGGTGTGCAAAGCGACATCCAGAACTACCCTGACCGCCCTCCAAAGCAATTGTATTTTTTGGAACAAGCGTTCTTCGGAAGTACGGTAGAAACCTTCTTCACCCATCATGTCTTCGCAATAAAGAGCCCAACCTTCGACGGTCAAAGGGGTCCCAACAATCTTCCTGACAATCCTTGGTTGAGCCTGAGCGGTGAGAATCTGTAGATGGTGTCCGGGATACCCTTCGTGGAGAGCGATCGAAGCCAGGTCGTAGAAGCAATGATCTCGCAACATCTTGTCGCGCAAGCTCGGATCTACCCCGGAACCCGGAACAGACACCATGAATGTCCCCGTCCGATCGTCTGTAAACGCCCCCGGGGCCTGATAGCCTGCAAACGGAGCGACGGGTCGTAAGAACGATGGTGTCTCAATGACATTCAGCGCGCCCGGCGGAACAATTACGATCCCGTTGTCTGACACAAATTCGTAGGCTCGCACCATTTCGTCTTGATAGGCTGCGACAAGGCCATCGGCGTCAGGATGGTCTTCACGCAGCCCCGACACCAGATCTGCCCAGGCGCCCTGATATCCCATCTCCCGAGCAATTTCAGAGATCTCCGCTTCCACCTCTTCGATAAGATGCAGTCCGTAGCGGTAGATTTCCGGGGCTGTGTTCCGGAGCGCATGTTCATAGTGCAGGCGAAAATTGAAAGCATCCTCGCCGATCGCAAATTCACTTTCCCCTGCGTTGTCGAGCAGGTCTCCCCCGATAAATGCAACAAACTCGTCGATGGCATTTTGCGCTGACATTACCACCTGGTCGTATTCAGGATCCTTTTCCGGTCCCAGAGAACTCGCGACCGACCGGACCAACTCGGTAGCCGCATCGGATATCTGGAGCGCAGTTTCAACAAAGACCCTGGGACATCCATTGAGAGTTTCCTGCCCTTCCCTGAGAAAACGGGGCAGGTCTTCTAACCGGGATCGCGCAGCCTTCGCACGATCTTCTTTGGGGCGGTCGGTGCGCACCAGAAGGAGATAAAGACCCTCAAGTACGTGAGTAATCCAAAATTCAGGGTTTTTTTCGTGCGGCCGTTCGATCTTCAACCGGTTGGTCGCTACTCTCACGTCCCCGAGAAGGGCCGTCCGGTCGATCTCAGCCTCAAGATCCTCGGCCTCGACGGCCTCAAGCGTGCCGGAAACCGAACGAAGAGCAGCTATGTGAGCTGTGACATCCTCAACCGTGTAATTGCCGTAGCGGCCATCATACTCCGTCAAACCCTGGTGCGTGGCTTCGACTGGATCGAGATTCCAGCGCAAATCCAGGGCCGACGACGTAATTTCCGCAAATGTGGTAGTCGTAGTATTCTCCGTTCTATTTCGTTCCAGGACGACGACCAGCAGCCACTGCGTGGCATTCTTCCTGCATTAAGGTACGATCCTTGGTTTTGGCATATTCGAACAACCGCGCACAAACCACTTCGTCACCGGAATCATAACCGTTTTCTTCCAACCAGCACTTTACGTTAGAGAGCCCTGAGACGGGAGAGATCTCTATGATCTGTTTAGCTCCAAAGCGAGTGGCAGGCACACTTGAATAAACCATGTCAGCCAGCCAGTCGTCACCCTTTTTTCTGGCCTTAATGATCGCCGCCGCGTGAACTCCTGTGCCCGTGCGGAACGCGTCCTTGCCAAAAACCGGGTAATTGTCGGGCAGGGGGACACCGATGGTCCGGGCCGCAAGGTCACAATATTCTCTCAACTTGCTCACATCGTGCTTGTGAGCCCCCAGCAGGTGAAGGTTGACAATAAGCAAATCCATTTCGGCGTTGCCCACTCGCTCGCCCACACCCAGCGCCGTCGCATGGACCCGATCAACACCGGCCTCTACTGCGGCCAGACAATTCACAACACCCATGCCGCGGTCCCGGTGCCCATGCCAATCCAGCTTCACGTCTTCGCCCGACGGTTCGATCACCTCGGCCCGAATGAACTTTACCAGGTTGCGCACTCCCGGGGGCGTCGCGTGGCCCACCGTGTCCGAAAGACAAATCCGCCGCGCACCACATTCGATCGCCATCCGGTAGAGCGCGGTTATTGTTTTGGGAAGCGCTCTGGTAGTGTCTTCCGTTACGAACATCACGGGAAGGCCTTCCGATACAGCGAATTTCACAGCTTCCTCTGACACCCTGAGCATCTTGTCGAGAGTCCAGTCTTCGGTGTATTGACGAATCGGCGAGGACCCAATAAACGTTGCCGCCTCAATGGCTATCCCGACCTCCTGGGAAATCCGAGCAATCGGTTCGACATCCTGGATCACCGTCCGGGCCGCGCAGTTGGCTGAAATTGGAAGGGATTGGTCAGCGATTTCATGAGCCAACCTCCGCACCGTTTCGACTACCTGCGGTCCGGCTCCGGGCAAGCCAATGTCGGCCGCTGCGACTCCCAATTCGACCAGGAGATGTAGCAGCCTGACCTTGTCGTCCATGTCAGGATCTATTGCAGATGGTGATTGCAATCCGTCCCGCAGGGTTTCGTCGTTCAGCTCTACGCTGGCGTTAGCCCAATCAAAAGACTCGATTGAGTTCCAGTCGTAAATCAGTTCCGTTTCCTTCATATCCGTAGTGTGCCACCCACGTCGAAACCAGTCAAGCTATCACCGGTCAGGGAGCCAGTAGCGATTCAGTTCGAGTAAAAATCATCCCCGAAGCATCGTCGGTCACCTCAGCCCCCTCGCCCAACAGCGAGTTCTCAACACTGGCCCCTCTGATGATCGCGCCCTTACCAACAATCGAGTTCACGACCGTTCCATCGATGATCGTCGCTCCTGAATCGACTGTCACATGAGGACCAACCGTGCAGTTTTCAAGCCTGGCATCATCAGCTATTCTGACGGGCCCGACGATCGTTACCGAATCTCCCACTTCAGGCACCGACGCACGACCACCGTTTTCCAAAAGATGGGCATTGGTTTCCAGGGTAGTGCCGAGTTTACCGCAATCGTACCAACCGGTGACTTCCGCAGTTTTTATTTTGCGACCGTTGTCGATCATGTGCTGAAACGCATCGGTCAAAAAGTACTCGCCCTGGTTGGCCGGTTGCTGGAGCGTCCATTTTATCCCGTCAAAGAGGGCCCCATAGTCCCTGATGTAGTAAACTCCGATATTGGCCAGCTTAGAAACGGGTTCTGAAGGCTTCTCCACGATACGCTCCATGTAGCCGTCTTCGTCCGTTACGATCACACCAAATCGCTGGTAATCCTCGACCTCTTTGGCCCAAATAATGCCATCCGCATCGACCGTATCGACGACAGATAGATCCGCGTCAAAAATCGTATCCACAAAAATTATCAATACAGGTCCATCAACGTACGGCCGGGCGAGATCAATCGCCCCCGCGGTGCCGTCCTGTACTTTCTGTTCTATGAACCGAGCAGGCACATCAAAGTTGGACGTGATATAAGCCTCGACATCTTCCTTGAGGTGGCCGGTGATTACCACCAATTCTTCGATGTCCAGGTCAGCGACGATGTCCATTACATAATCCAGAACCGGTTTTCCAGCTACACTGACCAACGGTTTGGGAACTTCATTCGTGACCGGTCGCAACCTGGATCCTTTACCGGCCAGGGGTACTATCAACTTCATTTCCTATTTTCTCCCGTATCGATCTTCGAGGCGCACCACATCGTCCAACTCAGGCGTTGAGGCCTCGAGAAGATCCGACGGCACCACGGCTTCCATTTGATGCACGGTGTGAGGTACAATGTGGTAGCTCTCGCCTTCGACCATTTTACGTTCTTTGAGTTCGCCGTCTTCCTGAATCCGAAAGATGATTTCACCGTTCAGGACGTGGATCGTTTCATCCTTTTTCTCATGGTACTGCAGACTCAATACATGTCCCGGCTCAATGTGAAGGATTTTTCCTACATACCTATCCGTCCGCGCCCAGATCAACTCGTAACCCCAGGGTTTCTCTACCCGGTACGGCACCGATTCCATCAGCTCTCCTCGCTTATCAATTTCAGGGAAGATGGTGTAGTTACACACGCTTTCACGCATTCACCGCACCCGACACACCCTTCTTCCTTAAGAACGGGTCGGCCACCCGCATCCGACTCGATCGCGTCTTTACCAATTGGACAAACGGTGACGCAAACACCACACGTGGTGCCATCGAATGTAATGCATCGGTCTGAATCGAGTACCAAACGCGCCAGCCGAAAACTCGACCAGAGATCCGGCGGAGTCACCAGAGCGCGAGGCGTGCACGCCTGAGCACAAGGCATATCGGGACACGCTACGCAGGGCTGTATTTCGAGACGCATCGTCGGCGTACCTGCTGCCAACCCTCCGCTACGGGGAACCTTTACAATCGCGCCTACCGGACAAACATCGACACAAAGATCACAACGGGTACAGGTGGCTAGAAATGATACTTCGTCGATAGCGCCAGGGGGTCGTTGGTATTTGACAGGGGCAACCTTTTTCTCGGCCCGCTGGGCCACCTCCCTGGCAAGGTGTCCTAGCGTCTCGCCAAAAAATTCGCGGCGATCGCCGGCTTCGCCGGTAATGAATTTGCTCGGTCGCTTGGGCCCCATTAGACCAATTTAACCGAATGCAGCCGTTCTGGTGGGGAAGGCTTTCCGCCCACCTGGAAGACAAACTACTCCGAGCGCAAAACGTCGACGGGGTTAGCCCGCATAGCTCGCCTGGCGGGGACGAAAGATGCCGCCATCGCCGAAACAAAGAGAACCCCCCCGAAAACCAAGAAGTTGGCCGGGTCAGCCGCGCCGACGCCAAAAAGAAGGCCTTCGACAAAGCGAGCCAAAGCGATAGAGGCCAGCACACCAAGAACCAAACTCAAAATGACCATCCGGAAGCTCCTGCTCAACACCGAGCGCAGCAACCCCTCCGGGTTCTCACCCAGAGCCACTCGCACTCCGAATTCACGTTTTCGGATATCGACCGAATAGGAAATAACGCCGTAGATCCCTATCGAAGCCAGCAGAAGTGCCAGGCCCCCGAAACCGGACATAAGAATCATCGCCAGGCGGGTGGGGGCGAGAGCGTCATCAACATAATCGCTCATAAGACGCATATCAGTGACCGGGAGAGCGTCGTCAATTGCCCACACTTCATCCCTCACGAGGCCCGTTATCGAAAGGGCGTCAATTCCAGCTGTCTTGAGCGTGAATTTCATTCCCATCGGAGGACGTTGTCCGACAGACACGAAGACCTGCTCCCTGATGTCTTCCTTGAGGTCGTAGATCCTTGAATGCTCAGCAACGCCAATAACGGTCGCAAAATTTCCGCGTCCACCAAGCTCCAACTGCTTTCCGACCGCGCTTTCACCGGGCCACGCCCGTTGAGCCAGCATCTCCTCAATGATCACCAGGGGAGCGTTTGAAGATGCATCCTGAGCAGCAAAACTGCGTCCGTCCACAATTCGGATCCCCAGAGACTCGAAAAACCCGTTCGACACAACCCGCCCATCAGCACTCAGATTGAACTCCTCCGACGTGGCGGCGTCATAGGCGTACGGCCAGAGCGAACCGCTCCCGGTAAGCGGAAGTTGAGAAATACTGCCGGCACTGACGACGCCCGGAACCGAAGCCAAATTGGATTCCAATTCGGTGAAAAAGGCGGCTGCGGCACGTCGATCGTAGCGGCCGCGGGGCAGCGAAACCGAAAAGGTGAGAACTCCCTCCGAGTCGAAGCCGGGGCGTACGTCGCTTAGCGACGAAAAACTCTTGAGCATAAGACCTGTACCAACCAACAGAACCATGCTAAGCGCTATTTCACCTATCACCAGGGCCTGGCGCAACCGAGCCGCACCGCGCGATTGGCCAGTGCGGCCACCTTCTTTGATGAGAGAATTCACATCGCTACGAGAGGCCTGGACTGCCGGAGCAAAGCCAAAAACCAACGCCGTTGCAACCGCGGCGAAAACAGCAAACAACAACACCGGAGTGTTCAGAGACAATTCTGCTAGCCTGGGAATGTCTTGAGCTTGAAACGCCACTAAAAAGCTTAAGCCCACCCACGAGAGGATCAGACCTAACGCTGTCCCGGCCACGCTCACCACCATGCTCTCAGTCATAATTTGACGAGCCATACTGCCCCGGCCCGCCCCCAGCGCAATGCGAACTGCCATCTCCCGTTCGCGAGTCCCTCCCCGCAAAAGCATCAGGTGGGCCACGTTAGTGCATGCGATCAATAACACAAACCCAACAGCCCCGAATAATGTCAACAAAACCGGTCGCGCTTCTTTTACGATATCACTCTGGAACGGCACCAGGCGGATTTTCATCCCCGAACCCTGGTGCTCCGCGTGCAATTCAGTCAGGCGATCGGCAATGGCATTCATCTCAACTTGCGCCTCCTCCAATCCCACTCCCGGGCGCAGTTTGCCAAGAACCGTAAAGTAGGTCCAGTTGCGAGGTGGTACCTGGGAATAATCAATCTGCAGGGGCACCCATACGTCCGACGGCTTGACAAGGAACGCCTCCGCTGGAAGAAGAAGTTCAAACCCGCGTGGCAAAACCCCCACCACCTCAAACGGATTGCCGTCAATGTCGATACTCCGCCCGATGATATCTCCGTCAGAACCGAAGCGGGACTGCCACAGTTGGTGGCTGATCATAGTAACGCGAGGGCCGTTAAACTGCTCTTCCTCTTCGGTAAAGTTGCGACCCAGAATCGGGTCGACACCTAATAGGCTGAAGAAATTATGGGTTACCGGGGATAAGTCGACCAACTGCGGAGGTCCGTCACCTGTCAGAACGCCAGACAGGCCAACCTGACCCGCGCCCGATGCTGCGGCAAACTGTTCAAAGGTCTGGCTCATTTCCTGGTAGTCCCTGAAGTCAGCGGGACTTACGGCTGGGAGATACTGATTTTCATTGACTAGGTCGTTCCAGACGTTGACTAGACGATCCGAGTCACGATAGGGCAACGGGTTCAGGAGAACACCAAACACGGCGCTGAAAACTAGCGTCGTCGCTCCAATACCCAGCCCAATAGTGGTAACAGCAACGAAGGAAAAACCCGGCGCTTTGCGCAGGGAACGAAGAGCAATACGGATATCTCGAATAATTAAAGAGAACATGGAAGGGGTGTCTTTCCTGTTTGGTTCGCGACCTGACGGCCGCAATGTTCTGGTATATACTGCGGCATGCAAGATGTCTCGCACTGCTGCTATCCATGCCGTTGTGACCCCGACAAACGAACCTCCCGCCGCTTCGAGAGCTTCGGAGAAGACGGTAACCATTTCGCAGCCGTGATGATTGCGAAAGTGAAGTGGCAGTACTCGGAGCAACAGACTATAGGCCGCTAACGAGCGAGAGAAGTCCCGAGCCATTACCCGATTCTAGCGCGCACCATGGCCGCGAGGTTGGCAAGATGTTCGGCTTCCCTTTTCAATTCCGCCCGACCCTTTTCTGTGATCTCGTAGTAACGGCGTTTGCCACTTTCACCGCCCGGACTCTCGGGCAGTTCTTTGATAAGCCCGACCTGGGCGAGCTTTTCCAATGACCCGTACAGCATTGCCGGCCAGAGACGCATCGAACCCTGACTCTGTTCAAGTACGTGACGAACAATCCCCGAACCATGCGCGGGGTTTTCGGAAAGGGCGAGAAGAATGTGAAACCAACGTGGTTTAAGAGCCATTTTCGGGGAACCTTAAGATCTGAGCATTGGTGTATTGATCAGTATTATACTATTTAGTACCTATACTGTTCCGACCAGCTTCCAATGACCCTGAATCTCCCGCCCCTTTGTTTCGTAGGAGAAGATGAAGTCAAACGGCAAGGAAAACCCCATGCATCCAGAACTAATCGAAGGACTCATCGCCATAACCGGTATCGCAACCTTCGGGACCTTTTTCCTGGTCGCGATGCGCATGCGACTGAATGCCAGAAGAATGCCAGCCTCCGACCCTGAAATCGAGCGGATTACCGCCGCAGTCGACGAGTTAAGTGAACAGAACCGCATGTTGACCGATGAGGTAGTCGAGCTCCAGGAACGTCTGGATTTTCACGAGAGAGTTCTCACCAGCCAGAACTCTGAAAAAGCACTCGCCGACACCCCCGCGTGACGCTCTGCAGGCAAGGCTGATCTCAAGGAACGTTTCCGTTCCCGGAAAGCCTCCAACCCTGCCAAAAAGGCACAAACTTTAGGCATAAACCGTGCTTTTCACAACCCCGCTTCAACCGACGGTTATAATTACGGGATGCTACTCAACGTATTAGTCATAGCAGCGCAGCTGCAGGTACCGGCCCCACAGGGCTACGTCAACGATTTCGCAGGCGCGATTGACTCCCGCCTCGAAAACGCAATGACGACCATCATATCCGAAGTCCAGCAAAAAACCGGCGGCGAAATAGCCGTCGTTACTCTTTCGAACCTTGAGGGCCGGGAATCAATCGATGTGGCCCGAGACATCGGGCGCCAGTGGGGAGTCGGATCTCAGACAACCGCCGGATCGAGAGCGAGCAACGCAGGGGTGGTGCTCTTACTTGTACCGGGGCAACGGCCCGGAGATGGGCGAGCAGATCTCGCAATTTCCACCGGCCGCGGTGCAGAAGGGTTCATCACCGATGCCGAAACTCTGCGAATTCGTAATGCGATAGGGGAAGCTTCTACAAGATCAGGAAGTTACGCGGAGGGTCTCGCCCTGGGAATACAGCTCCTTGCAGGTGAGTACGCGGAAGAATTCGGCGTAACGATTACCGGACAGGTAGCGAGTCAACCAACCCGACCAAGATCCTCGGGGCGACGTCCAATAGATTTCTCCTGGATCATTCTCCTGCTGATCTTTTTCATTTTCGGCGGGCGCGGCTCAGGCAAGTGGATCCTCCTGAGCATGTTACTCGGTGGTGGCCGCGGTGGACATTACCGGGGAGGTGGATGGGGTGGCGGCGGAGGCGGTTTCGGAGGTGGTGGATTCGGTGGTTTTGGTGGCGGAGGCGGTTTCAGTGGCGGCGGTTCTTCAGGGAGCTTTTAGAATGGCGGACAAATTACAACAGGCAGAAAAAGTAGCTACACAGATTGCGGGAGAGTTGGGAGACAACCTTCAATCGATGTTGCTTCTGGGCACGGCAATTAGAGGAGGGTACGCGCCTGCTCATCAAGAAGTCACAGTGATGGCCGTGGTCAAAGACGCGTCAACCGCGGCGATCCGCCCGGTAGAAAAGTCCCTGGCGGCGTGGGTAAAGAAAGGAAATCCTGCACCGCTGATTTTTTCGCAATCAGAATGGGAAGCTTCCACCGATGTGTTCCCCATTGAGATAGAAGATATGAGGGAAGCCCATAGACTCGTAGCTGGGACCGACCCCTTCGAGGGGATTACCACCTCGCGGGACGATCTGCGGCGCGAATTGGAGCGAGAAGTGCAGGGCAAGCTGTTGCAACTAAGGTCCCAGTACGCCGCTTACGCGCAAAACGGCGGCGTGCTAACCCGTCTACTAATCGATTCTGCGTCGACTTTCTTCGTGTTAATGCGAGCACTTGTGCGATTGGAAGGCAAGGACCCGGAGAGGAAGCCGGCAAGGCTCGTTGAACAGGCGGCTGCGATCGCCGAACTCGATGTGAGTGCATTTAGCTGGGTTGTCGACAAGATTTCAGGCGACAACGTAAAGGCCCTGCGAAGCGATGACCCGATCGCTGCCGCCTACGTAGACGAGATGCAGAAACTCGCTCGCTACGTCGACCAGGCCTGACAAACAAAGTTTTCATTAAGAAGGAGATCAATATATGAAGAGGTTAGTAATCGGATTGGCCCTGGTTTCGCTGAGCGGGTGCGGGTACAATCGCATCCAGACTTATGACGAAGAAATTAACGCGTTTAAGAGTCAGATTGAGGTCCAACTACAAAGACGTTCTGACCTGATACCAAACCTCGTGGCAACAGTCCGCGGTTTCGCCGACCAGGAACAGGAAGTTTTTACTTCGATCGCTGAGTCAAGATCGCGGTTAGGAGGAGCAATTCAGTCAGGGGACCTGGGGCAGATGGCAGAAGCAAACCAAACCCTGACGCAGGGGCTGGGAAGACTTCTGGTGATATCCGAAGCCTACCCGGAATTACGATCCAACCAGAATTTCATGGAGCTTCAGGTTCAGTTGGAAGGAACCGAAAACAGAATCGCCACAGCTCGCCAGGATTACAACGACGCGGTGAGAAACTACAATGCCTATATCCGGCGGTTCCCTCAGGTTTTGACCGCCAAGGCCACCGGCGCTGAGGGCAGGGAGTATTTTGAGGTTACGTCTGAGGAAGCTCGCAACGTGCCCGCTGTCAGCTTCGACTAGTTTAAAATTGTTTGGAGGGTCGGGATATTTCCCGACCCTCCTTTTTTAACCTCGTATTTCCACACCGGCTGCCGCTTCGGTCCTCTTGATCGCTTCCACGTGATCTGCTTCATCGTCGTCCAGGAAGGTCATTGCTGCTTCCATCGCAACCTTGGCCAGTGCTGTAGCCGGCCCCGGTACTTCGGTATCTCCAAGTAACTTCACGGCGATCCCAACATCTTTGTTCAACAGCGACAATCTGAATGTCCTCAACCAATCACCGGTGATGGTCCGCTCGGGAATTAAGTTTTGAGTTACGTTCGAGCGGCCGCTTGAGGCGTTAATCACCTCTAACGCGACGGAGGGCTTAACCCCCAGCTTGGTGAGAGCGGCTAATCCTTCACCGGCAGCCTGGATGTTGATGGCCAAAAGTGTCTGATTGACAGCTTTTACTGCATTGCCGGCTCCCACCGGACCAACATCGGTTATCTGGGCCGCAAAACACTCACAGGCCTCCCTGGCTTTCCCCTTCCATGATTCCTCTCCTCCCATCATCACCGTGAGCTTGCCGGCCTCCGCTCCAGAAGTACCACCACTGAGAGGAGCGTCAACGTACCCGACCCCTTTGTCGTCCAGCCACGCTGCAATGTCCTTAGAAACTCCAGGATCGCCGGACGTGGTGTCGACAAGGAGCTGACCTTCGCGCCATGACTCCACGCTTTTGACCATCCCAAAGACTTCGGTGGTCGTGGGGAGACAGGTAAAAACGACATCCACAGCGGCCACGAGATCGGCGGGGCTATTCGCGACATTGGCGCCTGTTTCTTCAGCGAGAGACCTGGCTTTGGATATCGTTCTATTCCATACCCAGGTCGGGCCACTCCGAGCAACATGTCTGGCGACCGGGTATCCGATCGCTCCCAATCCGATGAATCCTGTTTTCGTCATTGTCTTGCCTCTTAGAAGTGGCACGGTGACACAGGAGCAGGGGTGGCACGGGAAGCAAATCCCCCCCATACCGACTTCCCCACATCACACTAAAAAAAGGGCGCCGCACTCGAAAGTCCGACGCCCCTTTGGCTGTTCTTAAGCGCTCAACATCCTGGCGCGCAGAGTCTTGAGTTTTCGTCGGATCGAACCGTCCATAGTAAGATCACCAACTCTCACCTGGACACCCCCGATGATTGATTTCTTGACTCGAAAATGCGGAATAACTTCTTTACCCAGTATCCTGGACAATTTTTCCGTAATTTCCTGCTGGAGACTTTCATCGGGTTTGCGAGCCAGAGTAACCCCGGCATGCACCCGATTGAATTTGTCGTCGACCAACAAAGCGTACTCAGTCGAAATAGCGGGAAAGATGTTCTGACGTCCACGCTTGACCACCGCTGCAAGGAACCGAACAAATTCGTCCGGCGCGGAACCTGCAAAGGTTTTCTTCAGGACGTCCATCTTCACGTTCTTGGGAACCCTGGGGGTTTCAAGTGCTATCCGCACGGAAACCTCCTCTTGCATGGCGCCCGCCAGACCATGTATCAGATCCGCAAACACCTCGGTCTTCCCAAGCTTCTCTCCAACTTCAAAGAGCGCTTCCGCGTAGTTGCGAGCAATGGTCGACTCTCTCAATTCCGCTCTCCCAGCGAATCGAGATAATCGGCGACAAATTTCCTATTGGAATCGTCGTCCAAATTTTGCTCAACCAATTTCGATGCCGCCGCGAGTGACAACTCAACGGCCACCTTGCGGAGTTCTGTAAGAGCACGATCGCGCTCGGCATCTATCTCGCGTTTTGCGCGATCCAACATTTGTTCCTGCTCTTCTCTGGCCCGGGAAAGGATCTGATCCCTCTCCTTGTCCGCCAACTGCTTGGCATCGGCGATAAGAGTTTGTGCTTCCTCTTTCGAACCGGCGAGCAACTTCTTGTGCTCTTCAAGGCTTGTGGCGGCCTCGGCGTTCAGGCGTTCGGCCTCAGCCAGTTGGTCAGCAATCTTTTTCTCGCGTGCCTCAGTCGCACTCAAGATTGCTGGCCAGGCAAACCGCCTTAGCAGCAGGAACAGCGTGATAAAAACCAGCCACGTCCAAATCATGAGCCCCGGGTTCACCGCGAACGGTCCCAGGCCACCTTCTTCAGACGAGGTGGCTAGCATTACCAGCGAAAACAACATCGTTTATACCAGCTTGAACAGCAGGGCGAAAACGAGTGCGATAATCGTGGCTCCCTCGAGGAGAACTGCGATCAGGAGAGCCGCACCACGAATACCTTCCTCAGCTTCCGGCTGACGAGCAATGGCCTCGGCTGCCGAGCCACCGATACGACCCAGACCCAGACCGGCGCCAACAATTGCCAGACCAATACCGATACCAGCGCCAAGCAATGCGTTGGTGTTCTTGGCGACTTCGACGGCCACGTCCTGCAACAAAAACAACGTATTCAGTAACATTTAACTTCCCTCAATTTTTGTAGAGAGCTCATTTATCTCTTTGCGTCCTGAAAAACCCAACCATCGCTCCCGAAACAGCCTGGTTTCCCACGCTCACCAACGGCCCGAAAGCCAGCAAGCCTCCCCGATCGTTCGACCGGGTACGATAGAATTCGGAGTGGGACGCCCAGTCCGAACCATACAAAACACCCTATAACTTACTACTTCGAACTTCTTGCTTAGTGCTCGTGCTGCATCAACCCAATGAACGTGGCTGTGAGCAGAGCAAACACGTACGCCTGCAAAAAGGCTATGAACAATTCGAGCATCATGATCAACGTGACCAAACCGGCTGTCGCAAACCCGATCGCCCATCTCCAAATTTCGAGTTGGCCGAAGAGAAAGATGATGCCGAAGAGAGACAGGATTACAAAGTGTCCGGCGGTCATGTTGCCGAAAAGTCGAACAGCCAGTGCAAAGGGTTTGACAAGTTTCCCAAGCACTTCGATTGGTGCCATGGCCATACTCATTGCCATAGCCGGTGCTCCGGTCATTCCGGGTACCTTGGGGAAGATTGTCCGCATGTAACCACCCATCCCCAATTTCATCATCCCGCCGATTTCGATGGCGAGGAAAGAAAGGATCGCCAGCGCCGCGGTGATCGCCAAATTACCGGTCGGGCTTGCACCGTACGGCACGAGTCCAAGCAAGTTTGAATAGAGGATGAAAAAGAAAATCGACATGATAAACGGGGCGTACTTCGCGCCCATTTCCTTGCCAACCCCGGCGATAGCGATATCGTCCCGCACAAAAAGCACAAACGCTTCCATCGCATTGGCGAACCCCCTAGGGGCTCCCTGATCGGCGCGCTGCGCCTTGAGCATACGACCGGTCACCCACATCGAAACAAAAACGAGAAACGCCGCGATCAACATAAACACGACGTGTTTCGTAGGAGACAGATTTAGCGTTAGCCCGCCAACATGTATGTCGTTCCAGTGGGGCAGGTGGTAGGGTCCAAGGTGCGTGAAAATTAAATCAAATTCGATCTCGCTGGCATCCGCCGTGTGGTGCAACACAATCTCACCAACGTTGACCGATTCCTGAGCCTGTTCCTGTGCGTGTTCTTGTATCATTTGACCAGCTTTAACTCCATATACAGCAGGGGGATCAGAACCCCCAAAAATCCCAGTGCACTCGGCAGCGGCAAGAAAACCTCGGGCCGTAGCGAAACTACTACCGCCAGGGTAACAACCCCGGCCAGACGGAGAGCCATTCCGATGACAAACTTCTCAAGCACGCTCGGAAACTTTCCAGCCCACGCCTTTTTCAAAATCGACACGGCAACGATCTGAATGCCTAGGGCAAGACAGCCGAAGCTCAAAGCTCCAACCAGGCCCTCTCGACCCCAGACCGCGACCGATATGCCGACAACCATAACGGTCAGGAAAATCCCAATGGCCGCGGTCTTCAACGTCCAGCCTTCTTTTTACGCCGCCTCTCGGTTTCAGCTTCTAACTTCCAGTAGATATTGAGGAAGCTAAGCACCGCCCCACCAATCGCTCCGGCAATGGTAAACAACGGTGTCAACCCAAACCGCCGGTCAATCAGCAGGCCGATTCCCAAAAAAAATATGACCCCCGCCGCGAACGTAAAACCGAGAGCCAGGTGCGAGTTTGCTGCGCTAGCCTCGTGAACAGGAGTCTTTTCGGGTCCCATAAACCTCGACGCAATTTATAGCTTGTGAAAAATTTCGCAAGCAACGTTTTCCCAAGAAAAACAGCTATCTTTCTGGCCGAAAGCTAACATTGTATGCAACTTTCCGGCGATTGGTGGCGTACAACACGCCTACCTTTTAATGGGGATTAATCGAGAGTGACTGTGACCCAAGTGGAAGCAACCGATAAAGATGTTGAACTCCTCGCCAAGTTGGCGCGAGGCAAAGACCGGGTTCTTGAACAGGTTGGGCACAGAATTATCGGGCAGCAGGACGTTCTGGAGGGAATTCTGACGGCGACGGTTTCTGGTGGACACGCTCTTCTGGTTGGTGTACCGGGACTGGCGAAAACATTGATGGTTTCGACCCTTGCAGAGGCACTTTCACTTGATTTTTCGCGAATTCAGTTCACTCCCGACCTTATGCCGAGCGACATAACCGGCACCGAGATCATTGAAGAAGATCCGACCACGGGGAAGCGTCAATTTCGATTCGTACACGGTCCAGTTTTCGCCAATGTGGTGCTCGCGGACGAAATTAATCGGACTCCTCCCAAAACTCAGGCCGCATTGCTCCAGGCAATGCAGGAGCATGAGGTGACGGCCTCGGGCCAAACATTCCACCTCCCCGAACCGTTTTTCGTTCTAGCAACCCAGAATCCCATTGAGCAAGAAGGCACATACCCCCTGCCGGAGGCCCAACTCGACCGCTTTATGCTTGAGTTGAAGGTCGAGTATCCCAGGCGAGAAGAAGAAGAACGGATTGCCGAGGAGACTACCGGTGACGATGTCCAACCGGTTGAATCCGTGCTCTCAGCGAAAGATCTGCTGGAAATGCAACATCTTGTGAGGCGAATTCCGGCACCCCGTGAGGTCGTCAAAGCCGCAGTCCTCCTGGCTCGGATGACCAGACCATCAGACGACGATGCGCCGGCTTTTATCCGGGAATACGTTGATTGGGGGGCCGGACCACGGGCTTCCCAGTATTTGGTACTTGGAGCTAAAGCCAAGGCTGCGCTGGATGGGCGGCCGATGGCTGACCTGGACGACGTAAAATCGGTGGCACTGCCAGTTTTGAGGCACCGTATTGGAATCAACTTCGCCGCGGAAGCAGCAGCGAGGACGAGTGAGGACGTTTGTAAAGAGCTGGTCGAGCAAACGGCCTGGATCCGGTCAGGAGCCTAGCCAGACACGTTGGGAATTTTTTCCCCGTCCAGCACCAATCTGACGGTTCGCAACAGGTCAACCAGCTCGTAGGGCTTCCTTAGGAACCCGCTGGCACCCGCTTCCAATAGCTTGCCCACCCTGCCCTCGGCGCTAAAAGCGGAGTTGAGCACAATCGGAATCCCGGGATGGGACTCCTTCAGTTTCCAGAAAAACTCACGTCCGTCCATAACCGGCATCACCATGTCAAGAAGGATCAACCCGACCTCATCGCTGTGAGACCGGATTACATCAACAGCCGCCAGACCGTGCTCGGCCTCCAGCACCTTATACCCGTTACGCTCCAAGACACGCCTCGCCACTTTCCGAACTATGCTTTCGTCGTCGACGACCAGTACAGTTTCACTCCCGCGAAATTGCTCTGACGTACCACGCGGTCTTTCGACACTTTCCACCGCTCGGTCGGTAGCGGGAATGAACATCGCTATGGTCGATCCCTCGTTTACCTTCGACCAGATCCGGAGTCGACCTTCGTGGGCTTGGGCCGTCGAAACGACGATTGGCAACCCGAGCCCCGTACCCTCACCCTTGGTCTTGGTAGTGAAGAAAGGATCAAGCACCCGGGAACGAACGGAGTCGTCCATTCCACTTCCATCATCAGCGACCTCAAACCGAACGTACTGCGTCCCAGTCTCCATTTCGACGTGGCGAGCATCGCCGGGGATTCCATCCTCCACGGACACACTGATTTTGAGATTACCTTTCTCCCCCATCGAGTCTCTGGCATTAACGCACAGATTCAGCAGAGCATGCACCAAACGTGACCGGTCTCCAATTATTCTTGGCACGGAAGGTGGTAAATCAGTTGCGATGCTAATCCCTTTTGGAAGAGTCCGTCCGATTATCTGGACGAGGTCCCGCACCACCGCAACCGGGTCTACCACTTCCGACACCGATTCATCGGCCCTGGAAAAAGTCAGTACTCGTGAGACAAGTTCCTTGCCTCTGCGCCCTGCCGAGTCGATGGTATCGATCAAATCCGCTAAATCTTCTCGTTCGTCAATCTCGCTGCGGGCCAGGGTAGCTGCGCCGAGAATGCCCGAGAGGAGATTGTTGAAGTCATGAGCCATCCCGCCCGCGAGGGTTCCCAGCGCATCCATCTTCTGGCTTTGAAGTAATTGGGCCTCGAGTTTTTTCCGGTGGGTGAAGTCGTGAATCACGCCGATCAGGTGCCCGGTCTTCTTATCACCAAGGAATTTGATAGAAAAGAATGCAGGGAAAAAAGAGCCGTCTTTGCGCCGAAACTCTGCTTCGCCTGACCAACTTCCTGTTGCGAGCGCGGTATCGACTCCCCGAGCCGTGGCTTCCTTGCCTTCTTCCGAAAAAATCAATTCGCGAACGTCCTTGCCGAGAACCTCGTCAGGGTGCCAGCCATGCAACTCATGGGCAGCGTCATTCCAATAGACAATGCAGCCAGCGGTGTCGGTTACAATTATCGCTGCCGGCACACCCGAAAGGACCTCTCGTTCGAAATCAGGTGTCAGGTCGGTTTGTCCGTCGGCACAAGAGTCCTTATCGTCCCGAGTTTCGTTATACATACACACGTTCCAAGTAATTGAGGAAATCGAAGCTCAACCGGCGCCAAATGGTTCGGGAGGACCAATTTGGGGGCATCCCTCAAATTTCTCTAGTGGCCAGTCCCGTTGTATTCTAATTTGGTGCGGCAGGGCTTATACGCAACACCCAAAAAGCCATCCGTAAACCATTGTGAGTCAACAATTTGACAAAAATTTGAATCTTTCGTCGCATCTTAGCGCACCTTTTTCGATGGCAAGAATGACAAAAAACTTCCACTTGACCGTTTTTGGTAACCAAAAATTGACTGCCCCCAACGGCGAAGAGATTCCGCTAAAGACTCGTCATCAGGCAGCTATTCTGACTTACCTGGCACTGGAAGCCAAAGGGCGACCAGTGCGCCGTTCCACGCTGGTAGAACTTTTTTGGCCCGACACAACCGAAAAGAAGGGACGTCATTCTTTCTCACAGGCACTGTTCGACCTGCGGAGAAAACTAGGAAAGAACTCGCTCGAGTCGAAGAACGGAACCGTAAAACTGAGCGCCACCATATCGACGGAGTTGGACGGGCCAGCACCCAAGTTGGAAAACCTAGGCGAGCCCCTTATGGGGCTTGATGACCTGGCCGGAGTCGAGTTGTCTCACTGGTTAGACTCGGCACGCGAATCGCTCAATCGCGTGCTAAGAGAAACCCGCCAGACTGATCTTTCGGAATATCGGGCCAGTGGAGACATGAAGGCGCTTCGCAAGGCCGCCGACATACTTTACCAGGCTGACCCTCTCAATGACGCGGCTGCACTAGCCATCGCCGAAGACATGTTGCTTAAGGGAGACGAGACCGGCGCCAGTTCGACCCTTCGCGGACATGTTCTTCGGGTATCCGAGTCCTACGGCGGGAGTCCGCATCCCGAGATAATAGATCTCTTGAAGAGGCTGGCCACACGAAAGCCTAAGAAAGTCAAATTGGTCCAGCCAGTCGTGAACATGGTGGGGCGAGACGGTGAGCTGGCATCGGTCGAGGGGTCGTGGCATTCAATTCACCATGGCGGAGCGGTCTCGGTGTTGGTTGCCGGACAACCTGGTCTGGGTAAAACCACGTTGATCGAAAAATTTGTCGACAGCGTCAAAGCTCGAAAGTGGCCCTGCTATTTCATTCAGTGCCATGAAATGGGTCGTCGTATTCCGTATTCTGCAATCGCCGACCTGATCAACCAGTTGTCTGAAGAACCGGCCGTTTCCGGCACTGAGCCCGGATTGTTGGCGGAAGCCAGTAGGATTGTACCCGAACTCCGCTTGGCCTACCCGGGAATCCCCCCTGTGCCCGATGCCGAACCGGACTCCGTGCGGCTCAGGGTGGCCAGCGCTCTTCTGGGGATGATGGACGAAGTGTGTGACGGTGCGCGCCTGCTGGTGGCTTTCGATGACATCCACAACATGGATCAAGCTTCCAAGGACACGCTATACGTACTCTACCACCGAATGCGGGCGCGCTCGACAATGTTCCTCTGCTCGGCACGTTCCCCGGATGTCGGCCAGGTAACGTCCCGATCCGATATCATGCCCTGGCAAAGCACTATTCCTTTGGAGCCGTTGGACCGTGCAGCTTCAAGAGAGTTGCTCCGAGCCGTAGCGGAAGACCTGGATTCCGAACTCGCGGAGCGAATCCTTGAATTGGGGCAAGACAATCCCCACTTGATTGAAATCCTTGCCAACGACCTTAGGAAAAATGGCGAGGACGCGATTGTATCGAGGAGCGACGGCAGTTGGAATTGGCGAGCGCCCGATACTATGAACCGGGCCCTGGGGGGTATTCTCTTCGGACTGACAACAAACTCGCAACGGGTTCTTGACCTCATTGCAGTTGTGGAGAGACAGATCAAGGTCACCGACGCAGTTTCAGTTTTGAACATTGGAGACGCAGAGGTTGAAGTCTCTGCGATGGAACTATTGGAAAGGGGGTTGGTCCGTTTCGATGGCGAAGCCCTCGCAATGAAAAACGAATTGCACAAGCTTTATGTTCGGTCCCGCATGAATCCCGATATTAGACGATTCATGCATGCGCGCCTCGCGAGGCAAGTATCGGCTTCGCCAAACGGGTTCGATACGGCACTCGAACAAGCGCACCATTTGATGAGAGCAGACTCCCTAACGGAAGCCGTCGAGACTGTCACGGGTGGGGCTAGGAGGGCGATAGACAAAGGGGCGCCCAAAGAGGCCGAGACCGCGATCCTAGCCACGGATAAGGCTACTGATGTCGGTGAAAGCCAAGAACTCAACTTCTTGCTGGGAAAGTCACTGGTTTCCCAATTCGAGTACGAAGGAGCCACCAAAATTCTAAAAGCGGTGATGGAGGCATGTACCCCCCAATTCACCTATTTCGGGGAAACCAAACGCCTACTCGCCGAATCAATGTACCGTGGCAGAGTCGGCAGTTTCGGTGAAATCTTAGGCATGCTCCACGATGCAATTTCCCACGCAGAAAAATGCAACAATGACCTCAGCCTGGCCGGTGCGCTCCAAACTTTAGCGGAGGTCGCGTTTTTCATAGGGGAGGATCACCTCATTGCGTCCGCCGCCAATGCTGCCCAAAAGGTTGTTAGCCGCTCGTCCTCTGAAGAAGCGAAAGGAAAAGCCAGCCTGACACTCGGGTTTTGTTGTTTGCTGAAACACGACATCCCCAAAGCGACTGTGGCTTTCAGCGTGGCGAATGAACACCTCCAAAACCTGCCGCTCGACACCAGTTATCGACGAGCCCTGAACGGATTAGGAATGTGTTACACCGGCAGCGGCGACTTCGAAGCTGCGAAAACGACCTTCGAAAAATCGGTGTCTGTGGCTGACGAAATCGGCGAATCCATGGGGGTAGCTGGTTCAGCCATGAATCTCGGGTTTCTTAGGTTGGAGGAAGGAGAGTATTCTCAGGCTGAGAAGTGGTTCAGGAGGGCCCTCGAAGCGAACGACAGTGCACCAACGGGAGCCGTCGGGCGATTCATAAACTTTGCCCAGCTGGCGATGACTACGGGCCGAAAAACCCTCGTTAGACAGTATATTTCAGAAGCTCATTCCGCGGCAGTACGCTCAAGCCAACCTCGTGACAAAATAGACCTCTTGCTAACCAAAGCTGATTTCGCACTTTCAGAAAAAGACGAACTCGCGGCCTGGGATTTTTTGGCCGAGGCGGAGTCGATTTCACAACGTCACCCGTCTGCATTGGCCACAGATACCGCCCAAATCGGTAGACTCCGACGTCATGCGATCTATTCCACTGCGGGGTGGCAGGCGGTTGAAGAATTCGATCGGCAATCGCCTCGCGGGGATAGAGTAAGGGTGCTAAACCGCTTGGAGATCGGGATATTTTTGGCTTGGGCGAGGAAACACGCCGGAGTGGAAGCCTCTGATCAAATGATCAAGGTCCTAATTGAAGAGTCAATTTCAAGGGGTCTGTTTGGAATGCTGGCTCGACTACATTGCCTGGGAGTACTGCCGTTGGACCTACCGCCAAAAACCGATCACAAATCTAGCGCTCAGATAATTTCAGACGCTTTTTCGGATGCTCCCCAGGTCCCTGTTTTTGGCCTATGACGCGAGCCGCAACCAACCGACGAGCGACAGTGCTTTTCTTAAAAACCTCAACGATGTCTGGGTCAAACTGAGATCCTGCGTATCTATCGAATTCTCTCACCACTTGTTCGAACGGAAGCGCATTGCGGTAAGGTCTATCCGTGGTCATTGCGTCCGTTGTATCGGCCACCATTATGATTCGGCTCCCGAGTGGAATATCTAACCCAGCCATTCGCCCGGGATAGCCGCTTCCATCAAAATTTTCGTGGTGGTGACGAATCATTCGTTCTACATCACCTCTCAACCTCGTGATCGTTCCAACTAGGTCAGCACCCCTATCTGGGTGGGACTCCATTAGAATCCGTTCATCCTCCGTAAGCCGATCTTCCTTGCGCAACAGGGGAGCAAATTCCTCATGTATTTTTCCAACATCGTGCAACAGGGCAGCGGTGGATACGTTACCAACGTCGAGGTACGACAACCCCATCTCTTGCGCTATGACACGGGCCATTTCGGACACCCGCTGGGAATGCCCGCTTGTATACGGATCTCGCGCTTCGATCGCTTTTACCATGAGGTCCAAAAGCTCTCTATTAGTCGATTGCAGTTGGAGGTTGATTAGATAGGTATGGCGAAGAAAGACTATGGGTAACACGACGGCTAGGAAACCCTTCATTCCCAATTCACCGTACAAAATCGCAACACCCAACCCCAAGGCGCCCGCAATGAGGTCATAGACAATGAGGCTCCATGTGTTACCGAACCAAACGTCTACAAACCGCCGTCCGTCGCTAATGGAGATAGCCCCACTCACCGCACATGAATTGATCGCAAAAAAAGTCAAAACGATGGCAAGATAGGGAGCAGCTGACGAATCGAACGAGATAGCGGGGACGGTCCCGCCAAGAGCGTAGTAAAGCAAAAAACCGATGCACAGAGAGAGAACCGTTTGAGCTACGTTAAAGAGATTCTTCAACCACTCTCGGCGATTTAAGGTACCCGCGATCACCAACGAAGTGGCTGTCACTATCACCGCCGGGATTGGACCGAAAGACACCGTCGTCCCCATGTGTACAATGAAGGCGATCGAACCCCGAGCATCGCCGGTGGATAGGCGATACTCGGCCAACTCCAATGAAAGGGCGAGGGCGAAAAAAGCGAAAACGTCGACGAGTGGCAGAGTCTCTAAGTGTACAGGAACAACACTGCCCGCTGCCACCACCGACAAGAGGGCAAGGATTACGAAACCAGCCACGTAAAAACGTATTGCTATTTCGTTCTTTGGCATGGGTTTAGGGCCCCCAAAGCCCCCCCAATTTAGTTCCAGAGTTGCCCTGATGCGGACAACATATCATTGATCATACGACTGGCATGGTACATCCAGTGTGATAGCATGACTAGCATTCGCGTACCTCCTTTCAAGTGGAGTGGCATGCCTCGCTATAGCACGCCCAAGACGCTTCGCTTAACTAACTATCCGATCCGATTCGCTGTGGAACTCAAGAGAGATCGTGGGGGCCCTTACCTCCTTAAGAAAAATTCCTGTTAAAAGACTTCACGTCTATCGACTCGAAACCCCGCCTCTTGCGAAGCGGGGTCTTCAAAATTCGCTTTCTATTTGTGGCTCTAGAGGAGCGACTGCGTCCACCGATTGGTCGCATCGAGTGCGGCCAATGCGGCGGCTTGCTCAAAGCCATCCGTAACCTCACACGAACCGGTGAGGAGTTTTGTTTTTCTTCCCACCAGCACGTGTACTCCAACAAAGGCGAACTCAGTGCCAAACGCTTCGACCTGCTTCACGCCCTCAAGCTCAATAGTCCCTTCGGGTAGCAGCTGGTCGAGAGCCGTAACGGCCACCCTGGCGGCCGCCTGTACCCTGGCCTTCGGAGTATCCGCCGCTTCCTGCTCGGCAACCACTTCATTGCCGTCTACCTGCAGCGTGAGCTGGAACTTCACTCTCCGCCGCTCAGTGGTGTATATGTCGAGGTGTTGGAACACCACTTCGCGCCTCAACGCCCGGGTCTTGACAGCCTCCTCTTCCAGAACCTGAATTGCGCTAACCTCGGCGGTCTGGGCCACGCTTATTTTGCGATGGTCCACTTTTAAGCCGAGTTGTGCAAAGAGGGCACTTTCGACGTTTCGAACCGCCTGCTTGGCCGCAACGCTGCCGTTGGTGAAAACATGAATCTCGTCAATGGCACCACTATTGGTGGCAACCACTCGGGCCGAAAGAACGCCCTTGAGACTCGTAATCAGGTTCTCAGCCCGTTTAACACCCCACCTATCATCGGAGCTTTCGCTCCCCTTTTCAGGCGGGGCGACTTTTCTAGCCGGTTCTGTTGTCAATGACAAATCCAAATCAGGTTGTTGGCGCCAAGCACGAAACCCCTCACACAAACTCAGCCCACGTCGGAAAAACACGGGCTCACACTATGGGGATTACTGAGGAGAATGTCAATGGTAAAGACTGGCAAGGTAGTTAATGCCAGCAACTTAGGAGGTCTAGTTAAAGTGAGATTGCAGGTCGAAAAACCGAGAACGCAGCGAAAAAGGAACAATCGGTCGAAAAATACCAGTTATTTTCGGTATATCTTCGGTTAATCGAGCCCGTATTCTTTGATTTTACGATAGAGCGTTCTTTCGCCGATTCCCAACTTTTTGGCCGCGCTTCGTCTCTTCCCTCGGGTTTCGCGCAGCGCCGCCTCAATGGTGGCCCTTTCGACTTCAGCCATGGTCATACCCTCCCTATAGACCACCGACTCCTCGATCGGGTTCGCCTCTACCTCAATCGGCTCGACATAGCCAATCGTCGTGTCACTTGAAATGGCTATTGGCCCGTGTGCGTCGGAAACGTCCACCACATCAGGTTGGAGATCGATTCTTTTCTTTATTCCTTCGACCTGCATCTTCAGATCTACGAGACTCCGCAGAATGAACTCCAACTCCTGTGGCTGGGAATTTGGTGATGACAGCGCTGGCGCATCCAGCCGTACGGGCAACAGTCTTTCCCCCTGTTCCCTGAACTCAACCGGGATATCGTCAGCGCGAATACTCTCGCCAGGACTGAGAACGACCATCGACTCGACGAGGTTTCTCAATTCTCTGACGTTACCGGGCCAGCGAGCCTGAGCCAAAATACGCATGGCATCGGGCTCAATGCCCTTGAATTCTTTGTTATGCGTCCTGGCTAATTCTCTCGCGAAACGACGCACAAGTAAGACTATGTCACCCCGGCGTTCCCTTAGCGGAGGCAAATAGCAATAGAGGACGTTCAATCGATAATACAGGTCGTCTCTGAACTGTCGAGCCGCAACAGAGTCACGCAAAGAGCGATTGGTGGCGGCAACCACCCGTACGTCGACCCTGATTGGTTGGGTTCCACCCACCCTAAAGAAATTGCGGGCCTCCAAGACCCTGAGGAGCTTCACCTGGACAGACGGAGGCATCTCACCAACCTCGTCGAGAAATAGCGTGCCTCCGTTTGCCAGCTCAAACCGTCCCAACCGCCGCTCGGCTGCGCCCGTAAAAGCTCCCTTCTCGTGGCCGAACAACTCGGACTCCAAAAGCGTCTCCGGCAGGGCCGCACAATTCACAGCCACGAAAGGTTGATCCCGACGATTCGACAGATCATGGATACCTCGGGCCACCAGTTCCTTCCCGGTGCCGGACTCGCCTTCGATCAAAACCGTGCTGGTCACCGATGCTAACTGCTGGATTTTGACCAACACTTCCTGAATGGGCGGACTTTCACCGATTATGCCAGTGCGGTTCTGAAGTCTCCGCCGCTCGATAAGCCTCTCGGCTTCTTCGAGAACATCCCGGGGGTCGGCGGGTTTGACGATCCATGACGTGAGTCCCACCGAAGACGCTACTCTGGCGGGCCCCGGATCGGTTTCTTCGATCATCGCAAGAGTGGGAATGCTGGATTCTCGCGCCAGAGAAATTATCTCGCTGGACCAGCGTTCGTGAAGAGATCCGGAGAGAACCACCAGGTCCGGAGCCGACCGTTGGAGTATTCTACGCCCATCGTCAACGGCAGAGACCATTGCGGTCTCAAATCCAGCCTCCTCGAAAGCTGCGTTTATCGGCACCGCAGCTTCGAGATCATCCATCGTAATAAGGATACGGTCTGCCATTAGTGGTCGGTGGGTTGGTCTTTAAGTATGCGCACAGCGTGTTCCAGTATTGGTCCCAAAACCTCCAAACCGTCCTTCACTCCCCCCGGGCTACCAGGGAGGTTAACTATCAGCGTGCTGCCACGAATGCCGGCGATCCCGCGCGAGAGAGCGCTGCGTGGAAATGAATCTCGGGCAACCGCACGGATGGCCTCGGCGATCCCTGATGCGTTCCGTTCGACAACCACCTGTGTCGCCTCAGGGGTTACATCTCTGGGGGAAAACCCCGTGCCCCCGGTGGTCAGTACAACATCACATTGGGCCGCGTCGCACAATTCCAGTAAAGCCCCGACTATGACGTCCGATTCGTCAGGCACTACCCTGCGACCAGCCATCTCGAAGCCCATCTCGTCGACCCAGGACTCGATCGTGTCTCCCGACACATCGTCCCGTTCGCCGCGGGCCCCGAGATCCGAAACCGTCAGTACGGCAAGCCGCACCGGCTCGGTATCGGCCACCCTATTTGCTCTTTACGCTGCCGTCCTTGTAGAAAGGCAGCTTCACAACCTCTCCTTCTACCCGGTTGTCTCTAACGGCCACTTCGATTTTGGCACCTGGAGTCGCCGATTCTGTCGGCAGAAAAGTCGTGCCGATGCCCATTTGCAAGGAGGGGCTGAACCCCCCGCTACGCACGTGATCGACCTTTTCGCCCCCGAGGAATACGTCGTATCCGTCGCGCGGAATCGCTCCTTTTTCGGCGCAAGTAAATCCGACCAATTTTCGCCTCGGACCTGAGGCTTTGACAGCCTGCACACCTTTGAGTCCGGTAAACGGTGCTCCTTTGTCGACTTTCACTATCCAGCCGAGGCCAGCCTCATAGGGATTGATGTTCTCGTCGATTTCGTGGCCGTAGAGGGAATATCCCATTTCCAGACGAAGTGAGTCACGAGCGGCGAGTCCCACGGGCTTCGCCCGACCGTGCCCAACGAGGCCATGCCAGAGAACAGAGGCCTGCTCGTTGCGGCAGTAAATCTCGAAACCATCTTCTCCGGTGTAGCCGGTACGAGAAACGAAAACCCCCGAGCCCGCGATCTGCCCCGCGTCGAACTTGTAATAGTCAAGATTGGAAATCCCCGGTGTGGCCAGAGCACCGATCAGCTCCTCGGCTTTTGGTCCCTGGATAGCTAGCAGAGCGATGTCATCGGAGTTGTTTTTGACCCGAACATTGATCCCGGACTTTTTGCTGAGAATGTGTTCCCAGTCTTTCGCGATGTTGGCTGCATTGACAACAAGCATAATTCGGTCGTCAAAGCGATAAACCAGAATGTCATCGACGAAGGTACCCTCGTCCGTAAGAAACGCTGAGTACTGAACTCCGCCATCTTCCAACTTCCCAACGTCATTGCAGGTAAGGCGGTTCGCGAACGCATTGCGGTCTGGGCCGGTGATCTCGATCTGACCCATGTGGGAGACGTCAAACGCTCCAACATCTGTTCTGACGATTTCGTGTTCAGCCGTACTGCCGGTTTCATATTGCAGCGGCATTGAATAGCCGGCAAAATCAACCATTTTAGCGTTCAAAGAGACGTGAATGTCGTAAAACGGTGTGCGCTTAGCACTCATTTGGTTCTCCCTTTTACCCCATTAGCGTGGCCATCAGCGCCTTCTGCGCATGCAGACGGTTCTCGGCCTGGTCAAATACTCTGGATTGAGGTCCTTCAATAACCGCATCATCCACCTCCTCACCCCGGTGGGCGGGCAGACAATGTAGAAATATCGCACCGTTTGCCGCAGTTTGCATCAGCTCTTCAGAAATCTTGTGTTTTTCGAAAGCTTTCATGCGAGCTCTAGCCTCTTCTTCCTGTCCCATGGAAGCCCAGACATCAGTACACACCACGTCGGCCGAAGCGACCGCTTCTCGCGGATCCCGAACCATTTCGATTTTGGCCAACCCTCTGGAATTCTCCAGAATTTCGGGGTCTGGGTCGTAGCCTTCGGGACAGGCCAGCATGAGTTCAAATCCGAAAAGTGCAGCCGCGTTGAGCCATGAGTGAGCCATATTGTTACCATCTCCGACCCATGCAATTTTCTGTCCGGACACATTTCCCCTGTGCTCCCGAATAGTCAGCATATCGGCAAGAAGCTGACACGGATGCAACAGATCCGTGAGGCCGTTTATCACAGGAATCGCGCTATAGCTTGCCAATTCTTCGACGTCAGTGTGGTCGAAGGTCCTGATCATTATCCCATCCAGGTACCGCGACAGAACGCGAGCAGTGTCTTTTATCGGCTCGCCCCTGCCGAGCTGGATGTCGCGAGAGGACAGGAAAAGAGCGTGCCCGCCAAGTTGATAAGCGCCGACTTCGAATGACACGCGGGTTCTGGTCGAACTCTTGGCGAACACCATGCCCAGAGTCTTTCCGGCAAGAGGTTTCTCAGCATACCCGGCAGTCTTCATCCTGACGGCAAGGTCGAAGAGCTCTTCGGTTTCCTCTCTGGAAAAATCCAGAACCGACAAAAAATCGCGTTTGGTCATGTTCTCCGGCTATAAAATCTTAATTTTCAAATTGCGTGGGGATTCTAGCCCACCCATCAATAGGTGTAAAGTCCGGTCAAAGGATATACTTCCGCAGATCCTCGTCCTCTACCACCTTTTCAAGACGCTCGCTGACCATCTCCCGGTCACAAACCACTTTCGGATCGGGGATTCCGGGCAGGTCGAAAAGAAGATCGTCGAGCAAAGTTGTCATGACGGTATGGAGTCGGCGTGCCCCAATGTTTTCCATTTTTTCGTTGGCCCGGAATGCAATGCGCGCAATTTCTGCGATGCCGTCTTCCGTGAACTCCAGATCGGCGCCGTCAGCGGCTACCAGCGCCTTGTACTGCTTGGTCAGGGCGTTCTCAGGTTCGGTCATGATCCTAACGAAGTCGTTTTCACTAAGTGATGACAATTCAACCCGTATCGGGAAACGCCCCTGTAACTCCGGAATCAGGTCAGAGGGTTTTGAAACGTGGAAAGCTCCTGTGGCGAGAAACAAAATATGGTCAGTACGCACATACCCGTAGCGCGTTTGTACTGTCGACCCCTCGACAATTGGCAGAAGGTCCCTCTGAACTCCTTCTCTTGAGACATCTGGTCCGGATTGTGCTTTCTCGCCGGCTATTTTGTCCAGCTCGTCGATGAAAATCATTCCCGAATTTTCGGTGCGATCGAGTGCTTCGTTGATCACGTCATCCATGTCAACGAGCTTTTTCAGTTCTTCATCCAGCAACACCCGCCGAGCTTCGGAAACCCGCATCTGACGTCGCTTGGATTTTTTGGGCAACATCTCCTGGAGCATTTCCCCCAGATTAATCTCAGGGCCCTCCCCGCCCTGCTGAGGGTTCATCATTTCCAACATAGGAAAGCCCTGATGGGACACCTCGACTTCGACCTCACGGTCTTCAAGCTTTTCCTCCTGAAGGAGCTTTTTCAGCTTTTCACGCGTACGTCGGTAGCGTTCTCGAGCCGCAGCATCGTCTTCCGAAGCCTCCACAGTACCGGTATCACCGGCTACAAACATCCGTGGTCCGCTGCCGTCCGTGTTAACCAACTGCGGCCCCCCGGGTCCCTCTTCAGGTGGGGGGAGTAACAAATCGAGAAGCCGTTCTTCGGTGCGATCCTGGGCCTGTGGCATGACGTCATCCTCACGTTCATTGCGCACCATGTTTATCCCGCGATCTACCAGATCGCGAATCATGGATTCAACATCTCGTCCGACGTAACCGACCTCAGTGAACTTCGACGCTTCCACTTTCACGAACGGCGCACCGGACAAGCGAGCCAGACGCCGTGCTATTTCGGTTTTCCCGACGCCGGTGGGACCGATCATAATAATGTTGTTAGGCATGATCTCGTCCCGGATTTCTTCGGGGGTCTGCTGTCTACGCCACCGGTTGCGGACAGCGATGGCGACCGCCCGTTTGGCATCGTTTTGACCCACAATGTACCGGTCCAACTGCTCAACAATCTGACTGGGTGTTAGTTCGTCCAGCCATGGTTCGAGTGCCTCTTCAATTCGCTTTTCGAGATCTGTAGTCTCAACCTTCTCTTCAGCCACTTTGTTACCTGGTCAATTCCGATGCTAGTCGAGTTCTAGCACCTTGATGTTCTGATTTGTATAAACGCATATGTCGCCGGCGATGCGGAGACTTCGATCTACTATTTCACTGGCCGAGAGTTCCGAATCGTTGATAAGCGCCCTGGCGGCGGCCAGAGCGTAGTTACCTCCGCTCCCAATTGCGAGTATCCCATCGTCGGGCTCGATGAGCTCTCCGCTTCCGCTGATGACGAAGCAATTTTCTTTACCCGCAACTACCAGCAACGCTTCAAGGCGTCTCAATACTCGATCACTTCGCCAATCCTTGGCCAGTTCGACGGCCGCACGGGCGAGGTTGTCTTTGTAGCGCTCCAGTTTTTCTTCGAACTTTTCAAACAGCGTGAAGGCATCCGCCGCCGCTCCGGCGAACCCGGCAAGAACCCGTCCGTCGGCCAACGAACGCACCTTTATAGCATTCGACTTCATGACCGTATCTCCGACGGAGACTTGCCCGTCCCCGCCCATGGCAACTTTGCCGTTCTTTCGGACCGCCAAAATCGTGGTCGCCCGTATTTTTTCGCCTATTTTCATCTTTCACTCCGCGCTTCCGGTCAAGCCCTGGGATGCGCCTGTCTGTAAACGTTTTTTAGTCTATCAACACTGGTGTGCGTGTAAATCTGCGTTGTGCTCAGCGATGCATGTCCCAACAGCTCCTGGACTGCCCTCAGATCGGCTCCTGAATCCAGGAGATGTGTGGCGAAACTGTGGCGCAAACTGTGCACTCTGAGGTTCGCATCTTCCCCCAGCTCACGCAAGAAATTCCTGACGGCGTACTGGACGCCACGTGCCGTTAACCGCGGCCCCCGAACCGACAGGAAAACCGCCTGGCTATCGACTGTGCCTGTTTTCTTTCGAGCTATCAACTCTTCCCTGACACTCAAATATCGGCGCAATGCCTTAACCGCTTTCGAGCCAACCGGTATGATCCGCTCTTTGCGACCCTTACCCAGCACCCTGACCTGATCGGAGACGAGGTCGAGATCCGAAAGGTTGACTCCCACCAGCTCCGAGAGCCGGATACCGCAGCTATAGAACAGCTCCAGGATCGCCAGATCTCTGACCTGCTTGAAGCCTCCTTCGGCGGCTGCGGCCTCAGCCATTTTGAACAGGATTTCAACTTCGTTTCCGTCGAGATGGGCCGGGAGCTTTTTCTCAAGGCGGGGACTGCGAACCGCCGCCGCGGGATTCACATCTATGCCATGATATCGGTTCAAGTAACCATAAAAGGCTCGCAACGCAGAAACGGCGCGAGATACCGATCGCTTGCCGAGTCCCTTCCTGGTCAACTCTCCCATGAAACTCCGAATAGCCAGGCGATCAACGTCTTCCCAACGCCAGTCAGGGGCGTCGTAATACCGGTTGCAGAATTCAACAAATTTTTCGAGGTCCCGCCGGTACGCTTTGACAGTGTTGGGCGAATCGTTGCGCTCTTTTTCGATGAACTCCAGGAATTGCGCAGGCAAGGTAAGGGGCGCCATCAGATCCCTGCCTCTACGATGCCCTGGGTCTCTTTGAGAGCCCGTTGTGCCAACAACTCTTTGCGGAGGCGCTTGTTTCGCTCGCGTTTTTCGAGCGGCGCCAACAAACCGAAATTAGCATTCATTGGCTGAAAGTTATCTGGATCTGTAGTCGCAACATAGTTCATCAAACCACCGAGCATCGACCGTTGAGACAGTTCGAGTGGTGCAACCCCGCTCAAAACTCTGGCCATGTTGACACCGGTCAGCAGCCCGGTGGCCAACGACTCTGTATACCCCTCAACTCCCACAAGCTGTCCGGCAAACATTATGGTCGGATCGTCCTGCAGGGCAAGGTGAGATGTCAATGTAGCCGGGGTGTTGATATAGGTGTTCCGGTGAATACTGCCGAACCGGTAATACTCGACGTTCTCCAGACCCGGAATCATGCCAAAGACCTTTTTCTGCTCCGGGATTTTCAAACGTGTTTGAAACCCTACGATATTCCACATTTGACGGGCCAGGTCCTCGGCCCTGAATTGGATGACGGCGTGGGCTTCTCTGCCAGTCCTTGGATCCGGCAACCCGACCGGCTTCATCGGACCGAACCTGGGGGTGTCGCGACCCCGTCTGGCCATCTCCTCAATCGGCAGGCAGCCCTCAAAATACGGGACTTTGTCGAATTCATGCCCCAGAAATTGGTCGGCTTCAATTAGCGCGTCGATAAACGCATTGTACTGCGTTTCGGTCAATGGCGCGTTCAGATAATCGCTACCCTCGCCCTTCCCATAGCGCGACAGTTCAAAAAGCTGGTTCCGGTTAAGCGAATCATCACTGACGATTGGAGCAATGGCATCGAAAAAAGCAAGCGATTGTTTGCCTAGCCGCTGTGCGATTACCGCGCTAAGACCCGTGGACGTTAGCGGCCCCGTGGCAACGATCATTGGCCCCGACAGCTCTGTAACTTCGGCTCGCACAACCTCAATGTTTGGGTGCTCGCCAATTTTGCGAGTCACTTCGCGCGAGAAAAGGGTCCTATCGACCACCAGTGCCGATCCCCCGGGCACCCTGGTCCGCTCCGCTACCTCGAGCAACATTGAACCCATGAGCGTGAGTTCAGCCTTGAGCAGGCCGTGGGCGTTAACGACGTCGGTCCCCTTAAACGAATTGGAACAAACTATCTCCGCTAAGTCTCCAGTCTGATGAGCGGCAGTAGGGACAACCGGCCGCATTTCATGAATTGCAACCTGAAAACCACGCTCCGCAAGCGCCCAGGCAGCCTCAGACCCAGCCAGTCCGCCACCTACAATTGTGACCTTCACTCAGACGCCGTGGAGGCCTCCACGGTGAATTCATGGCTGCATTTCAGGCAGATCCGGTATTCACCTTTAGCTTTGGTCGACCTGAACTCCGAACCCTCAAACTTGCATTCGGGGCACGGGTCGGGCACCGGTCGGTTCCAGGTAGAAAAGTCGCAGTCAGGATATTTGGTGCATCCGTAGAACGATCTTCCACGCTTGGTTCGCCTTTCGGTAAGATCGCCCTTGGCACAGGTGGGGCATTTAACCCCCAGACTGATTGACTGTGTGTGTTTGCACTCCGGGTACTTTGTGCAGGCAAGGAACTGTCCGAAACGACCCGACTTGATAACCATCGCAGACTGACATTTTTCGCACTTTTCGTCGGTCGGCTGGTCGGGTTGTTTATCCTTTTTTAGTTGCCGGGTGAACTTGCAGGTCGGATAGTTACTACAGGCAATAAACGGCCCATACCTGCCACTCTTCACCGTCATCTTGCCGGTCCCGCATTTCTCACAAACTTCTTTTTCGATTTCACCGACGTCGTGGGCATCGCGAATCAGGTCGGCGGTGTCAATCTCGTCGAGAGTTTTTTTGAACGGATGGTAGAAATTGGAGAGGACATCCTTCCATCCGATTTCACCTTCCTCTACCTTATCCAACTCCAACTCCATGCCAGAGGTGAATTCGACATTGAAGATATCAGGGAATCGCCTCACCATGACCCTGGAAACTGTCTCACCAAGCTCGGTGGCATGGAAACGCTTCTGGAGCAACTCAACATACTGCCGATCTTTGAGCGTCTTGATGATTGAGCTATAGGTACTCGGTCGACCGATACCCTGACCTTCGAGTTCCTTGACCAGGCTCGCTTCACTAAACCGGGGCGGAGGGTCGGTGAAGTGTTGATTGGGTTTTATCTCTTTGACTTTGGCTTCGTCGCCCTTATCCAGTGCGGGCACCGGGGACATATCGTCAAGAGTTGCTTCTTCTTCCTCTTCTTTGGCTTCGTGGTAGATCGCATGATAGCCATCGAATTTCACAACCGACCCCGTCGCGCGGAACAGGTAATCTTCTTCCACCAAAAAATCGATCGTCGTGGTATCGTAAACCGCAGGGTTCATTTGAGAGGCAACAAAACGCTGCCAGATCAACCGGTAGAGTTTGAGTTGTTCGGGAGACAGGAAGGCTTTCACTGATTCAGGCGTGCGCGAAGGTTCCGACGGACGCACAGCTTCGTGCGCATCCTGAACTTTGGATTTTTTCTTGCTGGAGTAAACGTTTGGTTTCGCTGGCAGGTAATCGTCGCCATGCTTCGACCTTACGAAGTCTCGGGCAGCATCGATGGCTGTATCTGACACTCGAACGGAGTCGGTTCTCATATATGTGATGAGGCCAACCGCCCCTTCAGACCCCAGCTCGATTCCTTCGTACAGCTGCTGGGCGACTTGCATGGTCCGAGAAGAGGCAAAACCATGGCGTTTGGCCGCTTCCTGCTGCATCGTGCTTGTTGTGAATGGGGCGGCCGGGTTCCGCCTGCGTTCCTTGCGGGTAACCGAAGACACAATGAAAGGTTTGCCCTTCACCGCATCAACAACCTTCATGGTCGCTTTTTCGTTTTCCAGTTTCGGTTTCTTCCCCTTGACCTTCAACAACTTTGCCTCGAAGTCCTTCTTCTTAGCGTTCAGGTCGACTTCCACAGACCAGTACTCTTCGGGTTTGAACGCGCGGATCGCTGCTTCGCGCTCGACAATGATCCTGAGAGCCACCGTTTGCACACGCCCCGCAGACAATCCGGTTTTGATCGACTTCCAGAGAAGCGGACTCAACTTATAACCGACAATCCTGTCCAGAATTCTACGTGCCTGTTGAGCATCCACCTTGTGATCGTCCAATACGACCGGAGTGGACATGGCTTCTGCCACGGCCGTCTTGGTTATTTCGTGGAAAAGGACCCGGTGGATCTGCCCCTCGGTTTTGAGCTGGCTGGCAACGTGCCAAGCAATCGCTTCACCCTCTCTATCGGGGTCAGTCGCGATGTAGACATCGGTTGACGTCGAGGCCGCCTTCTTGAGCTCGGCGAGCGTTTTGCTCTTGCCTTTGATGGTCACATATTTGGGTTTAAAACCCTTTTCGACATCAACTCCGAGCTCACGTTGGGGGAGATCCCTAACGTGACCGACCGTGGCCTTGACCGAATACTCGCTTCCCAGATACTTGGAAATGGTCTTAGCCTTTGTCGGTGACTCCACAATTACCAGCGCGCTTTTCTTAGCCATTCTCCCTCAGGTCAAACACTTTGTGGTCCCGCACAGACTGTGTGAACCAATATTCATTATAGGGGGCCAATAATTACCATCCGGCTTTGCGATGCGCAAGGTCGGCGACCGCACGGGCAACCTCTGAGATACTCCGTCCATCCGTCGAAACGGCCTCCTCTGAAGCCTCATAAACCGCCCTACGAGTCCCCAAAAGAAGCTCAATCGCCCCAATAGACCCGTCGCCCAATACGGGCCGTCCGGCGGCCCCTGCAAGCCTCGTCAGCACCTCCCTCGGGGACGTTGCCAGGTATATAATCATTGCACTTGGGAAGTTTGTACCGGAATCGTGCGCCTTGAGTACCCAACCACCTCCCGGAGCAATCACCTGAGGTGGTTTCCCTAGCAAATCAGCCACAATCTCTGCTTCGATCTCGCGAAAGAATTGTTCTCCGTGTTCGGAGAAAATCTGCGGGATCGTTTTGCCAAGACGTGATTCGATAATCTGGTCGGGGTCCGAGAATTCGGTACCCAAAGTCGCGGAAAGTGCTTTGCCCACTGAGGTTTTCCCCGAACCGGGAAGACCTACCAAAACTATGTGGCGACGTGGGGCTTTTTCTAACGCTTCCAGCGCGACTCAACCCTTCCCATATACGAGTTGACGTTTTCTTTGAGGTCGGTCATCGATCCGCCACCAAACTGCTCCGACAAAGCATTTGCCACAACGATCGCAGCCATCGCTTCGGAGATCACTCCGAGCGCCGGAACCGCAGTTGTGTCCGACCTTTCGGCCTGGGCCCTGGCAGTTTCACCGGTATCCAGATCGAAACTTGCTAACGGTTTCATCAAAGTTGAAATGGGTTTCATCCCCACCCTGATCACTAACGGCCCGCCGGTAGTCATCCCCCCTTCAGTCCCGCCCGCATTGTTCGTTTTCCTGAACGGGATCCCCTGGTCGTCAAGGAACAGTTCGTCGTGCACCTTGGACCCGGGTCGCCGAGACGCTTCGAAGCCGAGGCCCAGTTCGACTCCCTTTACGGCAGGAATAGACATCATAGCGTGGGCAAGCCGACCGTCCAGTTTTTGGTGCCATGAAACGTGTGAACCCAACCCTACCGGAAGACCCTTGACCACTACCTCAACGATACCACCGAGCGTATCCCTCGCTTCGCGTGCCCGGTCAATGGCCTCAATCATAGCCCGGCCAGCGTCTTCGTCAATACAGCGCACCTCCGATCGATCGGCAACGGAGTTTAGATCGTCGGGCAACTCAAGCAACGGGGCTTTCACCGGTCCGATTTCAACGACGTGACTCCCGACAGTAACCCCAAAATCAACAAGGAGCTTACGACACACGGCACCGCAAGCCACGCGGGAAGCAGTTTCTCTGGCACTGGCGCGTTCCAAAATATCGCGGGCGTCAGACCGGTTGTACTTGAGGACACCCACAAGGTCGGCGTGGCCAGGGCGGGGCCGTCCCAGTTTCCGTCGGCGATCCCCATCGTCGTCTGAACGACTCTCCGCATCCATAATCTCAGACCAATTTTCCCAATCCCGATTCCGGATTAGCATCGAGATCGGAGAGCCGAGTGTTTGCCCCGCACGAACCCCACCGAGGAACTCCACTTCATCGGATTCAATCTTCATCCGGGCTCCGCGACCGTAACCCATCATGCGGCGGCGTAGGTCAACGTCAACATCTTTCTTGGAAAGACCGAGGCCAGACGGGATTCCCTCCAGGATAGCAGTCAACGCCTTGCCATGAGACTCTCCAGCAGTAGTGAAGCGAATGTTCATCGTATCAAATTAACAGACAGGACATGGCCTGCCGCCATGGGGTTCGAGAAAACCTTCTTAAAAAGACAAAATCCCGCTCCCGAATAACGCACGGGAGCGGGATTGAGTTTCAGCCAGGTGGATCTTCTAGAACCCTCTAACCGGGAACGGGTTAACCAGAGTCGGGAGCGTGATAACCACAACTCCGTTGTCAGTAACCGCGATCAGGAACTGCGAACCGCTGGGCAGTTGTGCAATCGTGATCGGACCGGTTACCGGATCCTTAATCGGTATCTGTGCGACGCGACCGTAATGCTGGGTATCGAACACATCGATATTTCCATCCGGCCTGGCAGCGTAAATCACCCTGTTCGCCGGGAAACTCGCCGCCGGCAATGCGCCGGCCGGAGTTGCGTCAAACGTGTGATTAAACGGCATATCAACTCCGGGATTGTCACCTGACGTCGCCACGATGCCGGCAAGACGGAGATTTTCGTCCAAGACATATACCGAATCTGCGCGCACCGCGTTGGTCAGACCATTGAAGTTGGTAGCTACCGCTCGAATCGGAATGGCCGTGTTGCTTATGAAGTCAGACACGTTGATTGTGGCAGACACACCAGCGTCGGATTGGAACTGAGCAGAGAAGTTCACTCCACCGATTACGACCGGAACACCACCGGTCTTGGTAAACGGACGATCAATCACGTAACGCATCGCGCGAGCGAACCCGAATATTGGGTTGCCACTCCCGCCCTCGCCGACCATCACTCTGGCATGGTTCCCAGAACTACGGACGAAGGTGGTGTCCAGGAACCCTATGCTGGCAATGTTAGCCATGACACCAACGGCGCCACCGAGCTTGGTGATAACTGTGTCGCCGTAGCCTGCCTGGATCTGAAGCGTATCCAACTGCAGCCCGGCCACACCCTGGGCGTGTTCGTAAAAGAGGTGCGCATCTCTGTTGGCAGGAGCCAGAAGGTCCTGGCCGCTGGAGATGTTCTCCCACCGCAGCGTACCCCTGAGAGGGTTAGCACCTTGATCAATTGATGGAGACGTCGAGAATACTGCGAACACACTATCGGGCGCGCAGGCACTGGAACCTGTCGTTACACGGCAAACAGTACCTAGGTTTTGCGGTCGATCGGAAAAATGATTGTCGACGATATCCACGCGGACCACACCATCTTCAATCGAAATACTCACTTTTTGAGCAACAAAGATCGGTATGTGGTGGCGTCGGAATTCGCGCGCCGCTCCCAGATCAACCAGGGAAAAGTTCGTACCTCCGGAATTCGCAACAACGAGAGTGTCCCTTGTGTTGCCGAGCGTGTCAGCAGGGTACAAATCGATACCCCAGGGACGGGATCCGACCGGAATCGCAGGGTTAAAGCTCAACGAACCCACGTCGAAAACCTCGATTCGGTCCCGCTCCACATTCGAGAAATAGATCTCGTTGCGGTTGCTGTTGTAGAGCGCGTCGGCAATCGCTCCGCCTGACGGCAAATTGAGCGTTTGGCCCGCAACCACGGTAATTGTGTCGAGGAGAGCGGGATCGCCCTGCGGAATTGCGACACCTGTGCCTGACAGAACTCCGACCAGGCCGTTAGCATCGGTCGCTGTGGCAGTAACGACAACAAGTTGCGCGACGGTGTCGATAGTCAATGCGCCTAGTCCCAACGGGAAGGTCTGAGAAACCGCCGTAGCGGAGCCGGGCAATGCGACGGTACCCGAAGCCAGAGTCGTTCCTCCGGTGATATCGGTTATGGTGAACCCGATGCTCGAAATACCACCAGCATCCTGAGCACTGATCGTGATGAAGTCGTCTGTTTCAACGCGTGCATCGACCGTATGAGTGACCAATGGCGGCGTCACATCGCTGGTGCCCGCATTGGCGACGACCTCTACCGTCACCGGATCGCCGGTACCGACGTTACCCAGGGAGTCGCGACCGAACGGGGTAATGGTGATGAAGCCAAGATTCGCACCGCTGGGAACGCTTTCGGTGAAAGTAATGGTTGTGTCACGTACCTGCGGATTCGTGGCAGCAATCACTGTCAGCGTGTCCGTATTGGAGTAAGCTCCCGTTACCAGGTAGCCAACTTTGCTTACGCCCGTTGGAGCTTGCGCCCTGATAATCACAGTCATCTGTTTTCCGGGCGAAACCAGAGAACTGTCGGGAGGATTCAGAATGGTCAAATCCGGCCCGGATACAAAATTTACCGCGATACTATCTCTGAATTCGTTACCTATTGAGTCTACTGCAATAGCGCGAATAAACACCGTCTCTGACGTTGGATCATCAGCATCCAGTGGTAACAGATCGCGAACAATCAGAGTGTCTTGACCTTGAGCAAGGTTCGCGACCTTTTCGCCCAACCTTGTGATGATCGTGTCGGTGCCGAGGACCCGGCTGCCCCGGTGAGCAACGCCGTCGAGGGCCAGGGAAATGATTCCAAGATTATTGGTCACCTGTACCTGGGTTCGCACCGTATCGCCGATTCGCACAAGCGCATCTGCAGTGGGCGTAACAAACGAAATCGTTGCCGGTGGCAGGTCGGTAACTAAAACCGAGTCTCTAGCCTCAACAACATTTTGGGTGCCATCGCGAACTGTCGCGACGATAAACAGATCGCCAACTGTCGCGCCTGCACTACCCAATGGCACTTCAACTACCGTGCTGAAAGCCACCACAACACTGGTAAAGGTAGTGTCAAACGTGGCGTCTGCGACGCCTGACACAACCAAATTCACGTTTGCGAGCGCGAGGTCGTCAGAAGCATCAACTGTGATCCGCAACACCTGATTAACGTTGATCACCGTATCCGATGGCGAGCGCGTAATCGTTACAGTCGGGGTCGTATTATTACCCGGCGGCGGATTAGGGGTAGTTGGACCGGCGCATGAAAGAACCGCCATTCCCACCGCAGTGGTGAGGATGGCGGCCCCGAGAGAGTTTTTTCTCATTGGTTTTCGTTGTTTCACGGTATCACCTCGAAGCCCTGGTTCGGCGGGTCGATGATAGTTGGGGTTACCAGAATCAACAGATCCCGTCGTTCTTCTCGACGTGTTGAGAACCCGAAAAGGCGCCCAACTAGTGGGAGGTCGACAAGGTAGGGAATCCCGCTTTTGGATACCGTAATCTCGGTCACAGTAAGTCCGGCTATAACCGCCGTTTCCCCATCACCTACAAGTACTTCACTGTTAGCTTCCTGCGTATTAATGGCGAATCCAAGGTCTGATGCCGCGGCAATCAGGGACGAATTCTCAGCGTGAATTTGGAGCAAGATCTGCCTATTGTTGGTGACGTGCGGGGTCACCTCAAGGTTGATACCTGTCTCCTGGAACTGCGTCGAAGCAACACCCTCACCCTGGGCACCGGCGTCGACAGTTCTGAACGGTATTAATTGACCGACGAGAATGTCGGACGTTGTGTTATCCGATGTAGTAACGAGCGGCTCAGCCTGAAGATCAGCCAGACTGACTTCCTGGAGTGCGGATAAAAACGCGGTCAGGTCAAAATTGCCGATGGCCGTCGAAAAAATCAGGTCAAGTGCTGACTTGGGCAGTTGCTGGTCCGCATTACCAAGAGCTGCAAGAGAATTACCGCCGAGGTTCACAGCGAACGGTGTAGTGGCCGGATCAAAGAAATCTTGCGCCAGCTGGGTGTCCGGCAACCCGTCACCATCGGTGTCCACCGGTACTGCCGAAGTCGGATCTGGTCGCGAGACAACTTCGTTAAAGAACGCATCAGGGTTACCGAGATCATATGTAACGCCGAGGTCCTCCACATCGGTTCGGTTAACAAAAATCAACTTTGCCTGAATGGACACCTGAAGCGTTGGTCTATCCAAATTGACGATGAGGCTTTCGGCCATAACCAGCCGACTCTGCACGTCTTTGACGATCATCGAGTTTGACGACGTATCGGCGACAACCTCGCCACGGTCAGTCAGTACGGCCCCGATCGCCTGCTGTAGTGAACTCGCCCTGGCAAAATTTATGCGAAACAGCCGGGTCTCCAAAGGCTCGGTAGTATCTCTGGCTGCTATGGCGCTACGGCTCTCAACTCTTATAAGTCCTGGCATATCCAGGCTCTCGATCAGAGTCAGGCCATGTGCGTTGAGAATTTGTTCAAACGCCACGTCCCACGGCTGGTCGGTGATCTCTGCAAAAATTATCGCATTAGCATCGGCACCGAGAATAATCGATTTGCCGCTGAACGCCGCAAAAGCCGCCGCAACTTCCGCCACGGACGAGGAATCAAAGGTAACAGTGATGTGAGGCTGTTCGTCATCCTGGGCGTTGGGCAGCGGAAGGATTCGACTGGCAGTCTGCTGCGTAATTCTTGGCGCAGCTATCGCTTCTCCACCCCGACTTCTGGGGGCGGAAGCGTAACTCTCCGGAGTAACAATCCGAGACGACGACCAAGCTGCAAACGATTCATCGGCGCCAAAAGAGATCCGAATTTCTTCGTCAACATACTCCAGCGAGTAGTTGGCCAACTCATCCAACTCCAACACAACCCTTACGGCTTCTTCCGTCCGTTGCGCGTACCGGATATTCCTGATGGCCCCTCGGGCTTCACCATCGTACCGCCGTTGGGACGCCCGCAACCTTGCGCCCAGGATGTCGATTACGACCCGGGATGGATTATCGAGAGTAAAGTCCTGGACCGTGACAGCTCCGCGAACATCAATGACTACAATCGCCCGGCCGGAACCGGGAAGGACGCTCACTCCGGTGACTTCACCAGGACCTGCAAAGGAATTTGGTGCACCGAGGAGCAAGCCTAATGCTACTAGGGCTGCGGACCGCTTCATTGCGCTTCCTCCTGTAAACTTCGAACGGACAGAACGACCATGCGTTCAGTCCCAAATTCATCAATAGCTACAACCAGCTCCCTGGGGCGAATATCTGCCACCCGGAACCGGCCAAGTTCATCATTCACGTGTAATTCATACCTCACCTGTTCGACAGTGTCCCTTACAACGGCGACACTTCTTACCGGATACGTCGCGTCATAAATAATCGTAGTAACCCTGAGGTCGTTGACCCTGGGTCGATCTTCCCCACCAGGCCGAACAAGAGAGACGAATGGGTCTCGAGTCCCGCCCCGATACGAAAATTCTTCTCGAACCAGCTGCGTCGGGGCCTGGCCCAGTTCCTCATCCTGGGGAGCAGCCGGCGCTTGAGGCGTGTTTGTAACCGTCGGCACTAACTCAGCAGGGGGATCATCACCGCCACAGGCGACAGCGCCCATGGCAAGGACGGTGGCAAGGAAACGTTTAGTTGACACTTGCGGCCTCCGGTCCCAGATCGCCACGCGCCGGTTTGACGTATGTTGTGACTCTAAAATCAGCCCTCAGGTAGACCCGCGTTGAATCGGCTTCTAACTCGGGTGGTAAGTCACCATCTTGAGGAAGCGTCAAGGAAAGGTCTTCTGGAACCAATATCCTCGGCAAGGAAGCAATATCGGAAATGAACGCCCCGAGATCATCGTATGTGCCCAGCATTGTAAAACTGGGGCTACGAATCTCGTAATTTCCGTCGTCTATGGGTGGCACGGGATTGTAATCAGTGGTGCGCACGCCCCTTCGTTGGGCTCTGGTCGTGATATCGTCCAAAAGGCTGGTGGCCTCGGCATCGTTTGGAACCAACTCCCGCATTACAGCGAGGCTCTGGGTGTACGACTGGATTCGACGATCGATATCCTCGGAAGAACCGGATCTCAATTGTGTACGAATGGAGTCAGTTTGGGCTCTAAGCGTGTCGGTCTCAGCCTCAAGCGCAACAACCTGTTCCACGATGGGCGCACGCCACATAAACCACATGAAGGCCACGGCACCCACCGCAACAATAATCGCCAGGATCTGGACCTGTTTCTTGTCCTTTTCAGTCATTGCCATGAAATCACCGTCATTCGATGGAAGCAGTGACCGGCACCGTTCTTATGAACGCCGAGTCAGCCATCCTGAAGGTTGCTTGCACGGTAAAATTCGTCACCGATCGGTCTTCTTCGATTCCTGCCTGAGCTCGGCCCAATTCAACATTCTCCAGCCAGGGAGATTCAATCAGACGCCTTACAAATCGCGTGGCCTGGTTGATCTGGGAGGTGCGAGCATCAATCACAAAGGTCGGGAATGGATTCGGTTCAACGGGATCATCTATACCACCAGTCGTAACCGAGGGAATAATCTCGATGCTGTTGAACCACGTGTATTCAGGCAGCGCCCGCGACACCTCATCAAGAATGTGAGGCCACACGAACCTGTTGGCATCAATTTCGCGAATCGCATCCAGTTCAAGGCTCAACGAATCGAGAAGTACGCTGGCCCTACGTGCAAGTGTCAATTCACGAGCGAATCGGTTCTTTTCCCTCTGCAGGCGATCTCGCTCGGGGGTCAATTCTTCGACCGCACCGCTGTACATAACAAACAGCACGATCACGACTGCTACTGAAACGATCCACGTACCGATTGTCCCAAGCATCAAAGGATCTTTGACGTTCCGGATCAGTTCGCCGAAGTCGGGCATAGTAAACCCGACCCCACCGCCGCTGGATTTTTTTCTTTTCGACCCTGGTAACAGATCGATCTTGATCATGTGATCCATAGAGGTGACCTGCCTACGTTCTCAGCGCCAGGCCGACGGCCAGAAGCATTACCGGGGCGACGTCGTCGACCTCAACGTTATCAAAAACATTGTCCCGAACCTTCAGCCGTTGCACCGGGTTGACCAATTCAGGAGTTATATTCATCCGAGTACCTGCCGCGGCTACAAGACCGGGAATTCTGCTTCCGCCACCTGACACGAATACACGTTGCATCTCGCCGGCGTCGGGCGCGGCAGATTGAAGAAACGCCGCTGCGCGTTCAACCCCTACCGCGATCTCCTCGCCTCTCGAAATCACGTAATTTTCAAGGTCAGCGGCGGCCTCGGGGTTCAAAACCATCGCCTCCGCGTCTTCCGCGGACAAAGCGCGGTCACGCTGTAAGTCCTCTCGAACCTTTCGCGTGCCAAAGTTCAGATCCCGAGTCAGCAGGGGAACACCATCTATAACAAAACTGACGTTCGTGATCTCGTTTCCAATGTTAATAAGCCCGGCCACACCTTCCATCGCATCTGGATGGTTAAGAGCAAACGCGTTGTGGAGGGCAAAAGAATCGACATCCACAGCGGCAGCATTGAGCCCCGCATCGGCCAGCAGGGAGATCTTGTTTTCCACCAGTTCTCGCTTGGCGGCAACAAGGAGGACATCCATCTGGAGTCCATCGCCGTCAGGATCAAGCACCTGATAGTCGACCTCAACCCCTTCAATATCAAA
Source organism: Gemmatimonadota bacterium (assembly GCA_029262195.1). GTDB lineage: Bacteria > Gemmatimonadota > Gemmatimonadetes > Gemmatimonadales > GWC2-71-9 > B16T1B5. The sequence goes on along the minus strand of JAJCZX010000034.1, from coordinate 36,915 downwards.
CGGCACATATTGTTGGGCTTCCCACCTCACGACCTCAAGAGCATCACTCTCCTTCATCCTATCAACGGAGATTTTCTTGATGATCACGTCTCGCCCGCCAACTGCAATATTGACGTCTTTTTGTTTCACGCCCGCCGAGGCCATGACTCCCCTTATCGCCTCAGCAATAATTCCGGGATCCATGATTTCGCCTTCAACGATGGCGTCAGCAAGTACTGGGGTCGTGGTGACGTTGACCAATTCGGGCTCGCCAGAGCTACGATCAACCACAGCGAGCTTGATCAAACCACTCCCAATATCCAATCCTACACTAGTTTTTTTACCACCAAGACCAAGAAAGGCCATATCTTACCGTCCCTCAACAACATACGTGGGGTGCGCGGCACAATACAGTACGCCTCTCAGGAAGTTTTGTCAAGCTTTAAACAACTTTAACCGAGGCCAACCAAGTTGCTGAAAAGTAGTGACTTACGTCACTTTGGGTCAATACAAAGGAACCCACGATCGGCGTTCTAATGGAGTACCCACCCGATGGTTTCGACTGGCCAACTCAACCGCGCAGGACGAATACTGCACAAAAGGGCCTGAAAACGAGGAATTTTTGGGGAAAACCATATGCCCTGCAACAACGGCTCCTCTTATCAAAGCCCCGTCGTTCCCAATTTTCAGTTGCCCTCTCACCACAACCAGCCCGTCGAATTCGAAACCACCGCTCAACTCCAGACCACCGTCTACGATGAGGATTCCTTGCCCACCACCTCCGATGACCACAAGGTCGCCGGACGAGTGGATCACAGGCCGATGCTGCGAGCAGGGTCCGGTGGTCCGCCAATCGCCCCAGTTATTGGGGTTTGAGGTGTCGCACTCGGCCGCAGACATGTATTTGGGCCCTATCCGCCTGAGCGTCCCGCCACCGAAACTGTAATCTGCGGTCTCTTTGAGGGCTTCGAAGCGGGGCCCGGGGACTGAATTTACCAAAGAATCGCCAACCAATACGGGGGGATTTCCCTCCAAACACGTAGGGCAGATAGAAAAAACGGTAGTATCGCCTGAAAAAATGGCACCTGGCACGTCGAGCGGCGGCTGACAATCTGGCCCCATACCCGCTGAGTCGATCCCGGACGCCCAAATCCCGAGGCCACCATCCACTCCCGTTGCGGTCAATGCGGCAAGCGGTTTCAAGAAACCCGGTGTTCGAAACTCGACGAGAACGGCAGTCTCCCTCCTCGCAAGATCCCCGGCACTGAAGCCGACAGATCGGACCAACGCATGAGCGCGGCCCATTCCAACCCAATCGGCTTCGACTCTCCCGGTACCAGCGGGACCGTTCATCGGAGCCATTTCGTTCGAGCTCAACACAGCCGCCAGTCCGACCTCGGACGCTCGGAATCCTTGCTCCACCAGCAGTGAATTGCGTCCCTGTCGCGAGTCTGCCAAAGCCCAGAGAAAAATTCCCGATACCATCAAACCGGTCGTGACCATCATGACGAGCACACCAATGAGAGCAAATCCGGCGCCAGTATCTCGACAACGAAGACACATCATAGAACCAGTATTAATTCCGGATCGCAACTTCGGCCTCAATTGTGTCTAAAATACCTGTTTGAGGACCCAACATGGCGAGGCGGACGGCTACTAATTTGACAAGCGCACGGTCGGTGGTTCGCACCCCATCGTCGTAGAACTCAAGTTGAAAACCGTCCTGACTCAAAGGCCCAATGATCGGTTGGGTACGTGTCCAAGTTCCGTTTTTCCTACGGCGGTTGGCCCCCAACCAGAATCCATCGCTGCGATACAGGTGCAGGCGAGCACCCTCGAATCCTCTGACGGGCGTTCCCGTGTCAAAGCCCCGTGGGACTGGAGAAACGCCCAGACGGAGAGATGCCGAGCTGTCCGGACAGTCCGCCTGACCTGAAATTACGCCAAGATCCACCCGCACCCACTCGCCCATCCCCGCGTGCAACAGTAGCGAATCGGTGTTTGGGTCAAAACTCCGATAGCCGAAGACCGAATCCCGAGCTACAACCAACTCAACATCTCCAGCATCTGCCGGGCGACACAAATGAGCCAAAACCCGCATAGAATTGTAGACCAGGTCGCTTCTAGAAAGTGACAAAATATCTGAGCCAGCGGGATCGGAGGCACTCAAATTCATCAACTCGCGCGTCACGATCGTAATCCCGACCCGTAGATCACGGTTGATAGCCAAACGCTCGACCTGTTCCCGGTAGGAACGCCCTACCCTCACGACGATCCTGAGCGCCGAGGCGGAGAGGACCGAAAAGACAGCCAGAACGGTGATGATTTCGGCCAGTGAAAAACCGGCAGATTTCGAGAGGCGGAACATGGTGACTCCATTAAAGGAATCGCCATTTTATGTGAATATTGTTCTAACCGATAACCAGGCAAACGCAGTTGCGTTCAGAAAAAACGATGGAGGGCTTTAGATCGGTGCCGATTAGTCGCAGGTAACTATGGCGGACTCGGTGGCCGGGGCAGTCACAGGGGCCCCTCCGACGTAGACTGCGCACGATTTCGTCGTGGCATTGTGGGAGGCGGTACCAGCCCACCCCGTCCCGGATACGTTCTGCAGGGAAACCGTGACTCCCTGGGACGATGTCGCATCCATGGCGGTCATCGACGTGGTGAAAGTAGTGTAGGTGGCGTGGTAATTTTCCTGGGCCATAACCAGATTGCGCAGATCTGATTTCATCGAGGCGATGTATGCTTTTTCCCGGGTGTTGGAGAATTTGGGAATAGCAATCGCTGCCAGAATTCCGATAATAACAACAACGATCAGAAGTTCTATTAGAGTGAAACCGCTTCGTCGGTCGGTCATGGTCACCCCCAGAATATTTGGACGAGTGTCGGTTCGAGAAGGAAAACATGAGGGCGGCGATAACCACCGCCGCCCTCGGTTGTTTCCGGAAAGTGCTAGACCCTTAGGTCGTGCACTTCACCTCACCTTCAGTGTCGGCCGGAGCAACGGCGGACGTACCGAAGTAAATCGCACACGTTTTGGTGGTGGCGTTATGAGCACCAGTGGCACTCCAACCGGTACCACCAACGTTAGCGATGGTGATGCTGACACCCTGCGACTCACCGGCTCCAATAGCGGTAAGACTGCTGGTGTACGTAACGTTGTCGGCGAAGTAGGACTCTTGCGCCGTGGCGAGATTACGAAGATCTGACTTCATAGAAGCGATATACGCTTTCTCACGCGTGTTCGAGAATTTCGGAATTGCGATAGCGGCCAGAATACCGATAATCACAACCACGATAAGCAACTCAATCAGTGTAAAACCCTTGCGATCCAACATAGTGTCTCCCTAATGCGGTGTGAAAACTCCGGGCTCCTAGCCCAGTCTAACAATTTGCGGGTAGGGCTTTTGCAAACCCCGTGCCCGCTCGGACACCGCATACGTAAATCATTACGTTACAAGAATTTAACGCATGTCACCTGTAGTTGTTTCAAAACCCAGGCAACCACTGTGTCCTGTCAAAATGCAAATTCGGGCGGATGTCGCAAGACGGATTAGGCGAAATGCATCAGGCATCGCACCCATGAGCGCCAGCTAGCAATTCCAGTTCTCTTAATCTGTTTGAGGCGATTGCCTCCATGATCCCCCGAGTTTTCCCAAATTCCCAGCAAAAATACTCGCTTTCGCCCTGAGACACCTCGATGTCCACCAATTCGAACAGTTGAGAGGTTGCTTCTAAAGGGCGACCAGAAAGCCACGAAAACCGGGCCTGAGAGAACCTGACGGCCCAATCCGGGCTCGATGCAGTAACCGCCACCTCATTGTAAATCCGGGCCGTTGTCGAAGTGGCGTCGTTATCGAACGCCTCTCGAACAATGGCGATCGCAGAATCCCGGCGACCGGTAGCCACCAGAGTGCGTGCATGAAGTGCCACGATATCGGCATGAAACGGAGCGATTCCGAAAGCGCGACCACTCTCGCTTAACGCCAGGTTCTCCCTGCCCATGGCCAACGCGAGATCCACTAGTTGTTTGGATGCAAACGGATCGCGATCAAACAGTTCGACAGCCGTCAGATAGTACGAGAGTGCTTGATTGGAATCTCCAATTGCCTCAAAAGCTTCTCCTATTCGAAATTGTGTGCGAAAACCCTCGGGATGCTCCAGCAAATCGTTCGTAATAACGCTACGCATGTCGACCCAGAACGGGTTTCTTAAAACCGTCCGTACTCCAAACACCATCAGGATGAGAGCCACACTGGCAAACAAAGGCCTCCTTAGATCACTCCTGGCATTGCTTGCCAACCATCCGACGACAAGTACGGGTGCTATCGAACTGAAATAGAGAGTTCGTTCCCCGAGCATCAGGCCAGCCGAAAAAACCAGATTGGAGGTCGGGGCGTACGAGATAACTGCGGCGATCAATCCGAAGGCGATCGCGGGAGCTTTTCGGATCAATGCGACTCCGAGAAGAACTATCGAAGCTGCGACAATGGCCCCGGCGACGGCCAGCAGACCAAATTCAGTTCGCTGGGGGATGAGTTGCGGATCATAGCTGGCAGCGAGATTCATCGGCCAGACCAGGAGGCGGACAACTTCCAGCTGGACCGGCAAAGCTGTGGCCAGGCGCTCCGGGAAACTCAGCCACCTAATTCCGGGAGCTACCGTCAGGTCGACAGCACCGCCAGCAATCGAAGCCCATATGTAGAGCCAGGACAGAGTAAGTGCTGCCACAAGCCAATACAGCTGAAACGTCGGCCGCAGTACGGGCCGGCGATCCACCAGGTGATCCAGAGCAATTATCGCAATAGCGACCACTCCGTTTTCCTTTGAGAGCTGCGCAAAAATCACGGCACCGAGAGTAACCAGCGCCCAGTGCCATGCTCTTTCGTCGCTCGCAGTCCGCCTGTATCGCCTCGCGGCCACAACGGCAACCAGCAACCCTATTGCAGACATCACTTCGGCGCGGCCGATGACATTGGCGACCGCCTCTGTGTGGACAGGATGAACCGCGAACACCAGCCCAGCAACCATTGCCCCAAGTGGAGAAAGCCAGGCCAGGGCTACCAGAACAACCAGCCCGGTGGCAAAAGCGTGTAGAAATACGTTTGAGATATGCGATACCGCCGGGCTTCCACCCGAGAACGTCCACTCGACGGCGTACGAGAGGGTCGCCAGGGGTCGATACAGACCGGCAGAGTGTCCGTTTTCGTCAGGAGGCCAGTATGGTTCGAAGAAGCCGTCCAACGCGCCCTGAATCGAGTGCGCAGCGGGGTTGTTGGCGATCAAAGCATGGTCATCCAACGCCCACCGGTTCAAAACGGAATTACTAAAGACGAGGACGGCAACCGCAAACGGAATGGCTACAGCCAGCTTCCTGGAAATCACGGGCAGTGGACCTCGTACAAGGCTGGACCGGACCGAACCGCAAAAAGTTGCGTCAACACCCCGGGGAAATTCGATTCCCAATGGTCAACGAGGTCTATCACAGGATCGCCTTCAGCCGACTTAAAAAGGTGGGTCACTGTGTTTTCACAATAAAATCTCAACGTTTCAGCCGCAGAAAACGGCAACAATTCAGATCGTTCAAAACGAACGAGCGAAGCGGGTACCGCTTGCCTTCCGGTGTACAGGAAAACCAGAGCCTCGTCGCCTGACGCGATTACCGCGTCGGTCGGCAACTCCTGAACCACTGAAGGGATCAAGAGGCCGAAGGGGGCGCTGATCGCCTCTGCGGTCCGGGTGAACCGGTGACCTTTCAAGGCATTAACTTCCCGAGGGACAAAGCCGACAATCACGATTGCGGCCACTGCGATCGCAATCCACCTCAATGCTCCGCGAAACTGGTAGAGGTGGTGTAAGCCAGCCCCCAGGCACAGAAACCACCACGGCAGCAAAACCCACACAAACCGATCAGGCGCGTACGGCCACACAGTGACGACGGTCGAGTATAGGGCAAGAGTTAACACAAGGGCTCGAGCACGCGGCCACAATTTGAAGGCGCCGTAAACCGAGACACCTGCCACAGTACACGCCACCAGCCACCAGAGGACCCCTGGAAGCGAAGGAATCAACAACCGCGCCGCTGGTCCGAAAACCCTGAGATCGGCTCCGGAGATCACAGATCCGATGCCGGCACCATTGACAACGTCCCCATAGCTACCGTAGACCGTGGCCAACCGGCTATCGATTGCCGCAGAGTACTTTCGGACGTGCACCAACCATGGCGCCACAATTATCAGTCCAGAAACGGTCGCGACCGCAGCCGAACGAACGTCACGACGAAGGAGGTAGGAGATCGATATCCCCACAAGCGCCGCCAGTCCAACACTCCGCGTCAGGATGGCAAAACCGGCCAGAAGCCCCGCCAGAGCCGCGTTACGCAAAGAGATTTCTTCGCCGTCAGCCAGACTAACCGCAGCTGCTAAAAGCAAAAGGAAGAGGGGCTCCGAGAACCGGACCGCCACCAGTGTAAGCAAAGGAAAAGCTGAGAAAGACGTCACTATTGCCACTGACTTGATCCAGTGAGGAGTTGCCCACTTCCGAATCTGGTTGGCTATCACAATTGCCGCCCCGGCCAGGGCCATGGAATCAAAGAGTTGGAACAGAGAAAGGTTGTTGGGAAATTGCGGCCAGATGCGCCACAGGAGGCTGATCACAAAAGGATAGAACGGGGGATAATGTACCGCCTGAGGCGTACCAGGAAGGTGTGAATAAACATAGCCCTCACCACCTGCCAGGGCTCTGGCAAGGACCAGGTAGATGCCGTCATCGTAGAATGCTCCCACCAACGCGTCTGACTGGGCCCACAAAGCCACGATGAAAACGAACATTCCAACCACGAGAGACCAGTTGCTCGGCCGAAACGGTATCCTGCTCACTCGCAGCTCATCGTCGCATAACGCACCACGACATCCAACTCGTCGGTGAAGCCCGGGTTTAAGGCTTCCACCCGCTCCAGCGATCTGGAGGCCTCCGGGCAGTAGTCCGCCAGGACCGCCGCCTCTGCGGTCAGGTACCAGTACTGCCAGACATCCGAAAGCCGAAAAGCCACCTGCCTGCGATAGGTCATGGCCCGCAATGGTTCCTCCCTGGCCAATGCCACGTCCGCCAGTAATACCAACAGCCTGTAATCAGAGCTCCCGTCGGCCAGGGCCGTTCGGGCAACTGAAACTGCACGGTCGTAACGTTCTCCCCTGATGTAGTTGGACATGGCGCTTACTGCATCGTTTAATCGGGTCCGATCAATCCTGTATGCGGCGAGGAAAAAATCTCCCGCCTCGGACCACCGTTCTTCGCTCTCGAACTCCGTCGCCAGGCTGTTCCATACATTCGGAAAAATCGGATAGACATCAATCGCCGCCCTCATCAGTTGCTCGCCGGTTTCCCGATCGCCCTGTTGATAAGCAATTGCACCGGCAACCCAGTAACTCCTGAAAGACCCCCGGGCATCGACCACCAACCGCGGGAAGAAAGTGGTGGGGTTTTTCCACACGGAAACCCGCTCGATCGAACGAGCGACTCCCAGTCCGACAACGACCGAAACAATCCCCACCAGCAAGTTCCTCTGAACGCCCCCCTTCGATACCAAGAAACCCAGCAGCAAGCAGAAACCAACAGACGGCAAATAAAGAGAACGCTCGGCGAGAAGAACTCCTGACGGTACGATGAGATTGGAAACGATAAGAAGCGAGCCACCAAGCCAGGCCAGAGCAAACGTAACTATTGGGCGGCTGCGTCGATTGCGAACGGCCACAACAATCAGACCGATCACGACGAGTAATCCGACAATTCCCCTCCAATTCCACCCTCCAGGCAGGTAAGCGGGAGAATAGTCCGCGGACAGGTGGAAGGGAAACACCAGAAGGCGCACCCACTCCAAAACAACGGGAGACATCGCCGTGAAGCGCCCGAAAAAATCTTCTCCGAAAACGCCCGGACCGGGATGGTCTCCAGCCAGATCGCCAAGAACGTTAGCGCGCACAACCAGCCACTCGAGCCCCAAAACAAGTGTGCCCAGAAGAAGGACCCAGTGTTGCCGTAAAACGTCCTCGAACGGCCGGTCGTTTTGCCGGGCAACCAGCCAATCCAGAATTAGTAGAATCCCCGGGAGGGCAAGCGCGCTTTCTTTGGACGCATACGCGAGCACAGAGAACGCCATGACGCCAACCGAGGTGGCCCAGCGGCGACCGGAATTTATCCCCCTCGAAGCGAGATCTCCGTCTGCCAGGTAAAGCAGCGCAGCTCCGAGAACAAAAAAGGTCGCCAACACTTCGGCTCGACCTACGACGTTGGCAACGGCCTCGACATGCACCGGATGCACAGCAAACAGACTTGAAGCAACTATAGCTGAGGCAACTGGCAGCATTCGACGCGCTAACCGGAATACCAGTAGCGTGCAAAAGACATGAAAGGCCACGTTCATGAAGTGAAAAACAACCGGGCTTCCCTGCCCGATGGCCCAATCAAACGCAAACGTCAGTTGCGTAAAAGGACGATACAGCGCGTCAGGCCACCAACTCCCGGTGATAATTTCGGCGAAGTTTTGCAGAGAATGGAGAGCTTCATTTTCAACGATTATATACTGGTCATCGTAGACGAACTCATTGGCAAATGACGGAGCGAAAGTACCGAAGGCCAGAAGAAGCGGCACGACAATAGGAGGGAGAGGTCGAGAAATTCCTCGCAGAAATCCAAAACTCCGCCCGTGGCTCTCGGGAAGGCTAATTACCGGCATCAATCAGCTCCAGGCGGGGCAAGGAGTCGGGTAAGCCTTTCGGCGAAGCAAGTCGCCAGGTCGGATAGCCAGGATACATTGCTAACAATTCGTATCGCCCCGACCACCCAGGATGACAGATAGTTACTCCACGGGGAACCGGTGTCGAAGGCCCCTGCCCAGCGAGTCAACGGCAATACCGTAACGGCAACCAGCGCCGTTCCTACAAAGGCGATGGCCCGGTCACTAACGTTACGTTTCACGGGCGCCTATCCGCGGGAAAGAATATTGAAACGCACAAGATGCCAAATCGCAGCCATCCCATCCTTCCAACCAATTTTCTTACCCTGTTCGTATGTGCGTCCGCTGTAACTAATAGGAATCTCCCAGATACGGACCTGCCTTCGCGCCAACTTGGCAGTGATCTCGACCTCAAATCCGAATCGATTGGAAACAAACGTAATCGGCTGCAGGACGTCGGCCCTGACCATCTTGTAACAAGTTTCCATGTCCGTGAGATTGAGATCGGTGAGCATATTGGACAACAGCGTCAAAAACCTGTTCCCCAGGGAATGCCAGAAGTAAAGGACTCTCCTGGGTCCTCCTTGAAATCGTGAACCGAACGTTGCGTCGGCTTTGCCCGCCACGATGGGCTCCATGAGTTTAGGCAATTCCAACGGATCATACTCAAGATCAGCATCTTGAATCACGATGACATGGCCGTTGGCCGCCTTGATCCCCGCCCGGACGGCGGCTCCTTTGCCCATATTTCGTGGTTGGTGGATGACGTGATCAATGCGTTTGGCAGCAAGGAGTTCGTCGAGTATCTCGCCTGAGCGGTCGGCGGAACAATCGTTAACCGCAATAATTTCCAGGTGGAGTGGCACCTCGTGAAGCTGCCCGACGATGTCGTCGAGAGTAGTCTCCTCATTGTACACCGGCACGACAACCGACAGAGTGATTTCGTTCCAGTTGTCCGGGAACTCCCTCATTCGTCCACCTCGGCCACTGCTATCAGGGATTGACCTATTCGCCACGGCATGAATTTCTCCAACCTGAATAGGGGTATCATCCGCTCAAAAACATTCAACGAAGCTGCGGGAATCAACTCTTTCTTGAGCACTTGCCCGGTAAACCACCAGCCCGGCATCGCCGCCAGGTTGAAGTACTCCATGTGCCTCACCTTCAACCCGGCGCTCGAGAAGGCAGCATTCAAAGATCCCTTTGTATATCGGCGGTAGTGTCCCAGTGCTGTATCAAGAGTTCCGTAAAGGAACGGAAACGCCGGGACCAGAATAATGAGACGGCCACTTTTTTCCAACAACTTTCCCATTTCCCGAAGAGACGAAACATCATCTTCTACATGTTCCACAACGTTGAGGCAAACGATCGAACTGAACCTCTCGCCGTTATCGGTTTGTGTTGCATCCGGTAGAGCCAGTGTGCGAAAATCAATATGGTCGTTCGATCCAAAACGATCTCTTAGTTTTTGCAAATAAACGGGGTCCATATCAGACAGGACCACACGTTTCCTGCCTTCTAGAAATTGAGAGAGATTGCCAACACCCGCCCCAACCTCCAAAACTGAGGGCCCGATCCAGGGCGCCAGTCGCTCGAACATCCAACGATTGAAGGCCGTTGCCGCACCCAACCTTTCGAGGGTTTCCGCACCGACAACATCAACCTCAGGTCTCATGACCGATTTGGAATCAGTCATCGTCTGCATATCGAGACAACTTCCTGTAGAGGGTGGAAGGATCGATGCCCAGCGCCTCAGCGGCTTTCGTTTTGTTTCCGGCCTGTGAGTCTAGAACCCATTGGATGTAGGCTCGCTCGACCGCTTCTAGCGTGGGGTTTTCGTGCGGTTTTTCAGAAACCAATGGTTCTACATCCCGCTCCTTGACCCGTTCTGGTAGAGAGGCAGCATCAATCTGCTTACCTTTGCCCACCACAATCGCGTGTTCAAGAGCGTTCTCTAACTCGCGAACGTTCCCCGGCCACCTGTACGACTGCACGATCGCCGAAGCTTCTTCATCCAACACTTTGGGCTCAACGCCCTTTTGGTCAGCTATTCTTGCCAGCGTCGAATCTACCAACAGCGAAATATCCTCGGACCGATCCCGAAGCGCGGGAAGTTGAATCGGAATAACGTTGAGCCGATAGTAAAGATCAGACCGGAAGGAACCTGCTTTGATCCCTTCTTCCAGGTCGCGGTTGGTGGCGGCAATTACCCGCACATCCACCGGGATCGCCTCTGTCCCACCAACTGGTAACACTTCTCTCTCCTGCAAAACGCGCAGTAGCTTCACCTGTATAGCGGGAGTGGTTTCGCCAATTTCGTCGAGGAAAATGGTACCACCTCGTGCCGCGGCGAACAGGCCTTGCTTGTCTCTCACCGCGCCGGTGAAAGATCCTTTCATATGACCGAACAATTCAGATTCAAGGAGACCCTCGGGGAGGGCCCCGCAGTTCACAGGGAAGAAGGGGCCATCAGCCCGCTCGGAAAGGGCGTGAACGTACTTGGCAATCACCTCTTTACCGGTTCCACTCTCACCCTGGATAAGCACGGTTGAATCCGTAGGGGCAACCTGCTCGGCCAGTTTCATGATCGAGCGAAACGGTTTAGAGTCGCCAATAGGTTTAATCGTGTTGGGTAACTCTGACCCGCGAATGTCCTTCTTGAGTTGTTTGTTTTCAGACCTTAACTGGCGGTATTCCGAAGCCCGTTTACAGATGGCCACCATTTCGTCGTTAGAAAAAGGCTTTTGGACATAATAGAAAGCACCGTGATTTACGGAGTTGATGGCAGTTTGAAGCGAAGCCTGAGCGGTCATTAGAATAACCGGCATGTCAGAGTCTTGAGCGCGAGCGGCCTCGAGAACATCAATACCCGTTACCTGCGGCATCCTTATGTCTGTAAGCACGATATCGGGCAACACGTTTTTCAGCGCTTCAAGCCCTGCCGCACCCCCCTGCGCCGTCTCAACAGTGAAACCGGAATTCTTCAAAAGAATCCGCAGGGAATCCAAAATTCCCGATTCGTCGTCAATGACCAGAATACTAGGTTGATTCACGCACTACCTCCGACCTGTCATCGCAGGGCAGGAAAATAAGGAAAGTCGTACCTGCCTGCGGAGTTGATTCAACTAACACGACACCGTTGTGAGCCTCAACGGCTCTTTGCACGATTGCCAAACCGAGTCCGCTCCCTCCCACTCGTCCACTAACAAAGGGTTCGAAAAGCTTGGTCAACAACTCGTGCGGAACGCCGGGGCCGTTGTCGCTCACGCGAAGGAGCACCGGGCAGTCGATACCAACGCCCGCCGGAACCTCGGACGCATTTGCCTCTCTCACTTCGACCACAATCCGGGCAGTATCAACCGCAGCCTGGAGGGCGTTGAGGATCAAATTGAAAAGAACGCGGTGGAGTAGATCCTCATCGCCATCCAGTGCAACCTCTTCTGCCTCCACAACTATCTCCGACCCGCTTGCGCAATCGGGATGTGCGCGCAGCATTGCCGCCACTGAGTTAGCCAGCACATCCAACCTCAGGCGTGTACTCTTGGTTACCCGCACGCGTGAAAAATCCAGAAACTCCGTGAGGAGGCCACTGAGTCGGTCAGTTTCCCGTACCACCAACTGGGACAGGAATCGTTCATCCTCCCCGGCCTGCATCGACCCTCCAAGCTGCTCCACAGACGAACGGATCGAAGCCAACGGGTTTTTGATCTCATGCGCCAACGAGGCAGATAACTCGGCAACAGCCTCAAGGCGCTCGTTTCGCAGTTTGAGCGCCTCAAGGCGCGTCTGATCAGAAATATCCGAGAAGATAGCTGTGACCGAACGTCCCTGTTGTTCCGGAAGGTCCAGAACCGTAGTTGTCACGCCAATTGGAAAGGTACCGGAATCCACAACAATCTCTGTTTCAAACCGCTGCACCCCGACACCCACCTCCTGGGTCCCTCGGATTACCGCACCAAGCCCGGGGGCCCGGCCCTTGAAGACTTCGTCAGATTCCTTGCCAATCGCCACTGCGGCATCAAACCCGAGGAGTTTTTCAGCGGCCTGGTTCGCGAACACCAGATAGCCTTCAGAATCGACCGAAACGATTCCGGACCGAAGGTTGCTCAAGATGTCACCCGCCTCCAGCCTTAGGCGTTTTACCTCTTGTTCGAGCACCACCTTCTGATCCGCGGCCACCCTTGCCCGTCTGGCAATCCAGGAGCTGGCCAGCGCCACGGTAGCAAAAACCGACAGTTGAAATCCCAGAGCCGCAGACAGTTGCGGCTGGTTGAACCAAAAAATTACCGCAAAATAAAGAATCCCCGCGAGAATCGTGACCAGGAGACTCGAAGCAATGGGAAGAAGAAGCGACGCTACCACGATCACAAGGATGTACAGAGAAGCAAAGTCACTGTTAATCCCATCCGTCACCCGCACAACAACGGTCACCAGCAGCAAGTCGAAAACGATCTGGAGGTAGAGGAATGTGTCCCCCAATTCAGCCTGCCGCACCTCAGTCAGCCATACCGAAACCCCGGTCACCAACAGCGACGCAACCGCAAGGGCAGAAACCGAGAGCAGAACCGCAGGCTCGATCTCCTGGAAGAAAAATGATGCTGCCAGGAAAATGCTGATCGCGACCGAAACTCGTCCGACATACATCCAGCGTACGATTGTCCCAGATTGCGGCATGGAACCGTGGATTCCCCGGCGCCCTGATTTGTGTGGGAATTCGGACAACAGGTTAGTCATATAGCGATTTTTCCCAACGATTTTTGCAAAATGCACTACCTCGTAAGGCAACAAACTATAGGTTTCTATGAGCCCGAGCAAAAAAATGGGGTCCCGGATTAAAACCGGAACCCCATTTTATGGTGTTTTTCGGTCTATTCCTCGGCTACTGCACGGCGTTCATCATGTCGAAGATGGGCAGGTACATAGCAACGATCATTCCACCGACGACCCCACCGAGGATCACGATCATTATCGGTTCCATTACCGAGAGAAGCGCTCCAACGGCATTGTCGACCTCGTCGTCATAGAAGTCTGCAATTTTCCCAAGCATATCATCAAGCCCACCAGTTGCTTCACCCACCGCAATCATGGAGGTCACCATCGGAGGGAAAACCGCTGAGCGTTGCAGCGGAGCCGAAATGGTCTCGCCACCAGCGATAGATCCCCGGGACTCCATGACAGCATCATGAATAACGCGGTTTCCGGAGGTCCGGGCTGTGATCTCAAGACCGTCAAGAATCGAAACGCCGGATGAAATCAACGTACCCAGCGTCCGTGTGAACCGGGACACAGCGGACTTCAAGAGAAGATCGCCAAGCACTGGCATTCGAAGCATGAACTTATCCCAGAACAACTGCCCGTTGGGCAGTCCGTACGAGTACTTGATGAGGTAAATCGACGCGCCGATCGAAGCTCCAAGCAGCCACCAATAGCGCTGGAGGTTTTCCGACATGAAAATCACGATTCGCGTCGGGAGCGGCAATTGCATATCTACTGCAGCAAACATCTGCTGGAAAATCGGAATAACAAACAGCAGCAGGATAACCACCGCGATTCCCGCGACCGTAAAGATCACAGCCGGGTAAATCATCGCCCCCTTTACCTTCCGAACGATAGCGTCATTCTTTTCCAGGAAACTCGACAGTCGGAGGAGAATGGTATCGAGTATACCACCAGCCTCACCGGCTGCAACCATGTTTACAAAGAGGTCCGTGAAAGTTTTAGGGTGTTTGGCCAGAGCGTCCGCGAGCGTGTTGCCACTCTCGACGTCAAACACAACTGCCTTGGTAACCTCCGCCAGAACCGGATTCTCTGTCTGCTTGGCCAGAATGTCGAGCGCCTGAACCAGTGGCAAACCGGCGTTGATCATCGTCGCGAACTGCCGGGTGAAGATCACGACATCTCGCGTCGGGACTTTTCCCCCCGTTTTGGCCTTTTTCCCTTCGCGAACTCTAATCAGGGTCATTTTTTTCTGCCGAAGGTGCGCAGCAACGTCCTCTTTAGTTTTGAGGTCGATCTTTTCAGTTACTTCGTGCCCGTCAGCCGTACGGGCCGTGTATTCAAAAACCGGCATGGATTCTCTCCGTTATTTCTCGCCTGGTATGGGTTCGCCTACCATACGCAGGAATTCGTTTTGGTCGGCCGCAACCCTGAGGCATTCTTCGAGTGTAACCTCACGGGCCATATAATGCTGGTAAAGTGAGTCCGCCAGAGCGTGCATCCCGTATTTTTTACCAGCCTGAATCGCCGACATTATCTGGTGCACCTTGTCTTCTCGAATCAAGGCGCGAATGGCTCCGGTACCAACCATTATTTCGCTGGCCATCACCCGCCCTTTACCACCAGCTTTTGGTAAAAGAACCTGGGTGACAACACCCTCAAGTACGAAGGCCAATTGCGCCCGGATCTGGGCCTGCTGGTCTGCGGGGAATACGTCGATAACACGGTTGATAGTCTCGGCGCAAGAATTGGTATGAAGTGTCGCAAACGCAAGGTGACCGGTTTCGGCGATTGTCAGCGCGGCTGAAATCGTTTCTCTGTCTCGCAACTCACCAATAAGAACGACGTCGGGATCCTGGCGAAGGCAATATTTCAGCGCCGCCTGAAAGGACTGAGTATCGCTCCCGATCTCTCTTTGGTTAACGATACAATTCTGATGCTTGTGTACGAACTCAATCGGATCTTCAATCGTGATGATATGACCTTTTCGGTTTTTGTTGATCCGGTCGATCATCGCTGCAAGAGTGGTTGATTTACCCGACCCAGTAGGCCCCGTGACCAACACAAGACCACGCGGCCGGTCGGATAATTCACCAAGTATCGGTGGCAGCCCCAATTCCTCAAAGGTCGCGATCTTGGCGGGAATTTGCCGCACCACCATGGACAGACAACCCTTTTGCTTAAAACAGTTGCCGCGAAAACGGGCCAGGTTGGCAATACCGAAAGAAAAATCGAGCTCGTCTTCTTGTTCAAATCTTTTCTTTTGGGAATCGTTAAGCACGGAATACGCCATCAGCAGCGTTTCCTTTGGGTTTAGAACATGCGCCTCGTTGGAGTTCGCAATATCTCCATCAACCCTAAGCTTGGGGCGTTCCCCGGCCGTAATGTGGAGATCTGAGGCACCCTTCTGAACCATTTCTTCCAGAAGTTTCCGGAGATTGGGCGGTTGGGTGGGTGTCGGTTTAGTAGCCGTTTGAGCTGTTTGCCCCATACTTACTCTGCAGTCTCCTTGGCAACTTCCTCGAGAGAAGTTATTCCATCGTTAACCTTGTTTAGTCCGTCCATTCTCAGCGTCAGCATCCCTTCCTCAACGGCGAGTTCGCTCAACTCATCAGTCGAGGCGCCCCGCAGAATCATCTGGCGTATCTTGGGACTAATATCCATAACTTCGTATAAACCGGCGCGGCCTTTGTAACCTGAGTTGCCACATTCATCACACCCCTCACCCTTATAGAACTTCATTTTCCTGGCTTCTTCGAGATCTAAGCCGGCAGCCAACAACTCGTCGTCCTCATATGTCCGCTCAACCTTGCAACTCTTGCAGATGCGCCTGATCAACCGCTGCGCGACAATAATGTTTACCGCACTCGATACGTTGAATGGTTCAATCCCCATATCGATCATACGAGTGATTGTCGACGGAGCGTCGTTTGTGTGCAGGGTAGACAACACCATGTGACCGGTAAGCGCAGCCTTAATCGCGATACCACCAGTCTCAATGTCCCGGATCTCCCCAACCATGATGATATTGGGGTCCTGGCGCAGGAACGCTTTCAGAGCAGCAGCAAACGTCATCCCCACTTCGTTGCGCACCAGCACCTGATTGATACCGTGAATATTGTACTCAACCGGGTCCTCGGCAGTCATGATATTCACATCAATGTTGTTCACCTGCGACAGACACGAATAGAGCGTCGTAGTTTTACCGGACCCTGTCGGTCCCGTTACGAGACACATGCCGAACGGGTTGGCGATGGCACGCAACAGATCTTTCTCAGCCTTCGGAGCAAACCCGAACGTCTTCAAGTCAAGTGTGAGGTTCCCTTTGTCGAGAATTCGCATGACGATTTTTTCGCCAAAAATCACAGGCAGGGTCGAAACACGAAAGTCGATGACCTTCTTGCCCATTTTCAGTTTGATTCGACCATCCTGCGGCACTCGACGTTCGGCGATATTCAGACTCGACATAATTTTTACGCGAGAGGTTATCGCCGCCTTCAATTTCACTGGCGGCTGCATGACTTCCATGAGCGCGCCATCCAGGCGGTAACGAACCCGATACTCGTGTTCGAATGGCTCGATGTGGATATCACTTACGCCTCGCTTCACCGCGTCCGTCAAAATCCCGTTGATCAGTTTTACTACGGGAGCATCATCTGCCAGGTCACCTGCACCCTGATCATCGTCATCCGCATCCTCAACTACTTCAACATCTTCTTCTTCGATGTCCTTGAGGATGTTCTCAAGTTGGGCTTCAGTCTGTTCGTAGTATTTCTCGATCTGGTTCTTCAGGGTGTAGTCACCCGCAATGACAGGAAAAATGTCATAGCGCGTAATAAACTTGAGGTCGTCAATCGTGGCGCCGTCCTTGGGGTCCGCCATGGCCACGGTGAGAGTCCTGCCTTCACGTTTCAGGGGTAGCACATGGTGCTTCACTGCTACGTCGGAAGGAACCAGCTTCAGTATAGCTTCATTGACTTCGAAGCGACTCAAATCAACAGCGGGGAGACGAAACTGGCGGGCCAGCATTTTGGTGATCTCAACTTCCTGCACCATGCCCATTTTGACCAGGCAATAGCCCAGTCGCATACCGGTGGATCGACCTTCGGACAGGGCTTCGTTGAGTTGATCAGGGGAAATCAACCCTTCTTTGACCAAAAGGTCGCCTAACCTCGGTGCAGTTTTTGCCGCTGTCGCCATAAATACTCGGGAAAATCGCCGGAGAGATGTAACACACCAATAGTCTGTTAAGCTACGGGCACACTAAGGTGTGTCAAGGGATAACGACCCGACTTTTGAGCCTATTCACGGTCGCCGGACCAATACCGGAAACCCCGGTCAACTCGTCTACCGAACGAAACCTCCCGTTCCTTCGTATGTGCTCAATTATCGCCCGGGCCTTTGAGGGGCCTATTCCCGGTAATGTAGCCAATTGCTCGACCGTTGCCGTATTGACCCGGATTCGATCCTCAATCTGAGTTTGTCGAATTGTAGTCCGCCGATGGCTGAAAGTGACCTTGTTCCTGACGTCAGATAATATCCGAGGACCAATTCCAGGCACCCGATCAAATGACTCCAACGACCCGAACGGGCCACTGGAGTCCCGAAACGAAACGATCCGCGAGGCCAAGCCGGGTCCAATACCTGGCAGTCGGGCAATTTCACGTGCCGGAGACCGGTCGAGGTCAATTCTCTCGCCGGGGCCAAGGGGACGGGCCAAACGGACACCCTGAACGGCTATCGAATCCAGTGGCGGACGGGAAACATTTGCGGCCGAGATGCCCACTTCTCCGGGCGAATCGGTCGCACCACCCACGACGCGGACCACCGCTCCAAGCAACGCAACGAACGCTAGAACCCAAATGGCCCGCCTGTCATCAGCACTGGACATCTTGAAGACTGACCAACGCCACGGAAATCCGACAACCAATTACTCGCAGCGACCAACGGTTTTCGTGCGCGAGGACGCTACCTCAGCAGTGCCATGGCTACATCCCCAACCACCTGAAGACTTTCTGCGGAGACCTTGTCGACAGTGTCTTCGGTCGTGTGCCAGTGAGGATAGTCTAGGTCAATCACATCAATCACCCTGAGGCCGGCCTCGAGAAGGGGTACGTGGTCGTCAGTAATCTCCAACCCAAATGAGTTGCGGAAAACACGACCGTAGCCAATGTCGTCGGCGCGGGCCCAAACGCGGGTCACAACCTCAGGAGCACCATTGACGGAATTGGCTTCTTTCTCAAACCGCTGGTTGAAGTCGCCGACCATATCCCAGACAACCCCAAAGAGTGGTGCATAGCCCTCCGGCAGGTTGGCGGCGAAGTACTTCGATCCGATCAAAACGTCGGACTCCTCGGCAAAGACCCCGTAATCCTCACCGTCAACGAATAACAGATCGACTCCGAAATTGGAGGGGTTGGCCCGCAAGGCGTCCGCCACGCCAAGCAACACCGCAACACCGGAACCTCCATCGTTCGCTCCCGGCACGGGCATCTGCTGCTGAGCGAGATTTTGACTTTTGTCCGCCTTCGGGCGGGTATCCCAGTGAGCCACGTAGAGAATCCTGCTCGGCACGTCCGGGCGGAATCGACCTATGATATTTCTCATTCGAAGGCTGTCACCTTCGAGGGTAACGTGCACCCACTCCTGAGTCTCAACGGAATCGGCTGTTGCTCTGAGCCGCTCAATGATCCAGTCACCCGCCGCGACGTGCCCGGTTGTATTAGGAACTCGGGGACCAAACGCGACCTGTTGTTCCACGTACGTATATGCCACATCGCCCTCGAATTCCTGGAACTCCGGGCCCGAAGCTCCGCAGGCAACTGTGACCAAACCAAGCAACCATGTAAAATTTTTCATCGTAACTGACCTGCAATAAAGTTAATTTCAGCAAAGATCGTAAATGTTATTTGTGACAACTTGGACGAGATCGTCTGCTGTTCGGTAATTGAGTAATCAAATGACGCCCCTCCTCTAACCGTCGGGGAAAATCCGGTGTCCATCGTAACACTCAGAAGTTTCCTCGAGTTGTCTGATATCGTGGAACATTCATCCTGATCCGTTCTCAGCAAACATATGTCCGAGACAAACGAGGAATAATCAATCCGAGTTATTAACGGACTGTTGAGACGGATTAGCGAGCGAGGTGGGCGAAGGTTAAACGAAATACCTGCCGACCAACTGTCCTGAACACCACGAGTAAGACTGCCGGATGCAACTGCGTTTGAAAGGGAGTGCGAGAAACGCCCGGTTGTCGTGATGCCCGGCGACCAGGTTAGCGTCAATGTTTGGGAAAAGGTCGTTCGTTCAGTGGTCTGATTTGACGTCACCGTACTGTCTAACGGAGCTTGCCCCGAGAGCGGCAGAGATCTTTCCGTTTCCGATTTTCGGTACATACTGATTAGCGAAATATTGGTGATGGCATGTCGAATAACGGACCCCGGACTATGCGTTAGGCTAACATTCACATCAGGCCAATCAACCGTCCTCTCAACAACCTCCGAATGCTCGTCTCCTCGAAGCGAGAAAGTGCGTGTGTTGCCCTCGCGATAAGTGACATCTCCGCGGGCTCCCAGGGGTAACTGAGAACCGGCAGCGGCAGACCACTCTTTTGTTTCTGCGGCCGACGTGGCCAGGACACTCCCCTGCTGCAGAAACTCGTCCAACCCACCCAGCCCGAGGCGATAACGTGCCGTAGCGTCGGCCGGGAAACGATCGAACGCCGAACGACGTTGCACCAAATATGACAAATTGGCAACATTGATCCCTCGAACCATCGAAGCCACGAAGCTCGAATCCCCCAGTATCCCTCTGGCGAGGGCGGGAACGTCTACTGTTGTCGAAAACTGTTGTCGGCGTGAATTGGAAACACTTTCCGGAAGTCGAAAAGCCCCGGTAGAGTCCCCGTTCTCCCGAACGGGATTTCTGATATTTGGGTTTCTGTTGAAATTGTACGTGCTGTTAATCGTAACCCTCGGGTTAACCCACGCGGCGATGACGGGTTGAACATTCAATTGCGTAGTCAAAACGTTAGACCGTTGGAAGCCGGCGTTGCGACCAAAGAAGGACCGCTTTTCGCCATCAAGCAAGCGACCGATCGTTGTCGAGTCGCCGTAGTCCTGGAGATCTCGCATACTAGACTGGGTTACCGATAACTCTGTGGTGTTGAACGGTCTCAGATTTACCGAAGCCTGGTTCAACCAGGTCTTTACGATGCTTCGAAAGCCCGGATCCGTCGAGTCTTCAGCGAGGGCGACCGGCACCCTAAAATTTCGGCGTAAGCTGCGGTTATCCACCATGGTCGAAGCCACACTATACTGGACAGGATTTAGCCGGAGTCGGGATTGCAACAACCCTTTTCCCAAATCACTGTTTCGAATAAAGCCAGGCAGAGAGCTGACTAGACTTCGAAGAAAGCCTGGCAACGCAGCCACAGTCGTAGCTTCTGGTGTCCGGTTATATCGAACTGTCGCTTGCCGGTTGTTCGTTTCGGCCTCGGCCAACGACTGGGTTGATTGAGCATTTTGGACCTGCGCAAACACACTGATCGGATCAACGAAATTCCGGGCAAGAAACGTTTCCCCGCGGCGCTCGCGCCGGATCGATATCTGATAGAATCGACTCTGGCTTTCGGTCACTCGCAAACCCTCAATACCGTCAGCAAGGATATCGGACCTGTTGAGATAGAAGGGATCAGACGAGGAGTTGACGAAATTAGTGGTAAGCGGAATGTTCAGACCCCATGAACGGGGCAAAAACTTGTCCACCCTTAAAGAAGTGGCGATAGACGAAACGCGATCACCAATGTAAGTCGGATCCTGACTCAATTGACGGAACTGATCATCACGCTGACTTAGCGACCAGGTCACATCACCAATGTCGGCTGCTGCAAACCGAGCATCAAAGGCAGCCGCATATCCCGGCGTATCCACCACCTCGTCCAGGCGAATATCATCGACCCAAAGCTCAGCTTCTGGAATAGCGACAGTTTCCGCAACGCGTAGCATGCCAACCGCGACCTCAGACACCCGGGCCAGGTTCGGCGGAGCGACTCCCGGATTTTGTACATGCACCAGATAAGGTCCATCACATGCCACGAACGCCGTGGCGCTTCCACCGCACTCGGCCGCACCGGATGGGTCTTCCCCCCTCAACCAACGGCTCTCTATTACCGCCCGCAACTCTAACCATTTGTTCAGGTCGACAACAACTTCCGGCTCCCAGGTATCGGTTCTTGCAGGCGTACGGTACAGGTAAAAATTATCCTCGTCGCGACCCGCCTTGATAAAGAACTCTAAATCTCCTTCCGCCCACCCTGGCCCCCTGCCTCGGGCCCAGACCCTGAGCACATTGTACTTGAGGAAGCTCTTGTTCGTGTTGTCGACAAAACGCTCAAAGGCCTCCGCGCGTTCATTCAGACGTAGATCCGTTGCGAGCAATCGAAGCGAGGTTTCGTTTATTTGTTGGCTACCAAACTCTAACGCTGCCCCCGCGAGAGCGGCTGAGTTGAAAACCCCGGGCGGAGGTTGGTATCCAAGATCTCCAGCATTCTCCGTAGTAACAATCGACGCAATGACTTCTCCGTGCGGTAACGGATCCAGCCCATGGATATCTGCGATGGGCGAACCAGTTCGTTTAATCCAGGGAGCTCCAACAAACTGCATTCGCGCGAGGGCAATAAACAGCTCTTCCTCTTGAGGCCCTCGGTCGGGTACCACCATGGTCATCCGCATCGATTGAATCTGGCGTATGTTTGGACTGCCTACCTGTATCGAATCGGCCCTCAGCGGGATACGATACAGCCTCCACACCAGGGGACGACCCTGAGAATCGTCGATCGAACCGCCCTCCCGGACAAAGTGTTGGTCGCTGCCAATCGGAAAGACATAACGGAAAAGATTCTCTCGGGAACGGCCAACGAGGATATCGAGCCGATTGTCTCCGTCAAGATCCTCAGTATCTTCTAAACCGTTGCCCCTGGAGCACCCGACCCCCAGGTCGCCGCGAGGAAAAACCGGTATGCCCACGGCCAGAGGTGTCTCGCACAAAACGAGACCGGTTACTTCTTCGCCGGAGGTGGCATTGGTGATCGTGGCGAGAAAATCTTCGTGAATACCAACATCGTCTACAGCTGCGTTAAACGTATTCGTTATCTGATCCCGCTCAGTGTCGAGACTTCCTGTGCCCAAAAACTGAAGCCCGGAAAAAACGGTATCGCCGTCTACAACCCGAAAACTAGTCGGCGCCGGGGCCACGGCGTCCTCAAAATTGGTACCGAGGTCAAACACCAGGATTGCTTCACTGGCTTTGGCACTGCGCTCCGCATTTTCCAGAACCCAGAACTCCAGGAACTCAGCTCGAGACATATCGATTCCCAAACCGGATCCACCCAGTGGTTGAGTAATGCTCCTCCACCTGGGACCCGGCGTGTGGTCGCGAAACCATCTGGGCTCGCCCGTAATGGGGTCTCCCGCGCCTCCAACAGTGTCGGGCTTCAGGGTCATCCAGAGCACAGTCTCAGATTCGCGGGCTGCCCCCACAGTGACAATTGTTGAGTCGATATCGCTGGGAGAAAAGCTAAGCGCGTCAAACCCAATTTGCGTCAAATTTTGCCAGAGAAGAGGAACCGCATCGATATCGGTGAAACCGCCACCATTGAGGTACTGCGGCGCGATTCCATCACCCCTCGAAGGGCGACTGCCAACCTGGAAAAGGTTTTCGTTGAGGAAGATAGAAAAACTGGAGCCACCCGTGCCCTCGAAATCTTCGACAAACGCCACCCCACCTCGATTGGGATTCGGCCGCGACATCGCCAGCTCACCGTTGAACGTGATGCGAGACGGAGCCTGAGTCTCGAAGATAGAAAGCCGGTCAAGCGCCCTCGTAAGACCGTCTAACCGAAAATCCAACGAGGCACCAAGCCCCCCCACGAAAGAAGACTGCGGCTCAAAGCCCAATCGCGGCCGCAACAATTGGGTGCGTTCGCTTTGGTTCAAACCGATGGCATTGATACTCCCGACAGAACCAAGATCGTACGTCGCCGCGAATCCTATCAATGACTTGGCGTCGGCATCAAATCGTTGATCCTCCTCAAAATCGATCCGTACCTGGGAGGGTCCCGGAAAAAGAGCATCGGGATTCCGGAACGTGACCACCCCTTCGTCATAGTCGATTTCATAATCCACATCCCTGACCAGGCGCGAGTTTCCAACCGAAATCTTCTCAGATCCCGGTTGGATCCCGAACGCACCCAACTCGAGGTTGGATCTGTTTCCTCCACCCCTTGAATCGAAATCCAACAGCATGCTCAGAGTGCTGGGAGGCCCCTGCGTTTCCCTCAAATACGTCGGGGTTAAATAAAGGGAATCGTTCCGTTCCTGCTCTTCGAACGACGTCGAATCCGCAAATGGAGTGAGGTGCGGATAAACGAGGAATACATCGGTGATTGGAGCGCCCTCGTTAGGGTCTCGGAGACGAGGGAAAACCCGGTTAATATTGTCGAACGTACTTTCGTCGTTCGCCTGGGCCATCCGTAATCGAGACAAATAGGTTCCCTGACCGTCCAGAGGGCGATCGGATTCGTTGACAACAACTCGAAGGTCGACCGTGGAGCGATCAACGTCGCTTCCTCCAACGCGGTAAAAATTCCGTAGCTCGTGAAAAAAGGTCGGTACCTCTGCGCCACGCTCGGGCTCGTGTATCAGCCGCAGAGTATCCGTCCCGCCTCCATTCGATGGGAACGTCCCGACAGTATCACCCAGCACGTTTGTGTAGGAAACCGCAAGGAAATCTCGTGCTGAAACTCGATTCGCCAACGCGAACCATGTGAGGGTCGGATCGATGAAGTAATCTCGGCCTTCAACCAACAGCTCCCACCTGAATGGACCGATTCGCTGCTCACTATCGTCGCGAAGAGCCACTGCCTCAATTTCACCCGTTTCTGTGTTGCCGTTTCCCTGTGCCGAAAGCGCCTGAAGCCTATAAATACGGACACCCGTCAAGCGGAACTCAGGATCCATATTGCTCGCGGAAAGATCCAAAAGGTCGACGGCTGGAAAACCAGGAAAATCGTCGGGGTCCAGCACAGAGAAGAACCGGCCAGCTTCCCAATCCAGATCCCTTATTTCACGACTGACAGGCTGTGTTACGTCATCTCCAACCGAAAACGTCCTGGTTCGCACTGAAGACCCCTTTTGTTGGGCCAGAATCGTGCGAAAATTCAAAGGCCCGACTTCCGCTTCAGCCTGGAAACCGAAGGAATTGCCCCCTACACCCGAAGAGATGAACCGTGAAGTCGGAGTTTGGAACCGCACGTTCCCGACCTCGATCCGGCGGAGAATCTCGTCGTCGAGACCTTGATACCAGACACGAATATCATCGTTGGCATCGAATTCACGTTCGGTGTCAAAGTCAACGTTCAAGTTCACCCGCTGACTCACGATCCCCCCGGCAGCGCCCTGGAATTGTTGATCAAGCGCGGGAGCCGGGAAACCAGCCTCACAGCCCGAGAACACTGTGGAAAACTCGAAAGCCGTACACCTTTCGTTCTTCAGGCGGTCAAAACGCATTTCGATGCGAGATCTCATCTGGATGCCAAGCTCGGCAACGTCCCCAACAACCCCCAACGGAGTCTGCCTGTTTCTCCCTGCGCCAGTTGGAGGAGCAGCGATAGTAAACGTTCTGCGATCACTCCCTCCTCCAGCGGTTCCAAACTGGCCCAGGTTGGCAAGTAGTCGAGAATTCGCAATTGTCGTCCTTGCCTCTGCAATAAACGTACGGGTCGACGTGGCCCAATTCCGAGCCAGAACCACTGGAGATGCACGCGGTCCCCAGCGGCCCCCTGGCTCCAGTTCAGGAACCGGATTAAACCTGATGTTCGAAGGAAAACGGAAAATCACGCCAGGGCCGGGCACCGAATCAGCTTGCTGGGCGCTAGCCGACGTTGCCCCGACCAGCAAAAAGCCGACAAGGGCACCTAATAATCGCTTTTTTAGGCGCTCCGGATAGACCAAACAGGGCTCACAGGGGTAGTTTATAGAAGCCAAGAACGGCCAGAATAATAACCTATCGGACCATTTTCGGTCCCGGGAACTGCTATCACTTGAGGATCCTTCCGAGGTACCTGGTAAAACTCCATGTGGCCCCGTTCGCGTTTACGCTCACGGCCCTCACCAGTTTGCTGTTGCTAAACCAGGTGGCAAAAAGATTCGAGAGCCTGGTCGGTAAGGGTCTCCACTGGACTGTGATCGTTGAGTTTTTTGCTCTGACCATCCCCTTCCTTCTGGCTATGACCATCCCAATGGCCGTTCTGGTCACCGTATTGTACACATTTTCGAAATTGGCTGCTGATCAGGAAATCACAGCCCTGAGAAGCGCAGGAATATCGATCGGCCAGATGATGCGCCCTATCCTGGGTGCTTCGATCCTCGTTGCTGCAGCGGCTTTCATGGTGGGTGACCAACTGGTACCAAGAACCAACCACCGTCTGCGGACGTTGATGACAGATATTGACCGAAAAAAACCGGTCTTCGCTATCCGAGAGCAGGTCATCAACGAGGTGCGTCGCAACAAGATTTTTCTCAGATCAGCCCGCATCGATGCTTCGACCCAGCGTCTGCGAGATGTGACGATCTGGGACATTACCGGGAGTGATCGGCAGCGGATTATTTACGCTGACAGCGGCGAGATGGCATTTGACTCGACCCAGGTTGACCTTTACATGAAGCTTTACGACGGGGTCGTCCGAGAGGTCGACCGCGCTGATCCCTCAGTTTTCGAACAGATCGAATTCGAAACCAACGTGATACTTGTAGCCGACGTGGGTAACGAACTCCGGAGAACGATCAGCGACAATTTCCGAGGCGACCGCGAAATGGGCGTTTGCGAACTTGGAAATGTCATTCGACTGGCTGAAAAAGAAGCTATTCTCACTGGCCGCCAGCTAGTTGCGGCTCGTACCAACCTGCTCAGGCAACTGGTCGGGCTCGGGACCCTCCCAGTCGATACGATCGCGCAAACGTCGAAGATTACAAGTTATTGTGCGAACATTGAGCCGCTCCTCGGGACCTTGCTCCCCACCAGGCTCGACGCCCAGGAACCACAAGACACCGTTGCGCCGACCAGAGGAACCCCACGTTTTACAGCCGAAGTACCCCCTCTAGTTTTTGCGTCGGGTCAAACTCCGTCGATCCCTCACAACGAAATTCGATCGCTCCAAACCAGGAATACGCAGGCTCGAACCCGCGCTGCACGAAACATGATTGAGATGCACAAGAAATATGCACTTTCCTTCGCGTGCATTGTGTTCGTTATCCTGGGTATCCCCATAGCTCTAAAGTTTCCTCGTGGCGGAGTCGATCTTGTGATTGGAGTAAGCATCGTAATTTTTGGCATATACTACGTAGGTCTAATCGCCGGGGAAGCTCTTGGAGACCGGCTCACAGTACCACCGCAGTTCGCCATGTGGCTTGCCAATGCCGTGTTCTTGTTGGTCGGAGCCATCCTGTTGTTCCGGATGCGAAGGTCGGCTCGACCGCTCGCCCAAACTCGAAGATTCCGGAATTTGTTTCGCCGACCGATGGGTATCTGAAATGTTTTCAATCCTCGACCGTTACCTGCTTCGCATCTGGACGAAGATTTTCGTACTCACGGCGCTCGGGTTCCCGCTGGTAGTCACCATCATCGAATTGTCCGACAAACTTTCCCGTTTGATCGACAGGGGTATTCCTACATCTGAAATCCTCGTGGGCCACGTCATGGGATTGCCGGAAAAAGTATTTCAGGTAATCCCCGCTGCCGTGCTTTTTGCTACGGTATTCAGCATCGGGGCCCTGGCCCGTAACTCGGAGTTGATAGCGATAAAAGCGGCAGGCCGAAGTTTCCACAGGACGTTACTCCCCGTATTCGCCATCACTCTTGTCGTCACCGGCATCACCTGGATTGTGGGGGAGATCTCGCCGGTAGCAACTCGCAAACAAGCCGAACTCCTGGGCGACGTCCAACAGCGCGCGCGTAACACCCGGTTCAACTTTGTCTATCGCGCTGACCAGGGATGGGTCTATCTTGTTCGCGCCCTCGATGTGGATCAGGATTACGCCAGACAGTTGGTCCTGGAAAGAAAGGGGATCGGACGGGAATACCCCACGCTGGTTTTGAATGCGGCCTCGGGCTGGTACAACGATTCTCTGGAGAGGTGGCGGTTAGAACAAGGAAGATACCGAATCGTATCCGGACTTCGGGACGAAACGAACTTCACTTTCGATTCCACCTTTCACCGCGCTCTTTCGCAAACACCTGAAGACCTCCTGGAGGAACCTAAAGCGCCGCGGGAGATGCGCTATGCGGAGCTTGGAGACTACATCCAGGCTCTGGAGTTTTCCGGCGGAGAAGTGAAGAAACTCAAAGTTCAACACGCACTAAAGGTGGCGATACCTTTCACCTGCATTGTGATCGCACTCTTCGGGGCCCCTCTCGCTAACACGTCACCTCGAGCCGCCGGAGCGTTCGGGGTAGGGGTCTCGCTCGGCACGACCGTTATTTTCCTGATATTGGTTCAGCTATCTCAAGCCATCGGGGCCGGAGGAATCCTGCCGCCAACGCTCGCGGCCTGGTCGCCAAACATGGCTTTTGGAGCCGCAGGGCTAATCCTGTTTGCGAGAGCCAAAACGTAGAGACGTTAGCAGTCACAAGTCAGAAGTGAAAAGAAACCACGGAGCAGTAGCTGCCGTCGTCATTAAATCGTGATTTCGAATCCGATTGGAGCGGCTGCGGCCGAGTGAGTAAGAGCGCCGAGGGAAATAATGTGAGTTCCCGCGAGAGCAAACTCCCTGATGTTGTCCAACGTGATGCCGCCTGACGCCTCTATGGTAACACCTGCCCCGACGCTTTCGACTCGTTCACGGACCACTGAAGGGGGCTGGTTGTCTATCATGATGTGTTTGGCACCTGCCTCAACGGCTTGCAGAAACTGTTCCTCGTTGTCTACTTCTACCACGATTTTTTTTCCTGGAGGAACCCGCTCCAGAAACGCCTTCAAATCTCCACCAGATTTTCCCAACAACTCCCAATGATTATCTTTTAAGAAGACCGCTTCCTCCAAGTCACTGCGATGGTTGATGCCTCCCCCCATTCGAACGGCATACTTTTCCAGCCGACGTAATCCCGGAGTAGTTTTGCGGGTGTCGGCTACCAGAGCACTGGTTCCACGAACGGCGTCTACGGCGGCAGCAGTGGCCGTCGCCACTCCCGAGAGGTGCTGTAGGAAGTTCAAGGCGACTCGCTCGCCTGACAATAGATGCCCCGCCGGGCCCTCAAGCGAGAGAAGCGTATCTCCCTCCCTAACCCTGGCACCATCGGCAAGCTCCTCGACAATTCGAATACGTCCCTCTCCCAATTGATAGAAGACTTCGGAAACAGCTGGCAAGCCCGCAACCGTAAAAGCCCCCTGGGCAATGAACCGACCGGGTACGACGCGGGCCGTTGCCGGCGCCAGCAAACCTGTTGTCAGGTCAGAACCGACATGATCTTCGTCTAGAGCTAGGCGAACTGGTTGAGACCACATTATTAGGAGTCAAGGAAAAGGAAGAGGAAATGCAAATCCGCACGGAATACGATCGTCAAAAACTAACCACGCTAAATACCGGAGACCACCGGAGCGTTGATTTAGGCAACGAAAAGGGGCCGGAGCTCAAGGCTCCGACCCCCGTCCTTCTGACTTCTAACTTCTAACTAGAATTCGTAGCGAAGTCCGAGTTTTGCTCTCCAGCGTGAGCCGATCGTACCAACGCCCTCTTTGAAGTCGATGTTCGGACCGTCGTAGCTGTAGATAGGCCTGTCGTTAACCAGATCATAACCTTCGATTTCAACCAGGTTACGCGTTTCGTTGCCGGAAATAACCTTTTGTCGACCCCATTCTGCATTCATGAGGTTCAGGACATTGAACACGTCAGCGATCAGGCTGACGGAACGACCGCTGAAGCCCAATCCGACTCTCACGCTGGCATCAAGGCGGTTGAACCATGGATTCCGGCAAGTGTTTCTGTCCGGGATCGTCCCGCGCGCCTCTACGAGACAGGGCTCGGATTGAATAAGAGCATCCAGAGCGGCGTAGTCACCCGGGCTGTCTTCGCTGAAATCTCCCGGTCCAGTCGGAATGTACGCGATGTCGTTGTTACGACCACCACCCGTGGCGCGACCCTCAAAGCCATCACCATTGGCATCCCCGTCAACCGTCCAACTGTACGGCTGACCGGACTGGCCGACATAGAACACGGTCAGGGATGTGGGCAAGCTTTGCGGGGTAGGCAGGTCGAACGAACCGGAGATCGACAACTTGTGTGGGATTGAGAACCACGAAGTAGCCAGGCCCTTGTTGTTCGGGTCGCCACCGTTCGGAATCGGATTGAAACCGAAGTTGGATGTTGCGATACTGGACGTGAAGGACGAGATGTCTTTAACATCCGAGTATGTATAACCAGCCTGGAATTCCAGGCCATCCGCAAACGTCTTGGTAGCCGAGAAGGTCAGCTGGTAAGTACGATCTTCGCTTTGATTCCCGTGCCACAGCACCGGGACTCTGAAGTTGGGGTCGATATAACCCGCATCATCGCCGCGATCGTCGGCGCCGCCGAACATCGTGCGACCTTCGGCGTTGGTAGCGCCAAGTCCGGCTCTGGGGCCAATACCACCGGCCGGGCCGATTTCAAGCTGGTTCTGCAGAATCTGATTTACAGCTTTCGTGTAGAGGAACTCAACACTACCCAGAATGCCGCCCGGCAGTCTCTGATCCAACGCCAGGGAAGCCTTGAACGTCTGGGGAAGCTTGAATCCCTCGTCAAACACATTAATCTGGGCTGACGTAGCAGAAGCCGTAGTACCATCTGCACAGGCAGTTGGCTGATTTGCTGCTGCCGGATCGAACGTCGGAGTGTTGCCAGCACCACAGAAGAGTGAACTGACCTCCTGTCCTGTGTTTGTGAAGGCGTTGCTCATCCAAACATAGGGCGGGCGTCCCGTGAAGATCCCTGCGCCACCACGAAGTACTGTACCGCGATCACCCGTAGCATCCCAGTTGAATCCGAAACGTCCACTGAAATGGATATTTCCTGACGGGAATTTGTCCGTCTCCACCACGGTCCCGTCGGGGTTGCGAATGGTAGGCGAAGCGGCGATATCCGGATTGCGATCTGGACTGTCACTGAACGTCGGGACCTCGGCGCGGACACCGAAGGTCAGGTTCAGAGCCGAAGATGGCTTCCATTGATCCTGAAGGTAAAGACCCAACTGCGCAATGCTGAAATCGGCAATCGGAGCTCCCTTGTTACCAAATGGGAGTTGACGGAAAAAGTCCTGCGGGTTGTTCGCCTGAAGATCTGCAACGCTGTTGAAATTCCACACGCCGATC
Source organism: Gemmatimonadota bacterium (assembly GCA_029262195.1). Classification (GTDB taxonomy): domain Bacteria; phylum Gemmatimonadota; class Gemmatimonadetes; order Gemmatimonadales; family GWC2-71-9; genus B16T1B5. The sequence goes on along the minus strand of JAJCZX010000034.1, from coordinate 6,082 downwards.
GACGAATGGAAAAACGCATTCTCAAAATGAATGAACTCGTTGTGCGTCCCGATGGTGAACGTATGATCGCCACGCGGAATCGTCAGATCGTTGGTTATTTCAAAAACCGACTGATCCAGCGAATTCAACTGCGAAAACTGCTCGGCACCGACGCGGATTTCGCCGTTCAGGTCGCCGATACCGTCGCCGTCGGTGTCGGTGCTCGTATCGATCCGCAGATACGGGAAGAGCTCGTTAGGGGCTCTCTTGTCAACTGTAATATTGTACCCAAGGCGCAACTCGTTAAACATCGAACCACCACCCAGCGTCGAGTTGAGCTGCGCGACTGTCGAGTTGGTTTGCGACTCGAACTGATAGCCGTTGGATGTCAACCGATACGCACCCTGTGCGTGCGAGATATTGTCTGTCGTCGCATCGATGAAATTGTGCCTGAGGGTGAGTTGATGATTGTCACCGAGCTGGAAATCGAGCCGGGCAAAAACAGCCGTGTTAGGCGATTCGATAGGCACAGCACCGAACGATCCTGCATTGAGGCCGCGTCCGTTTAGGTTGTCCACAACTGCCTGGGCGTCAGTCTGGGCAATCCCCACATCGGCCAGGGACTCTCTACCGATGGTAGCCCCACCGACCGGGATTTCTCTTTCGCGCTGTTCTACGGACACAAAAAAGTGAGCTTTGTTGCGAACCAGAGGACCCCCAAGAGAAAAACCGAAGTTTTTCTGCTGGAATTCACCAAACTCCGAGAAAACCGGAGCGGTGGCTGGTCCCCCTGTCAGGAGGCTATCCCGGACGAGCGCATCATCCTGAAAATCAAAAAACGCGGAGCCATGTAGCTGGTTGGTACCGCGTTTCGTAATGGCATTGACCAGACCACCGGCAAAACCACCGGCCCTGATATCAAACGGAGCTACAAGAATCTGGAACTCCTGCACTGCTTCGAGACTGATGGCCGTAGCGCCTGCCTGTCCACCCGGCTGACCGGTCGCGCCAAGACCGAAGAGGTCGTTGGATGACACGCCGTCAATCTGTATGTTGTTCTGTTTGCGATGGCCGCCACCAAAGGACGCGCCACCGGCGGCAACTACCTGCGGGGCCGTCCTGATAAAATCGGTGAAGTTGCGGTTGAGACTCGGAAGCCTGCGTATGGACGTTTCCGAGACCAATGCACTACTGCCCGTACGCGATGGAGCTGTAAGTACACTCTGTTCTTCGGCGGTTACCTGGATGGCCGCAAGCGCCACTGCTCGACTGACTGTAAGATCAATCGTCAGGGCCTGTCCAAGAGACAGCCGAATACCATCGCGAGAAAGCGGCGAGAACCCGATAGCCCGGACTTCAAGCGTGTAAGGGCCACCCACAGCGACGTTTTCCAGACTGTATGCTCCACCGGAGCGCGAGCGTCCGATGAATCGCTGACCCGTACTCGTGTTGGTCAGCGTAACTGTTGCTGCCTCGACCGGCTGCCCGGCGTCGTCAGCGACGACGCCTCTGACGGCGGCCGTCGTAATTCCTTGAGCGGCCAGCTGTGACACACTGGCAAATGCCAGTACACCAACGGCTAGCGCCACCCGTGCCAAACGGGTCACACGCATCGTGCTCTCCTTGTTAACGTAGTCAAAAACGGTGGGTCCCAAGAGGTAGTTGTAACCAACAAAATTCTTCTCCCAAGAAGTTCTGCGGGGCGGAACACCCTGCCCTTGCAGTTACCTTGCAAAATACACTGTAATGCAGAAAACGCGAGTGGAAACATCAAGTTTGTTCCAGGCGAATTCCTAAGTGCGAAGCTGGGAAGGTATCACGCTTTTTTTGGGTGAACAAGGATGACTGCGAACCCGTTGCCTCCTTGTTTCAAAACCGTTACCTAGCGATTTTGAGGGCATGAAAAACACTCAAAAAATAGCGACCGTAACAGCCGTTTTGACGTTCTCTTTGATAGTGCTGGGTGGAGTTGTCAGGATCACCGGGTCCGGAATGGGCTGCGGGGACAATTGGCCACTTTGCAACGGGCACATTTTTCCGCCATTGGACGATGTCGCGACCGTCATTGAGTGGGGGCATAGGCTGGTGGCAGCGTTGGTTTCTTTCCTCGTTGTTGCCACCGCTGTGGTCGCTTCCGTTGAAACCAGGGCGGCGGGCCGATGGCACCGCTCCAGCCCATTTAAATCGGCGTCACTGGCGATTATTCTGCTGGCGGTTCAGGTGTTTCTCGGCGCCTTGACGGTGTGGTGGGAGCTGCCCCCGGCCACCATTATTCTCCATCTTGCTTTCGCCATGGGGCTTCTTTCCGCTCTGATGGTTACCGCTTTTAGGGCTTCCGAGACGCCCGCGTCGTCGGAACCGGTCGATCCGAAGGTGTTGCGGGCCGTGATCGTAACGGCGGGGATTGCCGGGCTGACTGTTTTGTTGGGGGGACTAACCGCAAACCTCAATGCCGGTTTCGCCTGCCAGGGCTTCCCGCTGTGCAACGGGCAAATTTGGCCGACCTCCGGACAGGGGGGCTTGGCTCATATGCACTGGATGCACCGTTTGCTGGCCTATGGCCTGCTGGCACACGCACTTGGGCTCGCATTCCGAATGAAAAAGCGTGGAGCGTCAGAGGCTATCCGAAAGTGGACCTGGACCCTGTTTGGGGCTGTTTTTTCGCAGGTGGTAATTGCCGCTGTCATGGTGTTGGGCGCACTTCCTCCGGTATGGCGATCCGCTCACGTGGCGGCAGGAACGGCAGTGTGGGTTTGCGCGGTCGCACTCTGGTGGCATGCCGCAAAGGGGCGGGCATCCTAGAAAAGTAAAGTCATCAAACCTGCCGAAAACTGGATCGTCGCGGCCTCGCTAAATAGATTTACGTCGTCAACGCGGGGAACCGATGGAACCATCCCGTTTTCCGTTAGGTACAGCGAACAGGCTGGAGCCGCAGTTGCTAAGCTTGGGTTTTTGGCTGGACGCCACCCATACGCCGACAATCACAGGCGTTTCGGTCCGTTACGTGATCCGGTTTACGCAGCCCAGGCGACGATACACAGACTTCCCTCCATCAACACCAGCCCCTGTAAAAGCTCCCACCTGAGATTGATCCCGCTGTTGATCACAGCAAAGGCCCAATCAGAAAAAAGTAAGGGCCGGACCACCTTACGGTCCGACCCTTACCTCTCCAATGCGGTTCTAGGAAACCTTAATTCAACGTGATGTCGATGCTAACATCTGTCGCAGCCGGGCCTGAGAAGTAATTGATATTGAGAACCCAAGCTTCACCGGCAGGTATCGTCGCCACCGCGTGCTCTGGATGAGCACCGGTGCAGCCGCTGGTAGATCCACAGGTCAAGAAATTGCCTGCTGTGTCCCAGAATACGACATCGACATCAATAGCGCCGTCATTCCAATTCACCATCATGTCGACCGTGAGATCAGCGGTGCCAGCCGTGTTATCGATAAGGAAGAAATCGTCGGGATCCGCGGCGGAAATATTAATGAAATAACGTCCGTCGGCGGACAGCAGCGGAGATGTAGGCCCTAGGACGTCGCTCTCCCATAGATCAGCGTCAGGACCAGCGACCACCGTGTATGTGACCTCCTGGGCCAGCTCGTTCGGGCCAATGCCCGAAATCACCAGCGAATGGGCGCCAACCGACAGGTTAGGCGGAGCAACGAAGCTGAAATTGTTCGCGTCATTCGCAAACGCGGCTGGCGGGTAACCGGCCGGATCCAGAAGGTCAAACGTGCCAACGGTGGTGGCGTCGAACAGCCCCGCGGTCGAGGTGATCGTTGCAGCAGAACCGACGACGCCTGTGGCCGACGAAATCGTGCCAACCAACGGACCGGGTACAACCTCAATCGACAGCGTACCGGTGGCTCCCGTGGAGGCGCTATCGGACAACTGCGTCGAAGTAACACTCACGACCCCGAGGCCTGGCGCAGCCGTCGTGGCATCACCGGTCACCGAATCAATTGCCAGAATGCTCGCGTCAGAGGACGTAAACCTATAAAACAGGCCGCCATTACCGGTGGTGAACGGATTACCACCGGAAGAAAGGGCGGTCGGCACGATGGTCAACGCGGAGCCAGAACTAACCTGGATGCCGTTGGCCGTCATGTCTTCGTCGGTTGCGCCGGACAGGCCTATAGAACCAGGCCACGTTTGAACCGTGATATCCCGGGACAGAGCCCCACTGGTCGCTGTAACCGTCGTAACACCGAAACCATTTGCAAGGATACTGAATTGCGTTAACGGAGCAGGCTTGCCTGAAATAGCGGCGTCAATGTTCGTCGATGCGATGGCGGTGTTTGCCGCGGCGACATCCGGCAACAGGGCCAGGGCGTTGCCCTGCGCATCCTTTGTTTGTGCCGTGACAACAACCGAGTCACCGATGATGATTTCGACATAGCTAAGCGATGTCGTAACCTGGGTGGCACCCTGTCTCAGGGATTCGGTCGGGTCATCAGTGCACCCAGCGACGGCAAAAGCCGCTATCAGGGCGCCACTGAGGCGGAAAGCATTTCTTTTCATTTGTTCAACACTCCCATTGGTTGCGCAGGTTTGCGTCTTTTCCTAAAAGCGATTTACTCGTTCCAATTCATTTTGATCAAACAACGACTGCCAGTCGATCCTGCTCTGTTCTGTCCGGTCGTCGGTAAAAACCAGCTCGTAGTGGCCGAAGCGTGACATATCCATGAAAATGTATTTCAACGGTCTACCGCGGCTGTACTTCCATACAACGTACGGATTCGTTTCCCCTGAACCCGCTTCATCTAAAAATTCTTCGGGTGGACCATTTAACAGATAAATACGGCCCCGATCGGTGCGCCACCCGGGTATTCCACCGGCCCCTCCCTCACCAAATTCTCGATTGGCATGGGCGATACCGTTGTAATACTGAATCATTGCTTCGTTTCGCGACGTCTCCGGGCTCTGGTCGCGTCGCGCCCAGAAATCACGCAAGAAATTGCGTTTTCCTTCAACTGACAGGTCTTCATAAACGCCCCGCTCATCATTGTTGATCAGATGGATCAGCGGAGCAAAAAGTGAGTCTAGCACCTGTTCGTTTTGGAACGCAAACGGATCGCCTTCCGTAGAAGTGGGCCTCGTGGCAACCACTGTTGCGAACGGATTTACCGAAAACGCGGCCGTCCTCGACAGCGTGGTGTCAGGATAACTGACCTCCAGTTCCATGACATAGTCACCTGGCGGCAAACCCGTCAAATCGAGCGAGCGGGCAGCCACACCGCCTCGGCCACTCAGATTCATAGACGTTTCCGGGGTGGTGAACATCACGGCGCCTGCGTTGTTGCTAATTCGCGCCTTCGAAGCCACTGTCGTGGCGGCCAGCGGGTAAAGCTCCACGTAATAAAACAACGTGGCCTCAGTTGGCATTAAACGCGGCTTTGGCGTACCAGAAAGAAAGAAAGAACCCTTCTGGATCTCACCGGGAGCAGCTTCATCACCTTCGCCGGTGCTGCGCCGCAAGGCGTTGGTCAAAACCAGATCCGACATGTAAGGAGAAACCTGGAATCCGTCAAATTCGATCGGGCTGGTGACGGAAACCCCTGAACTCGAATCTGCAACAATGATGGTCGCCGCATAGGAACCATCGGGAACGGCGAACGAAAAATGTTCTACCGTCGAAGCCCCGGCCGTTGAAAGCAGGCCTTGAGGTACTATTCCACTCCAATCGGTCGACATCATTGTGAAACCGTTGGCGTCGGTGACGTCAACTTGAATACGGTACATGGCCACGTTTGTCCCCGCGTTTGAACGGAAACCGTTCAAAATGGAAAATGGGACTTTCACAAAACCATCAACGAGTGTGCGCCCGTCGGGCATGAAGAACCTGGCCGCAGATACTTCGACGGTATCAGGAACCTGATCGACATGCACCGGAGCAACGCTGCTCGCTAAGATTGTGGTCGCAAGTAAAAATGTATTCAGCATATCGTCGCTATTGAGGCCCGGGCCCGGGACAAGCCCGGACCCGTTTCTCAGTCTAACGTTACCAGTTGATTTTCGCGCTGAAGAAGTTGGTGGTACCCAACAGCCCCAGATCTTTGTACGCGTAATCGACTGCAAGGCGGAAAGTACCCTGCTGGTAGG
>JAJCZX010000033.1 GCA_029262195.1 Gemmatimonadota bacterium | reverse complement strand
GACTTTGGATTCATCGGCACGGCCTCGGCGACTTCTCACCCTGCGCTCCAACTCCATGCGCTCTCGTTTGGTCAGTACGATTGGTTGAGTATTCATGACAACCAATATAATACTAAATGTTCAAATGTTACAGTCCACTAGACGGCACCTTCCCGGGTTATCATCCCGAGCGCGCGAACTTCGGCGGTTGGAACAAGGACCGCCGCGGCAGGTCCGGTGGAGTCAGTATCGCCATAGATCTCTTCAATGAGGACATGGCGAACGATGACAAGCGTCGCGGCCAGGAGAGGCACTGCAACAACCAATCCCAAAACTCCCAGCAACGCGGCCATTAACAACACCGAAAGAATGGTAAGTACAGGGGGAACTTTGATATGTTGGGCAAAGATCAGGGGCGCAACGATGTTGGCCTCAACCATGTGGATTACCACTCCAAGAAGCACAACGAGGAGACTGTGCACCCAGGTACCGGTTGCCAGTACGAAGAGAGCTGGCAGGAGGGTCGAAACGACAGTGCCGAAGAAAGGAACGATAGCGGCTATGCCGGTAAACACACCGAAGGCCAGGAAGTAAGGCACCTTTAGCAGCCACAACCCGAGCGTCGTAAATGCAGCGAGAACCACCATCGCCAACAGTTGCGCGCTAATCCACGCCTTCATGGTGTTTCCAAGATCGTTCATAATGGTCCTCGCGACCTCACGATGTCTGGGCGGAACGAGAGCGATCGCTCCCTCTTTGTACTCCCTGGGATCGTAGGCGAGATAGACAGCCATCGCGAGAACACTGGCCAGCTCAACTGCCACTTTCCCACCGACCGAGAGCACCGGACCAAGCGACTTTCGCAAAAAACTCTCTCCATCCGATAGAACTTCACCCACAATCCCGCTGCCGTCGGAGCCCGCCAGGGTCGTTTCGAGAAATGGATAGTTAACCGCAAGACGTTGCAAGAGGACGTCTAGGGTTCCCAGATATGACGGGGTGTTGGCGATGAGTTCCTGCGCCTGGGTGATCACCGGCGGCAGTATTACAGCCCCTACGCCGACAATCATCCCCAGGGTAAATACGACTGAAACGACAAGCGAGCCAGCTCTGGGGAGCCGACTCGCCGTGTGAATCCATTCCGTGATCCCCGACAGAAAAACCGACAGGAGAACCGCAACGAAAAAGAGAAAGATTATGTTGGTAACACGACTCGCCACGACGATAAAAAGCGTTAACGCCGCAATGCCAACAAGTGTTGCCCCGAGTCTATTGCCTACCTTCTCTGGCACTTATCCTTCCAACTCCGTCTCTTCCTCGGAAACGTCGGAATCCTCAACCAACTCGGCATCCTGGATATCATCATCTCCCGAGGCAAGTTGCTTTTGATCGTCCGAATCGCCAGCGGGCAACATGCCCATTTTCCTTTTCAGGTCCTCAAGTTGCCTGTCCGCACCCGGACCAGCGTCGAGTTGATCGAACTCGCTGACCAGCGAGTCATCTTTGAGATCTTCGCTCAGTTCTGCCGAGGCAAGGGCCTTGCGTTCAGCCTCTTCGATCTTCTCAGTCATCCGCTCGAAGCCTTCGAAGGCACTCTTATCGGACATCGAAGACATTGTCTCCTGGATACGCGTCTGAGCCTCGGCTCGTTTTTGCCGTGCAACAAGCAGGTTCTTTTTGCGTTTGGCCTCTTCGATTTTGTCGTTGAGCTGACGCAATGAGGCTTTCAGCGATTCGACTTCATGTTTTTGTTTTGTCCAGGTTTCATGAAGAAGCTGGGCTTGCTGCATATGCTCGTTGTGCCTGACCAGCGCCTGTTTTGCTAGATCATCCCGGCCCTGTTCCACAGCCAACACAGCCCTGCGTTCCCACTCTTTGGCCTGAGCCTGTTCCTTCTGTACCTGGGCTTGCAGTTTCTTTTCGTCCGCGATCGCGGAAGCGACTTCCTGTTTGGCTTTCGACAATTGGCTGCGCATATCCGTGATGAGCTGATTGAGCATCTTCTCCGGATTCTCTGCGCGACCGATGAGGTCGTTAATATTGGACTTCAGTACCGTTGCCAGCCGATCAAATATTCCCATTCGGCTCAAGCCTCCCCATTTTCAGCGAGTACAGGCACGTGTGACGCGAGTGCCAGATCAATGTCGTCAAAACTGGCCTGGAATTCATTGAAATCCAGGTTCTCTAGTTGGTGGGCCGACGTCAACACGATATGCTGACCTTCGAGTCCGTAAGCGCCGTGGACCAATTCGGTATTGAACTGTAGGACCTTCCTCATGAGTTTGGTCTGCGCGGCGGCGTCAGAGGGAAGGTCCATTACGTTTACGCGCATCACGACAACCGGCGGGGTGTAATTGATGACAACTTTCAGTTCGTCATCACCGGACGCAACCAGCCAAAGGCCCTCTTCAACTTCATCGTAATCGACAGAGCCGTCCGCCAGTTTGCCGATATATCCGTCGACTTCTTCTCGACTAAGCATTCGTGGTCCCCCTCAACCTGTGAAACGATGGCGACATCCATGTGATGCCAGCCGTCGACGCCGTAATTTGTAGACGAACCGCAGCAAAAGCCACCACCCGTTGGTCAAACTGGCGCCTCCTCTTTTAGGTGTACGCCCCACTTACCAATAATGTTTCAATCAGAAACGTTTTTTACTTTCGCCCTATTTTAGGCTGTAGTCTTCAACGTTTTTTTTAAAAATCTCGCGGTTTGCGAACCACCCTTCGATGAGGCTAGCGTCTCCGGCGACCCTGCGCAGACAACGCTCCCACCTTCAGCGCCGCCGGCAGGACCTAGATCTACTACCCAGTCAGATGTTTTAATCACATCAAGATTGTGCTCGATCACAATAACCGTGTTCCCTCGGTCCACCAACCGATGCAGGACATCCAGAAGTAGCCGCACATCTTCGAAATGCAGCCCGGTAGTGGGCTCGTCCAATATGTACAGAGTCCTGCCAGTGTCCCGCTTACTCAATTCAGTGGCGAGTTTGACGCGTTGGGCCTCTCCTCCCGAAAGCGTCGTAGCACTCTGGCCCAGGTGTATGTACCCCAGTCCGACATCATTTAGGATTTCAAGTTTGGCTTTGATCCTCGGCTGGTGTTCGAAGAACTCCAACGCTTCACTAACGGTCATGTCGAGAACATCTGCGATCGATCTTCCTCGGTATCTGATATCGAGAGTCTCTCGATTGTAGCGTCGTGCTTTGCAAACATCACAGGTTACGTACACGTCGGGCAGGAAGTGCATTTCAATTTTTAGTAAACCGTCGCCCTGGCAGGACTCACAACGGCCACCTTTGACGTTAAACGAAAACCTGCCGGGACCATAAGCTCGCAGGTTGGATTCAGGCAGCCGCGCGAACAATTCCCGAATCGGGGTGAAAAGACCGGTGTAGGTAGCGGGATTCGACCGCGGGGTGCGACCAATTGGACTCTGATCGATTTCAAGAACCTTGTCGAGCAAATCCAAACCTTCCAATCGCTCATGCGCTCCAGGCAACGCCTTCGACCTGTAGAAATGGCGGGCGAGGGCTTTATAAAGGATGTCGGTTACCAGGGTGGATTTCCCTGAACCCGAAACTCCGGTAACCGCGACAAACGCCCCGAGCGGGAAGTCAACATCGATATTACGAAGATTGTGTTGCCTGGCCCCGACCACTCGCACACATTTGTCGACCTCAAACGGACGCCTTTTTTTCGGGACCGGGATCCTGAGTTTCCCGTTCAGGTAGCGGGCCGTAAGCGAGCGCTTGACTTTGATGATCTGATCAACCGTGCCGTGAGCCACCAATTCTCCGCCGTGGCGCCCGGCCCGGGGACCAAGATCAACCACGTAATCGGCTGCCCGTATCGTCTCCTCATCATGTTCCACCACAACAACCGTGTTACCCAGGTCTCGCAGCCCTTTTAATGTTGCCAGGAGGCGATCATTGTCCCGGGGATGCAACCCGATCGAGGGCTCATCGAGAATATAGAGGACCCCGACGAGCCGGCTCCCAATTTGAGTTGCCAGCCTGATGCGTTGTGTCTCACCGCCGGACAGGGTCGTTGCAGATCTGCCCAGCGTCAGATACTCCAGACCCACGTCTTTCAGAAACTCCAACCGCTCAACCACTTCCCGCAGAATCGGCGTCGCAATCTCGGGATCCAATCCGGCTTTACGGCCTTTGCGCAGAGGTACCGTGGCAAAGAAGTCGAGAGCATCCGCGATCGAAAACTCTGTCACATCACCGATGCTCCTTCCACTGACCAGAACCGCCAATGACTCACCCTTCAGCCTCTTGCTGTTACAGGTCTTGCAGGTCACCTCGGTCATGAACTGATCAAGATTGGTTCGAACGGAGTCGGATGAGGATTCCTGGTAACGCCGCTCCACATTCTTTAGAATCCCTTCCCACTCCGTTTCATACGACTTACGGCGGGATTTACTCTTGAATGAAATCGTTTTATCAGGGTCCCCGTACATGAGCAGTTTGACTGCGGCTGCGGATAGTTCGCCCCAGGGTGCCCTGGGATCGAAATCGTACTCTTCGGCCAGAGTCGGCAGCACGGTGTTACGCAGGTAGCCGGACGGCTCTCCCCATGGGATAACCACCCCCTCCAGAATGGAGATGCGTGGGTCAGCCAGGACCAGTTCTGGACTAACGACTCGCGTAACGCCCAACCCGCCGCAGTCCTGGCACGCACCATAGGGCGAATTGAAGGAAAACTGCCGAGGCTCTAACTCAGCCAGCGAGTAACCACACTCCCCGCATGCGAAGCGCTCAGAAAACGTTGTCGACACGGGGGCAGCCTTGGCGATTTTGGGGTGGCGCACGACCTCGACCAGCCCGTCGGCGGCCCGGAGGGCAGTCTCAATCGAATCGTTAAGGCGCCTTCTATCGCCTTTTTTGACCACCACCCGGTCCACTACCAGGGCAATGTCGTGGTTGGCGCGGCGGTTTAATTTTGGCGGATCCACCAGGTCATGCAGTTTTCCGTCTACCATCACTCTGACGAAACCCTGTCGGTGTGCCGACTCGAATAGGTCTCTGAATTCGCCCTTCCGACCTCTTACCAGCGGAGCCAACACCTCGATCTTGGTGCCGGTCGGCCAAGCCAGGACAATGTCTGTTATCTGTCCCGCGCTCTGTCGTTCGATCGGGGACCCATCGTTGGGGCAATGAGGAATTCCAACTCGAGCCCATAGCAGCCGGAGGTAATCGTAGATTTCGGTGACGGTGCCCACGGTGGATCTGGGGTTATGCCCGGTGTTTTTCTGCTCAATCGAAATCGCGGGAGAAAGCCCTTCGATCGAGTCAACATCAGGTTTCTCCATCAAACCGAGGAACTGGCGAGCGTACGCTGAGAGGGACTCGACGTAGCGCCTCTGGCCTTCAGCATAGATCGTATCAAACGCGAGAGACGATTTCCCCGACCCGGAAAGGCCGGTCACAACCGTCAATTTATTGCGCGGTATTTCGACGGTGATGTCTTTAAGGTTGTGAACCCTGGCACCGCGAACGATTAATTTTTCTTGTGGCATAGCTTTTTAAGTTAGGCGATTCACTGTTTTCCGGTCAACGGTAGGCTGTGGATTCTTGCGGTCTCGCCCGCGAGTCCGTAGTTTCAGCATCCCGTGATAACACACCAGAAGACACCAACGGCCTTATCGTGTATACGACGTTGGGCACGGAGGAAGATGCCAGGGTGTTGGCGCGTAAATTGGTCGAGGCTCGGATTGTGGCATGCGGGACGATAATTCCAGGCACCACCTCGATTTACAGATGGAAAAGCGGCGTTAAAGAAGAAACGGAAGCACTGGTCGTCCTTAAAGACGACGCGGGACAGATGGACCGAGCTGGAAACAGCCGTCAAACAACACCACCCGTACGAAGTGCCGGAACTCATAGCAGTACCGATTACTCTGGGCTCGCCCGATTATCTGGAGTGGTTGTGCGAAGAAACCACGAGCAACGAACGGTAGCATAATGAGCAATTCGACCCGCAGAAAACGCAATCGCCGCAAGACCGCGCCCGAACTAGCCGCCCAACAGGCCCGTCGCAAAAACGCTGCGTTGGCAAACCTGGTCTCTGAGGAGGCCGAAGATTCGCCACAATTGGCAGAACGCTCAAACATACCGTTTGAATTGGCAGAGGAAGAAAAGTTGCCCCGGAAGAAAAAGGCAGTTTCCAAAAAAGCTGAAGTCGTCGTTGAGATAGTCGACCAAACTACCGACGACCTCGCCGCAAAATATGACGATGCTCGAAGCGCTGCGGAGGCAGGCGACAACAGAACTGCGCGCTCGCTTTACAAAGAAATAATTGCGGTGGACCCAACCCACTTGAGGGCCAGAAACAACCTGGCGCTAATACTCGACGATATGGGAGACACCCAGGCGGCGATTGAGCACCTCGACATTTGCGTGCAACAGGAGCCCGCCAACCTCGACCCACTGATCAACCGCGCAGCGGTGTTCGGCTCGTGTGGAAGGTACGCCGAGGCGCAACGCGACCTGGAAGAAGTAATTGAGCGGGAGCCGAAAAACTCCGAGGCCTTCCTCAATCTAGGAATCGTCCTTTCCCGCAAGGGACTCTGGGCCCAATCGGTCCAGAGGCTACGCCGGGCAATCGAACTGGAGCCAAAAAACGCCGGAGCGTATTTCCAGCTTGGCGGAGCTTTAAACCAGATCGACGACCTCGACGGTGCTATGCAGGCCTACCAGCATGCGATGGAGATCAACGGAACCTATTCCAGCGCCCTGTACGGGATGGGAATCGTACTTGATCGAATGAACAAACCACTGGAAGCGGCGCAGATGTACCGTCGTTCGAGGGAAATCTCCCGGGCGTGATACGAGTCGTCGTCGACGATCTGGCTACGGTCAGGGTCGACGCGATGGTAAGACCCGCGTCCACCACTCTTGAGCCTGTTCCTCCACCCATAGCGGAGTTAGAGTCACTGGGAGGACAGTCCTTTCAGAACATCCGCCTGAATTCGGAACTTGCCCTGGGATCCGCTGTAGTCACCGATGCTGGTAACCTCGCCGCCAACATGGTTATACATGCAGTTATAGCTGAAATACCCGACCATGTACTGGAAAGCTCTGTCTCGAGAGCCATGGAAAGCATTCTCCATAGAGCCGCAGCATGGCAAATGACCACTATAGGCCTACCTTTGTTGCCGGGGGCGTTCGGGAGCCTGCCGATCGAGAAGGCCGCAGCTCTGATGGTATCCGCCGTTCGGTCGCGTGACCCGAAGGCGATGTTTCCAAGGGAACTGGTGATCGTGGTGGGCAACGACAAGGACAGGCACGTGGTCGAAAGCATTTCTGGAGACCTGATCAAATGAATCGAAAACTTGCAGCTTTGTTGATCATTGGAGCCTGGGTGGCGGCGGTCGGCCTTCTTCTTCAAAGAGAAGTGTTTGGCGGAATTTCCGATGACCTTGCCGATGTCAATTCGAGCATCCCGCCGGGGGCCGTCTTCTATTCAGTTGAACTGGGTGGCGAGCAGATCGGATTTGCGTCAAGCACCGTCGACACGGTCCCTGGCGAAGGAATCTTTGTTCAGGAGGTCCTTGAGATAAATCTCTCGGTTGGCAGCGGGACTGAGAGGATAAACAGCAGAACCGAAGTGATGTTGGACCGCTCGTTGAACCTCAGGACCTTCAGAAAGATTGTTCAGGGAGATACGGAGCGGTACCGCATGGAGGGAGCGGTTGCGGGCAATGTGCTAGAACTCGAAGTCCAGACGGAATCTGGTACGCATTCCACTCAAATAGCCTGGGCGCCAGGGTCGACAATGCCATCTTTCCTCCCCATGAAGTTGGTTTTCGGAGGAGAGATCGAATCGGGGAGAGAAGCTTCCTTCCGGGTTGTTGATACCTATTCTTTTTCGTCCGAGAATCTTGCGGTAAGGGTTTTCGAAGACTCCGTCTTTATGGTTCCAGATAGCGCGGTCCTGGATTCTGCGACCATGCATTGGTCGCCCATCCACTACGACACTGTCCACGCCTGGAACACCACATTTGAATCCGCGACAGGAGACGCCCGCGTCTGGGTCGATGACCTCGGCAGGGTGGTGAGTATGACCACATCCGAGGGTTATGGCGTGTCGCGTTCGGTTTATGAGGTTGTCTACGAAAACTTCCGACGCCGAGACACCTCGCTCGTGTCGGGCGCTCGCGCCAGGATATCCAGACTTTTTGCCAGAGAAGCGGGCGTCGAACCCCCTCCGATCGATTATTTATCCGTAGAATTTGCGCGACGGGTACCCGCAGGAGTGGCCCGTGGGAACCAGGTTGCAGAAGGACACACTCTTTCAATTGAAACCCCGGCGTTGCCAGCACGACGGCCATACAGGCTCGGGTTCAGAGCTGCAGCAATCAACGAGTTTTTGGAACCCGACGCCATTGTGCGAAGCGATGACCCAAGAATCGGGGCTCATGCACGGCAGATTATCGCCGGCACTCGCGATCCCCTGGCTGCCATAGTTGCCCTTGTCGAGTGGGTGGGAACAGCACGTGCTACCACCGAGGACCACTACCCCGATGCCCTCCGCACAATTGAGGAGCACGCCGGCAACACCAATGAACTGGTCGTGGCCTTTACGACCATGGCCAGGGCAGTCGGAGTGCCGACAAAAATTGTTGGTGGGCTCCTTTTCGATGGAGAAACCTTCTTTCACCATTCGTGGGTGGAAATGTTTCTCGACGACTGGACGCCCGTCGATCCAGTTTTCGGCCAGATCCCTGCAGACGCAGCCCATATTCGGCTGGTCGACGGATTGAACCGACCGATTCCTTTTCTGCAAACGACCGGACAATTGAGTCTGGAGGTGCTTGATGTACGGAGATAACGCATGGTCCGATTAGAGGGTTTGACCAAGACCTATGGCTCCTTCAGAGCTGTAGATGGAATAGACCTGCATGTGCCCCGGGGATCCTTGTACGGGTTTATCGGCCCAAACGGAGCCGGTAAAACGACGAGCCTGCGAATGATCGCCGGGATACTCAAGCCTACCTCTGGTCGGGTATGGTTGGGTGGCGACGACGTTTCAGAGGATCCGATGGCTGCTAAGCAGCGGCTTGGATTCATTCCGGACAGACCGTTCGTTTACGAAAAGCTTACCGGCGGAGAATTCTTGCGATTCGTGGCCGGGCTATACGGGCAGGACGGAGAAAAAGTCGAAAAGCGTAGCGACGAACTACTCGAGCTTTTTGAGTTGACCCCGTGGAAGAATGAACTTGTTGAGGCCTACAGCCACGGCATGCGACAGAAGTTGATCATTTCGAGCGCCCTGGTGCACCGCCCTGAAGTCATTGTCGTTGACGAACCGATGGTGGGACTCGATCCGCGTGGGGCACGTCTCTTGAAAGATATCTTCCGCGGTTTCGTTGAACGCGGTGGGACGGTCCTCATGAGCACCCACACACTCGAAGTGGCCCAGGTGGTGTGCGACCGCATGGCGATTATTCAGGGCGGAAAGATAGCTGCCGAAGGCACTATGGATGACCTGCGCAAACAAACTGAGTCGGGAGATGGATCGCTAGAGGATTTATTCCTCAAAGTGACGGGTGGCGCTGCGGAAAAAGAACTCGCGTCAATACTGGAGGGATGAGTTGCCTCTTCTCAGAGTAATTGTCCCGAAACTCTACACCGCCCGGGCACGCATTCGGCAGCCGGGGAGTTTCAGCAAGGGAAAAACCATTACGATCGGAACCATCGGCCTCCTGTTCTGGGCGGTAGTCTTCGGCGTCCTGTACAGAATGCTCCGGTACTTCAGGGGTGTAGAGGAGATCGGCCCGTTGCTCGCCGGAAAGCTCCTGGGCCTGATGTTGCTCTCGTTTATTTCGATACTACTGCTGTCCAACGTCATCACTGCGTTGTCGTCATTCTTTCTCGCCAGAGACCTGGAGCTTCTGGTTTCTTCTCCAGTCGACTGGTTGCACCTCTATCTGGCAAAGCTCGGCGAGACCATGGTCCACAGTTCCTGGATGGTAGCGTTAATGACGGTCCCGATGCTGGCTGCCTACGGGATCGTGTACGACGGAGGTCTTTTTTTCGTCCCGTTTAGTCTTCTCGTGTTGACGCCAATGCTGATGGTGCCGGCGGTTATCGGGAGCGCCATTACTCTCATTTTGGTCAACGCTTTTCCCGCCCGCCGCACACGCGATATACTTTCTATTATCGCAGTCGGATCGGCCGGAGTTCTCGTCCTTCTTTTTCGCCTGGTTAAACCAGAACAGCTGGCGCGACCCGAAGGTTTTCAGAACCTTTTGGACTTCATTACGATCCTCCGCACCCCCACCTCACCGTACCTGCCCAGCGAATGGGCTGCCAGCACAATAATGGAATTCCTGGTAGGCGACTCCCTGGACCCCCTGCCGTTGTTGCTCCTCTGGAGTACTGCCGGAACCGTAGTGGTAATAGGGGCGATCCTCCATCGATTTATGTACGCCAACGGCTTTACCAAGGCCCAGGAAGGTTCTGAACGCTTCGTCAAAGGGTCGCTCTGGGAAAAGGTGCTCCGCCCCTTCACGCGATCGCTTTCCGTTGCCAAGAGGGAGTTCGTTATCAAGGACATCAAGCTCTTTTTCAGAGACACAACCCAATGGAGTCAGTTGATCCTTCTGGGCGTCCTCGTGATGATCTATCTGTTCAACATCCGATCACTCCCATTGTTCACAGGTGAAGAGGTCCCCTTTTTCCTGGTCACGGTCGTATCGTTCCTGAATCTCGGTCTGGCCGGCTTTGTACTCGCCGCCATTGCAGCACGGTTTGTTTTTCCGGCCATCTCACTGGAAGGACGGCAGATGTGGTTATTGAGATCCAGCCCCCTCGATCTGAGATCTATGATGTGGTCGAAATACTGGATCGGCACCGTGCCACTGGTCGTCCTCGCGATGGTGATTACGGTTTTTACGAACGTACTGCTACGAGCCACACCGTTCATGATGGCCGTGGGGGTGGGCACAATATTTTTCCTGACCCTGGCGATTAGCGCGATGGCCCTGGGCTACGGGGCCCTATTCCCACAATTCGAAACTGAAAACGCCGCGCAGATTCCAACCTCTTTTGGCGGACTCGTTTTCATGATGTCCACTGTAGCGTTGCTGGGCGCGGTGATTGTCATCCTGGCGCTCCCTATTTACGAATATCTCGAAGCCGTGCGTACCCAGGGAACGGTTCGGATTAATGCCACGATGGTCACGGCGTTCGGATTGGTTGCGGCACTCTGCGTCGCCGCGACGATCGTCCCGATCCAGATCGGGCTCAAGAAAATGGAGACCTTCGAGTTTTAATCGACGGTAGCACTTACCGTTGCAGGCGATCCGCAGTCTGAGCAAAAACGCGCTTCTTTTTCAAGGGCTGACCCGCAAGTCCAACAGCGAGCGTGTGACTCAGCGGCGAATATGGAGCAACCACAGGTAGAACAAAACGCTGCCCCCGGGTCAAGTTTCTTGTCGCAGATCGGACAGGCACCTTCCGAAATTTCTCTGGCCATCCCGATGGCCGCCTCGGCGAGGTCACCAGGCTCGGCGACCTGTTCGTCTTCTTGCCGTTCCACAGCAATGGCGGCGAGAGCCTCCTCGGCGTAACGAGCCTTCAGGGCTGCGTGATCCTCGGTGGAAAGTTTGCCTGTGGCCAGATCGAAGTCGATTTCAGAAATGGCGGTTAGCGCCTTCACCTTGGGACTGTCTATTTCATCCAAATCTGACCAGTCATGGGTCTGGTCAACGGCGTCAGGACGCAGTCGAACCAGGGGTTCGAGCACCAACCACATGCAAAAAATTGCAACCAACAATCCCGCGATTAGTTCGAACATCATGTAACCTAAAGGTCGAGTTTCGCCATCTCTCTTTTGAGTGCGTCTTCGTCCTCGGCATTCAAGCTAGAAAGATGACCTTGATTGGCCAGGTCGGCGCTTACCTCAACAGGCATCGCAGCCAATTTTTGTTTCCGAGCCAGCGTCCATACCAACGCAGATCCAGCCGACGCGACAACGAAACCGGGCAGGAAATAGGCTGCGAGATTGAACCCTTCCGTGGTGGGAGCCATCAATACTTCTTCGCCGCTTTCAGCGATAAAAAGATCGACAATCTCCTGAGCTTCCATACCACCTTCCACCATCCCAATAATCCGACGGTGAGTCACCGGCCACAGCGGACACGTAAAGTCAGTGGTCCGGCATTGGTACACACTCTGATTACAACCGCACATACAGCGCAGTTTTCCTTCAAGATCAATCAGGTAGGGATCATTGTCCCAATCGGTGGTCCTCTCCAGTCCTGGGCCCGCCATCCTGGGCGCCATAAGAGAACCAACCTCTGATTCGCCCTGCTGAGGTTCCTGGCCGGAACCAATCACCGTGACTGGGAGAAAAGCCGCCATCGCGGATTTCAAAACTGATCTTCTGGAAACTAAATCGACCGAACTCATGCGCTAACCTTTTCTGCTACGGGAGACGCTTCATTTTTTGCTCCCGGAAATCTTTTCTGCCGCGTTACCACAGCCTGAGCAGGCCACAGCGTAATCAAACCACCAACGACGAGCAGCAGGCCACCATACCAGACCCACCAGACACCCGGGTTAATGGTAAACCTGTAGACAGCTTCTTCGGTTCCAGCCACTGCTCCACCGAATACTATATACAGGTCCTCGCGGAAGGTGCCCATGATACCCGCCTCGGTCGAAGGCTCAAAAGTCGGGCGGTCAAAGGAATCGCGGTGCTGCCGTTTCTCACTGCGTATGACACCGACACGTTCACCGTCCTTGTCGACCTGAACGGAAGCCGCAGTCACAAACCTGTTGACTGCTTCATACTGCGAGATGCCGATGTGGGTAAACGTGTAGGTGTGTCCAAAAGGCGACTGGAGTGAAGCCGACTGTCCGGGGCGCAATGTAGCCTCAGTTTCAGTACGGAACGCCATGCCCGAGAACCCAACAAAGAAGGCGACAATCCCCAGGTGGACAACATATCCGCCGTAGCGTCGCCGATTTCGGCCGATCAACCTGGCGAGAGCTACGACGTAGTTTTCGCCATGGAGACGGTGTCGGGCACCCGCGCCGCGCCAGAATTCCTGTACGATTCCGGCCGTCACAAAAACCGACAGAGCTATCGCTACTCCGGAAAACCCATCGGACCAACCGCTTGCAAGCATCGCAGCGCCGGTAAGCAACATTGCCACCACCGGCAGAAGAAACTGCCGCTGCAGATTCTTACTGCTGGCCTTGCGCCAGGCGATGAGTGGTCCGATTCCGGTCAGGGCCAGAAGAAGAAGGCCCAGCGGGAAGTTCACCCTGTTGAAGAACGGCGGTCCCACGGCAACCTTCACACCCCTCACCAATTCAGAGATCATCGGGAACAGGGTGCCCCAGAGGATCGAAAAAGCCATCCCAATCAGAAGCAAGTTATTGAACAGGAAACTGGCTTCTCGCGAAACCACGTTTTCCAGTTTCACGTCTGCTTTCAAAAGATGGAGTCTCGTGGTAAGCAGCCATGCGGTCAAGGCGATAATAGCGAGCAAGAAGAACCCGAAATAGTAGCCAACGTTCGACTGGGCAAAGGAGTGGACGCTCTGAATAATTCCACTGCGCGTGATGAACGTACCAAACATCGAAAGAATGAAACTCAGAGCAATCAAAACGACGTTCCAACGCTTCAACATGCCGCGCTTTTCCTGAATCATGACGGAATGGAGAAACGCCGTCATCGTAAGCCAGGGAAGGAAGCTGGCGTTTTCAACCGGGTCCCAGGCCCAGTACCCACCCCAACCCAACTCTACATAGGCCCACCACATACCGAGCACAATCCCAACGGCAAGCACCAACCACGCCCAAAGGGTCCATTTCCTGATCGCGTGGAGCCACCCTGAATCAAGTCGTTTGGCGAGTAGGGCCGCAACGGAAAACGCGAACGGAATGGCGATTCCGACGTAACCGACGTAGAGCATCGGTGGGTGAATAACCATGCCGGGGTTCTGGAGCTGCGGATTCAGGCCTCTTCCATCGGAAGGCGTGAAAGCAAGTCGCTCGAACGGGCTCGAATCAAATACCAGAACCGCAACAAAAAACAGGGTAATAGCTGACGTCACACCACCCACGTAGGGCATCAAATAGTTGAATTTGCGCGGGGTGAGCCACTGAGCTGCGGCGGCATAGAGCCCTAGCAAGACAGCCCAGAACAACATCGATCCATCCTGCCCACCGTAAAAGGCAGAAATTGTGTAAACGAGCGGCAAGTTGCGGCTCGTATATGCCCAAACATACTCTACGTTGAAGTCATGCTGGATGAGCGCGACCAACAGAGAAGCTGAGGCCACCATCAATACGAACGCCAGAGCATAAACCGAGCGTCGACCACTTGCGATAAGATCGGGGCGCCCGGTTTTCCCTCCTACGAAACCAACTACTGCTCCCCAGGCTGAAAGCAAAAAAGCAAGCCAGAGAGAAACCTCACCCAGGATTGTCATTTAGACATCGATTCCTTCAGGGTGTTCCTCTCCTGCTTCAGCCTCATAACGCGAACCGCACTTTGCCAGCAAAGTTGTGGCATGGAAGACGCCGTCGGGCATCAAGCGCCCTTCAACTACAACCTCCACGCTGTCGGTAAAGGTGTCCGGGGCGAGGCCCCTGTACACCACGGGAAAGACGTGCTCGCCGTCGGTCACTTCAAATGTGATCGTTTGCGTAGCAACATCGCGCTCAATAGTTCCCACGACCACGTCAGCCCCCATCTTCAGGCCAACATCGTAGAACGAGGGGTCTACTTCAATCTTTTCAGCCAGTTCGGTGGGGGTAAGGAAATAAACGCCGGTCTCTTTTATTCCGGCGGCCATCAGGTATCCCACGGTGAGGGAAATCATCCCAGCACCAGCGATGAATTTTGTACCAGCTTTCATGACAATCCTCTTTTATCGGATCAAACGTCCGGTCCCGCTTAATGAACTCTAATTTACTCCAAAAGGAATCTCTAAAAGAAACTTATAACAATTCCTTAACAATTACCCATCTAACAATCAGATCGGCCTTTTTGTGCCCAATCAACCGCCGCTGTCACAGCCCTGGTCCAACCATTGAGATCAATCTTATTTCCCGAACCGGGCGGAAAGGTTTCATATGTCCTTGAGGCAAGGAAATCATCGGCGGACCTCCAGACCCCAACCGCGACACCGGCAAGACCGGCGGCACCAAGCGCAGTGGTTTCAACCACATCGGGCCGAGATACAGGAACACCCAGTGTATCTGCCAAAAATTGCATCAACCACGAGTTTCGAGCGACTCCTCCATCAACCTTCAAATCTACCAGAGGGCTACCCACCGATTTCACCAGGTCAGCCGTACCATAGGCCATTGCCTCCAGCGCCGCTCGAGCAAGGTGGGCCCGTGTGGTCCCTCTGGTCACCCCTACAATAGTGCCACGGGCGTCTGCTTCCCAGTAGGGCGCACCCAGCCCAACGAATGCCGGCACGAGAAACACACCGCCGTTATCCTCGAGGCTCGCCGCCATTTGCTCGGTCTCAGCAGCATTTTTTACAATGCCCAGTCCATCGCGAAGCCATTGAACCGCGGCACCAGCTATGAATATCGACCCCTCCGCAGCAAGCATCGGGTTGCCATCGGCCTCGCAAGCGATCGTAGTTAATAGACCCGAGGACGCGTCGGGTCGCTTTGCCTCGCCGAGAGGATAGAGGAGAAATGCCCCGGTGCCATAGGTGCATTTTGCGTGTCCAACCTCCCAACCACCCTGTCCGTAAAGCGCCGCCTGTTGATCTCCGGCAACTCCCGCGATCGGGATTTCGGATCCGAAAACCGCTGCGTCTGCCGTCGCAATTTGGCCCGAAGATTTTACCACATCTGGTAGAGCTGCCTTAGGTACGCCAAACACGTCTAGCAATTCTGGATCCCAGCCCAGAGAGCCTATATTGTAGAGCATTGTACGGGATGCATTGGTGTGGTCAGTTACGTGGGCGGCGCCACCCGACAATTTCCATATTAACCAGGAGTCGATCGTCCCGATAAGAGCGCGCCCATCCGCGGCCATATCAGCCAGCCCCTCGACCTTCCGCAACATCCACTGGATCTTAGTCCCCGAGAAATAAGGGTCCCAGGTGAGACCGGTTCGAGAAGTCAGAAATTCGTCCCCTAGATCAGCCTGCAGCCTACGGCACTCATCTGCGGTTCTACGATCCTGCCAGACGATGGCAGGGTGCAGCGGCTCTCCCGTGATCCTGTCCCACACCACTATCGTTTCGCGCTGATTCGTAATACCAATTGCTGCGGGGATTGTTTTGCTGGCCGCCACCGCATCCCGTGCAACTTTAAGCGTCACCTCCCAGATTTCAGTCGGATCGTGCTCTACCCAACCGGCCCTGGGAAAATACTGAGTGAACTCGCTGTAGACCTTGCTCAGCACCGTTCCCGTTTCGTTCAAAACGATGGCCGTGCTTCCGGTCGTTCCCTGATCTATGGCCAACACAGATTTCATCTAGACTCCCAGAACCTCTTTCACAGCTTCGGTGCTCGGTTTTTCAATAGTCCCCACATCCGTGAAGATCGCGTGAACCAGCCGGGCAGGAGTCACATCGAAAGCCGGATTGTGGACCCTGGCACCGACGGCCGCCGGCATCTCATCCGGGGAGCGCAATTCAATGGGAATTTCGGCTCCGGTTGCCAGGGACATATCGAACGTCGAAACGGGTGCCGCTACGTAAAACGGAATCGAGTGGGCATCGGCCAAAACCGCCAGAGGATAGGTACCAATCTTATTGGCAACGTCGCCGTTGGCGGCGATTCGGTCGGCTCCAACCACAATCATGTCTATCTTGCCGTCGGCCATTAGCGACCCAGCAACTGAATCTGCGATGACGGTTGTAGGGATCCCGCTCTCTATCAACTCCCAGGCGGTCAGTCGGCTCCCCTGGTTGAGTGGGCGGGTTTCGCGAGCGAAAACGTTGACATCTTTCCCTGCTTCCTGCGCGGCGTAAATGACTCCGAGGGCCGTACCGATACCACCGGTGGCCAGCCGCCCGGCATTGCAATGGGTCATGATGGTCGCGCCCTGTGGGACTTTCAACGCACCATTCTGCCCGATCGCGGCGCACATCCTGGCGTCTTCATCCCATATTTCTTGCGCCTCTTCTCGCAAGATCTCGGACATGCGGCGACCAGACGGAGCTTCGGCAGCCACTTTGGCTCTTATTCTGTCCACCGCCCATTGCAGGTTCACAGCCGTTGGACGGGCCGCTGCCAGAGCGGTAGAAGCTACGTCAAACCATGCCGGAAAATCAGCCTCGGACTCACTCTCCCGCTTGTGTGCAGCGGCGGCCAAACCCATGGCCGCTGCAACTCCGATTAGCGGAGCACCGCGCACGCTAAGAGCCTGAATAGCCGAAATCATCTGGTCGATTTCGTCTATTTCGAGATATGTTGTTTCGCCCGGAAGGCGGGTCTGGTCAAGCAGCCTCACCGCACCGGTATCTGTCCACTGGATAACGTTAGGTTTCATAGCGGGAACTATACCCAGTTGGTATTGCACTCGCCAATTGCACGAACCAACCATCGATTCACGGGTAGTTGTGGAAGAACGCTTTCGCGCTAACGTTTGGTTCGGTTACTTTGGCGACCGGCTTTGATCACAACCAGCGCACTCTGAATACCGATGCAAACTTTCCGTATCAATCACGATATCGTCAGCCTGACAGTCGCTACGAATGGGCCGGTCGTGACGCGTATTGAGTTGCACGGAACAGAAGGTGGGAACCCAAAAGGACTTTTCCAGAAGTCAGTGTATAGGGAGCTTATCCAGTACCTGGAGGGCAGTCGGCGCGATTTTTCGTTTGAGTTGCGGCCAGAGGGAACGGACTTCCAGAAAAGCGTTTGGCAGGAATTGAGTCGAATCAAGTACGGGCAAACAGTGACTTATGGTGAAATCGCCAATAACATTGGCAAGCCGGGAGCGTCCAGAGCGGTTGGAATGGCTAACAACAAGAATCCTATTCCCATCGCAATACCCTGCCACAGGGTGGTTGCGTCGGGAGGTAAACTCGGCGGTTTCGGAGGCGGAGTGGAGTTGAAGAAAAAACTGCTCGACCTGGAAACGGTTGCCAGCCTTGGAGAAGAGTAAGATGATCTTAATGAGAAGAAGCCTGAATGCTCTAGCGCTTCTCGGAGCAACAGCGTTCCTGGCTTGTAGCCCGAGTAGACCTCGGCCCGGCCCGCCGCGTGTGAACATCGTTGTCGAAAACAGTTCGACAATCACCAGCCCGGACACAATTACGGTGACGGTTTCCGCGATAGACGACGATGGACTGGATTCGTTGAACCTCCAGTGGGGTACCCTCGTTTTCGAGTTCAACACTGAGTTCGGAGTTGAGGCGACCGAAACCGTGGAACTGCCGGTCCCAGCCGGTCTACCTCCCGGAACACGACGGGATATCTTCGTGGTCGCCCGCGACCTTTTCGGTCAACGCACCGTTGAGCAAGAAACGATTCGGATATCGCAGTAAACCACCAGAAAGCCCCTCGGGGAACGTTGACCTGAGGGGGGATAATTGGTTAATTTTCGAGCCGTGAAACCGAACAAGAGCGCCGAAAAACCGCGGAAAAACCGTACACGCCCCGCGGTTTTTTTTGTGTCCATTATCATTCTGGGACAGGCCGCTTGCGCCACGAAATCAACAAACTCCGCCGCCCCGGCAGATTTGCCCAGGGTCCTGATCGACCATCCCCGCACTGACACTTCTCTAGTGCGAGGAGAAACATTGAGCGTAACGGTCTCAATACGCAGCATTCACGAACTGGCTTCCGTTCGGGCTTTTGTGGTTGGAGCCGCCAACTACCAGTTTCCGCCCGTAAATCCCGCAGACACGATTTTTTCGACTGTATTTAACCTTGCTACGACCGGAGTTCCCGGAGATTCGCTCACCTTGACGGTCACGGCTGTCGATATCCTGGGAAACCGTGGCGTTGGCAAACGTTCGGTTTTCATCCGGTAGCATTTCGCTGTGAGACTGGACGCCCTGACAATCAGGAATTTTCGCAACATCATCTCACTCGATTGCGAGATTCCGCCCGAGGGGGTCGTTATTATCGGGGAAAATGGTCAGGGAAAAACGAGTTTACTCGAGGCGATTTTTTACCTGGCCCTGTTTAGGTCACTGCGCGGCTCGCGGGACAGGGAGCTGGTGAGCTTCGGATCTGATGGTTTCTTCGTCGCTGGTGAGGTCGGGCAGCGAATTCAGGCCGGCTACGAGATCTCCGGGCAGCGGAAAAAAGTCTCAATTGACGGAGATCCGATCACGCGTCTGGGCGATGCCGTAGGTAGATTTACTGCTGTACCGCTCGCACCCGCCGATAGGGAGTTGATCACTGACGGGCCTGGAGCCAGACGAAGGTTTTTGGATGTCCTGCTTTCGCTCGGAGACAAGCAGTATTTGAGACGGTTGAGTGAACTAAAGGCAGTCCTCAAGCAGCGCAATGCAGCTTTGAGGATGGGACGAAAAGACGAAGCGGCGGCCTTTGACGGGCCTTTTGCGACCGCCGCTGAGTACATAGTACGAGTTCGACGTCAATGGGCCGATGACTGGCAAACGCGTTACGCAGAAATAAATACGGCCCTCGGGGAGGCTGGGACTTCCTCAATGGAATACTCTCCGCGACGCGAGGAACCGGAAACACAGGAGACAATAAGGTCTGAGTTGGCGATTACGATCGAGAGAGATCTGGCAGGCACCACCACGGGTTTTGGGCCGCATCGCCATGACCTTCGGATATTGAGAGAGGGACGAGATCTGAGACGTTACGGTTCCGGTGGCCAACAGCGAACGGCGGCAATTGCACTTCGCCTGCTGGAGGCAGAGGCACTGACCGAACGTACCGGAGACCGGCCAGTAACCATGTACGACGACATCTTTACGGAACTGGATGCGAAGAGACAGGGCTACCTGCTCGATATGATGAAAGATTGGGATAACACCCAGGTAATAGTCACGGCCCCGCGGGAATCGGAGGTCCCGCGCGAAATGTTCGATAGGCCAAGATGGTCAATTAATGGCGGAAAAATTGAAGCCTGACAAACCGGCAACCGTCGCGGAGGCCCTCGCCGGCTATTTCACCGATAAGGGGATCGCCGGGCGGGTCAAGCAAGCTGCGGTGATCTCCGATTGGCCCGAGCTAGTGGGACCACAGATTGCGAAGGTCACAAAGCCACTTTCGATCACGTCAGATGGTACATTGTTTGTGGCGGTTTCGTCATCGGCCTGGATGCAGGAGCTGCAGTTGATGGCACCGTCGATAATCCATCAACTGGGCAAGAGGGGACGCAAGATCAAGCGGATCTTGTGGAGAGCCACCGGCTGAAGGTCGGTCAAATAGTCGTTCGTTACACAATTGAACAGGATTTTTTGAGGCAACATGGCAGAAAAGAAAGCTAAGGGATACGGAGCAGACTCGATTCAGGTACTCAAAGGACTTGAGGCAGTTCGCAAACGTCCCGGGATGTACATCGGAAGTACATCGGCGCGTGGTCTTCATCACCTGGTGTATGAGGTGGTGGACAACTCCATTGATGAAGCGCTGGCAGGTTTTTGCTCTAAAATCCTGGTGACGATACATAGCGATAACTCGGTGACTGTCGAAGATGACGGCCGAGGGATTCCCGTCGACAAGCACAAGACCGAAAAGAAATCAGGTCTCGAAGTCGCCATGACCATCCTTCACGCCGGCGGAAAGTTCGACAAAAGTTCGTACAAAGTCTCCGGTGGACTGCACGGCGTTGGTGTGTCGGTCGTTAACGCGCTTTCGGAGCAACTGGACGTCTGGGTAAAACGAGATGGCAACGAGCACCACATGGCGTTCTCCAAGGGTAAAACAACCCAACCAATCGAGATAACCGGTAAGTCAACGAAGACGGGTACGAAAGTCACCTTCCGCCCCGACACCGAGATCTTCACGGAAACCGAATACGACTATGACACGGTTTCAAACAGGCTCCGCGAACTGGCGTTCCTGAACAAGGGGATCACCCTGACCCTGAATGACGAACGGGGAGACGGCAGGAAAGAAACTTTCAACTACAAAAAGGGCCTTGCGGAGTTCGTCGAGTATTTGCGGGGCAGCAAAAAACCGTTACACGCACGCCCCTTCAGCTTCTTCGCCACGAAGGACGATGTTGAGGTGGATATCGCTCTGCAGTACAGTGACGGATACTCGGAGAATACGTTTTCATTCGTCAACAACATCAACACCCATGAGGGCGGCACCCACCTCACCGGGTTCAAATCGGCCATGACCCGCGCCATCAACGAAGTCGCGCGCGGCAAAGGAATGCTCAAGAAGCTCAATGCAAACCTTTCGGGTGACGACGTACGCGAAGGTATCACCGCTGTCATCCACGTAAAGGTTAAGGAGCCACAGTTCGAGGGTCAAACCAAGACGAAACTCGGCAACTCCGAGGTCGAAGGTGTGATGAAAACGGTGGTCTACGAGCATTTCACCAACTACCTGATGGAAAACCCGTCGGCCACCAAGGCGATCATCGAAAAGGCCTGCAGCGCTGCGAGGGCAAGAGATGCCGCCCGCAAAGCTCGTGAGCTGGTCAGACGCAAAAGCGCAATTGAGGCCGGGGTGCTCCCCGGCAAGCTGGCGGATTGCTCGCTACGAGATCCGTCGCTGTGCGAGATCTACCTGGTTGAGGGAGACAGTGCCGGCGGCTCAGCAAAACAGGGTCGCGACCGTTCCTTCCAGGCTATACTCCCGCTACGCGGCAAAATCCTCAACGTACAGAAGGCGAGGGTGGACAAGATTTTGTCCAACGCGGAAATACGTTCCATGATTACGGCGATCGGAACAGGTGTCGGCGAAGACGAGTTCAAACTTGAGTCAGCTCGGTACCACAAGATCATCATCATGACAGATGCCGACGTGGACGGCGCTCACATTAGAACACTTTTGTTGACGTTCTTCTACAACCAGATGAGGCCGCTGGTCGAAGCCGGATACATCTACATCGCACAGCCGCCGCTCTACCGCGTAGCCAAAGGCAAAAAAGAGCATTACGCCTACGACGAATCTGAAAAAGAGGACTACACCAAGCGTCTGGAAAACGGTGGCAGCGGCAAAGGAAACATCAACATCCAGCGCTACAAAGGTCTCGGAGAGATGAACCCTGACCAACTCTGGAAGACAACGATGGACCCTGAAAAACGCACGATTCTTCGTGTGGATGTCGAAGATGCCATCGAGGCTTCCCAGATGTTCGAGAAACTCATGGGTGACGAAGTTGAGCCGCGGCGCCAATTCATTGAAGAAAATGCAAAGTATGTTAAGAATTTGGATATCTGATTGAACGATAGAAGTCAGTAGTTAGAAAGCAAGAAAAGGGGTGTGGCATATGCGGCTGCTCCCCTTTTTTTCGGCGTCCTGTGGCACAACGTGTAACCCAGGGTGTAGATTCGGGGTGGTCCTCAGGATTTGAGCGGACTTGGCATCCCGTGTGAAGACCCCCGAGCTATAACTCCGAGCACCAAATGGAGAGCCTCGACACTTTGCGAAAAACAAATCATGACTAGCAGGATGGCAATGCCCCCCCTCCGCCTGGTCTTTTTGGCCGCGCTTTGGGGATGCAACGAAACGGTTCAAGCACCGGTCGATTCCACGGTAGGCCGCATAACCATGGCTCACTCGGCAGCGTTCAGCGGAGGCCAGGTTGACCTGATCTCCGCAAGTTTCCGGGACCTGCAATTGTCACCCCAACGCGCGGCCGACGGTTTTTTTTCCCTGAGGAACCGCTGGGACAATTTCGTTTTGACGTTCGGCGACGATACTGCAGATGTTTGGCGGACCAATGATACTACACTAACTGTGAGAGTCCCGGTTCTATTGGCAGGCGTGTATTCCCCGACCCTTAGTATTGACGGCGACGAGCGGCCCCCCTTGCCTAGCATAACCCTGGGAGGAGCTGCAGACGAACCGTGGTTGGTTCCCACTGAGAGGGTGACCCCTATCGGGGGGGGGAAGGCAATCGGATACGGGACCCATCAGCACAGCGTTGTTGTTATCGACCTAAACAAACAGTCTCATTCGACAATCCCGACCTTAGATTTCGTAGTTCCTGAGAGAGGCGGAATGTTCGTACCCGGATACAGCTACCCTCCCAACCAGGTGGTCATTGACGTTCGGGACACTGCAGAAGCGCCAAAGGGGTGGCGTATTTTTCCCGGACTCCGACCGGCCACTCCGGCGGATTGTTTCTCAAGACGAGGGTGGTATTTTGCGGTTTCGCAATTAGCACCAGACAAATGTGTTGGGATGTGGGATCTTGATGGCAGGCCTACGATTTATATCAACGGGTCGGATGATACAGCAACTCCGATTGCTGAACCAAACTGCGCTTTATCTTACGGGAGATTGGTGACCGCCCGAAACGGGAAGTGGACGGTTCCCATAACACGCGAACAGAATGCAGCCTATTGCGGCGGAATGGAGAGATGGCCGATCATCGACGATTCGCCAGATGTCGCCTATACCATTGATCGCTACTCGCAGGTTCCTGGCGCGGAATTCACAGCTAACGGGGACACCCTTTTCCTTGTCGGCCAACCCGCATTGCACAACGATAGTCTGTGGGTACTGGAAGCACTCGACCCGTCTTCGGGAGAGGTTTTGGTTTCACGAAACATTGGCGCCGCCCGACTGACTGCGGTGATGATAGATCCAATTTTCCCGTTGCTTTGGGTGTCCGGTCGAGATTTCCAATTCAGGCAGACATTGCAAGTGTTCGATCGAACCAATTTGCGTCCAATTGGAAAAATGGTCAGCCCATGACACGCAACAGACAACGCGGTTTTCGTGCATGGGGGATCCTCAGGAGCGATTTTCCTTGTGATGTCACCCTGTTACACGTGCTCCGATGCGTCGGTAACTAGATTCGACATTCCCAGCCAGCTTTTGGCGGACAGGAAAGACTAGAGAGCGGGTTTTCTAAAAGGTATTGGAGTCGGGAGTTGGACATCAGAACGATCCGGCCCCTGACCCATCTGCCCTCCTAGATTCCTCCCCCAACAAAAGACTGCCCCCCCTTTCCGCACGCCACATGTGTATGAAGCTCCCGCGGCAAGGCTCTCGAACCGAAGAGTTCCAGCTACCGGAACCGGAACAAGCACGCCGAAGACTCCTTCCCCAAGGCCTAGCTGCCCGAACGAATTATTGCCCCAACAAAAGGCCGTGCCTTCCTCATTCAGCGCGCACGTATAACCCACTCCCGCAGAGATTTGGCTCAATATCTCGCTACTGCTAACTGCTATCGGCTTTAGACTGGCAACCGTCGTACTGTTCCCGAGTTGACCCGAACTATTGCCACCCCAACAATACGCGGCTCCGGTGTCATCCAGGGCACATACATGATCTTCTCCCGCGCTTACCTGGACGAAAGAGCGGGCGGTGGCTACGGCAACTGGTACGGTCCGGGCCTGCGTATCCCCGATGCCTAGTTGGCCCAGCCGGTTCTGACCCCAACAGTAAACGCTCGATAGGCTTTCGTTATCAGCTACCACGCCGCAAACGAAAGGATGTCCCTTTCCCCTCCCCGTTTCGCTAACATCCACGAGAGTGAACCTTCTACCTCCAGCAACTGCTACTGGAATCGAAGAAGATGACAAGCTGCCGTTGCCGAGCGCCCCTTCTCCCCGACCCCAACAATAAGCTAGGCTGTCGACTCCGATGCCGCACACTGGCCCACCCGCGACACCCCCAGGAACGATCCGGGCTCCACCGACAGACAGAAGACGAATTGGTACCGGTGTTTCTATTTCCCGGGGAATAGGAATACATGGCACCTGGGTAGTCCCGGTGGCATCTGAGCACCGGTCATTGCCTCTCGCGCCGAGCCCCTTAGCGGCGTCGTGCCCCCAGCAAAAAACGCGCCCGGCCGAGTCCACCCCACAAGTCATGTTGCCGCCCGCGCTAACCGATACCAGGGCTGAATCGTGCATTATCGAAACGGGAACGCCCGAACAGTTCAAGTTGCCATCGCAGACTTCGGGACCATCTCCCAACTGCCCCAGACCGTCCTCACCTGCACAAAAGACGTTTCCACCATCGTCGACGGCACAAAGGTGGGTATCACCAATGGCAACGTTCTCTATCCGAGCCTCCACCAACGGGGCCCCTTCCGGTTCGGTGATTTCGCCAGAGCAAGCCAAGGACATCACACAGACAAGCAAGAGGGCACTGGTTCCCATGTTCGGTACAAGCGCTTCGCCGCAATTCATGCGGTAAAGATCGGCGTTCCAGGCCCTCCTAGCAACCCGAGAAGATTACAGTAATTTGAATCCCGCGAAGTTGGACTTACTTTGAGGTATGCTTCGGCCTATCCTGAAGAAACAGATTTCTGCAAGATTGACTCCGTTCGCGTTGGCCGGATGCATCGCCTCGTGTGCTGACGGCGCAGGCGACGTATTGGCAACAGATGAATGGATCGCAGTATCCAAGAGTTACGCCAGCATAGTCGTCGATGAATCGACTGAAGTGAGAGTTCAATTGCGCGACCGGAACGGCAACCCTCTCCCGTTCGAAGCCCGGATAACGTCGGGCAACGAAAATGTTGCTACTGCCCAATTTGTCGCCGCGACGCTAACCGATATGACTCCCGAGACCGTGTTTAATATCTTCGCCAAAGATTTCGGACAAACGGACATCGGCGTTTCGGTAGGTTCACTAGAACAAAGAGTGGTGGTGCAGACCCTCCCCGGCGCAGTAGAAGTATCAGGCCTCCCAGAGATTTTGACGTCAGGACGAACGGTCCGAATAAACGCGAATGCATTAGGCGCCACTGGTACAAGATTGACAACCACGCTACCCGTGCACTGGTTTCCGTCAAGCCCTTCCATCGCCGACGTCGATAGTGTGGGCACCCTACGGGCCGGCTTTTCAGGAATAGGGGTGGTTCAGGCAACTACATTGGTCGGCTCAGCAAACGGCTCCGACACCGTGTTAGTTGTCCCTCGCCCGTTCACCGGGACTCTTAACCGTGACACACTCGACATCCTCGACACCCTTTTTCTCAAACCGTCGAGCAACGGCGGGTTCTTGAACCTGGACGAAATACTGTTCGATTCGACACACGCTGCGTTGGTGGTGTCAGGCGAGGATTCAATTGGCGTGCTGGTTACCGGTCCAATAGGAGGCCGGGTTTTCACAATCAAAACCACCGATCCTTTCCTGGAAGAAACCGGCAGTATTGAAGTCCGATCCGAGCCCACCCCGAACACTCCCACAACGGCCAGAAATCTGGTCGCCGGAAACCTACCGATTCACCTTTTCGCTTGGTCGTCACCCAACAATCCGGATGACTACTACAAAATTGAACCCACCGAAGTCCTGAATGTAGAAATCCAAGTGATCTGGGGTGATCGGCAAACCGAAATCGACCTATCGGTTGAAGATTGTACAACCCTGGCGCCGGTCGCCGGCGTAGAAGTTTCGGGCAACCCAGGATTCATTCACGTCACGTTGACCACGCCGGCGGGGGAATGCAGGTTGATTCATCTAATCCACAAAACGGGGCTCGGTGTGGTTTCCGACATCGGCGTTTACTCACTCCAGTAGCCGTTCCACGACTCCTACCGGTCGGTCCCTAAAATCCTATCGCGTCAGTCTGTACACCAACAACGCAGCCCTTTTAATCACGGTCGGAAAAGTCCTGAGGTCCACATACTCACCTGGTGAATGCTCCTCAAAACCCGCGACACCAAGACCATCAATCCCATCAACGTAAGGCGCTACAAAAGAAACGTCCGCCGCTCCTCTCTCTCCTGGATCGTACTCCGTTACCGATCCGTCACCCATATCCCTGCTTATCTGATCCACCATGGCGAGTAACGCCCGGTTGCCTTCACTGGGGCCCATGGGCGGGTAGCCGTCCTGGAATTCTATCTCCGCCGTTACGCCCGGAATTTCTCTCGCAACAATTTCGCGCATCGAATTGCGTACGCGTTCCTGCTGCTCGGCCGATATTGTGCGGAGGTCGCCGCCGACAATAGTGGTCCGGGAGATGACGTTCGTCTTCCCGAACGCCGAACCCCGCGCGGTCTTGCGATCATACTCAACGTCGGTGCCACCGAGAATTGTGCCCGGATTGAACGTGATATATTCCTCTCCAACCAACTCTTCCTGAAACGCCACAAGTATACGAGCGGCTCCATAGATCGATCCGTAACCATACTGGTCGCCGAAAACAAGTGAAGAGTGACCGGTGATGCCGGTAACGGTGAGATACCAGCTGCTGATTCCACGCCGGGCTACACTTATCGTGCTCAGATCCCCTGGCCCGCCCTCGAACGCCAGAGCCGCATCACTTCGTTGCGCGACCCGCACGAGTTCGGCCCGGGAGACGCTGGTCGGTTTGCCGGTCTCTTCTTCGTCACCCATGAACGCGATAACGATTGAGGCCCCTTCAAGGGCGTCTACCTCATCCAGAGCACGCATGGCCTGCAGGATCGCAGTGTTGCCACCCTTCATGTCAGAAGCACCGGGACCCCGGGCAATGGTGTCATTTCTGCTAAATGTCTGGAACGGACTGTCTTCTTCGAAAACCGTGTCGAGGTGACCGATTAATAGGAGTTTTTTTCCATTGGTGCCCCGCCGCTCAAGGAAGAGATGTCCCGCGCTGATGACAGAGTCCGGCATTTCAATCCACCGAGCCTCGAAACCCAAGGGCTCAAATGCCCTGGCGAACTCTGCACCAACAGCCCTCACACCAGCATGATTGCCAGACCCGGAGTTGATATTCACGACCCGCTCCAGAAACGCCATTCCGTCCTCGAACTGGCGATCCACAGTCATGACAATTTGCTGCTCAGTGTCGGAAAGCTGCGCCTCAGCAGTTTGGGGAGTGGCAATACCCTGCGCTAGAAAACCAAGGATGAGGACGAAAACAGATTTGGACTTCAACTCAGCCATCGAATACATCTCCGTATATAGGTGCTACATTTTGTACCGCATGCAGGTTACTCTGGAACCTGCTCCATGTGAACCGCAATTTCATATTGAATCAATGGCTTCTTACAAAACCATCGCTGCCCTCGAAAGAGCAATCACGAAATGTACAGCGTGTCCTCGGCTGGTCGCGCATTGCACAACCGTCGCTGTTGAGAAAAAACGAGCCTACCGAGATGACAACTACTGGGGAAAGCCTGTCCCCGGCTTTGGCGACCGAGAAGCAAAACTGTTGATCATTGGTCTGGCTCCGGCAGCCCATGGAGCCAATCGTACCGGCCGGATGTTTACCGGAGACTCGAGCGGCGATTGGTTGTACGGCGCCTTGCACAAATACGGTTTCGCCAACCAGAGCAATTCAACAAGCCGAAACGACGGTATGGTGCTCGACAATTGCTACATATCAGCTGCAGCCCGATGCGCCCCACCGCAGAACAAACCCACCACTTCCGAGATGAACAACTGTGAGCCATTCCTTAAAGCTGAGCTGGAATTGATGAAACCAACCGTCGTAATCGCGCTCGGCAGGATCGGATGGGAACGCTACCTGAAAGCCGCCGGCTGGTGGACCAGACTCGCCCCGAAGGAGCGACCCCCGTTCGGACACAACGTTTCGACCGAGATGCCCGACGGAAACCGGCTAATATGCTCCTACCATCCGAGCAGGCAGAATACGAACACAGGGAAATTGACGAGGACTATGTGGGAGGGGATCTTTGGGAATGCGAGGACATTTCTAGGGTGAGATTCAGTACGGTCAGTACCGTCAGTCTTTCGGCAGCCTGAGTCTCACGATACATCCTGGTCCGTCGCTCCGGTTTTCCAGGTCCAGGGAGCCGTCGTGTCCCTCGGCTATCTGGCGACACAGAACCAATCCGATACCGCTGCCCTTGGGTTTTGTCGAGTAAAAAGGGACGAAAAGATTCTTCGTGTCGCTGAAGCCGGGCCCGGTGTCACGAACCCATAATTCGATGTCTCCGTTCTCCTCGCCCCAACCAATCTCAACTTCACCCTCGGTTTCGCTGGCGGCCTCAACGGCATTCTTGACGCAGTTGACGAGTAGTTGGCCCAGTTGAGCACCATCGGCCCTTATCGTCAGATCTGGTCCCCCGAGGTTTTTCACGTTGAGACGAGTTTCCAATCCTACGACTTCGCCGACCAGCTCGGAAATAGAAACAGTGGAGAACGTCGGTGCAGGCAACTTGGCGAGCTTGGCGTATGAGGCCATGAAAACGTTCAATGAGTCGGCGCGACCCTGAATAACGCTGAGTCCCTTTTCCAGGGAAACCAGAGTCTCTTCAGCCAATTGTCCTGAGGACACTCTGCCCTGCAGCGTTTCTGCGATTGATTTGATCGGAGCGAGAGAATTGTTGATCTCGTGACTCAACACCCGGATGATCCTTTTCCAGGTTTCGCGTTCCTGGCCTCGGAGAATCCGGCTCAAATCGGACAGCACGACAAGCGAGTGAGGCAATCCGTCCAAACGAAAAACGCTGCGACGCAATTCCCATTCACCGGGGTTGGTGTTCGATGACATATCGACGATTCGCGGAGTGTTGCCTACCAGACATTCCTCCAATTCCAGCTGGGCAGCAGTCTTGCCGAGTATGTCCTCCACGTTACGGAGCAAAAATTTCCCGCCAGCCCTGTTTACCAGTTGCAGTAAACCACCATCGTCGAAGGCAAAAATCGCGACGTC
This sequence comes from Gemmatimonadota bacterium, assembly GCA_029262195.1. Lineage (GTDB taxonomy): Bacteria > Gemmatimonadota > Gemmatimonadetes > Gemmatimonadales > GWC2-71-9 > B16T1B5. The sequence continues at coordinate 130,316 of JAJCZX010000033.1, read as the reverse complement.
GATTTCATCCATCACGCTGCGCAGCAACGCTTCGGCTTCCACTTTGGAGTAGCGCTGAGTCCGCAGTACTTCACTCAACGAGTTAAGCTCAGCAACTGCCAGCCCAAAGACGTCGTCCTCCCCAACCGAACGCGCGCGAATCGTGTAGTCACCCTCGGCCAGAGCTGAAAGCATGTTGGAAAGGGTTTGCACCGGACGGATCACGGTATCACGAAGAGTCCAGGCGAGCCACATCCAACTTCCCACAACAAGAGCAGAAAGGCTCCAAACAACGCGGGTAGAGTAATCGCCCGCCCAAAGGAACCATAAGCCCAAAAAACCTCCCGGTGCGCCGACCCCTATGGCGAGGAGAAGGATTTTCGTTTCAAATCGAGAACGGGCGAATACCGGCCTCACAGGTCGAAGCGCTGCATCCTGCGGTAGAGCGCGCTGCGACTCAAGCCGAGCGACTCGGCGGCTTTGCTAACATTACCGTCAAATTTTTGCAGAGCTTTTTCGATAAGCATCCGCTCGGCATCATCAAGCGTCAGTCCATCAATAGCTCCGGAACCATCGGATTTGGAGCGCAAACCGAGGTCGTGCACCATCACCGCTTCACCCTGCGACATGAGGACGGCTCGTTCGATCACGTGAGCCAGCTCCCGCACGTTGCCGGGCCAGTTGTGTTGCACGAGAGCCTGCATGGCAGGTTCGGAAAACTCCGTTACGGCATTACCGTATCGGCCTTGCAACTGCTCGAGGAAGAACTTTGCGAGCAGTGGGATATCTTCTCGGCGGTCCCGCAGCGGCGGCAAATTGATTTCGACCGTATTCAATCGATAAAGGAGATCCTCGCGGAAAAGACCTTCTTCGACAGCCGCCACAATGTCGGTGTTGGTCGCCGAAAGCACTCGCACGTTCACCTTGCGAATCTTGGACGATCCGACACGCTGCAGTTCACCAGATTCAAGCACCCGGAGCAGTTTGGCCTGTTGGGCCATCGGTACGTTCCCTATTTCGTCAAGGAATAACGTCCCCTTGTCCGCCAACTCAAAACAACCCACACGGTCGGTTTTGGCATCCGTAAACGCGCCTTTGACGTGACCGAAGATCTCGCTCTCGAAAACGCCTTCAGAGAGTCCGCCCGCGTTGACCGTTACCAAAGAGTTCGCTGACCGGTCAGACGCAGCATGCATCCAGTTAGCGACAACCTCTTTACCTGTACCGTGCTCGCCCGTGATTAGCACGTTGGCATCCGATGGGGCCACCCTTTCCATCAACTGCAACACCGGCTTCATCGAAGGCGCCGAGGCAATCAACGTGGGTAACCCTGTTTTTTTTAGTCGTTGGTTCTCTGACTCGAGGCGTTGCGTTTTTTGGACGGCCTGGCCGAGTTCAATGTGAGTGCGCAGCAGGTGGACTAAGCGTTCGTTTTCCCAGGGCTTGGTTATGTAATCTTTGGCCCCGCGCTGCATGGCCCCGACGGCGCCCTCCACGCTGCCCCAGGCAGTCATAACGATAACAGGGAGCGTCGGATCAACAGCCTGCACGCGACTCAGAAGATCGAGGCCCTCGACCCCGCCGGTGGTATCCCGAGCGTAGTTCATGTCCATCAATAGGATGTCATAATCCCCCGAATCCAGTTTTTCAATCACTGCGTGGGGAGAGGTCACAGCCGTCGTCTTCCACCCTTCCCCGCTAAGAAGGATTTCAAGTGCGTCGAGAATGTCCTGCTGATCATCGGCCAGAAGAATTTGATGTGAAGCCATGTTTCAAAAGACTGGGTTGAGTTGTATCGGAAACTAAAGCCATCTCGCCCCGAACGTTACCCGATGTGCAAGCGGAAAACAAAAAGGGCCCGATCAAAAGATCGAGCCCTTTTAGCGTTGCAATTGGAACGTCGCTTAGGCTACAGCAGCACTTTCCTCAACCACACGCCCGTCAAACAGGTGCACCGAACGCTCGGCGTACGTGTTGTAACGGGGATCGTGGGTAACCATGCAAATCGTCGCACCATCGGAATGGAGGTCACGTAACAAATCCATGACCGCCTCACCATTGGTGGAATCGAGGTTACCGGTAGGCTCATCAGCGAGGAGGATCAAAGGATCACCCGCAACCGCACGAGCCACAGCAACACGCTGCTGCTGACCACCGGACAACTGCGATGGGTAGTGCTTCATACGGTGAGCCATGCCGACTTTTTCAAGCGCTTCATGGACGCGTTTCTTGCGCTCGTCACCGGGCATGCCACGATACGTAAGCGGCAACTCGACGTTTTCGTAAACGGTGAGGTCACCGATCAGGTTGAACGCCTGGAAGATAAATCCGATATGACGGTTCCGAACGTGAGCCCGATCCGAGAGGCTCAGATCTTCGACGTTGTTCCCATCAAGCGAGTAGATGCCGTCACTCGGTGTGTCGAGTAGACCCAGAATCGAAAGAAGGGTCGTTTTTCCGCAGCCCGAGGGGCCAAGCAACGAGACATACTCACCTTTCTTGATGTCCAGGTGAATGGACTCAAGAGCGTGGGTTTCTACGTCTTCAGTGTAGAAAACCTTCTTGATGCCCTCAAGTTTGATTAACGTTTCGCTGTTCTCCATCTCTGCTCCTTAGGTTGTTGTAGCCCCTCCATCAACGAAGAGCCCTCCTGGTATACCATCCTACTAACTTGATGTTTCAAACTGATACTGCAAGCGTTTTCTATCTCAGCCTGACCCGGTCCACGTTGTCCCACTGGGCCATATCCGACAGAATCACGGTATCTCCGACCGCTAAACCGTCGATAACCTGAATTTCCTGAACCGAGCTAACCCCGAGGCGAACCGTCACCCGGACGGCTTCGTTGGCGTTGGGCACAATTTTAAAGAGGCCGACGTTGCTGTTGGCCTGGCCAAACGCAGGACGCCCGGTGTAAAGCACGTCGTCCAAACGTTCGATCTCCACGATCCCTTCAACTGTAAGGTCGGGGCGGGCACTCCGCGGCAGATCGTCGGGAAGAGAAACATCGATTCCGACAGACCCATTGGTAGCGGCAGGGTCAATCCTTACCACCCGACCGACTATGGTGTCGCTTCTGGTATCAATCACGGCCACCTGACCCAAAACAACGTCGCGGGCCTGGACCTCGGGAATCCGGAGAACTGCTTTCAAACGGCCCGGCTGCACGACTCGAGCAAGCTGAGAACCCTCCAGAATCCACTGACCTTCTTCAAGAGCCAGACTCTGAAGCACACCCTCCCGCGGGGCAAAGACCCTCATGGACTCCTGCCTTTGCCGCCTGACCGCCACGATGTCTTCAAGCCTCGCAACTTCTTGCCCCTGACGAGCGAGTCTCCCCGGAATGGACTCAGTCAGGTTCTCCAGGCGCGCCTCGTCCGTCTCCAGACGAGTTGTGGCTTCATCGAAGGCCTCCTGAGCGGCATCCAACTCTGCCTGCGTGGCAAGGTCTTCTCTTATAAGGCGTTGCTGTAACTCGAGTACTCGCTGGGCCGCCGCTTTTTGTGTACGAGATGACGCCACGACGGAAACAAATTGAAGGCGTTGAGCCTCAAGATCCGTTTCCATTTGAGCAAGAGTCGAGAGAGACGCGGCATGCTGCTGCTCCGCGGTCAGCAATTGAAGCATCACGTCAGGATTGGATAGCGTAACGAGTTCCGTAGTCTCATCCACAACGGTGCCAGGCTCGACGTGTTTGCGATCCACACGGCCTGACGTAACAGCTGAGACGATGAAAATATTTTCAGGGACCAACGTACCGGGGCCCCTGACCTTCCGAACCAGCGTACCGCGTTCCACTGGCATGGAATAGATGATTGCTCGATCCACTGACGGGGCGGCAGGTTTAAGCCGCGAAAGGCCGACAGTAGTCATTACTACAGCGCCCACCGCGACGGCGCTGAGGATGTATTTCTTAGGGCTAGTTTTCTTCTTGCGTGGAATATCCATCCAGCCAACTCCAGTGGGTCAGACGGCTCCGGACTGCTTCCGGTTTAGATCTGACAGCAATAACGACGATTGAACTGCATCAGGTGTTTCACTGATTCGAATTTTTCACGACCGAAACCGCGACTTCCGGTCGTATCTAGCGTTTTGCAACGAGTATGCCACAAAACCTGCAGTCCGTTATCCTCTTTACTGGCAACAACTTAGAGCTACCTCTACGTGGGAGTCGTCAGGATTCCTACCCAAACATGGGAAGGTCCATTCCCAGTTTCGAACAGGCCGAAACTCTCGTTAACTATTGAATGTTTCGAAATGGAACCCCTATCGGGACCGAGAAGGGGGGAGGGGGGGAGCGCCCGTGCCACAGTGCTTCCGTACCACCGTCCCCCCTAAGGAGTCAGCCGTTTCGTGTCTTTCGAACCGTGGGCCACACCCACACACACGCTGGCACCAAACGCTATTGCAGTACCGGCTCCGACGATGGGCAGAGCCCAGACCACCGGCACCGCCACCACAGTTGCGGCTGCGCCCGCGACCCACTTCGCGGCAGGTTTATGGGCGCCGTCCACAAAGCGGAGTTTTTCGCGAACGAATCTCCGCGTTTGAACATATCCTCCAAACGCTGCTGCTCCAGTTATCCCCAGGCCGATCATACCACCAATGAATTCGAACATTGCTCCTCCTTACGTCTCAATACGAAACAAACCGAGGTAATGTTTCCTAACTCGGATTCCTTGGGTGCAGCAGACTGTCGGGTGGGACGAGCTGGCCCAGGGACCAATCAGCCACCTTGAAAACCACCGAGTCGGTGGAACTTCGCAACCAAACCCCAGCTTCGGTGGAGTCCATTTCCAGTCGGGCCAACAGGGTACCAGTAGGGCCCTTGAGGTCGACCACGATATCCGGGCGGTCCAGGTTGACCACGTCTGAGTCAGATGCAAAACCCGTAGCCCGGACGGTACGATATTGATTGGCCATGCGACCCGCCGCCGCTGAATCCGCAGCCTCCCCATCCGAAAACGCCCACGCCGAGTCGACCCGTACGAGCGTATAGGATTCCCGGTTACGCCTGACTTCCATTCTGCCTATGCTGGCAGGATCCAGGGCAAGTATTTCGTGTTCGCGCCAATTTTCTATGGTCCGGGAGGTGTGATTCCCAAGATCGGATCTCAGAAGGTAGGTATCGTCAGAATCGGGAAAGCGGACATAAACAGTCCCGAAACCAGGCCCATTGTTGCCCACCAGGAAAGTCCCAATGTCACCCGAAGGCCCGACCAGCGTCACAGACTTTCCGGTTGCAACGGTAACGCCCAGCCGTTCGTGCGAGGACGCAGAGATAGAGATTAGCTCGCCCGTAAGTGAGTCGTCAGACAAACTTTCCAGCAACCCATCAACGAGACCCGGAGTCGCCTCGAAGCCGTTCACCGTCCAGGCCCCGTCCCGCTGTCGCAAGGACACCGCCTCGGCGCTCCCCACTATGTCGATCCCGATCAGATCAGCTCGAGAAAACTGGGGCAAGTCAAACCCATCTCCGCTACGTTGGTCGTTCCCGCCGCGGACAACAGAAGCGACTCCCCAGAGTCCAACCATAACCACCAGGACGATAGCAAGTTGCTTTACACGATCGGGGCTCATGAGGCTCCTCCTTCTCTACTATACTCCATGCTCATCAAACGGCGTCTACGTACCAATCGCAACATTGCCGCCGCTACGACGAGAATCGGTACGCCACCGAGGTTCGCATACTTCACCAGATCCCGCTTTGTATCGGAGGTGAAAGCAAGTTGTGGGGGCCTCCTGTTTACCGCTCGGATGGCAATCAGCCCTTCGTCCTGAGCCAGCCAATCAACAGCGTTCAGAACGAAACCTATATTTTCAGGAGCGTTAGCAGAGTAACTATCGGCAATAAAATCGCTGTTTCCGGTTACGATCAACCGTCCGCGGGCGTCCGAACTGTCGCTTGCCAGCGGATTGACCTGCACCGCCACCAGTTGAGCAACCAGGCTGTCACGGGGGAACTCACGATTGGGCGACAGAAAAGATGTCCCTGCTTCAACTCCGCCGGCCGGGCTCGACAGGAACAGGGGAGTTACCGTTCCCGCTACAGCTCCCGAGGTATCGATCGTACTTACCCATGGGGTGAAGAGTCCCTCGAGTTCCTGGTTAAGTACAGAAGCTTTTGTGCTGATGGGCCGGACCCAGAACGGATAGGCCATGGCCACGCGCCCGAATCGGCTATTGAACGACACCCTCTCGTTGGAAGCAAGGTCGTAGACGAGATCGGAATTGATCGATATCCCATATGGCTCGATCAGGGCGTTGAGGGCGACGTTGTCCGCGAAAGCGAGTTGCTGTTGTTGTTGTAAACTCACGCTCATACCGCGCGCGGCCACGAACGCACTGCCGCCGTTGGCGAGGTAGTCGGATAGCACTACAAGGTCTGCAGCACCGATCGAATCGGGATCTCCGGCAAAAATCAAAGCCTTCATGTCCGGGCTGAATGTCGAATCAAGCGGCAAGTTGACCGAAGTCACCTGGTACGTTTCCCCCAGAATCGACTGCAAGTTGTTGAACGTAGTTGGTTGCTGAGGGTCGCCAGGCGTAGTGAACAAACCCACAGTTGGAATGTCGGTGTTAGTCAGACCACGAATGAACGACGACACACGATACTCCAGGTCGTCGGCACGCCGTATGAACGGGATTACCTCGGTTCCTTCTGCGTACTGCACTACAAGGCCCAGATAGCCCGATTTGACCTGGAGTTCGGATTCTCCTACTACGTTGAACTGCACCGGCGGAACTCCGTAGCCCTGCGCCTCCTGCGCAATCTCTTCGCTTTCGTCGGGATCCAACTCCAGAACCCGTATTTTCCCGTTAGAGGCCGATCGATAGTCGCGCAACAGGTCGTCAACGTCTCTCTTTAAAAGTTGGATTTCTGAGGGCAAATCCTGGGTGGCAAACAATCTCAAAGTCGCAATGTCATCCAGCCCCTCTACCAACGATCGAGTCGCATCGGAGAGCGTATAAAACTTTCCGGGCGTTAGATCCAGGCGTCCACCGATTCTGCCGCCGAAGAGATTTACCACGATCAGTATCGCTATCGTAAGCCCGGTGCCGAGTTTGAGCCTCTGCAGAGTGGAACCACCGCCTGCCAGCTTGCGACGCATCAGGGAGAGGTAGGCGAGTGACAGGAACGCCGCACCCATCGTCACGAAGTAGATGATATCCCTGAGGTCAATCACCCCTCGCCCGATGTTGGCAAAATGTGAGAGAACTCCGAGCCTCGCCGCGATAGCGCCGAGTGAGGGTGGAAGGCCTACGACCAACGGGTCCAATCCAACAAGAACCAACAGGAACATGATCGAGACGCCGATAATGAACGCGGTTATCTGGTTCTCCGTGAGACTGGATGTCCAGACGCCCACCGCCACGAACCCGGCCCCCATCAGAGCAGCCCCGAAGTACTGAGCCAGAATGATCCCCATCTGGAGATCCGCTCCCAGCGATAAACCGGCCGGGATGATAAGGGTCAACAAAAGCGCCGCCCACACGAAGGCTACCTGAGCCAAAAACTTACCGAGCAGGTACTCAAGCTCTGAAATTGGCTGAGCCAACACGATTTCGATTGTGCCGGCTTTTTTTTCCTCGGCGAGGGAACGCATTGTCACCGCAGGGACGAAGAAAAGAAACAACCAGGGCAATAAGTCCATCATGGGGCGCATCGAGGCAACGCCGATGAGATACGTGGTTCTGAAGAACAGAAAATTGTTTATGGCAAGAAAGACCACCAGGAGGATATATCCCGTGGGATGATCGAACAGGGCTCGTAAATCCCTGCGCGATACAGTTAGCATCGCCCTCATCCATCCACCTCCTCACCGGTAATCTGCCTGAACAGATCTTCGAGACTTCCCGATTCCTGATGCAACTCGTAAAGCGTCCAATCCTTTTCCTTGGCGAGGTTGAAGATGGTCGGCCGCAGGTCGTCCGACGAGCTTGCGGTGACCACGGCGGTAGTCCGATCATCGCGGTTGCCCGTAAGCTCCACATCCAGAGCACCCTCCACCGATCCAAGTGCAGATTCGATTCCCGCGCCCGATGCTTCTACCGTGATCGTCACTTTGCCCTCCGCCCGGGCGACCAACTCATCAACAGGCCCGTCCGCAACAATTTTACCCTGGTTGATGATTAGCAATCGAGAACAGGAAGTCTGCGCCTCAGACAAAACGTGGGTCGACAGGATCACAGTGTGTTCCCGACCCAAATCCGAGATGAGGGCCCTGATGCCCACACGCTGATTAGGATCGAGCCCCTCGCTTGGTTCGTCCAGAATCAGAAGGTCGGGACGATGCAGGATCGCCTGGGCCAACCCAACCCGTTGGCGAAAACCCTTGGAAAGGTCCCCAATAGGACGGTAGAAGACCGATTCCAGTCCCGTGCTGGCCACCGCATCATCGATCGCAGAACGACGGTTGGAGTTGATGCCTCGCAGGTCCCCAATGAAATCGAGGTACTCCGAAACGATCATGTCTCGGTAAAGCGGGTTGTTCTCAGGGAGATACCCTACTCTACGTTTGACCTCAACGGAGTTGTCTTCTAGAGGAGAACCGTCGAATAAGATTGACCCTGAATCGGCCTCCAGGAACTGGGTGATCATCCTCATCGTCGTCGATTTCCCGGCCCCGTTAGGCCCGAGGAACCCAACCACCTGCCCCCGGTCGACCGAACAGCTGACCTTATCGACAGCGTTGACCGTACCGAAACTCTTCGAGACATCTTTCAAATCCAGTAGTGCCATCAACCGCTCCGCATGTTGCTGTTAAGGGGAAAAATCTTAGTAAGGATGGCTCGGAAATCCAAGCCCAAACTTCATATAAATATGGAATGGCGAAGAGTGTTCCGGCGTTGCAAAACATTCCGAAGACTACTACTTTACAGTACAAAGTACTTTGCACACACCCGGTTCAAGGAGTTGAGGACGTGAGCGCATCCACCGACGAGGCGACCAGAGAGGCAGAAGAGACTCTCGCCTATATCCGAACCACAATGGAAACTGCAGGCGGTTTCACGCCGATTTCCGGTTGGGGGCTTGTGTTGGTCGGCCTTTTAGGGCTGGCTGCCGCCATCGCCACATCGATCCGATCGGAAGGACCGGCGGACCCGACGATTTGGATCCCGACCGCAGTGCTGGCGATAGTAATTTCCACGACGGCCACCGCCAAAAAAGGAAACAAACTGAACATCCCTCTCTGGTCGGGGTCTTTCAGAAAACTGGCCTGGGTTATGACTCCTGCACTTGTGGCCGGCGGTATGCTGACGTTCGCACTGGACGCGGCGGGATCGAACCTGCTCATCCCCGGCACCTGGCTCGCCTTGTACGGCGCTGCAGTAACAGCCGGTGGTACTCAGTCGGCGAGAGATTTTCGCTGGATGGGACTCTGCTTTCTAGCGTTGGGAGCGATCGCCTTCGTGCGCCCCGAATTCAACATCTGGCTCCTGGGGATAGGGTTTGGAGGACTGCACATCGCGTTTGGTTTCCGAGTAGCCGGGAAATACGGTGGATAAGAAACCGGACGAACTCGATCGCCTCATTCACGAGAGAATAAGACTGGGGATCGTGTCAGCTCTGGCAGCCAATGATACCTTGACGTTTGCCGACCTGAAAGAAATCCTCCAGGCGACCGACGGGAACCTGAGCGTGCATGCCAGGAAACTCGAAGAGGCTGGCTACATCACCGTGACCAAGGGCTATGAGGCAAAGAAGCCACGTACCGAGTACAGCCTTTCTCCCACCGGGAAAGCCGCTCTCGAATCGTATTTGGTGAAGATGGAATCCATTCTGGATTCCACTCGAAAAGCGCTAGGGAAAAAGAAATGATCAAGCACCCGATCCGCCGAATCGCGGGCCTGATCATTCTGGCTTCGTGCACGTGGTGGATTCTCCACGCATACGACGACTTCAGTCAAGTATCGCCAATTCACTGGGGACTAATGGCTCCGTGGGCCATACTTGGCCTGGTGCCAGTTCTGGTTGGCGCTGCTGCCGGAGGCCTTTTGATCTACAGGGGACGCGGCGGAAAAACACTATTTTTGGCTTTTTTCCTCACTGCTGTCCAGGCAGTTACCGTTGCCGTGCTGAGTCCCGGTATACGGGATTCCTACAAAGGCACCGTCAAACAGTCACGGGACAGCGTTCAGTGGACGGTCCCCTCTTCCCGGGCTGAGTAGCTTTTAAACCCTGCCCGACTTCCCGACCTCCCGACTTCCCCGTACTTTGGATGTTGGCTGAACCAACCTCTACCGAGATGTCCGCATGAAAATTACCAGAAACGCTGCGTTGCTGTTCTTCCTGGCCGTGCCTCCTGTCGCCGCCCAGATGCCTGCCGCCACCGGCCAGATTTATGACAAGCTCGTCATCCGAAACGCGTTGGTTATAGACGGCACCGGCAACCCTGTCCGCGGCCCCTATGACATAACGGTCGAAGACGGTTTAATCACAGCCATGGGTCGCCACAACCCGAACCGAGCCGTCGAGGCAGACAGAGTAATTGACGCCGCCGGAATGTACGTGATGCCCGGGATAGTGGACCTCCACGGCCATATCATGTTCAGTCGCAATGGTGAACCGATGCCCCGCGACTATGTCTACAAACTCTGGTTGTCGCACGGCATCACGACAATCCGCGACCCTGGAAGCGGCGAAGGGTTGGACACCGTGGTGGCTCACGCCGAGTTGTCGCGGGACAACCGGATAGACGCTCCGACCATCATTCCGTATCGGACTTTCCCGGGGGCGGCCACCCCGGATGAAGCCCGCGAAAAGGTGCGTGAGCTGCAACGAAGTGGAGCCGCAGGCTTAAAAGTGTTCATTCTGCCGCCAGATATTTTCGCGGCAATGATGGACGAAGCCAACCGGATCGGGCTCCCTGTAGCGGTTGACCTCAAGATACAGGAGATAGATGCGCTGGCCGCCGCTCAAGCGGGAGTGAGAACCATAGAGCACTGGTACGGCATTCCAGACGCTGCAATCCCGGGCCCGCAGGAATTCCCTCTCAGCTACAACTACGACAACGAGCTGGATCGTTTCCGATGGGCCGGAGATATCTGGAGGCAGGCTGACCCCGAGCTGCTTTCAGCAGTTATTGACACGATGCTTGCCCATGGAGTCTCCTGGGACCCGACCTTCGCAGTTTATGAGGCCAACCGCGACCTGACCCGCGCCCGAAATCTTCCCTGGTTCGATGACTACGCGCTGCCCAATGTGATGGAGTTTTTCGAACCCGATCCGTCCCGACATGGGTCTTACCATTTCGATTGGACCACGTCAGACGAGATAATGTGGGCCAACAATTTTCGTATCTGGATGTCCTGGGTAAAGGAGTACGCGGGGCGGGGCGGTAACGTCACTGTGGGATCCGACGCAGGCTACATCTACCATCTGTACGGGTTCGGCACGATCAGAGAAATGGAGTTGCACCAGGAGGCGGGCTTTCATCCTCTAGAAGTTATTCAACAAGCCACGTCCAATGGTGCTCGGGCTTTGGGGTTGTCCAACACGGGAGTCGTTCGCGTCGGTTACGAAGCCGATATCGCTATCGTCAACGGAAACCCGTTACACAACCTGAAGGTGCTCTACGGCACCGGTGTCGATGTGGTCGAAAACGGCGAAATCATCCACAGGGGTGGAGTACGCTATACGATCAAAGACGGGATCGTTTATGACTCTCCGGCACTACTCGAGGAAGTCGCGCAAATGGTTAGGAACGCACGAACCGATCGAAGTACCGCCCCATAACCTTGTCGAACCGCCGGGAACTTCGCGGTCGTGAAGGGTGTTCACCCTGAGATGATCACCCCGCGCTTTTCAGAAAGTTGGTTGCCGAAAACGGTATCCGCAGTCGTCACGGCTGCGCTTTTTGCCTTTTCAACAGCGACCTGGACGCTCGGGGTGAGGGCTTGCCCTCACCATGGCTCCGGCCATGACTCGGCCCCGGTCGAGAGTTCGTCGATGCCGGGTCATGGAGCCGAGGCTCCCAGCCAATCCCAGAGCGGCAATGGTTCCGGTGGCTGCTCCTGCGGCAACTCTAGCACATGCAATACCGGCTCAGTGTTGTCAGATGCGGATATCGAAAAGGCGGAAATTCCCGTTTTCGCCCACTTCACGTCAAGAGTTTCCGAAAAGGCTCATGATGTCTCTCCGAAAAAATCCACCCAGCTGCGACTCCCGTTCGCAAACGCCCCACCCGCTTAAAACCCAACACACAAATTGACGAATCTTGCCCTCCCCTGGAGATCCGGGGGAGTGTGCCCACATGTATATGGAGGACAGAATGAATCGCTTACTGAAAGGCGGGGTGTTTGCGCTACTGGTGACGGCCCTGGCATCGTCACCGCTCACAGCGCAAGATCACGGCGCAATTACCGGTATTGTCACGAATAGCAGGGCTGAGCCTCTGTCAAACGCCCGGGTGGATGTTGAGGGAACAGCCAGAGGAGGGGTGACCGATGCTCGTGGTCGTTATCGCATTGAGGGTCTCGCAGCCGGTCGATACGTTGTTGTCGCGCGGAGAATCGGTCAGAAACGATCCCAAACGACTGTTTCAATTACCGGTGGACAGATAACAACCGCCGATTTTTCACTCACAGATTCACCAATATTGATGAGCGAGATAGTAACGAGTGCTACTCGCGAAGAGGAATTGCGCACCGAAGTCGCCGCAACGATCAGCCAGATCGGTGCCTCACAGATTGACGCTGTCGGGCCGGCCCATCCAGCTGATTTGCTCAATTCCCTACCCGGAGTCTACGTCAATCAAACTAGTGGAGAGGGTTCGATGGTCGCCATTCGTCAACCGCAAACCACTGACCCGGTTTACTTGTTTTTAGAAGATGGAATCCCAACCCGGTCAACCGGATTCTTCAACCACAATGCCCTCTACGAGGTAAACGTCCCTCAGGCCGGTGGGATCGAAGTTACCAAGGGTCCCTCGTCTGCCCTTTACGGTTCGGACGCTATTGGCGGGGTCATCAACGTCACCACCAGAGCACCCAGCCTCCGGCCTCAATTCGGGATTACGATCGAAGGTGGTGAGGATACCTGGGGCCGAATATTGGCCTCCGGATCCAATTCCTTCGGTGCGAACGGCGTTAGAGCCGACCTCAACCTTACCCGCACCGACGGTTGGAGGCAGGGAACCGACTACGACCGTCAAAGCGCCACCATCCGATGGGATCGCGAACTATCTGGGTCCGCACAGGTAAAGACGGTTTTGACTTACTCGAACATCAATCAGCAAACCGCAGGATCGTCCCAGCTTTCCGAAGCCGACTTCAACAGCAATCCCGAACTAAATACGACCCCCGTCTCATTCAGGGACGTTAAGGCCTTCAGGGCTTCGGCTGCGTTCGAGATAAATGGGTCAGCCAGTAACTTTTCCGTAACTCCATTCTTTCGCTTCAACTCAATGGACCTCCTCCCCAACTGGTCGCTCACATTCGACCCGGCGATCTGGGAGACCCAGAATTTTTCGACAGGATTCCTGACGAAATACCGAATTGATTTCGAATCACTCCGCGGACGGCTAATCGCGGGCTTAGACCTCGACCTTAGCCCGGGAGAGCGTCTCGAAACGGCTGGTACGCCGCTACGAGAAGCTGGGATCTTCACACAATTTACTCCCACCAACTCGATCTACGATTATGACGTTACGTTCCGCGAAGCTTCGCCGTACGTCCAGGCCGAGTTTTCGCCGACCCACCGATTGCGCGTGACGACCGGGTTGCGAGCCGATTTCATCGGTTACGACTACACAAACAACCTTTCGGATGTGACCACAGGGCAACATCGCCGCCCTTCCAGTACCACTGTGTCGTATGAACACCTGAGTCCCAAAGCGGGCGTAACGTACCGGGTGTCAGACGCATTCAATTTATTTGGCTCATATCGGCACGGATTCAGGTCACCCAGCGAGGGCCAACTTTTCCGGCAGGGCTCTTCGACGAACACCGTTGACCTGGACCCGGTGAAGGTCAACAGCTTCGAGACGGGAGCTCGGGGATTGGTGGCGGGAAGATTGTCGTACGACGTTTCTGCTTACTACATGACGAAAACAGATGATATCGTCCGACTCACATTGGACGATGGAACGCGCCAGGCCAGCAATGCGGGGGAAACCCTACATCGAGGCATTGAGATCGGAGTTGCCTCAGAAATTGCGGACGGCCTATCCATTTCGGGAAGTTACTCCTATCAGAAACACACGTTTGAAGACTGGCGTCCGACATCGACGTTGGATTTCAGCGGCAATGAGATCCAATCGGCTCCCCAAACGATCGCGGCGGCGTCTTTAAACTATTCTCCGACATTCATAGCTGGGTTGGATTTGTCGGCGGAGGTCACGCGTGTCGGGAGTTATTGGTTGGACGAGGGCAACACGGAGAAGTACGCCGGTCACAACCTTCTAAACCTACGCGGCAGTTTCAAAGCCCTCTCCCGGGTAACTGTATTCGCTCGGTTGTTGAATGCAACAAACAAACTCTACGCGGAACGAGGCCAATTCACCGGGTTCCGAGGCATCGAACTCGCACCCGGTCGACCCCGCACTCTCTTTGTCGGACTACAGTACTAACCTAAGGAGTAAATATGAAGGTCCGTCGCATTGTTGCTCTCGTCCTCGTGACTTCAGCCTGTTCCGGCGGCTCATTCCAGTTGGGCGAGTCGTCGGTTGTGGCGGAGTCAAACGCCAGCAATCCAACAGTAGCGCACTCTACAACCGGAGCGTTCGTAACCTGGGTTTCGACTGAAAATTCGGAATCCAATGTGATGCTTTCGGTTAGTGGCGGCACGCCGGTTCGGGTCAATGATATTCCCGGTGACGCCGCTCCTCATGAACAGGCACCTCCCCAGGTCTCGGTTGGACCAGAGGGTCAGGTTTATGTCCTCTGGCAAAACAACCGGGTCATCGAAGGACGGCGGTTTCCGTCCAGCAACCTCCGGTTTGCCCGATCCCTGGACAACGGCGCCAGTTTCGAGCCGGCGATTTTCGTAAACGACGACGCGGAGGGCAAACCAGCATCCCACACATTCCACAATCTGGCAATTGCGAAGGACGGGACTATTTACGCCTCCTGGATTGACGGAAGACGCGAGCGGGGTGCTCCCTCGCACGAAGAAGGATCTGCACATGCAGCTAACCTGGCGCACGATGGGCACCATTCCCCGTCGCAGGCGGGCCTCCTGGGCCCGGATATAGTGATCGCTCGCTCATTGGACGGCGGTGTGACGTTCTCAGCCGGGGTGGTAGTGGACACTGACGCGTGTCCCTGCTGCCGCACTTCCCTTGCCGTGGGACCCTCGGGTGAGGTAATGGTTGCCTGGCGCAAACAGTTTGCCAATTCAGTTCGGGACATTGTAGTCGCACGAAGTGACGACGGCGCTCAAACGTTTGGAAACCCGGTCAGAGTACACGAAGACGGTTGGGCCTACGAAGGTTGTCCGCACGCGGGCCCATCAATCGCAATAGACCAGTCAAGCAACGTGCATGTCGGGTGGTACACCGGAGCGCCCGGCGCGAACGGGATGTACTATGCCATGTCAGCAGACAATGGAGCTACTTTCGGCGAGCGAATTCCTCTCCTTGCAGACAGATGGGTACCGCCTTCCCAGGTAAAAATCGCTGCCGCGGAAGTTGGAGCCTGGTTGATCTGGGACGACCGACGTTTTGAAGAACCAACCCTGTCGATCGCTACTGCTCGGGGCGACGGAACGATCCGCTCCGTAAAGCGCGATGTCATTTCTGGCGCCTCACCCGCCATCGCAAACGGTCCCCTTGGGCCGACCGTAGCGTGGTTGGAGAGTGGACAGGAAGTGAAGTTGTCGCTCGCGCCCTAGCGCAAAAGCTTCAGGGAGTGATATGAGTTGGAGGGGGGCAGCGTTCCGCAACAACGCGGTGCGCTGCTCCTACCCCCCTTTGAACCGTTTTATGTCTCGCCGTTCCTTTTTGTTTGGGCGGCCTTTGTACTGAAATTCATGAGACGGAGTTGATTTGAGATGGTCTTTCATCAACTCCCGTTTCGCGACGCTCTCGCCTGTTTCCTCGTAGAGCTCGGCAGCTTGAGGCGCCGATCTCCGATTGGGGGAAAGCGCACGAACACTGACGTGGATTTCGTGCGGACTTCGCATTACGCGAACGATGTCACCGACCTTGACCTCTCTGGCTTTTTTGACTCGTGACCCGTTCAGGTGCACCTTGCCCCCTTCAATCGCCCTGGTGGCCAGTCCTCTGGTTTTGTAGAACCGCGCAGCCCAGAGCCAGCGATCAAGACGGAGTCCGGATTCAGGCCCCATGGTTTGTCAGCCCGTTCCCCTAACGGAGTTTTTCGCTGTCCTGATAACGAAGACCGTCCCGATCATGCAGATCGCGAAGACGGGGATAGCAGTAGTGCCGTCAGTAATTATGGTGGCCGCCAGGGCTATCCCCCACAGCGCAAGTCCAGCAAACTCATGCTTCATTATCTTGTCTCCTACGTCCAGCCGAGCCTTCCGCTTTCCGCGAATATTCGGTCTTGAGGGTTACCCTACGTTGCCCATCATCGCTCAAAAGCCAGTTTTCCTGATAAACCGTTCCATCTCCATTGTTGCGATAATCTATACCGGTTTGGGCGCCGTTTTCACTCGTGTGTGAGATTCTAAAGGTGCGTTCATCGAGCATCGAACCGGTGTACAGATAGGGCTCTTGACCGTTGAAGAAAGCGAAAGCGCGGTATAGCGAGGAGGCATAATCGTACTGCATCATGACGTGCGCTTCCCAAACTGCCCCACCCGGGTGTTGTCCGTGGAATTCGACTTGCATCCACAACCCGCCAAGCACCCATTTATACTCAAAATCCCCGGGGGCGAGTTCGCCTGTCGGGATGATTTCGCTTTCGGTGGCCCACCTGCCGGTTAGAAAATCAATCGCCTGATGTTCAGCCGAAAGCTCCTGGCCTACAACCGGCCCGGCTAGAGCGAGCGAGGTGACAACCGTCAACAATGTGAGACTATTCTTTTTCATATATCCCGTTTTCGTCAAACTATCATCCCGACTTCCCGACCTCCCCACTTCCCTACAGATCCCCCGGCAGCCTGGGTGACGTCAAGAGTCGGACAAACTGCTCCCAGCGCTCTTCCTGGCTCAGGTCTCCACCGTCACCGTCCACAAACCCACGTACCAGGTCTTTGCCGAGGTTGTAGTTAATGACATAGCTCCGATATTGGTCGATAAACCGGACGCGCTGCTCAGCCCGGTCGGGGGCAAACATCGCATATTGTTGCAACCACTGCGCGGCAGCGGCGCCGTCGATTTCACCGTCGAGGTAGCGACGAGCCGCTTCATTGCCAGCATAACTTAACTGCCCCGCCAACTGCTGGACGCGATCGTAGTCGCGTGCGGTCGTCGGATCTAACCCCGCCAGAGGGTAAAGCACCTCCGCTTCATACTCGACTCTTTCGTTCCCTGGAAACGCCATTTCGATTCCAAAGTTTGCAGAGCCCTCTGCTATCAGAGATTGCGGACTAAAAAGCGGGTAAACGGAAAACTCGGGCCAGCCTTTGCCGTTGACCAGGGAGCGTTCAAGCATCGCATTGTAGATGTGGTGTCCCGGGTAGCCTTCGTGGCAGGCGAGGTCGATGGCACGATCGATGTAAATCGGGAAATCGGTATTCACCTGGATCAGACTCTGGTATCCACCCTGATACCAGTTGTACCCACTCCACGACTTGTCAGTCACATACTCCACCACGAAATTTTCGCCCTCGGGCAATTCTAGAAACCGTTCGGTCCGTTCTCGGCAGGCGTTGATGGCAGCACGGAAGACCGTATCTAGTTTTTCGGTTGGAATCACGAAGTTGGCGCGAAACGCGTTGTAGCGTTCTGCCACCGAACCCGTACCGGGCAGCAGCGTTTCAAGCCCGGCGATAATCTCCTGGAAATACTCCTCACTATTCGTAGGGGCTACCGCATCATAAAGAGCCTGTGATTCTTCATCGAAAGACAGGCGCTCGCCGCTCAACATGCGAGTCCTGGCGATAAGCGAAGAGACCTGCGTACGAAGATAACTCAGGTGCAACTGGTCCAACTCGTCATCTGGAGAGGGCATGGCAACGAGACTGTCCAGTAACTCTTCGCCCCTGGACCGGATCACGTCGAGAGACGGGGCCTCAGCCTCAACCTCTGCTCTCCATTCTGCAGGTCCGTAATACGCGTCTACATAATCAGCATCATGCTGCCCCAGAGCCAGGACAAGCTTGACGTATCCTTCAGCCATACCTTCCATTTTATCACTTTCCATTGATGGCCCACAGGCGGAAGCCGCTAACAGAGCTACCGTCAGACCAAACGTCGAACCTTTCATCATATGCACCTTATGGTTTTGTCGTTACGCAACATTTGTTACCGCTCCCTGCTCCCCCCTCCCCTATTTATTTATCCGCTCGATCCACAAGAACGGGGAGCAGTTCTTCCCAAATATTGTCTGCTACTATTTCCTGCCCCCTGGCGGTCGGGTGGATACCGTCCTGCTGGTTAAGTGAGTCCACTCCCGCAACACCATCCAACAAGAACGGAATGAACACCGCAGCTTTTTCCGCGGCCACTTCTGTAAAAACTGCGCGGAAACGGTCTGTATAATCTTGCCCGAAGTTGGGAGGCGCTTCCATCCCAACAATAGCCACCCGGGCATCCGGATAAACGGCTCGCGTCCGGTCGACAATCTCTCCGAGATTGGCCTTCAGGGCGTCCACATCCTGCCCCCGGAGTCCATCATTGGCACCAAGTTCAACCACAAGGACGTCGACCGGGTTGCGCAACAACCAATCAATTCTCCGCAGCCCGCCAGCCGACGTTTCGCCGCTCACGCCCGAATTCAGAACCCGAAAATCAAGCCTGACGGAATCAATTTTTGACTGAATTAAAGCCGGGTAAGCTTGATCCTCGTTCAGCCCCAACCCTGCGGTCAGGCTTGTGCCAAGGAATAGGACCACCCGTCGATCGTCCCGGGTTGAAACATTCGATTCGGAACCGCCGTCGGTTTCTCCTGTATCCACCCCGCACGAACTCAACAGCACAAACGCAGAAACCAAGGCTATCTTTTTCTTCATGATCATAGCTCGAAACATATCACAAACGTACCAGAGTGCGGGGCGCAGCCTTACGGTTCTTTCTCAGATGGACATTGATATCGAAGAACGTGAGTTTGCGGCAATTATAGGACCATCGGGCAGCGGCAAGACCACTTTGCTCGGCCTTTTGGCCGGTCTCGATGTTCCCGCCACCGGTTCAGTGTCTATTGACGGTCAAGACCTCAACAAACTCACAGAAGATCAACGAGCTTCATTGCGCGCGGAAAAGGTCGGTTTCGTTTTCCAGTCATTTCAGTTGATACCGACTCTTACAGCACTTGAGAACGTTATGGTCCCTCTCGAACTGTACGATAGGAGTGAATCGTCCGGCTCCCCGGGAAAGCGGGCCAGCAGTCTTCTTGAGAGAGTGGGGCTTGGAGATCGCTTAGGCCATTACCCGATCCAGCTTTCCGGGGGCGAGCAGCAGCGGGTCGCGCTGGCCCGGGCGTTTGTGAACGAACCGAAGATACTTTTTGCCGACGAGCCAACCGGCAATCTGGACATGGAAAACGGATCTGTGATCGTTGACCTGCTGATGACAATGAACCGGGAGCTTGCAACTACGTTGGTACTCGTAACACATGACCCCGCGTTAGCAGATAGAGCCGCCCGGGTTATTCGTCTTGAGGGCGGTAGGATCGCATCCGACTCCGGAGTTTCGGCTTGAAAGCTTTCTTCGCAATCCGGATGGCGCTACGCGAGACCCGCGGTTCCAGAGCCCGGCTAACGCTCTACATGGCCGCGATCGCCGCCGGAGTCGCGTCGCTGGTAGCCATCGGCTCTTTCCGAGAAAACGTGACCCGCACCGTGCGCTCTCAGGCACGTACCGTTTTGGGGGCGGACCTTGAAGTGCGCCATCGTAACGATTTTCCCGACACGATAGTCTCCGTCCTCGATTCTCTGAAGGGCGCCGGTATTGAGACGACCGAGTCAGTGAACTTTGGATCAATGGTTCTCGCAGAGTCGGGTAATTCTAGACTCCTGCAAGTGCGGGGCATTGACGGAGGATTTCCATATTATGGAGACATCGAAAGCGTACCGGCGTCAGCCTGGTCCGAGTTCCAGGCTTCACGAGCAGCGGTAGTCGACGAAGCAGTGCTGGTTTACCTGGACGCAGAAGTTGGTGACACGATTTCGATTGGAGAAACGGAATTTGTCATCGCCGGCTATTTGCGTGACTTCCCCGGAGATCTGGGCGTGCGGGCCGCCGTGGGGCCCAGGGTTTTTATTCCACTGCGATACATCGAAGAAACCCGGTTGCTCCGATTCGGTAGTGTAGCGACTCACCGAGTCTATTTCAGATGGGACGACGGGGCGGCGGTGCAGAATTTCGTGGATCAACACAACTCTCTGCTGGTTGACAACCGAGTCGGACGAACCACGGTCGAGGACGTGGAAGACAATCTAGGAAACGCGCTTGAGAACCTCACGAGGTTTCTCGGACTGGTCGGACTGATAGCTCTGATTCTGGGAGGCCTGGGGGTGGCCAGCGGAGTCCACGTTTTCGTAAAGGAAAAACTCGATACCATTGCGGTTCTCCGGTGCCTCGGCGCTCGTCATCCAACCGTTTTTCGGATCTATCTCCTTCAAGCGGGCATGATCGGGCTGGGTGGAGCAATGATCGGAGCAATTCTGGGATTGGCTATTCAGGTGCTGCTACCAACGGTGCTGGGCGAATTCCTCCCGCTCGATATTGAGGTAACGACGCAATGGGGCATGGTAGCGATGGGCCTGTTTACCGGCGTTTGGACGTCGATGATTTTCGCATTGTTTCCACTACTCAAGATCCGGGGCGTTTCCCCTCTGAGTGCTCTGAGAAAGGACTTCACCCCGAAGCTTAAAAAACGGCCCATCGCCAGAACGCTTGCCTTTGCTGCGCTGGTGGCCAGCATCGTGGGCATTAGCGTGTGGCAGGCTCCCTCTCCAGCCATGGGAGTCGCCTTTGCCGTGGCCATCGGGATCGCGACTGGTATTCTGGCTGTAGCCGCGTGGGGTACCACACACTCGGCGAAAAGGTTCTTCCCACGGCGCGCCAGGTATGTTATCCGACAGGGAGTCGCAAACCTCTTCAGGCCCCAGAATCAGACCATATCAGTGGTCCTGGTACTCGGTTTCGGGATGTTCATCCTCACGACACTGGGGATAGTGCAACGCAGCTTGCTGGAGCAATTCTCGGTAGACACGGATAGCTCCCGACCAAACCTCGTGTTTTTCGACGTTCAGTCTGACCAACGGGAAGCACTGACCCGCATTATGGAAAGCCACGGGCTTCCTCGGATCGGTGCCGTTCCAATCGTTCCGGCGAGGATGTCCCGCGTAAACGACCTATCCGTCGAGGAAATACTCAGCGACACTACCACAAACCCCAACCGGTGGATGTATCGGCGGGAGTATCGCCACACCTATCGGGACAGCGTTACGTCCTCGGAGACCATTACAGCCGGTTTGTGGTTTGACGAGGCGGACTCCGGAGAACTCCCGAGGATCTCATTGGACGAAGATATTGCGGAGGGCCTGGAAATCGGTCTGGGCGACCGGATTACCTGGAACGTTCAGGGGGTGGATATTGAGACCCGGATTGCCAGCCTGCGGAGGATCAACTGGGCCCGTTTCGAACCAAATTTTTTCGCCATTTTTGAGCCCGGTGTGCTGGACCAGGCTCCCCAGACTTTTGTTTATCTCACTCGTTCCGACAGTGCCGCTCAGGGTGCGCGTGCACAGCGGGAAGTAGTGGAAAATCTTTCTAACGTGGCGGTCGTGGACCTCGGGTTGATCCAGAACACGATCGACGGTGTGGTCACCAAGATTTCGTACGCGGTAAAGTTCATGGCTCTTTTCAGCATGGCCAGTGGTTTGGTCGTTCTGGTTGGAGCGATTGCCACCACCAGATATCAACGGGTCCAGGAAAGCGCGTTGTTGCGCACCCTTGGCGCCAGCGCTCGGCAGGTGCGTCAGATGATTGCCACGGAATACCTAGCCCTGGGACTCGCGGCAGGCACCACCGGAATAGGGCTCGCTGTGTTGGCAGGCTGGGGGTTAACCCACTTCGTTTTCGAAATCTCAGTGGCTATTTCGCCGGTCTGGCTCGGGCTCTCGTTGACCGCTCTGGCGCTGACCACAGTTGTTGTAGGCGCCTTGAACAGTCGCGGCGTCACAAGGAACCCACCACTTGCAACACTTCGGGAATTGAGCGAATAGATCGATGTCATCGCTGGAAGCGCCATCGTTGCAAGTCACAGCACAATTCGTTTGAATTATCTCCCGGCGTCGTGCAGCACCGGCTGATTCCAAGGTATACAATGGACGACAATCTCAAAAACATGATCGTAGTGGGCGACCGAGTGCTAATCCGCCCGGCGAGAGGCGAAGAACGCACCGGCGTTGGCCTCTACCTGCCTCCCACGGCTGTCGATCAGAAGGCAGTGCAAGGCGGGAGAATACTTGCTACGGGCCCGGGCACACCTATGGTCGCCCCTAACAGCCTCGGCGAAGAGCCCTGGAAAATGCCGACTAATTCAGGTACCCAATTCGTCCCGATGGAGGCGCGCAAAGGAGATTACGCGCTGTTTTTCAGGAAAGCAGCGGTGGAGATCGCTTTCAAAGAGGAGAAGTACCTAGTGGTGCCACTGGCCGCCATCCTGGTGCTGGTTCGTCCCGACGATCCGTTGGAAGAATTGGTGTCTGAAGTCGAGCCAGATTCGGACTGATCGTGCCGCCGTTTCTCTCGGGGATTTTGCTGGGATTGGCAGTGGTCCTTTTGTGGCTGTTCGTCCGTCCAAGGAAATCGGAACGAATCGTGGTCGACGATGACTCAATAAATCGCGCCATTCTCGACGAAGCCGAGGCCGAGGTCAGCGAGTTGGACGCACTGACCACCCCCGAAGAAGCGACGGAAGATTTACCCGACTGGGGCCCAGGCGCCCCAAAACCGTGAGTACACCTCCCTCCACCCTACTCCCTCTCTATAGTTTTAAAACCGTTCTACCCCCTCAGAGCTAACCCTGTGACTTACCAGCGGCGCCACTACCGGAGTGCTGTTGCCAATGTCAAATGAGTCGGTGAGTGTCTTGATGGCCCGGGCTGCGGCGTCTTCCGAGTTTGCGTACACCGTGGCCAATTCATCACCCTGCATCACTTCGTCACCCAGCTCTGCGTCGATGACGAACCCGACCGATGGATCCAATTCGTCGTCCACGTTGCTGCGACCTCCACCCAGGCTGATGATTGCGTGCCCGATGGCCCGGGGCTCGATCGCACGAACGAATCCGTCTCTGGGCGCCAGGAAGGTGCCGATCACAGGAGCCTTCGGAAGCAGACCCGGGTTAGCGATGACGGAAACATCCCCTCCCTGGGCTTCCACAATCTCGGTAAACTTGGCGAGGGCGGCTCCGGAGTCCATAACGTCATTCAAGATTTGTCGCGCTTCGACTATAGTCTCGGCCTTCCCGCCCAATACCAGCATTTCGGCACCGAGAGCAAACGTAACTTCCATCAGATCTTTGCGGCCGTCACCTTTTAGCGCTTCGATGGCCTCGACCGTCTCAAGCGCATTGCCACAGGCCTTCCCAAGAGGTCGATCCATCGCCGTAAGAAGGGCCACGGTTTTGCAACCACGAGCCTCACCGAGGCCCATCATCGTGTTTGCCAGTTCAAGTGCCTTGTCGTCGTCCGGCAAAAACGCACCCGAACCGTGTTTCACATCCAGTACCAGACCACTTAACCCCTCGCAGAGTTTCTTGGACATAATGCTGGCCGCAATCAAGGGAATGGATTCGACCGCTGCGATGGCGTCTCTCATCGCATAGAGTTTCTTGTCGGCAGGAGCTATCTGATCGGTCTGGCCAATCAACGCGCATCCGATTCGCGCAACTTGAGCGGCGGCCTTTTCGAGAGGGATCTGAGTGTTAAAGCCCGGAATCGCCTCAAGCTTGTCCAGCGTACCTGTCGTATGTCCCAGGCCTCGTCCGGACATCATTGGGACAGGGACGCCGCAGGCGGCAACAAGGGGGGCAAGAATCAACGACACTTTGTCACCAACGCCGCCGGTAGAATGTTTGTCCACCGCTTTGACACCACCGGGAAACTCAAGCTGCTCTCCCGAAGCTATCATCGCTTCGGTCAGAGCAGACAACTCCGAGTGATTCAATCCTCTTATAAACGACGCCATTACCAACGCGGCCATCTGGTAATCCGGCACTCCACCCGCGGTAAAGTCTGCGATGAGCGCGGACCATTCTTCAGGTGACAGGGCTTCACCATCACGTTTGCGTTGGATCAAATTGGGTAAAAACATTCAGCCAACCGGGCTCAGGTGAACGAGATTATTCGAGCTTGATTTCGCTTCAACAACTTAACGGAGAACCGATAGTCAGCGACTGCGGCGGGCCTTCCTGAGGCGGCGGCGCGTGCGGTCCATTCGCCGACCCGTTTCGTCCCTCAACCTGGAGGCGCGATCCCGCAATTCATCGGACAAATCTTCAACACCGTGACGCAATCTCCGTCTCGCGGTGCCGCCCCGGACAGGAGTCGTGAGCATCGCTGCACCCGCACCCAATAGCGCGCCGACCGTAAGTCCTATCGCAAAACCTGCCAGGCCCGCGAACCTCCCACTCGAAATCTCAACCTCTATCTGGTCGTCGAAATCGTCCAAAATCTCATCATCCTCCAAAATTGCCTCGTCTTCTTCCAACTCAATATCTCGATCTTTTCTCGAACCCATTTCCAACCTCCTATTTTTAGCCGTGCCGCGGTAGCTATTACTACACCAAATGTATCTAAATTGTACGTCTTGACTGAGCGGCACGGTAGCTGCCAAACTTCCTCACCCCCACCCACTCACGGAGACCTGTTTGATCCACGAGGCAGAAAAGAGAGCCCGAGATTTGAGAGCCGCCCTGAACCGTGCCTCTCATGAATACTACGTCCTCAACTCCCCTCAAATGTCGGATGCCGAATATGACCGGTTATTCGGGGAGTTGCAGGCTCTTGAGGAAGCAAACCCCGATCTCACGACACCCGACTCCCCAACTCGCCGGGTAGGGGCTGAACCGGCAAAAAACCTCGAAAAACATCAACACCGCGCAGCAATGCTATCGCTTGGCAACGCGTTCGAAGATGAAGAGTTGGTTGCCTGGGCAGAACGGGCCAAAAAGATCGTGTCCTCGGCCGCTGACATGGGGTTTAATCTCGAGTTAAAGATCGACGGTGCGGCAGTTAACCTCACCTATCGCAAAGGAATCCTTGAGGTAGGTGCGACGCGGGGCAACGGTACCACGGGTGAAAACATAACGGCCAACCTGAGAACGATTCCCGACATACCACTTCGATTGAGGGGGAACGGCTGGCCGGACCTCTTCGAGGTCAGAGGGGAGGTATACTTTCCGCTGGCCGCATTTGAGAATCTGAATCGTCGGCGGGAAGTAGCAGGTGAACCGACTTTCGCGAATCCGCGCAACTCGGCCGCGGGTAGCCTCCGCCAGTTAGACCCCGGGATTACAAAAGAGCGCGGCTTGAGGTTTTTCGCGTTTGCGGTGGCGGCCGACAAAACTCCGTTGACCAGGACTCAATCTGAGCTCCTCGACCTTCTTGCCTCCTGGGGATTCCCGATTGCCCCCCACCACCAGGCCGTCGACACCATCAACCAGGCCGTCTCCGTTATAACCAAACTTGAAAAAATCATTCCAGACCTCGACTTCGAGGCGGACGGTGTGGTCATAAAGGTCAATGACCTGGGTCTTCACGAGGAACTGGGGGTAATCGGGGGACGTGAGCCCCGCTGGGCCATCGCACGAAAGTTCGCTCCTGAGGTAGCAACAACGCGACTCCTGAATATTGGAGTCAACGTGGGACGAACTGGAGCACTCAACCCCTACGCCCACCTCGAACCCGTTGAGATCGGAGGAGTTACGGTTTCCAATGCGACGCTCCACAACATGGATCTCATTGCAGCCAAGGATATCCGGATCGGCGACCTTGTCGAAATCACCCGCGCCGGAGAGGTGATTCCGAAGGTACTGGGCCCGTTGCGCAGCGAGAGGACCGGCGGCGAAAAGCCTTTCTCCCCACCTGACTCCTGCCCTGTCTGCGACACGCCGGTCCACCGCATTGAAGATGAAGTAGCTATTTTCTGTCCCAATACCGATTGCCCCGGGAGGAACCTCGAAGCATTAGCCCATTTCGCCTCCCGGTCAGCAATGGATATTCGTGGCCTCGGCTACCAACGAATCTCGCAGTTCATTAGCAATGGCCTGATTCGAGATGTAGCCGACATCTACAAACTGAAAGCCGACGATGTTGGAAAATTGGAGGGCATGGGGGAAAAATCTGCCACCCAGCTGATAGCCGCCATCAACGACTCCAAGGCCCAGCCGTTTTCCCGGCTCCTATTTGCGCTGGGAATCCGACACGTCGGAGCTGGCGTGGCAAAACTCTTGGTGAAGAGTTTTCCGACTGTCGAGCTGCTTTCAGCCGCAGATACCGATAGCGTCCTCGCGGTCGATGGTATCGGTGATACTATTGCGACTGCCGTAACCGCTTTTTTTGGACGAGCCGAAAACAGGTTTCTGGTTAACCGGCTTCGCGAAAGTGGCCTTACTCTGGCGGAGGAAATCCGCAGTGGCACCCTGGATGGAAGCAGTATAGTCGTCACAGGTACGCTGCCCACGTTGTCCCGATCTGACGCAAGTCAGGTTATCGAAAATGCAGGCGGGAAAGTGACGTCTTCTGTATCCAAGAAGACGACGTTCGTAGTGGCGGGCGACAACGCCGGAAGCAAGTTAGACAAGGCCAGAAGCCTGGGGGTGGAGGTAATAGACGAAGCCGAACTCTTGCGACGAGTCAACCAGACCCTCTAACTTCGCTGTAACGGATACTATTAATAAATGAATGGCAACGACAAAAACAAAACCCGTCTAATCGGGGTTGGGCCGCAGGCCCTCCACCAACTCCGCCTGTTGTTGGAAAACGACCTCGGCGATAGAGCTGCCGGTTTTCTCCAGGAGGCTGGCTATGCGGCGGGGGACAATATCTACAACAGTTTTGCCGGTTGGCTCAGAAAAGAAGCCGGTATGGACGACCCCACCGAACTCGACGTGAAGTTCTTGCCCGAAATGCTTTCCGGGTTTTTCGAGTCGACTGGCTGGGGAAACGTCGAGTTGGAGCATGTGGGCGATGCCGCGATGATCGTTTCCTCCAGCGATTGGGCGGAATCTGACCCGACCGCGGCGGTTAGTTTCCCATCATGCCATTTGTCCACCGGGATGCTGGCTGATTTCCTAACCCGATTGGCAGGTGATACTGTAGCCGTTATGGAAGTGGAGTGCCGGAGTCGGAGGGATGAACACTGCGCGTTCTTGATCGGCTCGCCTCCCACGCTCCAGACCGCCTACGAATTCCTCCGAGCCGGCAAAGACTACCGACTGGCACTGGGTGGTGCCCCCGCCAATTAGAGTTTCCCCTCGGCAAGCCCGACCACCGATGCGCTCGTTGTTTGAGGTGCGGCAACCGGACCGCAGATAGAGGTCGCCGGATAAAATGATTAGATTTGATCAATCTCCGGCCCGGACTGACTGGCGTTTGACCGTCGGCGCCGCGCCGA
Organism: Gemmatimonadota bacterium; assembly: GCA_029262195.1. Lineage (GTDB taxonomy): Bacteria > Gemmatimonadota > Gemmatimonadetes > Gemmatimonadales > GWC2-71-9 > B16T1B5. The sequence continues at coordinate 102,639 of JAJCZX010000033.1, read as the reverse complement.
AAACACGAAACACGTTTCCGAGCTGAATGGGTTTTTTCGACAAACTTTTTGGTAGTCGCCGCCAGGGCGTCCTGCGTCCCCAAAGGCTCGACTACCTCAACGAAGGACTGGCCCTGGAAAGACAGGGTGACTACGACGCGGCCCTTACGTCGTACCGCCTTGCTCTGCGTGACAACCCTACCGACACGAGGGTCTTACAGAACATCGCGATAGTTTATACGAAAACCCAACAAATTGAGGAAGCCATTCGGTTTTACCGGAGGTCCCTTGAAGTTGATCGCCAGCTCGGTGGTGCGCATTACGGACTGGCGTTTCTGCTTTTGAAACGAGGCGATCCTGATTCGGCCGCCGTGCATCTCCGAGCTTTCCTGGACACACCGCCCTCAGGACCCGATGCCAAACAGTGGGTCGCACACGCGAAAGAGACGTTAGAAGAGATTTGCAAAACCGACGAAAAAGACTTCTCCCGGTAGCCGCCATCGGCGTCCTCCTCGGTTGTGGAACCATCGGCGGAGATCTCGACAGGGTCATCGCTATCCAACTAACAGGCGACCTTTCGCAGTCCATCGAAGAAGGTGGGACGCTACAGTTGAGCGCCACCGCCCTCGATGCCACCGGAAACCCGGTGGATGACGCCCAGATTTTTTGGAACATCCTGGCCGTGGATTCAACCCAGACTCTCGGCATAACCCTCGACTCCGTCACGGGGCTTGTGACCGGACTTTCTCCGTCCACAGCCCGGATACAGGCACGGATCGACAATCTAAGATCAGGGCCACTAAACGTCACAGTGACCGGGGCAGCTGACTCCATCGCTCATGCTTCAGATTCAGTTATTACCTTCGCAGTCGGCCAAACCCAGTCGCCGCCACTCCAGGTGCGGGTTCTTGACCTGACAACAAACCCGGGCGAAACGCTCGGTCTCAGTGGCAAAACGGTCAGATTCATACTTGCCGACGGGCCCTCAACAACGGCGTCCATTACGTTGAGTGACACCGTGGTAGTTGGGGATGGCTCGTCTCTGGAAGTGGCCTCATTGAGTACGGGTGTCGCACAGGCGCTAATTTCGCTGGCAGAGGCACCACAGAGCCCCGATACGATCCTGGTTGACGCAACGGTGATGACTGCTGCAAATTCTCCCGTCGCCGGATCGCCGGTACGTTTCCTCGTAGTCATCGAGAATTCACAATAAGCCACCCGGAACCCCTGGATTCGAAGGAATGAGCTACCCTCGCACCCTGACTGAGTTGTTCCTGGATTCCGTGCGAAGGTACGGGACTAAGCGTGCCGCGCTACGCCACATTGAAGACGGTGTCTGGAGGGATATCAGCCATCAGGATTTGGCACGGCGCGTTAAACTCACCGCCATTGGAATCCGCGATCTCGGCATCAAACCCGGGGAAAAGATTGCGATCCTGGCAACGAATGGTCCTGATTGGACGGTCGCGGACTTCGGATGCCTCATGGCGGGTTGCCCTAACGTGGCGGTTTACCCCACCCTACCGGCTGAACAGGTTGAATACATTGTTGCCCATTCGGAAAGTGTGGCGATTTTTGTCGACGACAGGGAACAGTACGATAAAATTGCGGCTACCCGGAACGATCTGCCCAATCTCAGGCACGTTATACTCTTCAGCGGGGAAGCCGACACCCAGGGAGATCTTTCCCTCTCAGACTTGATGAAAAAGGGGCAAGCGGCCGAGGGACAATACCCGAATTACGAGTCCGAAGCACTAAAAGCTGACGAAAACGACCTGGCTACTTTGATCTATACATCTGGGACCACGGGACGCCCCAAGGGCGTGATGTTGACCCATAAAAACATCTGCTCTAACATCGTCGCCGCTGTCAAAATGATCTCCGTAGGGCCGAATGAATCAACGTTGAGTTTTCTCCCGGTCTGTCACAGCCTGGAACGAACAGCCGGACACTATCTGATGTTTCATCGCGGCGTAACGATCAACTACGCCGAAACTATCGAGACCGTGGCCCGAGATTTGATCGACGTCGCCCCGACGGTGGTCATCGCGGTACCTCGTGTTTATGAAAAGATTTTTGCCAAGGTTCTGGATCAGGCTCTATCCGGGGGCGCTTTGAAGCGGCGTATTTTTCACTGGGCCCGTGCTACAGCAGAGGCGTGGGCAGACCTCGCCCTGGCCAACCTGCCTGTTCCGACCATGTTGGCCGCAAAAAAGAAAATTGCTGACCGACTTGTATTCTCAAAACTCGTGGCTCGAACCGGCGGTCGGATCAAGTTTTTCGTTTCAGGCGCCGCGCCGTTGTCGCCCGAAATCGCAAAATTTTTCTTTTCTGCCGGATTGAAAATAGCCGAAGGGTACGGACTCACGGAGACGTCTCCCGTGGTGGCGGTCAACCCTGCTGACGCCATCCGGCTCGGGACGGTTGGCCCCCCGATTGCGGATATTGAGGTTACAATAGCCGACGACGGTGAGATACTGGTCCGAGGCCCGAACGTTATGATGGGGTATTTCAAAGACGCTGAAGCCACCGCCGAGGCGATCGACGACGACGGTTGGTTCCACACCGGAGACATCGGTAATTTTGACGAAAAGGGTTACCTGATGATCACGGATCGCAAGAAAGATCTGATCGTTACAGCCGGTGGAAAAAACATCGCTCCGCAACCGATTGAGAACAGGATCAAACTCAACAAATTTATCAGCAACGTTGTGATGCTGGGTGACAAGCGAAGATTCCCAATTCTGCTCGTCGTGCCGGAAGTTGAGAACGTGAAAATCTGGGCCGGTGAACGAAATATGGACGGATTGAGCGACGCCGAATTGATAAACCATCCCGACACAGTCGCGAAGTTAGAGCGTGAAGTTATGTTGCAACTGCGCGGACTCGCGAGTTACGAAACGCCAAAAAAAGTACTCGTAACGGGAGAGGACTTCACCATTGAAAGCGGCGAACTGACGCCGACCATGAAGGTCAAAAGAAAAGTGGTCGAGGCCAACTATTCCGAAAGGATAGAAGCGGCGTACGCCGACTAACCGGATTTCTTTCCGACCCACAACCCGTGGCCGGAAACGACCTCTTCCAATTGGTTCGGAGCCACCCTTTCGGTAATTGCCACAACTCTCTGGCCGCGAAGCACAATACGGCTAGCCTCGGCCAACCACTGATCCGACACCTGCGCAGGCGACAAAACGACGCCGCGAACCGACGAAGCATTGAGCGGGATCTCACCGGCGGTGTCAACCAGGGAGAGGCCTACTTCTTCACTCACCGAAGCAGGCGCATTTACTCCGATGACGTGCACATCAGGAATCGCGATATCACGCCAGAGGGAAACAGCCGAACCAACAATTGCAATGAAACCACCGGGCGACATAAGTCCGAGAAGGGCCTGGAGAACTTCGGATCCCTCCGGTAACGGCGATTCCGGACGCGGTCCGTCCCCAAAAACCGCCCGCCCGCCCTTAACCGGGAACTCCCTCCTGCAGACCGGGCAGCCGATCACGCCCGATACAACAACCCGGTCTTCCAGGGAATCAGGAACCAGGATGCACGGCTGGAAGTCGTGGGCTTCCGGGCATTTCAATAAATCTGCGACTTCGATAAACATGGCGTTCAGCCGGTGGTTAACTCAATTACCCGCGTGGTCACGCAGACGGTAAGAGGCTTCCGTGAGCCAGACGGAGAAATTCATCGCGCGTTTTGGCATCGCTCTTGAAGCTTCCTCGGAGCGATGAGGTAACCGCACTAGAATTTTGCTTTTCAACACCCCGCATCATCATGCAAAGGTGTTTTGCTTCGACAACAACTCCAACTCCGTGCGGGGATAAAACGTCCATAATCGCATCGGCCACATCATCCGTAAGACGTTCCTGGACCTGAAGACGCTGGGCAAACACATCAACGATACGGGGGATCTTGGACAGGCCAAGGATCTTGCCGTTCGGAATGTAGGCAACGTGGGCCTTGCCAAAGAACGGAAGCATATGATGCTCGCAGAGGGAGTACACCTCTATGTCGCGCACCACTATCATGCTTTCATGGCCCTCGTCGAAAACTCCCTGCCCCACCACCTCCTCAACTGACATCTCGTATCCCCTGGTCAACCAGGAGAGAGATTCCGCCACGCGCTCCGGCGTGCGAGCCAGACCCTCGCGGTCTGGATCTTCCCCAACGGACTGGATGATGGTCCTCGTAGCGTCTGCAAGGATTTTCTTATTGCACCGCTCGGAATTACCGACACCCTCAGGGTGGTCAGTCACGGCAATACTCCTGTGAAATCGACAGGAACGGCACGGAGCCTCCCTGTCACCGAAGAAGAAACCGCCGACGAGTTGCCCCGTCGGCGGCACCGGACAAGCTGGAACGAAGAGTACTATTGAAGCCCGCAACACATAAGTGGCGCCCTAACGACGACATCAGCCTTCCCCCGGGGGGCATGGCATAAACCATCGCAAACCGGGCCCGTGTAAGAGCCTATCGGCACAATATGTTCCTCTCCGCCCCACCCTAATTGGTTACATTCTTTGCTCACACCAAGATATCTTTGTATTCGAGACGGGTCAACAAACAGAGCACAATAATGAATGACCAAAAAACAAACATCGCAATTGCCGCCGGAGCCCTGGTGTTGTGGGGGGCGCTGACATTCGGCATAACCCTGGAAACAGGATGGGTGCACCTTCCTCTGGGCGCCGCAGTAATTTTTATCGCTCGCGCAATAATTATGTCAGATAACACCCCCCCCGAGTAACCGCTGTCAGATTTCCCAGTTAGAGTAGAGGACCTCACCTCCGCTCAAATCTGGCTCCCCAAAACCACCCAGAGTCATCCTCAGATCGGTCCACCTAACCCTGTAACCTTTTTCCTGGAGGACCGCCCACGCATGAGACTGCCCGGTTTGCGCTCTGATCGAGACCTGATCAAAACCGGCATCCACAGCAAAGGTCTCAACAGCCTCTACAGTCCGTTCGAACATTTCCAGCGAAGTTGCGAACACTTTTAGAACACGTAGTTCTTCGGCCTTCCGACTCTCCGCAAGGGAAGCAGTGTGGCAGAGACAGATGCCGCTGAGCTTCCCGTTCTCATCTTTTACCAGCAACGTCTCACCAACGGCGAGTTCGAAGGTAAGCTGGTATTCACGGGTAAAATCGTATCCTGGCAGCGAGGGTTGGATCAATTCAAAGCATTCTTTTAGCAGCGCCACCCGCCCGTCCGGCGTTTCAGACGACAGCATCCAATACTCGCCATCTCCCGAGGCCACAACGTCCCTACCAACCGAGACCGTAAGAAAACCGGGAACGAATCCCAGTTTTCCGTAAAACCCTATGTTTTGAACCGTGCGGGGCATGGTCTCCAGCCCCAGTGTAGACACGTCGTAACCCTTGAGCCAGTCGACGGCCGAGGAAACAATGAGCTTGCCAACACCTTGCTCTTGGAACTCGGGGTGTACCACCAGAGGCCCCATCCAACCCTCTCGACCGGAACGATGGGCGAGATTCAAGGCAACTATTTCGTTCGAACGGTCAAACCAGAGCATTGCCCCATCTGCAGCATCCCGAATCGCGTATCGCCAGATATCGGGGTTTAACTTCGGGACCCGCACTCCCGCCAGACCATCCCGCCGGTACCTGTCGGTGAACGCAAACGAAAAGAGAGAGTTCATCTCGTCAATGTCATCTTCGGTGGCCTGTCGCGGGCCAACCACTCCCCGGTCAGGCTGCAACATGGTCACCTGCGGGTTCATCTTCTTTGATGAAAGAGGCACCTGTTTTATCGTCCACTGCCACTCTGACAACCCTGTCTGCGCCGTGCTTAACCGAGTCAATATGAGAGATCAAAACCACCTGGGGGAAGCGGTCGCCCAACCGTTGCAGCAAGTCGATCACGTTCTCGCGCCGAGAATCGTCAAGTGAGCCGAACACCTCATCCAGCACAAGTAGAGAAAGAGGATGCCCTGAGCGCTCGGCCACCATCTGGCTGATCGCGATGCGGAGGACTAGGTTCACAATGTCTTCTTCACCACCAGATATAACCGGTTTGGCTACGCCGTCCTCGACCACAAGAGTCTGATACTGCTCATCCAACTCTAGCTCTTGATACCGCGCATCTGTGAGGTCTGATAGGAACGAGGATGCGACTTCCGAAATCTCCGGCCGCATACTTGCGTTTAGTTCTTCACGCAAATTCTTCAGAGCAAGATTGAGGGCTTCATTTAATTTCAAATCCTGTTTTAGCTTCCTCAGCGTTTCTGCACGTCGAGCTCTTTCATTCATCTTCGCCGCAACCGCATTCAACGCCACCTCGGCCGTTCTTACGTCTGCTTCAGTCGACACCTGCCCCAACTCCAGCCGCCGCACTGCACTGCCGGCGGCTTCGTTTCGCTCACGCGCAACGGTAAAGGCTTCCTCGTCGAAGGCTAACGTTTCGATCGCCTCGAGAATTCCTTTAACCACCAGATCACGCTCCGAAAGCTCCTTGTCCGCGATTTCAAGTTCGGTAACAAGCATTTCTGCTTTCGCCGCCCGATGACCGACAGCAATACTCTTTTCGATTACGGGAGCCAGTGTTTCGAGGTCCTTTCGCACCTGATCATGCCTGTCCGAATCGTATGAGTCGGGCAACTCTGCGACCTGCCTGATCAAATCGTCCCTGTGTTTGACTCGATCGTCTTTTTCGCGTTCTCGGTCGGCCCGCTCTTTTAGGTGGGTTTCACATCGAGCCACCCTGGTGGCCGCGGCTTCTACGGCGATGTTTGCTGCCTTGAGGTGTTCGGCGGCGGCAGCGTATTCGCCGGGCTCATCGGCAAGCTGCTTCACTCTCTTCTTGAAAAACTTCCCGTTAATCTCAATTTCTTCCAGCTGGGCCCGAAGAGATTCGATCACGCTCTCGAACTCTGTCCCCAGCGCTCTGCGGCACATGGGACAATTCCCTTCGGGGCCGAGCGAGACCAGTCCCTTCCGATGCGTCTGGATGTCCCGGTACTGGTTCTGAAGAGCTTCCCGTTTCGTTTCGGCATCCTGTTTGTCCTGCACCCAAACCGTACGCTGTTTTTCTTCTTCGGCTTGAGCAATGTGAAGATCCTTGTGGGTCTTTTCCAGCTCATTACGGGCGAGGAGTAACTTAGACTCCGTCGCCTCCAGTTCTTTGATCCGGGCCTCCGACCGCTCGATTTCTTGATTCACTTCTTCGAGTTGACCCTGAAGGGTGCGTTTCAATCCCGCGCGTTTGGAGTCCTCTTCCAGAGTCGACAATTCCTCCTTGAGCGGCGCAACTCTGGCAAGCTGCGGTCGCAGAACCTCCAGCTCGTTTCGGGCGGCCATCGCTTCCGCTAACTCCCGATCAATACGCTCGAAGTCTTTGCGGGCTTCGGCAACTTTCTGCTCAGCGAGAAGCTTGTTCCCCAACATCTCTTGAAGTTTTTCGCGTTCCTCAACGGCCCTGGTCCATTCAGGGCCGACCTTTTCCAGTTCTTTACGGGCGGCGGCCAACTGCTTTTCGGTCGCCTTCAAGGCTGCTTTAGAAGCCCTCAGCCGCTTTTCGCCTTCCGAGTACTCCTGCTCCAGGCTCTCAGGTTCACCGACACCAACCTCAAGAGCGTTGATACCTCCTCTAAGATTGCTCCGCACCTTGGCAAGGCGGTCCTGGATCGTCTTGAGTTTTTCGTAACCCAACACCCGCGAAAGGAATTTTCCCCGTTCAGCGGCGCCCATCGCCCCCATGATGGCCAGTTCTTTTTGCCTGGTGAAATGGGTGTTATAAAACTCGTGCAGGTCCATCCCCAAAAGGCGTTGCATCCGATCGGTAACCGCCGTATTGCTATCAGCAACCGGTGCCGCACCTCCATCCTGAAAAAGTTCTGCCTTGTTCAGGCTCCGGACCACCCTGTAGTCGTGACCGTTGAGAGAAAAATCGACCTCCACACTGAGTCGTGCACGAGCCGGGGCTCCGATCCATCTGATGTTATCCTTGTTGCCGCGAACCGCCTTTAACCCGTAAAAGGCCCAACCCATCGCCTCCAGGATGGTGGTTTTTCCCGACCCGTTGGGGCCAATCAATGCCGTTACTCCAACTCCGAACTCCATCGCGGTGTCGCGATGCTGGCGGAAGTTCATGAGACGAATCCGGTGTAGTTCCATCAGGACTCCACGTCCTCGACCCCGATCTCATCGAGATGTTGCCGGGCCAGAGCCACAAGGTCCTTTCGGTTCACATCCGCCGCCAGTGGCGTCCGCTCGAGATAATCGAACATCAACTCGGGAACGCTGAGCTTCTTCCCCGGAGCGGCGACACCGATTTCCCGGGTCGGCTCGGGGCTCTTCAGGTCGAGTTGATAGTGGAGCGCAGCTTTTCGAAAGGCACGAATTTTTTCGTGACTAATTTCTCTACGTACCGAAAGAGGGACGTTCCAAACCAACTGGCGCACGACATGACCCTCAATGCCCCCTTTTACACCAGCGATGCTCTTCTCAATTTCAGCATCCAGCTGTCCCGCGCTGAGTCCCGTTGCTTGAATCGGTTTTAAATCGATTCGCTTCCGGTTGAGTTTCACCGGCATAAAGTCCACGGAAACGGTGTCCCCCAATTCGACCGCTAACCACCCTTTACCCGCGCGACCTTTCGATTCTTCATCGCGCAACTCGCCCCAGGAATTACTGCCAACATATTCCAGAGCCCCCGAGAACCAGGCGTTGGGAACCACTGCGTGAGCGACATGGTAGTGTCCCATCGCTACGTACGACCAGCTGCTTGCCCTGAGGTCGTCAGGCTCGACGATTGTCGCAGGGTCGCTGTGAGAATTATTGCGGGGTATAACGCCAGCGACCTCACCATGCATCAAAAGTACGTTCCACCTGGCAGAATCATCGGGAGAAAACGCCGGACGCTGGCCTCGAACAACCACGTGTGGTACACAAAGGACGGAAAGATCAAGGTCGGGAAAGCTGATCCGCCTTTCCTGATCCGTAACCACGGAGACGCCTCCGAACGTTTCAAATAAGCGTAGTATTGCGCCCGTCTCGACCGACCTGGGTGTATCGTGATTGCCAGCGATGATGACGATCTGCAACTCTGGTCGGGCCTCACGCAGTCTGCGGAATTGATGAAAAGAATGGAGTATCGCCGGGTTGGTGGGCCGCACGGTGTGAAAGAGGTCACCGGCCACCAGCATAACATCTGGATCATATTCGATGATCCCATCTATGGCCCGCTCGAAGGCCCCCGCGACGTCGGCTTCGCGTTGGTTAATGCCGCGTTCGGTCTGGCGTTGGAATTGCCTGAAACCGAGGTGCACATCTGCCAGGTGAGCGATTTTCATAATTTCAAAGCAGAAACAATTCTACAGATACGGGTCATCCAGGTCTTTTAGGGGTGGCCTACCAGCCAATTCGGGACGAACAACCGATTTGACCACCGGCCCCAGTGCAGCCTTGAAGTAACGATACACCCCCTTGGGACGGGCGTTTAGCGTAACTGCAAGTGCCCGCCGCACGTCCTCTTCCCTTCTATCGGCGATAACATCACGAATATCGGCCGGCGATACGTTTCTATCCAGCGCAACAATTCTGGTGACCACCGCCTCGGCAAACGGGAGGTCCTCTGCAGGAGCAAATTTTTCTACTCCCAGAGTACCACTCAATACAGGCGGCCTGGGAAACCGCAGGAACATCGGCTGGGTGAAGTGAGGGTGACGTACCATCAACTCCCCCTTGGGGAGCGTCGCCAGTTTGGCCTTGGTCGATTGAGAAAAAACCTGGTAGCCCGGGCTGGATAACTCGTCCATGTCCATGCGCCCGTAAAGCGTGGTGCCCGCATTCCCCGTAACCCTGCGATGCACCTGGGAACGGAACTGTTCGGCGCCGAAAAGCACCAGACCCAGATAGCGACCGCGTTCGGCAATGTCCATCAACATTTTTCGGACATAGGTCTCCTGACCATCGTGCGGAGCATACTTGTTCAACTCGTCGACAAAGACGACCACATGGTCAACGCCAAGATCGCGGCGTTCCAGATGCTCCCTCAGTTTCGACACTATCCTCGTAAAGACAAGATCCTGGGCGAGTTGGTCCGCACCGGCGACATCTACTACGTACAGACCGCGATCCTCGAACTCTCCGAAAGGGAGGTCGCTCACCATACCGTCGTCAGTAACAAGTCCCTTGCAACGAGTGGAAATATTCAACAGGCGGTTGCGGACTTTGCGAAGAGTCGCAATGTGGTGCGTACGCCAGATATCGCCACGGGATTGTGCTTCGAGCCCGTCAAACACCGCGCGGAACAGAGCTTCGAGGTCGGCAAAAGTAGTGACCTTGTGGACGCGGCCCCAGTCGTCCAGGAATTCCTTGTCGACCACGCGCTCGGCAAGAAAGTCGATCACGCCATCCGCCTTGGCATCAAGGTCCTCCCTGGTCAAAAGCACCTCATGAAAGTCCAGGACCTCCCTCAACCCCCAAACAAGTGGCTCAACCCTGGACATCAGATCAGGATTGGTGCGCAGAGTATTCAAATTCACGCCATCGGGTTTTAAGGGCGCGTAGTACCGCACGTTGGTGAAAGGAACTGGATCGACTCCCAGCGCCTCGTATTGTTCCAGATCTTCCGTCTCCAATTCTCCGGGCTGATCCATGAAACAGAGGTCGGGACCTTTGACGTTAAAGCACACCGACGCGACGCGCCCTCTATTTGCCGGAAAATGCTGGAACAAACTCGTAAGAAGAAACTGGATGGCGCTCGTCTTAGTCGCGAGGCCCGAGACACCAGAGATATTCAGATGGGCTGACTCAGGCCCCATCAAGAATCCGGCATCGAGGTAGACGGGCGCGTTTATCCCCCCGGTGGCATAGAGCCCAACCGGGATAGCGGCATCATCGTCACCGCCCTGGTACGTCTCCATCCTCAGGGCCAACCGCACATCCTCTTCTGTCTTAGCCATTCTCACGTGTTCAATCGGAGCAGGCTGCATTGGCTCCTCGGGCACATGTCTCAAAACAGCCGCGGTCCACAGAGTAATTTCCCCGGAGGGGTCCCAGCGGATCGGGGTGGCAGGATCACCTGCGGATGCGCCCACGTCCTCTATGGGACTTTCGAGTTTCGAATATGCCCGACCATCAACGACCACGGCATACACGGTACTTTCGGGTCCGTCGATTCTAACGAGGGTGCCTATTCCAACGTCTGTCGAACGGCGCGTCCAGAAGAAGAATTGGTGCGGGCTGGACGGGAACTGCTCGGTGGCAACGACCCGCCCGATTATTTCAGATGAATTCTTTTCAGACACTGTCAGATTGACCCTCGCAAGCGGTTCCGGGCGAAATCACATCGTCACCGCAACACCTTCGGGTACGTCCAGCATCCAGATGCCCGTCAACTCGGAATCTTCATCAACATCCAGCAAGAAGTTGTCGGCGAGGGCGATCGTCTTCTCAGCATAGCCGTCATTGACAGCAATGTGGACGATGGTACCGACCGAATTTACCCTCGTGACCAATTCGCAATCGACTTCATCAATTTCAAGCGGAGGTACAACGATTCCGGCATCGGTGGGGATGGGATCATCTACTTCTCCATCAGCATCCAGCACGGGCCAGATAACGATTTCAAGACCGTCGACCACTCCAGATTTCGTGTGGAGGAAAAGAATTCCACCTCCAACATCAGAAAGCTCTATCGCGCCCTGCTCTCCGGAAGGAGGTGAATCAAAGCGTATCGATAGAATCCCCGTTTCGGAGTCATAGGCATAACTGGCTGTAGAGGGTTCCGAAGGAATAAACTCGAACCTCGCCAGTTCGTCTTCACCTGAGGCTGGCGATGTATCGCTCAAGGCGCTCCAGTCCCTTTTTGATGTCTTTTTCTGATGCCGCGAACGACAAACGAACCCATTTGCCATCTCCAAAAGCATCGCCCGGAACCAACGCGAGGGCTTCCTCGAACATCAACTCCTCACAGAAGGTCAGCGCTGTGTCGGACTCCGTGGCAAAGAACTGATCGACTCTGAAGAAAAGATAAAAGGCGCCCATAGGCTCGACGAACTCGACGCCCTGCAATCGCGTCCGAAAAAATTCGACCACCAGGTCGCGACGTTTGCCGAACTCCTCAACCATTTTTTTCATTTCTGCTTCAACCTTGCGATCCGAAAGGGCGGTTGCCGCTGCCCATTGGGCTGGCTGGGAAGCACCACTGGTTGTGTGGCTCTGAAGGGCTGACATGGCCTTGGTAACGGGTTGTGGAGCCATCGCGATTCCGATTCTCCACCCGGTCATCGCGTAGGCTTTGCTGGCTCCATAAATGAGCACTACTTTCTCCAGCAACTCATCGGGGAGATCCAGCACTGAGGGCGCAGGACCCTCGCCGTAGTGGATGCACCTGTATATCTCGTCGGCTATCAGCCATACGTCATTTTCGTGAGCCCATTCGGCAATCTTCTGCAATTCGGTGCGCGTATAGACCGCCCCGGTGGGGTTCACAGGAGAGCACAGTATCAGCCCTTTGGTCGTCGAGTCGGCAGCGGCAGACAACTGATCAACGCCTACCTTGAGACTCCACTCTATGTCACCCTGAACCTCAATTGGAGTGGCCCCGGCGAAATGAACCATCTGAGGATATGAGACCCACGCGGGTGATGGAATCAACACGCTGTCGCCTCGCCCGAAGAGAGAAAAACAAGCGTTGAACAGCGATTGTTTGGCCCCCGACGAAATCACGATCCGATCAGCGTTGACTGCCCTCCCACCCGAAAGCAGAGAGAGATTCTGAGCTGCCGCAGCTCGGAGTTCAAGAATACCGGCATTGGGCGGATAGTGTGTTTTGCCCTGCTGAATGGACTTGATCGCGGCATCCGAAGCCGCGCGTGGCGTCCCGAAATCAGGCTCTCCAGCCGAGAGGTTTACCACGTCTTCACCCGCAGCCTTGCGCCGCTGAGCTTCCTGGCTGATTGACATCGTTACCGAGGGCACCAGGAAATCAAGATTCGACGAGACCTTCGTGTTACCTGATCCACCATCTATTGGCTTATCCATCATTCATCCGAAATGTTGTTTAAATTGCTTGACCCGCTATCGGTCTAACCTACCGTATCTTCGCATTAGCGCTAGCGTAGAATCGATCGGCAATGCATCGACCGTGCCCCTGTGTCCCGTCACCGTAGTTGCTGTGAACATTGAATTGTACACCGCCTCCTCTGTCGCTTCGATGACGGCCAGAAACAGAGGGCTAATCGCGGAGTTAGGAACAGCGTTGCCCGCGTTCAAACTGTCTACGCCAACTGTGGAAAAAGCAATCACGTAGTCACCCGATCCGTTGGTCATCGCACTTCCGGTACGAGCTACACCTGCCAGGGCTCTTGTTGCCATGCGCTCCAGGTTCCTGGAAGTCACGGGCGCGTCAGTGGCGACCACAACCATGATTGAACCATCGGCATTATCAGCGCCGTTGTCCGAGTCATCTGCGAAGCCACTCAAATAATAACGCCCCAACTCCCTCCCCACCGGCACACCGTCGATGGAGAGTATTCCACCAAAATTACTCTGAACCAACACCCCGACCGTCCACCCGCCCAGTTGAGCGGGAACCACTCTGGAAGACGTTCCGATCCCCCCTTTCCAACCAAAGGCGACTGTTCCTGTGCCCGCACCAACACTCCCCTGCACCACCGGCGCTCCGGACGCCAGACGAATCGCTTCTTCCACGTTGTTCGAGCCAACGGGACGAGCACGTATGTCACTGAGGTACCCGTCATTGGTTTCACCTACTACCACATTCACAGAGCGAATGTTTTCGTTTCCAGGCAACCCCAGCATGTACGTCACGGCTGCATCTGCAACCCGGTGAACGCAAAGTGTACAGGTTAGAAATATCGGCGTTTCCAGTTCACCCAATTCGCGTACCTGAGTAAATCCGATGAGCTTGCCGAAGCCATTTCCCACAACGATGGCGGCTGGAACCCTCTCTTCGAATAGGTTGCCGGCATGTGGCAGAATGGCCGTAACGCCAGTGTTGAACGAACCGTCCAGTACGGTTGAGTGACCCACCAGAACCCCTTCGACATCGACGATGCCGTTGGTAGCGCCGGGTCGCAAAACACCTGTCACAATTCCCAACTCGCGGGCCGTCGGGCGCTGGACGGCGTGCACCGTCTGAGCAAAGCCCATTGTGCTTCCGACAAGAGCCGTAAAAAACACTGCACGACCGGTTTTCGTCAGTTGCGTATGCAGCCCGGTCAAGCTAGCATCAGTCCTTAGTTTAATTAGCATTTCTTTGACAATCGAGGGTGTAGTGTCCTGGGAATTTGATCCAGAATTCGGTGCAGCCCAAAAAGCGGCCATAACCGGTGAAAAGAATATCGTATATATTAGTCCGCCTGCAATGTGGACCCTCAACCCCATTCTGTCGCGGCTCCCTGCCAGCGAGAGTGGTTCACTTGAAAATCTTTTTCTGGTACCGGGAATTGCAGACGCTCTCGAGTTGAACGCGGTCCTCGGCAACATGGGCACTTTTGGCGCTTGCCACCCCGTAACCGGGATCGCCCGTGCCTCCCGCATGGCCAGTGACGGAGCCACAACCCTCGTCGCAACTCCGGGCGACACACTTGCACTCCTGCGGGCGGCAGCAGGAATCCGCGATGTTAAGCGTGTGTTCCTCTGGTCTACCGACGTTATGCTCCAACGGGATGAATCCGAAACTCTGGATACAATCCTCGCCGAATTCCCGAATGCCCAGCGGATTATCCACGCCACCCATATTCCAACCGATTTCGTTGAGCGCCATGCCCGCCGGGCTCCGGTGGTCCAGACCGAGAACGCCGACCGGATTACTCAACAGATCCGATACGCATTGGTTGAAGAAGATCGGACGGTCTGGGCGACACGGAAATGCCTCGACATCGTCGACCCCGGAACCGTCATTATCTGGGACCCATCCGAACGTTTCGTGTCGGAGTCCGATTTTCATCTCTCCGACCACACCGAAATCGGCAAAGAACTCGGAGGCGCCGACGCGGACCTGGCGATCGCCACCGACTTGCCCTCGGTAGACGTTCTCACCGAACTGGTTACACGGGCACGAGACATAATCGTCCTTATCCGCCCACGCCAACTGCCTTTCCTCCAGGCGATCTGCGGTCGATTGAAGCCAATAAAACTCCCCTCGGACGCCGATCGGGCAAGAGACAGGGCATTTCAGCTTCGCAGGGTCATCCGGGACAAGATCGAGACCAACGAAGAAATCAGTTTTACGCTGGGGGCCCTCGAACCGCTGTTTTACGACCACGACCCTGCGGTTGTTGCCGCCGCCCTGGCCAACGTAGCAATGGAGAAACAACCCGCGCCATCGGCCGTTGACGAACTCCCGTCCTGGGTGAAAATCTTCCTGACTATCGGTGAGAAAGAAAAAGTCACAATCCGAGACGTAGTAGGGGCGATTCTCAATTCCACGGGAATATCTCGCGATTCTGTTGGAAAGGTCGAAATCAGGGATTCATTCACGCTGGCAGAAGTGAGACCAGTTGATGCTGAACGTGTCGTTGCAGAACTGAACGGTTCGACTTTGAGAGACCGCAGGATTACGGCCCGAATAGACAGGAAAGGGCGGCCAGCGAGGTAGCGCGGCCGCCCAAACCGTTTTTAGCTGTTCAGTGCGTTTTTCAGCGCCTGGCCTGGTTTGAACGAAGGTACTGTTGCTGCTTTAATCTGTACTTCCGCTCCAGTGCGCGGGTCACGGCCCACACGAGCTGCACGGTCTCTGGCCTGGAAGGTACCGAAACCGGTAATCTGCACCTTTGCTCCACCCTTTAAAGCACCGGCTATCACGCTTTCCGGGCCAAACAGGGTGTCGACCACAGTACTGGCCTGGGCCTTGGAAAGTCCAGCGTTGCTGGCCACCGCATCGATCAATTCGGACTTGTTCACTAACGGCTCCTTTGAGGCTAATGAGTTCACGATCTAAACTGCTATCTAGTCAAGCAAATATGCCAAGAACGGCAACAACCGCAAGCTGCTTGATTCTCTGTCCAAGCTACGCTATCGTCCCCGCCCTAACATTGCAAGGGTAGTTTTGATGCTCCACGGACACCATCCCGGCTGGATTGAAGTGATTTCAGGGGTCATGTTCTCGGGAAAAAGCGAGGAATTGATCCGCCGAACTCGCCGGGCGATCATAGGCAGAAAGCGTGTTCAGGTGTTTAAATCGCACCTGGACGACCGTTATTCCGGCATTGAATCATTGGGAACCCATGATGGAATCACGATTCCAGCCCATCCCATCGACAATGCCGCAGAAATCATGAGATATCTCGAAGAGGACACGGAGGTGGTGGCCATTGACGAGGCTCAATTCCTGGGCGATGGCATAATCGAAGTCGCATCGACACTGGCTAACCGAGGAATTCGAGTCATTCTGGCCGGCACCGACACCGATTTCCGCGGCGAACCCTTCGGATCCATGCCACAACTCCTGGCCGTGGCCGAAGTGGTGGACAAACTCCACGCAATCTGCATTTCCTGTGGTGACCCGGCCTGCCGGAACCAACGCTTCGTTGACGGAAAACCGGCACATTACGATTCGCCAGTCATCCAGGTCGGAGGCCAGGAATCGTACGAGGCGCGTTGTCGGCATTGCCACGATGTGCCGCGGCGAGATGAGAACCAGACCACTATTCTGGACTAGCCGCCATGCTGAACATCGGATTGACGGGTAATATCGCTTCGGGAAAATCGACGGTTTCACGGTTTTTTGAGGAATGGGGAGCGACCATTGTCGATGCTGACAAAATAACCCGGGAAGTTCAGGCTCCGGGTTCCGCTGTACTCACCGCCATCGCAGAGAGGTTCGGCTCGACTGTGATCAAAGCCGATGGTTCGCTGGACCGCGACACCCTCAGACCGATCGTGTTCGGCGACAACGATGCTCTGGCCTCCCTCAACGCCATTGTCCATCCGGCCGTGAATCGGCGGCGGGAAGAGCTGATGGCCGCGGCTCAAGCCGGGGGCTGTAAGGTGGTGGTCAACGTCATTCCACTGCTTTTTGAGGTCTTAAACCCCGAAGATTTCGACATCATCGTACTTGTGGACGCCCCTGAGCACATACGGGCCTCCAGATTGGTGAGAGACCGCGGATTATCCAACGCCGAGGCCGCGGACATGATCTCCGCCCAACTCCCGGCATCGGAAAAGGCGGAGAAGAGCGATCATGTGATCAATAACTCGGGGGATCGTTTTGCGTTGGAAAAGGCCGCTCGGGCAGTTTGGCTGGAGGTCACTGGAGAGACTGGTTGACATGTCAGGATCGCTCGCGTAACGTTCGCCCTCAACCCCAACAATCGTACCCGGAAATACGCGATTATGTCGAACATACCTGAGGATCTCCAGTATACAGAAGAGCACGAATACATCCGCCGAACGGAAGACCCAACGGTCGTTCAAATTGGCATCACCGACTACGCCCAGGGCGAACTCGGTGACATCGTTTACGTCGAATTGCCCGAAGTTGGGGCGACGTTTAGCAAGATGGATGTTTTCGGTACCATCGAGGCCGTCAAGGCTGTTTCGGAGTTGTTCTCTCCCGTGACGGGAGAAATCGTAGAAATCAACAGCGCCCTCGACAACGAGCCGGCGTCCATCAACCAGGATCCTTACGAAGCTGGTTGGATGATCAAAATGAAGATCGAAAACCCGGGCGACCTGGAGCAGTTACTGGATTCCAACAACTACGCTCAGCATATCGGCGAGTAACAAACCATATATTGAGTGCTTTGGATGGACGCCCCGGGACGGAGTTCTCTCGGGGCGTTCGTGTTAATAATGTGATCAACGAGGAGGAACCGTGCCCGCAGTTACATTCCACGGCCATTCCTGTTTTGAAATCAAGGGCCCCGACGCCAAGGTCATAATTGATCCATGGCTCACCGGTAATCCCCTGGCTGACATTGGTCAGGATGCTGTCGACGGAATTGATGCCGTTCTCCTTACCCATGGCCACGCCGACCACTTCGGCGACACAATTGAAATCGCTCGACGCAACGATGCACTGGTCGTGGCGACGTTCGAATTGGCAAGCTTTTGTGAAGATAAGGGCTGCCGCGTACACCCCATGCACATCGGAGGGGCTCACGATTTTCCTTTCGGTCGCGTAAAACTGGTGACCGCTATCCACGGAGGCGGCGTCGACGCGGATGAATCCGGACGATACACGACCATCCCCTGCGGCATTGTCTTAACGATGGACGGTCAGCGGATTTACCACACCGGTGACACCGCGTTAACGATGGATATGCAATTGTTGCACAACCGGGTCGATCTGATGATGCTGCCCATCGGAGACAACTTTACCATGGGCATGGAGGATGCCGCGCAAGCAATTGATTTCGTGAGACCGAAGGTAGCCATCCCGATGCACTACGATACCTTCGATCTAATCGCGGCAGACGCGCAAGAGTTCGCCACGATGGTCGGAGACCTCGCCGAAGTCAGAGCGATCAAACCCGGCGAAACTTACCAACTGACATAGGCACGCGTGTTCACACGCTTTTTTGGAGGATGAAATGGGCGGTAACTCCCCCCTTAACAAGTCAGATTATTTTCCCAGGCGACACATTGGACCCGGTGACTCAGAAACCTCTGAGATGCTCTCTTTTCTGGGTTATGATTCGCTCAAGACACTGATGGACGCGGTGGTCCCCGACAACATCCGAATGGACGGAGAACTGGCCCTGCCGGCCCCCCAGAGTGAGCGCGAAACGCTCCAGCTGGCTGCAGACCTCGCATCGAGAAACAAGGTCGTTCGTTCTTACATGGGAATGGGATACGCCGATTGCATCGTGCCGCCGGTCATCCAGCGCAACATCATGGAAAACCCGGGATGGTATACCGCCTACACACCCTATCAGCCCGAAATAGCCCAGGGACGCCTTGAGATGCTGCTGAACTTCCAGACAGTAGTTTCAGATCTGACCGGATTGGAGATCGCCAATTCTTCGTTGTTGGACGAAGGAACTGCGGCGGCCGAAGCTCTGACATTGTCTCAGGCAATTACTCGACGCGGTGCCGGATCCCGATTTTTCGTAGACCAGAATTGTCATCCACAAACCATCGCCATTGTGCAAACACGGGCCGAGGCCAAAGGGGTACCGGTCGAAGTTGGTGCGCCGGAAGATTTTGTTTTTGATGACACCACACTCGGGGTCTTGCTTCAGTATCCGGGCACCGACGGCGTCGTTCGTGATTTCAGTGAGGTAAGCAAGAAAGCCCGCGACGCCGGAGCGCTCGTCACAGTCGCAACCGACCTGCTCAGCCTGGTATTGCTCACCCCGCCGGGCGAATGGAGTGCGGATATCGTGATCGGGAACTCGCAACGTTTCGGAGTACCAATGGGATATGGCGGGCCGCACGCGGCATTTTTTGCGACTCGAGAAAAATACAAACGCAACATCCCGGGCCGGATCATAGGTATCAGTCGAGACGCCCATGGAAGGGATGCGTTGAGAATGGCCCTCCAGACCAGGGAGCAGCATATCCGGCGTGACAAGGCTACCAGTAACATCTGCACTGCCCAGGTCCTCCTGGCTGTGATGGCGGGAGCCTACGCAGTGTACCACGGACCCGAAGGACTCCAGCGAATAGCAAGGCGAGTCCATCAGCTCGCAGGCCAACTCGCTACTGGACTGACAAAACTGGGTTTCGATGTCGCTGACTCGGCGTTCTTCGACACCCTGTTGGTTCGGATGACTAAGGAAGATGCCGATGCAGTGATCGGTGAAGCCGTCTCCCGCGGCCTGGAACTACGCAGGCTTTCCGACGGCGAGATCACGGTAGCGCTGGACGAAACAACTACGGATGCCGATGTTCACGACCTGTTGTCGTCCTTTGCGCGTGGTGAGACGGTGCCTTTCACGATTGACGATCTCAGCGCTGGCACCAATCTGGCCGGTTTTGAGCGCACGAGTGGTTTCATGGAGCACCCCTGCTTCCACAACTACCGCTCGGAAACTGAGATGCTCAGGTACCTGAAGAGGCTTGAGGACCGGGACCTGTCGCTGACATCAGCGATGATTCCTCTCGGTTCGTGCACGATGAAGCTCAACGCAACGGCTGAGATGATTCCGGTTTCGTGGCCGGAGTTCGGCGGATTGCATCCGTTCACCGCCCTGGAAAACGCGCGCGGCTATGACGAACTTTTCCAGCGTCTTGAACACCAGCTCGCTGTCATTTCCGGGTTCCATTCGGTTTCACTCCAACCCAACGCCGGTTCACAGGGTGAGTTCACCGGGCTTCTGGTAATCAACGCCTTCCACAAGAAGAACGGTCAGGAAGAAAGAGACGTATGCCTGATCCCCAGATCCGCCCATGGTACCAACCCCGCCAGCGCGGTGATGGCCGGCATGAGGGTCGTGGTGGTCGCGACAGACGACGAAGGAAACATTGACGTTGACGATCTTCGCGCCAGGGCTGAAGAACATAGCGCAAAACTTGCCGCCTTGATGGTCACCTACCCGTCAACTCATGGCGTTTTCGAATCCTCAATCCGTGAGGTGTGTTCGATTATCCACGAGCACGGCGGGCAGGTTTACCTGGATGGAGCGAACATGAATGCTCTGGTGGGACTTTGCCGACCCGGCGAAATCGGAGCCGATGTCTGCCACATTAACCTTCATAAGACGTTCAGTATTCCGCACGGCGGTGGCGGGCCGGGTATGGGACCAATTGGTGTTGCCGAACACCTGGCTCCGTTCCTTCCCGGTCACCCCGTTATCCCCACCGGTGGCCAGGACGGATGTGGTACGGTTTCGGCGGCACCCTGGGGAAGTAGTTCTATCCTGCCCATTTCATGGACTTATATCAACATGATGGGCGGCACGGGACTCCTCAAAGCCACTCAGGTTGCGATCCTCAACGCCAACTACGTCGCCAAGCGGCTTGAAGGCCATTATGAATTATTGTACGCCGGGCAGGGTGGACTCATTGGCCACGAATGCATCATCGACACCAGACCGTTCAAAGCGAGCGCAGGCGTTGACGTCGAGGATATGGCCAAACGGCTGATCGACTACGGTTTTCACCCACCCACAATTTCGTTCCCGGTAGCAGGCACGATGATGGTCGAGCCCACCGAGAGTGAGTCCAAGGCAGAGCTGGATCGTTTCTGTGATGCCATGATTTCGATCAGAGATGAAATCCGCACGATCGAGGCTGGCAACATGGACAAAGACGACAACCCGCTCAAGAACGCTCCGCACACATTGTTCGAAATTGCAGACGCCAATTGGGAACACCCCTATTCCAGAGAGACAGCGGTTTTCCCGAGCCCTGAAACCCGGGCGCACAAGATCTGGCCACCTGTGTCGCGAATCGAGGGGGCCTGGGGCGACCGCAACCTGGTTTGCGTCTGCCCGCCGATCGAAGAATACGAAATGGCTGAGGGGTAAGTGAAACGCACCCTCATCGTAGAGACCGAGGGCCTGGCCGGACACGAAAACATGAGGAGAGACTACCTCCTCCTGCAAGCAGCGCAGGAGGGGGTTTTCTTTTTCAGACTCTACAGATGGGATCCGGGTTGCCTCTCGTTTGGTCGCAACGAACCCGCACTTCGACGCTACGACCGGGCTTTGATTGAGTCGTTGGATCTCCAAACGGTTCGACGCCCAACCGGCGGACGCGCCGTCTGGCATCACCACGAAGTCACATATTCGGTGGCGGGACCGGTATCAAAATTTGGATCATTAGCCGATACGTATATCTTATTCCACGAGATGCTTGCCCGGGCCATGACAAGACTGGGAATCGACGCCCGCCTGGCAGAAAAACACGGCAGGACTCCCGGACTGGAATCGGGGCCCTGTTTCGCGTCTCCTGTTGGAGGTGAGGTTGTGGTCGGGGACAGGAAACTGATCGGCAGCGCTCAGATCAGGGAAGGAAACGCCTTTCTCCAACATGGGTCAATCCTCCTTGAGGACGGACAGGATGTGGTGAGCGGGGTTTCGAAAACTGCAGCGATGCGGGCTCAGTCGACGTCAATCAACGCGATGACCGAAACCGAACTGAGTTTCGAAGTGGTGATGAAGGCGATTGCCGACGAAGTGCGCAACACCTGGCCCGACGATTGGGCCGAGGAAGTGGTGCCCGAATACGGGAGTGGGATGAAATTGGACTTCACCGATAGCCAATGGACGTGGAGACGATGACAAAGAGGACTTCAAAAATGATCAAGATTCTTCAACCGCTCGGCGCAATTGCCCTGACCACCACGTTTGCCGCGTGCGGCTCAGGCTCCGACTGCACAGGAGATTACTGCGGCACCATAATAATCGCTCAGGGCGCCGACGCAGAAAGCCTGTTTCCACCCACCATGCAGGCAGTCAGTTCCACGGCGATTGGCGATATGATTTATCTGCGGCTGGCCGACCTCAGTGATGACCTGAATACGGTTGGAGACGGGGGGCTGGTGCCCCAACTTGCCAGCTCCTGGACCCGGCTGGACGAATCACACTTGCGCTTTACGCTCGATAATCGAGCCATCTGGCAAGACGGCCAACCGGTCACCGCGGCGGACGTGGCATTCACCTATAGCGTTTATACCGACACCATAGTAGCGGCCCCGCTTGCTGCAAATCTGGACAAGATTTCCAATGTAGTTGCCATCGATGAGCGTACCGTAGAATTCGAGTTCACCACAGTTTATCCCGAACAGCTTTTCGACGCCGCATACCACATGCGAATCCTTCCGGCGCATTTGATGGACTCCATCGAAACAACAGAGCTCCTGGGGCATGAACTAACCCGCAACCCGGTAGGTACCGGGCCATATCGGTTGCACCAATGGTTGCCCGGTCAGTTCATTGAGTTACATGCTGATACGAGTTTCTTCCTGGGACGTCCCGGTCTCCGTCGAATCATCTGGCAGGTGACTCCCGACTATGAGTCGGCCCTGGCACTGGTGGTTTCGGAGCAGGCGGATCTCATCGACAACATGAGAACCCCGCGACACATTGAACAGGCGAATAGCGCCGCTCAACTCAGAGCGGTTGAATTTGCCTCAGGCGGTTATGCTTACCTGCAATTCGGACTCCGCGACGCAGAGGATCCATCAAGGCCCCATGCCCTCTTCCAGGACCGAACGTTGCGCCGCGCACTATCCATGGCGGTCGACCGCGAAACGACTATGCGGGCCGTCTATGGAGATTTCAGCACTATCGCCGTCGCGCCTGTTTCACCCTTGTTGTCGATCTGGGGCCCCGATCTACCGCGAATCGACTACAATCGCGACCGGGCGGTCGAACTGCTGGAGGGCCTGGGCTGGCGCGACTCTGATGGCGACGGAGTAAGAGATAGAAATGGAATGCCGTTGTCATTTCAATTGGCCTATCCCGCTTCCGACCCGAATCGAACCAGCGCGGCAGTAATAATCCAGGACCAACTTCGACAGGTCGGAGTTGACGCACAACTGGCAGGGCTAGAATTGAACAGCCTGTTGGCAACAATCCCGACCGGAAAATTTGACGTTTATTTTGGCTTCTATGGCCAGGACCCAACGCCGTCTTCTATTCGCGGCAACTGGGGTACGGTCGGTATCGGGGGTGGCAACTTCGGCAGTTATAGTAACCCGCGGGTTGACGACCTGATGGACCGCGCCATCGCAACGTTTGATCCTGAAGAATCGAGAAGCCTCTGGTACCAGGCCCTGGAGGAGATGGTTGCCGACGCCCCGGCGATCTTCCTGTACTCTCCGAAATCTGTGCTGGCGGTGCATCGGAGGTTTGAGAACGTAACCGTTCGACCGGATCAGTGGGCCGCAACCATGTGGACCTGGCAAGTACCTGAAACCCGAATGATTGATAGGGATAAAGCAGGGAGTTGAAATGGGGCGCCTGATAGGCCGTAAGCTCTTTCAGGCATTGGTGGTGATGTTGCTCGTCACCACCTCGACCTTTTTTCTCATTCACATAGCGCCGGGCGATCCGTTCATGCCCGACCTGTCCGTCTCCGGCGTTTCTGCAGAGCGAACGGACCAGATACGTCGCAACTTTGGTCTGGACAGACCCATCTACGTTCAGTACGGGGCCTACTTAAAAAACGTCGCCTCCGGAAACCTGGGACTGTCGTTCAGGTCGTACCGCCCCGTTTCGGAAATAATCATCGAGCGACTGCCCAACACGATAGTCCTGACCTCGCTCGCTCTCATAATGGATTTCGCCATTGGCATCCTGATTGGTACCTGGCAGGCCTGGAAAAGAGGATCGGCCGGAGATCGGTTCTTAACCGTAGCGACGCTGACACTCCATTCGACTCCCGTATTCTGGTTTGGTTTCATGCTGATACTGGCCTTCTCGGTGTCGTTGAGAATCCTGCCCGGGAGCGGCGTGGTGACAATCGGGATCTATGATTCGCTGACTCCCCTGGGACAATTGTGGGACAGGATAAAGCATCTCATCCTCCCCGTTTCAACCCTGGCCTTAATCGGAGCGGGAAGCACAGCTCGGTTCCAGCGGGCGGCAATGCTCGACACACTCAGTCAGGATTTCATCAAATCCGCCAGAGCCAGAGGATTGTCCGAATGCACCGTGATTTTCAGGCACGCCCTTCGTAACTCCCTCCTTCCCACTATTACTCTCCTGGGCCTCTCTTTGCCCGTGCTGCTATCGGGATCGGTGTTGGTGGAGACGGTGTTCAGTTGGCCCGGAATCGGAGCGCTAACTGTCGACTCCGTCCAGTCACGCGACTACATGGTCGTAACTGCAATCGGTTTGGTGTCGGCGGTTATGGTTCTGGCGGGGAATCTAGTAGCAGACATCCTCTACTCCGTCGCCGACCCCAGGGCGAGGAGGAAACCGTGAGGAGTTTCCGATGGGTGCCCGTCACATTGTTCGTCCTTTTCGTCGTGGTGCGAGCAGGGCGGATCGGAGATCTTTTGTCCACCGGAACGTTCGTCGAGCAAACCCTGGTTGCACTTACTTTTACCCTCCTGGCGGCGATAATTTGGCTGACGATTACTCCGTGGCCCGAAGTCCTTTCCAAATTTTTTAAACCATTCGACGTACGAATAGCCTCACTGGTGCTCGGCGCAATAATGATTCTGGCGGTCTTCGCGCCTATCGCAAGCGGCCACCACCCAAACACCCAGCTCGATCTGGTTAACGGGCAACTTCTGCCGCCTTCCCTCGCCCATCCTTTCGGGACGGATTTTGTAAGTCGCGATCTATGGAGCCGAGTGCTTTTCGGCGCCCGCGTCTCGCTAATGATCGGGGTATTGGCAGTCACCATGGCAATAACGATCGGAACCATGGTCGGGATGGCGGCCGGCTACTTCGGCGGCTGGGTCGAATTAGTCTTAATGCGTTTGGTCGATGCGGGCCTCTCCATACCGCGCGTGTTTTGGCTTCTGGTAATCGTATCTCTGTGGGGAACAACCGACATCTACGTCCTGATCTTGATCATCGGTTTAACCGGATGGTTCAGCACGTCGAGGTTGGTGCGTGCTGAGGTCCTCCGCATAAGGGAAGAAGATTTCGTTGTTGCCGCCAGGGGACTGGGAATCAGCGAAGCGGGTATAGTGATTCGCCAAATCCTCCCCAACGTCGTGCCCCCTATCATCGTCAACGCGACCCTCGGAATCGGCCAGGTAATTCTCGTCGAAGCCGGCCTGTCGTTCCTCGGGTTCGGCGTTCAGCCACCCTGGCCTTCGTGGGGCACGATCATTCAGGACGGTAGCGCCCGGATTATTGCAGCTCCGTGGATCGTCACTGTGCCGGGAGTTGCCATCGCACTAACCGTCGTTTCGCTGGCGATACTCGGAGACCGACTACAAACCACACTGAACCCCAGGGACTCCGCCCAATTCTAAGCGTCAAGAACCTAACCGTCACGTTTCCCGGCCAACCAAAGGATGTAGTTGCCGTGGGCGATCTTTCGTTCGAAGTGAATGAAGGGGAAACGGTCGGTATCGTAGGCGAATCCGGTTCCGGAAAAAGCGTAACGGCCCTCGCACTGTTGAACCTGATTAGCCCACCAGGTGAAATACGCGCTGAGTCCCAAATTGTTTTTTTTGGCGAAGACATCCTGCGCGCCGACACCAAAACCCTCCGAAAAATCAGGGGCGGTCAAATTGGTATCATTTTCCAGAACCCGGCGGCGTCATTCAATCCTGTCCTGACTATCGGGTCTCAGATTGACGAAACTCTTCGGGCACACCGGCCCGTATCTCGGAATGAAGCGCGAAAGACATCGATAGACACACTCAGCAAGGTGGGACTGCCTCACCCGGAAACCGTTTACTCATCGTTTCCCCACAGCCTCAGCGGAGGAATGCAGCAACGCGCTGCCATAGCAATGGCGATCGTGGCGAACCCGCAGCTACTCATCGCAGACGAACCGACAACTGCACTGGATGTCACTGTGCAGGCACAGATTATTCAACTGCTACGCGACCTGACGGACGCCTCGGAAACGGCACTCATCATTATTTCCCACGACCTCGGCGTCATCAACCAGATCGCCGACCGGACTATCGTACTACACCGCGGGCAGCTCGTTGAAGATGCGCCCACACGACAACTCATCGAGCAACCGCATCACCCGCAGTCCGCCCTGCTCGTCCAGGCCGCTCCCACGACTGCACCCAAATTCGGCGAGACCTCGTGATGACCCCTATGTTGGAATTAAGGAACGTCACAAAGCGGTTTGCGGACCACAGACTCCGCTCAAATATCACGGCGGTAGACAACGTATCGATTGAAATACCTGCAGGCACACGAATGGGGCTCGTGGGGGAAAGTGGTAGCGGAAAAACTACCCTCGCCCGTTGTGCATTGCGGCTCTCCAACGCCGACGCCGGCGAGATCACTTTCGATGGTACCCGTCTGGATCACATCTCGGGCAACGAGCTTCGAAGAATAAGGACCCAGTTCCAGTACGTATTCCAGAACCCGTACCTGGCGTTCAACCCCCGCACGACAATCCGACAATCCATCGCCGAGCCAATGCTCGTTCACGGAATCTGCAACCGGGGCAATGCGGAGAAACGAGTCACCAAATTACTCGAACGAGTTGAGCTGTCGGCCGACCTCGGCGGCCGATACCCCCATGAACTCTCAGGAGGAGAACTGCAGCGTGCCTCAATCGCGCGAGCGCTTTCTGTCAAACCACGGCTGCTTGTGCTCGACGAACCTCTTTCGGCACTTGACGTTTCACTGCGGTCCCAGATGCTCACTCTGTTTGATCGACTGCGCCAGGAACTGAGCCTCACCTACCTGTTAATATCGCATGACCTGGGCGTAGTCGCGCACCATACCGACACCGTAGCCGTAATGCACTCGGCGAGGATCGTGGAGTTCGGGCAGACAGAATTGGTGCTTTCGAAACCGGCACATCCCTACACTCGTGATCTACTCCTCTCAGTACCGTCGGTAGATCCGAAACACCACAAGACTCTGACGTCGACCGGCCAGATAACGGGGCATAGCGAGAACACAGAGGGATGCCGATACTTCGCCAGATGTGGGCACTCGATGAAAGACGAGCAATGCGAACGGAAGCAACCTCAATTAAAAGGTACTGCTATGGCATCGGTGGCATGCCACCACGTAGTCCCGGATCGAGAATCCAAGGGCTAGGAGCCCGCCCTCGTCGGCTGAATCCCTTCCAGTGGGGACTCCTAGCTACAACAAAGCGTTTTCAGCGAGGACACAATGGCAAGAAAAGCGAGTCAAGAATTCGAATTCCTGGCAGATTTCCTTTCAAACCCGAATCGGCCAGAAGGCACATTGTCTCTTATGGAACTGCGCGGTTTTTTGTTCGCGGTTGCTTGTGCTCCGGAGCCGATCATGCCGTCACATTGGATGCCGCTCATCTTTGACGGCAACGAAAATGAATTCGAAACCGAGGTCGAAGCCGAGAGATTCACGCGCTCGTTGATGACGCTCTATAACGAGACGAACGAAGGACTCCTGCGCAACAGGATTCGCCTGCCGCCAAATTGCAAACTCTTACCCAACATCATGGCCAATTTCGAACCCGACGCTCCTATTTCCGCGTGGTCGCGCGGGTTTGTGAGGGCACATGATTGGCTACGGGACCTTTGGGACGAACATGTTCCCGAAGATCCGGATGGCGATACGCTCGGGTTGGTTCAAATGAACCTGGCGTTTTTTCATTCTCGACCTATAGCCGAGGCTTGGTCGCGGGAAGTAGGTAAAAATAAGATGGCGTTCGACGGTTTTGCCGAGTACTTCCACTCCGAATTTGAAGACAGCATGCGGGTTTATGCCGAGTTGGGAAGACCCGAATTGGCCAGGGTCCGACCCAATCTCAGACTCATAAAAAGCGAGCCTGGGCGCAACGAACCATGCCCGTGTGGAAGTGGGAAAAAGTTTAAGAAATGTTGTTCGAGCCCGGGGCTCGGTCAAGAGAAGCGTCCTTAACCCCAATGGGCGATCGTACGGGAATTGAATGGACGGATTCGACATGGAATCCGGTACCCTGCCAGTTTTAATCGATGATCTGTTTGGCGGGTTTAAGTTTCGGACCGATCATCCACCCGTCACACCTCCTCATCTCACGACTGGTTATTCGAACAGGTCGTTCTGCGAATCCGGAAGGGGCTCTGACGGATCTGTTTTCTGAAGGGCTCTGATCCTCCTCTGCCATGCGCCTACATCCATCCGAGCTTCGGTGGCCAGGCTTCGTTGCAACACGTCGGGCACGTCTCCCAGGGCAACAAGTAGATCACTCAGAGCTTCTTGTACTTCTTGAAGCCGCACACCCTCGTCGGTGGCTACAGCCATATCCTGGAGAATGGCTCGTTCACCGCGGGACACTACCAGCGGTTGGTCGACGGTACTGGTGTAAACTTCCGTTCTACGACCCGGGCCCCGATCTTCTTCGATACGCATCAACCCCACAATGCCGTCACTCCGCCAGTATTTGCCATAGCCAAGCGAGATCATCCTGTCAGGTTTGATTTCCATACCGTCCTACTTTCCCATTCGTCTCTTGAGTTCTTCAAGCTGCCGCCGTGCCAGTGCCTCACTGTCGGTTTGCTCGATTTCTTGCTCCAATGCGGCATCGCTGGCACGCGATGAAGACCACGCGCCGCTATTCACGCGCGGCCCACCGTGCTGAGGGGACTTCAGCTGGGCAGTCATCGACTGTTCTTCTCTACGCGCAATAGCCAGCTCCGCCTTCTGAGCTTCGACCTTGCGTTGGAGAACTTCAACCTTTTCACGATGTTTAGCCGCAAACTGTTCAGCGATCTGGACTGTCTCGCTGTCTTCAATTTCCGCGGCTAGCCGACCGCGCCGAGTAGCGTCCTCAAGGCTTTTAGTTTCCCGAGCTAGCTTTTTCTCCGACCTGATCAGCGCTTCTTCCATATACTTTATCGCGCTTCGCGCCTCGATGACGGCATCCCTCATCAAGCTTTTCGAGGCACCCTGGTCACCTCCTGCCGCATCGAGAGCGGCATTGAATGCCGCTTTGATTTCTTCAAACATCAGCTTCTACGTACCGTTTTCGCAAAGAACTCATTCAAGACTCGTTTCACTTTCACCGATCCACACTTTATGCACTTGGCTTTTTGCTTTTCGTGATCCACCATTGAAGTAACCAGCGTAAAGGTCTTCTTGCACTTCTCACAGCGGTAGTCGTAACTCGGCATTTTCCCTCTAATAAAATTACGTTATCGGTAAGCAATGTTTCGGTCAATGGCCACGCCATCCCGTCCATCCCGGGCCCCGGACGACTCGACCGGGCAGCGCTCCTGTGTGCTCTCCGTCCATCAGTACAATCTCACCATTTACGAGTACTTCTCGCACACCTGTAGCCAGCTGGTGGGGATTATCAAAGGTAGCGTGATCCTGAATCGTGGCAGGATCAAACACAACGATATCGGCAAAGAAACCCGGGGTCAGAGTACCCCGTTTTCGGATTTTGAGATTGGCCGCCGGAAGCGACGTCAGTTTCCGCACCGCCTCCTCCAGCGGAATCACCCCCTCGTCGCGAACATACTTTCCCAGCAGCCTGGCAAAGTTTCCGTAGGCCCGGGGATGTGTGCTCGATTGGATGAATACCCCTTCCGGAGCCATCGACTGCGCATCGGAACTGAAACTCACCCACGGCAACGCGATCTGCCGCTGCACGTTTTCCTCCGACATCAGGAAATAAACTGTGCTGACTCTGCTTCCGTCCTGGATCACGAGATCCATGGCGGTTTCTTCAGGGCTGGTGCCCCGCATCTGAGAAACTTCGGCGAGGGTCTTTCCAGTCAGATAATCCAGCGTATCGTTGCGGAATCCCACGAGCAACAGATTTTCAGGCGCTCCCGCAGCCAGATAAAGGTTTTCCCATGCATCGGTCGGGGTGGTCATCTCCCGTCTCACCCGCCGGCGGATTGCTGGGTCGCGCAGGCGCTCGGCCCACTGATCATAGCCACCTTCTTGTACCCACGGGGGCATCGCGGCATCCAATCCGGTAGCGCCCGCCGTGTAGAGATACATATCGGCGCTCACGTCCAGCCCCTCCTCGCGAGCCTCCTCAACCATCGAAATGAGTTCGTCCAATTTACCCCAATTCGCCTGACCCGCCGCTTTGAGGTGATATATCTCGGCGCCCACCCCAGCCTCCCGAGCGATCCTGAGAACCTCTTCTGTTGCCTGAATCAGGCCGTTGCCCTCGCTCCTCATGTGGGAGATGTATCGGCCGTCGTACTCCGCTACCACGCTCGCCAACTCAACAAGCTCTTCTGTGCTCGCAAAAAAAGCCGGAGCGTAGATCAGTGAAGCACCCAATCCCATAGCGCCTCCCTCCATCGCCTCACGCACCAGGGCCTTCATCCGCTCCATTTCTTCGGGCGTCGGGGCTCGATTCTCCTCGCCGAGCTCGTGAATGCGAACCGTTGTTGCTCCGACAAACGAGGCGATATTGGGAGAAACGCCGCGGTCAGCAAGGTATTCGAGGTAATCCTCCAACGATGTCCATTCCACCGTATAGGTCACGTCGTCTTGATCCGCAACCAACTGCACCTTCATCTCTTCATTTAGCGGACCCCACGATTGCCCCTCGCCGAAAACCTCAAGGGTGACCCCCTGTCGAATATCACTTTGAGATCGCCCGTCCTCGATCAGAGACTCTACAGCCCAGGAAAGCATGTTGATGAAACCCGGCGAAACGGCCATACCGGTGGCGTCGACTTCAGTCCTTCCACGACCATCCACGGTGCCAAGGGCCACAATCGTGTCCCCGGTAATGGCGACGTCGCCAACATAACCCGGCGATCCGGACCCGTCGTATATAGTGCCACCCCGGATCACAACGTCGTATTCGGGCGCACAACCTGCCAGCGGGATCAAAAGCAATAGAGCCAGTCGGGCAACAATGGACTTCATCAATTCCTCCGTGGATTTACCGGGGAAATCGGTGGGCAGGGCTGGAACCCCAAAACGCCATTTCCCCGTCGACACGACACTTGATATCTTCAAAGACAAAGGTAAGCTACTTCACCTACGAGCGTGACCGGACTATACATGAAAAGAGCATTTCTTCCAGCGGCAGCCCTCCTCCTCGCTTCCTGCGCCTCAGGATCAAACGAAGACAGCGCTATTTGCGGCCTCACCCACCTGGCCAGCGCCAACAAAGTGCTGGATCAGGCAGCCAGCAGCGCCATAAGGGAGATCGGCGTCTGGCCTCAGGACGTTCCGACTCAGATCCCCGTGCGCGCCGTCGGTTACGGTACCGGAACCGGTATTGTTGGAGAAACCGACGAAGGAGTTATTGTCGGGTTTACCGGTGACGGATTTCCAGCCAGTCCCGGATTCGCGGTCGCCCTGATAGATGATTCGTCAGAAGTTTTTCGCGGGATCCTGATCTACGACATGGAAGTCCCCGCAGCCTTCACAGTGATCGGCGGCGTAGCCGGACCCCAGTTCGTGGTCCCGATGTACGCATTCCGGATCAACTGGAGCGCCGTTAGCGATCCGAGGTGTCCCATTTTTGCGTCCCCGGACTCACAACAGGAACAAGAAGGCTAGTTTTTCGAATGAATACGCGAGGCACAGGAAACCAGGAGGAATCCCAATACCTCGCGATCATATCTCGCCTTGGTAGCGCGCTGGCCACGACTCATATCCCGGCGACGATAGTTGAACATGTTGGGAAGGGACTCGAAGAAATGTTCGGTCCCTCAGGAATAATGATCGTGACCAACGCGGCGGGAGCGACACAATCTTCCGTGGCATTTTCAACCGGAATAGACTCCCCGTCAACCGACGACCCACGCCTTACAAAAGTGCTGAGAGAGAACTCCACGATTGGAGAGAGGCCCGAGGGATGGATGGGTACGCAGGTACTCGCGGCGGGTTTGCGGTACGGAGCTATTTGCGTTTTCGCACCCCCCGGCCAACACTATTTACAGGGTGATCTCGCCGCACTGAAAAGTGTCGCTGTGCTGCTCGGACTAGGCCTGCAGGGGGCCCGGCTCTACGACAGCCTCTCGGTGGGCAAACGCGACTGGGAGTACGCCGTCGACGCTATTCCACAGGCGTTTTGCATCATAGGTCCAAACGGACAGGTCCGCAGAGCGAATCTGGCTTTCAGCGAACTGGTTGCGCGGCCCGTGACTGACTTTCCCGACACCCCCTGGACTCGTTTGGTTCCGGGCGAATGGGTTGAATCGATCGGTCGGGTACTGGCTCTTTCGGTGAAAGAGCGGTTGCGCGCTGACGACCGCCTCTATGATGTAACCGCACTACCCATCAAACGGCCGGGTACCAATGTAGCTTTGCTGATCTTCGAAGACGTGACTGTAAAGGAGGAGCTTCAGGCTCAACTTGCCCAGAGCGCCAAGATGACCGCTCTCGGTCAATTGATATCGGGCGTTGCGCATGACCTGAACAATCCGCTCACCTCCGTCGTGGGTTTCGCCGACTACCTGACAGCCGGGGGCGTCGAGATTCCAGAACACCTGTCGACGCCGCTTTCGACGATACGACAGGAGTCTGAGCGCGCGGCCAACATTGTTAAGCAACTCCTATCCTTCGCGCGGAAGCAGGACAGTTCGCGAAAACCTCAAACGATACGCGAAGTAATGGAATCGACCCTTCTCCTGATGAAGAACCAACTCATATCAGACGGCGTCGATGCGAGACTCGAAGTAGAAGACGGATTGCCTCCTGTGCTGATAAATTTTTCCCAGATCCAACAGGTCTTTGTTAACCTCATCAACAACGCCTCTCAGGCAATTGGATCTTCAGGCATCGGCTATCAGATTTCCATCACCGCGAAGAGCGCTGGGCGGGATGTGGCGATCGTCGTTAGCGACAACGGCCCGGGCATCGACGACTCCCACACCGACCGCGTTTTCGAACCGTTTTTCACGACCAAGGCCGAGCAGGAAGGCACCGGACTTGGCCTTTCGATTTGCCATGGGATCCTGTCTGAACATGGAGGTTCCATCACTCTCGAATCCAATCCTGAAGGAGGCGCAACCTTTATTGTCACACTTCCGGGAGCGGCCCATTCGATACATCCTGCCGCCAGGGAAATTCCTGAAATCCCGAACCAACGTATCCTCGTTGTTGATGACGAGCCCCACATCTTACACTTTCTCAAAACGACTCTTGAAGCCTGGGGCCATGAAATCACTCTGGCAGCTGACGGTAGGGAAGCGCTGGCCACGCTGGATAACTCCACACCGGATATCATCCTCAGCGACCTCCGCATGCCCAACATGTCAGGCTGCGAACTCACTCGACACCTTGAAGAACACCACCCACAGCTGGCCGCGAGAATCATTTTCATGACCGCCGAAGCCGCAACAGGCGAAACGAAGACGTTCCTCGAAAACAGCAGACAACCCAGGTTGCCGAAGCCGTTCAACCTTACTCAACTACAGTTTTCTTTGACCCAGATAGCTCTCAACCAAGCGGGCGGGTGAACCGCGGGCTAAAGGTCCTGCTGGTCGATTCGGGACGACAATGGAGGGGCGGCCAACAACAGGTCTACCTGTTAGCACGCGGCCTCAAAAAACGGGGCCATGTTCCTCATCTGGTCGCGCCCGCTGAATCGCCCCTGGCCTCCAGGGTCTCCGACTGCGGAATCGGAGTCACCCCGTTGCGCGGCGCTCACGACCTGGACATCGCAACCTCTTACCGGCTCGGAAAACTAGCCACGGAGTTTGGAGCCGACGTCATCCACTGCCACGACTCGAGGGCCCACTCGATGGGGAGGATCGTTACCGGGGTCATGGGAGTGCCAGCGCAACTCGTAGTAACCCGACGCACCACAAACGTCCCGAGTGGTGGCCGCAAATACGGAGGTAACACACGGTTCATAGCCATTTCAAATGCCGTTTTTTCCGCACTGGTTTCAGCCGGAATACCAAAAGATGCGATCGACATCGTACACAGCGGAATAGAGTTGGCGACGACCGGGGGAAACACGAAAAAGCGGTCCCCCAGGTCCCATCCCGGGGATTACCAGATAGTCACAATCGCCGCACTGGAAGAAGAAAAAGGCCTGGACGTCCTTTTAGAGGCGGCTGTCCAGATTCAGGACACCAACAAATCCGTAAAATGGACAGTAGTCGGAGATGGGGCTGAACGGGACAATTTGGCCGAATTGCAACGAAAACACCGGTTACCGGTTAAGTTTGTTGGTTGGCAAAAGGACGTAGCTCCGTTTCTGGTTAATGCCGACTTAATGGTTCACCCGGCCCGCTCGGAGGCACTGGGCACAGCCATCCTGGAGGCTCTCAGCCATGGAGTCCCGGTGATCGCTTCCCGGGTAGGCGGAATCCCCGAAATTGTGGACGAAACAGTAGGACGGCTCGTGAATCCAGATAATCCCGGGGAGCTGGGAAAACAGGTCCTGGCTTGTCTGGAGAACCAAACGTTGCGTGACGACGTACTAATAAAGGGCCCCCTTCTTGCAGGGAGGTTCGGGGCAAGTGCAATGATTGACGGGGTGATCGATTGTTACGGAAAGTGTTACGCGTAAGGATGATTGATTTCAAATGATTTATGTCTGCATTTCGTCTTATAACAACAACCCAACGGTCGGACTCTTGTTGTGGAAGATCCGTAATGTCTTCAATGACTTTCCTCGACAATACCAACTCCTCGTTGTTGACGATGGTTCGACCGACGACACGGGCACAACTCTGAAGCCTTACGAAAAGAGCTTACCGCTTACCGTTATAAAACAGAGTGTCCGAGTTGGCCTGGCAGCCAGCCTGGAGATCCTGATGAAGGAAGCCTTGAGTAGAAGCGACCGGCACAAAAGGGACTGCGTCATCACTATTCCTGCGGATTTTTCTGTATCTCCTACAGTAATCCCTGACCTCGTGAAAAAATTCGAGTCCGGCGCCGACGTAATTGTTGGAGAACTGGAATCAGAGGATGATCGGTTTGGTGATCGAATGGTGCGGAGATTTGCGCCCTGGTTGCTCAGCCCAGGAATTAAGATCCCCGGGCTGAGAGATATCACCTCAGGCTGCGCAGCGTTCAGGATGATTACGATCCAGAGCTTCATTGGGGATGGAGACCAGGCAGTACTAATGAACGAAGGGGCGAGCACGTTCCCTGAATTCCTGGCACGGGCTTCCTCAGGAGCCCGACAAATTGCCAGCGAGCCTGTCAAAAAAGGGCCCGGCACCTCAACGGTGAGCGAGCATGGCCCCATAATCAACGCTCTCAACTTGTTTGGCGCAGGACGCCGGGTGAAAATCCCCGCGCCATCTGAACCAGCGAATGTCCGGTCATGAAATTTGCAGCCATGGTTCCGCTGCTAGCCCTGGCGACCCCGGGATTGGCTCAGATGGACTCAGCGTCCGATAGTACGCCGCGTCCTGATTGGAGCAGTATCCAGGTTGGCGAGGTCCTTCGTTACGATGCCAGGGGACTCGGCCTGCGCCTGGGCAGAGCGTCTATGGAAGTCGTTGGAGTAGAGAATATCCGCGGTGACTCCGCAATGCATTTCCGATTTCGGCTTGAGGGGGGAGCGCTCGCATTCCGCCTTCGCGACCAGATGGACTCGTGGACCGGACTGGATGATTTTTCGAGCCGCCGCTTTGTACAGGACCACAAAGAAAGAGATCGGGAGAGGATCAACAGCTACCAGATCTACCCCGACTCCGGGTTCTACACGCAGTCAGGTATCGACACGTCAATGACGACGGTGGAGCACCCGCTTGACGACGCAGCCTTTTTCTATTTCGTAAGAACGGTAGATCTGGTCCCGGGCGAGAGGTACGAGTTCCACAATTATTTCAAACCCGATCGAAATCCGGTTGTTCTGGAGGTAATCGGGCGTGACACTATTGGCGTTCCCGCCGGTGAGTTCGCGACCATTGAGGTCAGGTTGATCATCAAAGGGAACGGGATTTTCCGCGAAGCTGCGGATTCGCGCCTGTGGCTAACGGACGACGACCGGAAGATCGTCGTCCAGATGAAATCCAAATTTTCATTCGCCACGCTGACACTGCGACTGGAAAGTTTCGACGGAATACCCGATCCGTCTTTATCCGATTAAAGCCACCGACCCCTATTCAGGTTTGTCGGTGTCTTCAACCTCTTCCTCAGCGACCTCAATCTCTTCGTCCGCTACGTTATCGTCGTTCAAGTCTCCGAAGATTCCCGGGTAGAAAAAACCGACGGCGGTATAGATCGCAAAGGCGATCAGGGCCAACATTCCGATCTTGAATACGATCGACAACACCAGGCCAAAGATAAACGCGGTTAGCTTGAAGGCTGCCACACCCCCTATCGCAAACGCCGTGTACCCCAATAGTTTTCGAAACATCAAGTGCCTCCAGAGTGCATTTGTTTGCCCGTCATTACGGATTCACCCAATTGTAGGTTTCAGGAATAATGTCCAAGAACCCTGACGTAATAATAATCGGAGGCGGGATTGTCGGCGCCTCCTGCGCGCTGGCGCTCGCCAAGCGCAAATGTCAGGTGCTCCTTCTGGATGCTGGTATCACCGACGGCGCGGCAACTCCGGCAGCAGCCGGCATGCTTGGCGCCCTGGCCGAAGCGTCTCCGGACGACGCAGTTCTCGCTCTTCACGTCAGAGCCCGGGACATCTACACAACTCTTGTTCCTGAGCTAGAAGAAGAAACAGGTCTCGACCTGGAATTGTGGACCGGCGGAATTCTCGAGGCAGTGTTTTCCGACGCGGAAGCAACCAGGCTCAAAAGCGCCGTGGCCAGGTTGAGACAATCCGGGCTCCCGGCCGACTGGCTTTCCCTGGATGAAATGCTGGAGTGCGCACCTGGCCTCAACCCGAAAATCCTCGGTGGAGTTCTCGCGCCCGATGACGGGATGCTGAATCAGGTAAAACTCCATGAGGCTCTTTTGATTGCGGCGGGAAATCGCGGAGTTGAAGTGCGGCAGGATTGCATCGCAACCGGTGTGATTTCCAGGTCAGGGATCATCGTTGGCGTCGACACGAAACAGGGAGAACTGTCAGCCGGAAACGTGGTGATTGCAGCGGGTGCCTGGTCAGGCGCACTAACCGGCCTTCCGAGACCTCTATCTGTCGAGCCCGTAAAAGGACAGATGTCGGTGGTGCAGGTGAAAACGAACAGGCCACGCTCGATCGTATACGGAGCGCACGGTTACGTACTTACCAATGGCAACGAGGCCATGGTCGGTGCCACAGTCGAACATGCCGGGTTCAACACCGACATCACCGACAACGGCACGGAATATGTCCGGAAGGCTGCCGCCGAGGTCTTCCCTGACCTCGGCAACGCGGAGATCCTCAGGAGCTGGACCGGACTGAGACCCGGGACCCCGGACGGACGTCCAATTATTGGGCGAGACCCGGATGTCACCAACCTCTGGTACGCCACAGGCCACGGACGCAACGGCATCCTCATGGCGGGTCTGACCGGGCACCTGATCGGTCGGAATTTCGGGACAGATGAGATCGACGAGGAAATGGTTCTTGATCCCGTCGACCCTGGTCGGTTCTGGAAAAACCGTCGGGGGAGACTAGTTTTCTAAGGTTTCAACCAAACGGTTGAAACTAAGCTCAACCCACCTAGTATAGCCTGCCCTGCCCGACTATTATTCCACATGGATTTAGTGACAATTAAGGGGGTAAATTCCCCAAAAGCTGAATTTCCAGCGCAGCGGAAGCCAAAATGGCTCAAAGTCCAGGCGCCGGGGGGCAGCAATTACGTTGACGTAAAAGGCCTCATGAGGGACCTGGGCTTGCACACCGTCTGCGAGGAAGCCCATTGCCCTAATATCGGCGAATGCTGGGATAACAGGGCCGCGACTTTCCTCGTGCTCGGTGACGTCTGCACCAGAAACTGCGCTTACTGCGCTGTCTCCCACGGCACTCCTGCTCCCTGGGATGCCGAAGAACACATCCGCCTTGCCGAGGCTGTGGCGACCATGCGTTTGCAGCACGTCGTGATTACATCTGTCGATCGCGACGACCTCCCCAATGGCGGCGCCGAGACTTTTGCGGGTTGTGTCAGTGAAATAAGGAAAAGGTTGCCCGAGGCTTCCATCGAGCTGTTGATCCCGGATTTCAAGGGGTCGGATACAGCGCTTCAGATAATCCAGAACGAGAAACCTGACATTCTCAACCACAACCTTGAGACAGTAGAACGGTTGTACCGAATGGCTCGACCAGGCGGGCGATACCCCAGGGCGCTACGCGTGTTGCGCCGGGCGAAGGAGATGGTACCCGACGGTCTGACAAAATCTGGAATCATGTGCGGGCTCGGCGAGGAATGGGACGAACTCCTCAAAGCAATGCGCGACCTGAGGGAACAGAATGTCGACATTTTGACTTTGGGACAGTACCTGAGGCCGAGCAGTGACCACCTGCCGGTATCCCGCTACTATACACCTGATGAGTTTGCGGAACTTAAGGTGATCGGCACTGAGATGGGGTTCAGCCACGTAGAGTCGGGACCTCTAGTGCGCTCCTCCTACCATGCGTGGGAGCAGGTTGAGGGGAGCAAGAAAGCGAAGAAGTTAGAAGCCAGAAGTTAGAAGTCAGAAGCGGGAATACCCGAGGAAATCGATGACCAATCCGAACAAAAACGTGGTGGACTCCGCCAGAGGCGATGAATATCGCGACTGGTTGAAGCAGATGACGTTGATCAGGCGCTTTGAAGAAGCCGCTGGCGAGGCATACGCCATCGGACACATTGGTGGTTTTTGCCATCTTTACGTTGGGCAGGAAGCGGTCGCCGTCGGATCCAACGCGGCGCTTAAGGAAGGCGACGTAATCATGTGCAGTTACCGAGAGCACGGCCACGCACTGGTGCGCGGAGTAAGCGCCCGCGCTGTGATGGCCGAGTTGTTCGGCAAAGCTACCGGCTGTTCAGCCGGCAAAGGCGGGTCTATGCACATGTTCGACACGACCAAAGGGATGCTGGGCGGTCACGGTATCGTGGCGGGGCAGATTCCTCTGGCAACCGGCGCCGCGTTTTCCTTCAAATACAACAAGACTGACAACGTTGCCGTATCCTATTTCGGAGAAGCCGCGGTAAACAATGGTGCCTTCCACGAGGCGCTGAACATGGCGGCTCTCTGGAACCTCCCGGTCGTTTTCATCTGTGAAAACAACCGGTACGGAATGGGCACCGCTCTGGAACGTTCTCATGCCGTGTGGAACATCCACGAACGCAGTTGTTCTTACGACATGGAATCTGAAATCGCCGACGGGATGGACGTGCTTGATACGAACCGGGTCATGTCAAAGGCGGTTGAACGTGCCCGAAAAGACGGAATTCCCACTTTAATCGAAGCACGGACCTACCGTTTCATGGGGCATTCCATGTCAGATCCAATTCACGGACACTACCGCACCAAAGAAGAGGTAGAGTCTCAAAAAGAGCGGGACCCGCTGATCACGTTCGCAAATCAGTTAAAGGATGCTGGACTCCTGACAGATGAAGACATTAAGCAAATCGAAGCAAGCGTCGCCGAGGAAGTAGCGGATGCGCTGACATTCGCCGAGGAAAGCGACATACCAGACGCCTCCGCTTTATTCACCGACGTTTACGCAGACTAATGGCAATTCTTACATATCGTGATGCGCTCAACGAAGCGCTAGCCGAGGAGATGGAACGCGACCCAAGCGTTTTCCTGATGGGCGAAGAGGTCGCCGTTTACCAGGGGGCTTATAAAGTGAGCAAAGGCCTTCTCGATCGATTTGGAGAAGACAGGGTAGTCGACACTCCTATCACTGAACTGGGTTTCGCCGGCCTCGGAGTAGGCGCGGCAATGACTGGTACGCGCCCGGTGATCGAGTTCATGACTTTCAATTTCGCGCTTTTAGCGATCGACCAGATAGTCAACTCGGCAGCAAAAATGCTTTACATGTCTGGGGGACAGATCCCCATACCTATGGTATTCCGCGGGCCCGGTGGAGCAGCATTGCAGCTCGGGGCGCAGCACTCGCAGGCTTTCGAGTCGTGGTATGCCAACATTCCGGGACTGAAAGTTGTGATGCCCGCGACTCCAGCCGACGCAAAAGGCCTTCTCAAGAGTTCAATCAGGGACAACAACCCTGTCATATTCATCGAAGGCGAAATGCTCTACAACATGAAGGGCGAAGTACCCGAAGGAGAGCACCTGGTCCCACTGGGTGTGGCAGACATCAAGCGCCCCGGCAACGACGTTACGCTCGTATCTCATTCGAAAACCGTTGCGGTGGCTCTAAAAGCGGCCGAACAACTCAGTGCTGATGGAATAGACGCCGAAGTTATCGACCTCCGAACGATCCGACCGCTCGACATCGACGCATTGACTGCCAGCGTCAAGAAAACAAATCGCTGTGTGGTTGTTGAAGAAGGTTGGAATTTCTGCGGCGTCGGCGCTCAGGTAGTCGACGATTTGCAGCGCACCGCATTTGATTACCTGGACGCTCCAATTTTGCGCGTGACGGGGGCAGACGTACCGATGCCGTACAATAAGCAACTTGAAAAGGCATCGAAGCCCAGCCCCGACAGAATTATCGACGCAGTAAAACGCGTTAGCTACCAGGACTGATAGCTAAAAAACCTAACAATCCCCGGGGATTACCGGATGGCAACCAAAGTAGTAATGGAAGCGCTATCGCCCACGATGGAAGAAGGGCGACTCGTTACATGGCTGAAAAAAGAGGGCGACAAGATCGCCACGGGCGACACCCTTGCTGAAGTCGAGACTGACAAAGCGGTAATGGAACTTGTTGCACGGGGGGCCGGGATTCTGCGACAAATCGTCGTGGGCGAGGGTCAAACCGTAGACGTGGCTTCGCTTGTGGCAATCATCGCCGCTGCAGACGAAGACATTTCTGAAATCGCCGGTGCATCATCGGCTCCGGCGGCTGCCGCGCCTCCGCTGGCGCCGTCCGAGGCTGCTTCTGAGGCGACTCCCGAACCAAAGCCAGCCACTGTGGCATCGGACGGCGGTCGAGTAAAGGCATCTCCCCTCGCACGGAAGATGGCCAGCGAAAAAGGCATCGACCTAGCGTCGTTGCAGGGATCGGGACCGGCTGGCCGAATCATCAAACGCGACCTTGCTTCGGCATCGGCCGTTCCTGTAACAGCGGCGGCTCCAACCCCGGGCGGATTCGAGGACGTACCCCTGACCCAGATCCGTAAGACAATTGCCCGGCGCCTGGCCGCGTCAATTGGACCGGTGCCGCATTTTTTTCTTACCACAACGATCGACATGGAAAACGTCGCCGATGCTCGTGCCCAACTGAACGCTACAGGC
This sequence comes from Gemmatimonadota bacterium, assembly GCA_029262195.1. Classification (GTDB taxonomy): domain Bacteria; phylum Gemmatimonadota; class Gemmatimonadetes; order Gemmatimonadales; family GWC2-71-9; genus B16T1B5. Next base: position 60,965 of record JAJCZX010000033.1, on the reverse strand, counting down.
AATGGAAAGATTTCATTCAACGATATCATCGTGAAAGTCGTTGCCATGGCTCTGGCTAAACACCGAGCCTGCAACGCCTGGTGGCAGGAAGACAGTATCAGATACTTCAATGATGTACACATGTCTATCGCCGTGGCCATTGAAGACGGGCTTATTACGCCTGTGGTACGAAACGCCGATCAAAAATCGTTGCGGGAAATATCGGCGGAGACCAAGGAACTCGTTGGTCGGGCCCAGGATAGGAAACTCAAGCCTGAGGAGTACACGGGGGGCACGTTCTCCGTGTCAAACCTGGGCATGTTCGGGATTGACCAATTCACCGCAATTATCAATCCGCCGGAGGCGGGTATCATCGCGGTAGGCGGCATCGCTGAAGAGCCTTCAGCCCACAACGGCGAGATCGTTGTTCGCAAGAAAATGAAATTGACGATGAGCTGCGACCACCGCGTCATCGATGGCGCCACCGGAGCGGCTTTCCTCCAAACGGTGAAGCAGATGTTGGAGAATCCGCTCGCGATCGTTTGGTAGTACGAAACTAGAAAACTGGAGAAACCTGTGTCGAAGACATTTGACGTCATAATTGTCGGGGGTGGCCCGGCAGGTTATGTCTGCGCGATAAGATGTGGACAACTGGGACTGAGCACCGCAGTTGTTGAGAAAGAAAAGCTGGGCGGCGTTTGTGTAAACGTTGGTTGCATCCCCACTAAAGCCCTGTTACACAGCTCCCACGTCGCCAACCTGGTAAAAAAATCGAGCAAATACGGCGTGACGGTCGGCGATATCCAACTCGATTTCGGCGCTGCGATCAAAAACTCCCGCCAGGTTAGCGAGCAGAATTCAAAAGGTGTCGAGTTCTTGATGAAAAAGAACAAAGTCACCGTTATCCCAGGAACAGGTCAGATCCAGGCAGGAAAGAAAGTGGTCGTCGGTGGGGACGTTTACACTGCCAACAAAGCTGTCGTAGTTGCGACCGGCTCAAGCGTAAAAGGGATTCCCGCCATCGGACTCGAAATTAACAAGAGCACTGTGATTTCCTCTGACGAAGCGCTGTTCCTCCCCGAAGCCCCTGCCTCGCTTGCTGTGGTAGGTGCGGGCGCTGTAGGCTCGGAATTCGCCGAAATATTCAATGCGTTTGGCACGAAGGTGACTTTGATCGAAGCCCTCCCACGAATTCTCCCTCTTGAGGACTCGGAATCATCCGCCACAGTCGGGCGTTCGTTTAAGAAACGCAAGATAGACATAATGCAGGGCGCATCGGTCAAGAAGGCCGACATTGGTGCAAACTCTGTCACGCTTGAAGTCGAGGTAAACGGAAACACCAGGACCGTGACGGCCGAAAAGGTCCTGATGGCGGCAGGTAGGAAGACCAACACCGAAGGTCTTGCCGAAGCAGGGATTCAGATCGACGAGCGTGGATTCGTCAAAACGGACGCTAACCTCCAGACAACTTCGCCCGGAGTTTATTGCATAGGCGACGTCGCCGGTCCCCCTATGTTGGCACACAAGGGAAGCCGGGAGGGAGTTTTCGTCGCCGAAGTTATTGCAGGGGAAAAAACGCACCCGATCAGATACGACAACATTCCATCGGTTACATATTGCAGCCCCGAGGTAGCCAGCATTGGTCTTTCGGAGGATGCCTGCAAAAAGCAGGGCATCGAGTATAAAGTCGGAAAGTTCGCTCTCACGGCTAATGGAAGAGCCAGAGCTTCGGACGAAACCGAAGGGTTTGTGAAAATCATCCGCGACCCCAAATACGGGGAAATCCTGGGAGCCCATATCGTGGCTTCGCATGCATCGGAAATGATTCATGAACTCGCGGTAGCCCGCGAGAACGAATACACGGTTGCCGAAGTTGAACTCGCTGTCCACGCCCATCCGACGTTGAGCGAAGCAATAGCCGAAGCGGCGTTGGACTCGATGGACAGGGTGTTGCATACCTGATCGTGGCTCCCAAAGACCCGATTGCGTTAGTACTGGCAACCATAGCTGCAGGGGCAACTGCCGGAGCGGCAACGATTACCCTCGGCGTAATTGCGCTGAGGGCCGTTTCACTGGCCCAAACCGAGGGTACTGCCAGCTTCATGATTATTTCGACCGCGACTCTGGGCGGAGCTGTCGTTGCGGCTGCTACCGCCTGGCACCTCACGGAGTCAATCAACGACATCTGGAGACGCGGTGTCACGAGCGCCATCGCCACGATGCTGGGCTTCATCGTAGCGGCCCTATCCGCCCCCGCCGATATGGTGGGGGGGATCCCGGCCTTAATCGTTTTTCTGTGCCTGCTCGTCGGAGTTTCAGTCGTGTCCTATAAAGGGGCCCTCTCCTCAATAGAATGAGTCGTCGACTTGCAGTGGTCAATCTGGGCCGAATCGCCTATGAGGAAGCGCAGGAACTTCAAAAGAAAACAGCACTGGGACGCATATCAGGTGAACAGCCTGACGATGTCCTCTTTCTCCTCGAACACCCACCGGTGATCACAATGGGTCGTACCGGTCATCGAGACAACGTCATCGCCCCCACCAGGGCCCTGCAGACCAGAGGGGTCGATTTTTTCGAAATTGACCGAGGAGGAGACGTGACGTTTCACGGGCCCGGCCAGCTCGTCGGTTATCTCATATACAACCTGAAAGAACACAGAGAAGATCTCCATTGGTTTTTGAGAGAGGTGGAAGCAGCACTTATCGTCAGCCTGGGAGAACACGGAATAGAAGCCCGACGAAACGGTGGTTTGACGGGGGTATGGGTCGAAGATCGTAAAATCGCCAGCATCGGGATTCATGTTAAGCAATGGGTAACCTGGCACGGTTTCGCTCTCAACGTCAACACGGATCTGGCAAATTTCGATCTCATTGTCCCCTGTGGAATCCAGGGCGTGGAGATGACTAGCATGCAACACGAAACGGGGCGCACAGAGGCCGCTGACCTCTGGAACAGGGCGTTGCAATCGACCTCGGAGGCCTTTGGAAAGATCTTCGACCAACAAGTCTATTCCGAAAATCTGGAAACTCTACGAGCGAGAACTAATGACTTCTCCCTTGACGAATCCAGACCTATTTAGCATATCGAAACCGTCCCAGAACAAATACAACAGGCCGTTTCGAGTGCCGGATGCAAAGCGGTCCTGTCGCAGCCAAGCCTCCCCACCGAGGGCACGAAGATCAATATGACTGAGAAAACAAAGCAAAAAAACGGAATGAGGACCGGAGCAATCGTCCATAACCAGTTCGAGATGGCCGCGGACTTGATGGAGCTCGAACCATACCAACGTAAACTCCTGACCTCTCCATTCCGTTCGATGACAGTCGAAGTGCCGGTTAGAATGGACGACGGTTCGTTTGACATTTTCAAGGGATATCGAGTACAACACAGTGGGGCACGAGGCCCCTGCAAGGGTGGCATCCGGTTCCACCCTCTGGCAGACGAAAGCGAGGTTCTTGGACTGGCCACCACGATGACCTGGAAGACGGCTTTGATGGATATCCCCTTCGGTGGTGCGAAAGGCGGCGTGCAGGTTGATCCCAGAAAACTGTCGGAACGAGAACTCGAACAACTCAGCAGGGTGTTCATTAACCGGATTGCTCTCATCCTCGGCCCCTATCGGGATATTCCCGCCCCGGACGTAAACACCAACGCTCAGGTCATGGCCTGGATGTTGGACGAATATTCCAAACGAGTTGGCTATTCACCTGCCGCTGTCACCGGTAAGCCGGTATCTCTCGGCGGCTCGCTCGGACGTGAAGAGGCAACCGCGCAGGGTTGCGCCTACGTCATCGAGAACTATGGACGCGACTTTGGAGTGCCAGTCAAGGACGGCCGAGTGGTCATCCAGGGTTTCGGAAACGTGGGAGCCCATCTGGCACGCCTGTTACACGAACAAGGAGCCAAGATCCTTGCGGTCACCGACGTAGACGGTGGCCTCTACAATGAAAACGGTTTGGATATTCCCAGGCTGTTCCCACACGGATATCTTGAGCGTCAACCAGTTCAAGATTTCGATGGTGGAGACAAAATCACCAACGACGCCATCTGGAAAATCCCCTGCGACTGGCTGATCCCGGCCGCTCTTGGCGGCGTAATCACAAGGGAAAAGAACGCCGATACGTTGAATTGCAAGGTCGTCGTTGAGGCTGCCAACAGCCCGACCACACCCACGGCCGACAAGATCTTGTTTGATCGAGACATTGACGTAATTCCCGATTTTCTCGCCAACGCCGGGGGCGTCACCGTCAGTTACTTCGAGTGGACTCAAAACCTCCAGCAGCACCCCTGGTCGTTCCAGAAGGTTAACGACGAACTGCGGATAAAAATGGATCGTGCCTACAACACAGTGAAGGATATAGTCGAAAAGAGGAACGTGCAGTGGCGCACTGCCGCGCTCGCTATCTCGATCAAACGAGTGGCAGAGGCGGAGAAACTACGGGGACATTAACCGAAGCAGAAGTCAACCCTAAAGCCGCAATCGAATGCCGAAGCGGTTTACCGATTCATCGAAAATCCCTTTTGATTCGTAAGCCCAATCAATGTTGGCGGTGCCGAGTTCTACGCTGGCCCCATAGGTAAAATCGGAGTGGACGTCGCCAATTTGAGTCGTTCCCCACCCCGCCCTCACGCGGACTCCGACACCCGACAACACCGCACCCGCCTCTGCACCCAACACCAACCTGGAGGATTCTCCTTCGGGCCACTGCACCTCAAAGGTGGAGAGCAGCCGGAACCCTTCTTGAGGATCGACGTAGTTGAGCATCGCGCCAAACCTGGAGAGCCTGGGCATCTCCAATTCGTTCGAAGTCCGCAGGTTGCCCCCCCAATTCTGGATCGAGAATCCGATGGCCATAATGTCAAAAACCGCTATGGCCATCCCCATGTCAATCGAAGTAGCACGTCGGTCGCCGGCTTCGGCACGTTGTCGGATCCCCTTTAGCGAACCACCCAGCGCAATAATCCCCTGGCGGTAGACCAGTGAGCCGACAGCCAAACCTTCAAAATCGTTGAAAGAATCGTCGGTTGGCAGCGGATCACCGGCAATCGAGTCGATCCGCCTCGCCAATTCATAGCCCCGATCAAAACCAATAAGCCCAAATCCTACATCAAACTGTTTTACCCGCATACCGAGCGCGCCGGAAGCAAGACGGCCATCCAGAGGCATAGCACGGTAGCCGCCTTCCAGGGCGATGTTTCGGATTGTTGCAAGGCCCGCCGGGTTGGTGAACACCGACCCGGCATCACCGACCATGGCAACCGCAACGCCGTTCATTCCGGCGCTTCGGATCGAAACCGGTGCCCGGGTTACAGTAGGGGTTAAACCGGTTCGCAGTTGGGCCGACAGTCCGGACGATGTAGCCACAAGCCCGAAGATGACACGGATAATTAAGACGGCGTTTTTAGACAAATCCTACCTGACTCTCAGAACGTTTAACCTCACCCTGGCACCGTCCTGGGTGGGACCGCCAGTCCCGTTGGTCAACTCGATGGAGAAGCCCGGTCCCATGGGCGGTTGCACAAGTTGAAAATAATCGCCAGAACCGCTCCGTACAGCGCCGGTAACCTGTCCGAAGGCACCTCCGAATACGGGAGGCACGACAGGGAACGCGAGAGGGAAACGTGAAGGCGATTGTCGATTGAAGCCCTCGAAAACATTCCTGAGCCTCCAAAAGTCAAAACTGAGGCGGTCGCTGGCCGAAAATCCCGGCAGGTCCGAAACGAATGTTGCCAGTGCCCACTCAGTCAGAATCCCCTCGATCGGTTCACCCGCAAAGGCCTCAATGTTGTCTATTCCTGTCGCGGATGTTTCTACCAGCAACCTTGGGCTTCCATCGCCGAAATGATCCAGGACCCATCGCACCAACCACCAGCTGGCACCCCGCTCTTCCAGCGACCCGGTCCCCTCCGTTGCTACGGGAGAAAAAGATGTCGGCGTCCGCAAATATCGATAGAGATTAGACAGGTTGCCGGTAGCAAACTGCGAGAAAGAGCCCTCGTCTCCAGCCGTCAAAAAATCTCGAGCAGCTATCTCTTCGGCCGCATGGGACAGAGCCTCATCCAACCACAGGACTTCCTTATCTCCTCCCCGCACCAACACATGCTGGTTGTAGCTGATCATGTGTTGTAGTTCGTGGACCAGTGTAACCGGAACCAGGTTCCTGACTCCATCCAGCGAAACCGTGCAGCCTGCGAAACCATTGGGGTCTGGAGTCAAAGCGTAAAACACCTCTCCCTTGTTTGACCGATCGTCCTGCGCAAAAGAGGGATCGATATCAACGCCGAAGAAGAAACCAACGAAAATCGAGTTACCGCAGTCGCTGGGGGAGTTAAGTCCATTTACCGTCGGAGTAAAAAGGATTGCCACCCTCCCGTTACGATCGACATCGGACTCAACACCAAAAGACGACGACGCTACGCCGTAAAGCCGACCATCGATCAGTTGACCGAATGTCTCGAAATCAACGTCCGTAAACCCTCCCCCCGGTGAATTCTTGTCGGAGTAGAGAATTGTACGATTACCCACAAAACGCGCTTCCGCGTCAACTTCATCGAAGTCTGATTGAGACTGGCACCCAATTTTGTTGCAGACTCTGAAGGCTCTGCTATCCCCCACGTTCACCGCCACCTCTGGACCCACAGCCAACAGCGGTTGCTCGGGTTTGGGCATCCGGGCCACTTCGGCCTCCCTTTCCCGCAAACTGTTGTGGAATCTGTCGGCGAAAGACAACTCTGCTGGAACGGCCGTACCCACCACACTAGTAGGTGCCAGCGTATCACCCCTGAGCCTGTAGCTCGCTGTAACCCCAGGGGTACCGGTCACACTCTGCACGACCATGAGATACTCGGCACCGCTGTTCCCCGCAGTCGGAAAACTGGCACAGCCCGCGACGTCAACCGCCGCTATCGAGACATACTGACCAGGAGCGAGGCCTGCGATCCCGGCACCGGCAGTGTAGGTCGTGGGAACCGTCCCCGAACGGATCCCGCGCTGAACAACACTTAAATCAATGGACCCAGGGTCGAGACATACGGGAGCGATAACTGCAATCGAGGTTTCGGTGGCCGACAGAGGTGGGGCTCCGACTGTCCCGAATTGGACGACATCGACTGTACTCAGCCCGGTACCTCTCACCTCAAGGGTATCCCCGCCTGTATAGGTTGCCGGTACGACCTGAGTTACCGCCGCAGCGGCGAATCCGGTTGCACTAAAAACGGCAGATCGGTCTTCCCTCTGATCCAGCACAGCCGTAATTGAGAAGGTTCCTGGAGTGGATCCAAGGCGATAGGGCATTATCGCGATGCCATCGCCGCCAGCCAGGGATACGCTGTCGGAAACGGACCCACCTGCCGCCGCCGTCCAACGGACCCGCGCCCGCACAGCCGGTTGTCCCTCGGCATCGAGCACCTCGACGGCCAGAGGGGCCGGAAGAGGAGCGGAAGCAGGCGCCGACTGGTTGTTCGACGACGGCACAATCCGAATAGTCTCCGGAGGAGGAAATTCTTCATCACCACCACATCCCAGCGGCACCAACATCAAGGCCAGGAGCGAGATTGCTCGTTTGGATTTCATCGAAAATTCGTGGAAAAAGTGAAATGTCTTCTGAAGATAACCCCTTACCGGATAGAAAGTTACGTGCTCGATCGTCCACCGGAACCAACTCAGCCGCCTATTCTGGTCGACTCTCGTGTCACTGTTGCCGCAGTACACCCGGCAATGTATGATCCATAACGCCGAGCATCGAAGGCAGTCCTACATGGTCTCCCTTCAACATTATCCGGGCCTATCGCATTGTTTTTAAACGACTTAGCCGTTTTACATACTGTACATCCCGTTCGAGAGATTAGGGCGCCGCTGGCCCGCTCGGGACCGGTGTTCAGGTGAGTTTCGCCCACCTCCATACCCACTCGGAATTCTCACTGTTGGACGGCGCAAATCGGATTCCAGACCTTATCTCACACGTGCAGGCCCTCGGGATGGACAGCCTGGCCATCACCGACCATGGAAACCTCCACGCCAGCTGGCTTTTTTATGAGCAGGCGAAGGCCGCGGGAGTACGGCCCATTCTCGGGTTTGAAGCCTATGTAGCATTCGGTTCGCGTCACGAGCGAAAAAGGGTTGAGGGTGCTCCGGCAAACTACTCCCATCTGGTCCTACTAGCCAAGAACCGTAAGGGTTACCAAAACCTCGTCAAACTTTCTTCAATCGGGTTTGTGGAAGGTTACTACCGTCGACCACGCATCGACCGCGAGGTAATAGAACAATATTCCGAAGGCATCATCTGTCTGGCCGCGTGCCTTTCGGGAGAGGTCGCACTCTGGTTGCGGCAGGGAAATATCGAAAAGGCCCGCGAATCGGCCGAATGGTTCTCCAGGGTGTTCGGCAAGGACGGCTTCTGGCTTGAGGTGCAGGACCACGGGATTCCGGAAGAAAAAATCGTTGCCGACGGGATGTTCCAACTCGGGGATGAAATGGGACTCCCGGTTCTGGTGACAAACGACGCGCATTATTTGAGGAAAGAGGACGCCGAAGCGCACGACGTACTTCTTGCGATCGGTACCGGCAAGAACCTCGACGATCCCACGCGCTTTCGTTTCACCGGGCAGGAATCGTACGTAAAGTCCGAAGAGGAAATGCGCTCCCTCTTCCCGGACCGAACCGACATTCTGGAAAATACGGTTGCGGTTGCCAATCTATGCGAACTGGATTTCGAGAAAAAATACTTTCTACCGGAATTTCCGCGAGAAGAAAAATATCGCGACGACAACCACATGCTCGTGGATATCGCGACGATCGGCGCGCAGAAAAAATACGGCACCCCTCTCCCTGAAGCGGTGCAGGAACGGCTGGACTACGAGCTGGCCGTAATCACCAAAACCGGGTACGCCGGTTACTTCTTGATCGTGCAGGATTTCATCAAGGCAGCCCTGGACAGGGGAATCCCGGTTGGACCGGGCCGCGGGTCTGCAGCCGGTTCCCTGGTCGCCTATGGTTTGGGAATTACCAACGTTGATCCGCTAAAGTACGACCTGCTTTTCGAGCGTTTTCTGAATCCCGACCGGGTTTCGATGCCTGATATCGATATCGACTTTTGTTATGAACGCCGCGGGGAGATTATTGAATACGTGCGCGAACGGTACGGGCACGATTCGGTTAGCCAGATAATCACATTCGGAACGTTAAAAGCACGCGCTACGGTCCGAGACGTCGCACGGGTTTTGAGTATGCCTATCGGTGAGGCTGACAAAATTGCCAAACTGATCCCGTCCGGTCCGGCTTTTTCGCTCTCGGTTGCAGAAGCCGCCGAGAAAATTTCCGAACTGGCTGCGCTCAGGAAGGCTGACAAGAACGTGAACCGGCTTGTCGAGCTGGGATCACGCATCGAAGGACTTTCGCGACATTCTTCTGTGCACGCTGCAGGTGTCGTAATCGCGCCAGGCCCGGTGGACAACTACGTGCCGGTTTGCACCCAGGCGGAAAAGCAGGGTGCCAAAAACGGCAAGCGCGCCATCATAACGCAGTACGACATGAACGTCCTCGAGCGGGTCGGCATGTTGAAGATGGACTTCCTCGGCCTAAAGACGCTCACCGTTATCCATGACGCCGTTGCTGCGGTGGAAACTCGACGCGGCATCAAGATTGATCTCGAAGAATTAAACCTCGACGATCCGGTCGTTTACGAACAGATCCGAGCCGGACGCACTGCTGGGATTTTCCAGTTCGAATCAGCCCTGGCTACGGATGTTCTGAGACAGCTTGGCGCCGATTGCTTCAACGATCTGGTGGCGACAAACGCTCTGGTAAGACCCGGAACTCTGGACTCCGGAATGCACCTCGTTTACATCAAGCGAAAACGCGGCAAGGAAGCGGTAAAATACCCGCACCCGGATCTTGAGGAGGTGCTCCGTTCTACATACGGAGTAATCGTGTATCAGGAGCAGGTTATGAGGATCGCGAACGTTCTGGCCGGGTTCACACTCGCCGAAGCGGACGTTTTGCGAAAAGCGGTAGGTAAAAAGAACCAGGAACTCATCGACGCTGAACTCGACAAATTTGTTTCGCGGGCGATCGAAAAGGGGCACAACCGCAAACAGGTCGAAGACATTTCGGACCAGATCAAAACTTTCGGTCGTTACGGTTTCAACAAATCGCACAGTGTTGCTTACAGCCTCCTGTCATTCCAAACGGCATGGCTAAAGACATACTACCCGGCAGAATTCCTGGCAGCCCTGCTTTCGTCCGAGATTGGCAACACCGACAAGGTGGTGCAGTATATCAACGAGGCCCGAGAAATGGGCATTCAGGTACTCCCACCTTCGGTCAATGAGTCGGGACAAAAATTCACGGTCACCGGCGACAGGGAAATCCGGTTCGGACTGGGCGCCGTCAAGAACGTCGGGTCCTCTGCCGTCGAGTCGATAATTGCGGCCCGAGAAAAGGGCGGGGCTCCGAAAGACCTGCAGGAGTTCGCCGAAAGAATCGACCTGCGGCTTTGCAACAAACGCGTATTTGAAGCGTTGGCCGCATCGGGGGCGTTTGACGACCTGCCCGCGAACAGAGCCCAGACCACGGCTATGATTGAAATGGCGATCGGGGCCGCTCAAATCAGGCAGGCTGAATTGGATGCCGGGCAGGCCTCCCTTTTTGACGTAGGCTCTGAATCAGACAATTCCCACCCACTTCCCGTACCTGACCTGCCAGCGTGGTCCGAAAAAATGCGCCTGGCCAAGGAAAAAGAAGTGATCGGGTTTTTCATTTCCGGGCACCCTCTGGAGGAGTTCCGGGAAGAGGTTGCCATCTTCGGAAACCGCACCACCGCCACGCTCGGAACATGGAGCGATCACCAGGTGACTGCAGCCGTTGTCGTTACGGCGGTCTCGCGACAGATAAGCCGTAAAACCGGCTCCGAATACGCACGGCTTACGATGGAAGATTTTCACGGCACGGCAGAAGCCATCGTCTTTCCAGATACGTGGAAAGAGTTGTCTGATGTCATCGAGGCCGACACCGCTTACGTCCTCACCGGCGGTTACAGCCCACGGGACAAGGGTGACGAAAAGGCTCCGTTTATTATTGAAGCCGCTCTCCGCATGGACACTCTAAAAAATTCGGGTGCGATAGGAATCGAAGTTTCCTGGAATGCCGACGCTGCTCCCGACCCCGATTCGACCCGGGCCATGGCCGCTCTTTGTGCCGCCCACACCGGCCCGGCACCTCTTCTGGTGGATTGGAAGGGGGTCAACGGATCGCAAGCACGATTGCGTTCCCGTAATATTAGGGTAGAGATTACTGACGAGTTTTATACGGCCCTTAAGAGTATCGTAGGCGCCGAACACGTAAGAATGGTAAAAACGAGGTAACCACGTCTGTGGCTTCCAATTTTCAATTAGATTTTGAGCAGCCGATCGTAGAACTTGAGCGGCAAATAGAAGGACTGCGAAAGCTGGCCGATGAACGAGAGATGGATGTTGACCGTGAGGTCGGCCCTCTCAAAGACAAGCTCAGCGAACTTCGTAGCGAGATCTACGAAAACCTCGATCCGTTCCAACGGGTCCAGGTAGCCCGCCACCCGCGGCGTCCGTATTCGCTCGATTACATCAACGAAGCATTTACCGACTTCATTGAATTGCGTGGCGACCGTCAGTTCCGCGACGACCCGGCGATCGTAGCTGGCCTCGCGCGCCTGGACGGCCACACCGTCATGGTGATCGGCCAGCAAAAGGGCCGTAACACCAAAGAAAACTTGAAACGCAACTTCGGGATGGCACACCCCGAAGGTTACCGCAAGGCGCTGAGGTTAATGCTTGTTGCTGAGCGAATGAAAATCCCTGTGGTCACCCTGGTGGACACTGCCGGGGCCTATCCGGGCCTTGGGGCCGAAGAGCGTGGACAAGCTGAAGCGATTGCCCGAAACCTTGAGGTAATGGCCCGCCTGCGAACCCCGATCGTCGCGACGATCATCGGCGAAGGCGGATCAGGGGGAGCCCTGGCGTTGGCTCTGGCCGACAGAGTGCTGATGCTGGAGAATTCCATTTACTCCGTGATCACACCCGAGGGTTGTGCCGCAATTTTGTGGAACGATGCCACCAAAAAGGCCCGCGCGGCCGAAGCGCTGAAGATTACCGCACCCAGCCTGTTGGAACTTGGGGTTATTGATGAGATAATAAAGGAACCGCTCGGTGCGGCACACAACGATCCTTCGGCAACCGCCGTGGCCCTGAAAAAATCCCTTTCAAAACATCTGTCATCACTGCGCAAATTAAAAACGGACAAACTCCTTGCCCGGCGAGCTGAAAAATTCCTCGCAATGGGAAAGTTCACGGACGGTTAGCGGATTGACGCAACTCGTCGAGGTCCGCTTCAAGGGGAACCGCAAAGAATATTTCTCCGCCGACGATTCCAGCATCAACGTTGGTATGTCTGTTGTTGTTGAGGTGGAACGGGGCCAGGACCTCGGTGAGGTGACGGCAACCGGCAGCATCGCCGAAAAAAAATGCGGAACCGGCTGCAGTGGGTGTTCCAAAGGGGCTAAGAAGGCCGGCGGCAGCGTGGTGAGGGAGGCCTCGACCCATGAGACGCATCTGATCACCGAGTTGCGCAAAGCCGAAGACGATATTCGCCGAAAGGTGATGGAACGGGTCGCCAGTCATAAACTCCAGATGAAAGTATCTGACGCGGAGTGGCAGTGGGACCGCAAAAAACTAACGATCTACTTCACGGCTGAAAAGCGAGTAGACTTTCGCGCGTTGGTACGAGACCTTGCAGCTCTGTTTCGCACGCGCATTGAGTTGCGGCAAATCGGAGCCAGGGACGAAGCGAGACGTTTGGACGGCTTGGGGAGGTGCGGTCGGCAGTATTGTTGCTCTACCTGGTTAGACGAGCTCAAGCCAGTTTCCCTGACGCTTGCCAAAGACCAACGCCTTTCGTTGAATCCGTCCCAGATCTCCGGCGGGTGCGGCAGATTACTCTGTTGTCTTCGCTATGAACATGATTTCTATGTCACAAACCGCCGCCGTTTCCCGAAAGAGGGGAAGACGGTTACCACTCCCATCGGGGTGGAGCGGGTCGAAGCAATCGATATCTTCCGCGAACGGGTGCTTTTGAAATCTCCCGACGGGACGCAGCGGTCCCTGTCGCTGGTAGAGTTGCGTTCCGAGGTCGGAAGCGTCGCCACGAAAACCGGGGAAGCACACCCGCCCTCAGGCCTGGTTACCTTTGATGACGGTGGCGTTATCCTCAGTGACGAAAAGGCCGCAGATGTGGTAGTACCGACCCGACGCAAACGACCCCGCCGCCGAGGCCGCGGTCGCAGAAACAAACCGGACGACAAAAAAGACAACGATCCAGAAACGGAAGATTAGTGGGACAGAAGTTTTACATCACAACCGCCATTGATTACTCCAACGGCGAACCTCATGTCGGCCACGCATTTGAAAAACTCGGGGCAGACTGCATTGCCCGTTACAAACGACTCCGTGGTTTTGATGTCACTTTTTGTATTGGAATGGACGAGCACGGCCAGAACGTGGCCCAGGCCGCCGAGACGGCCGGAGTTGAGCCGCAGCAGTGGGTAGACGACATTGCGGTAATCTGGAAAAAGGCCTGGGAAGACCTTTCCATTTCCAATACCGACTTCATTCGAACAACGGAAGAACGACACAAAAAAACTGTTCTGGAATTACTAAGGCGGATTGCGGCCACCGGACAGGTTTACGAGGGCAGCTACACCGGGTACTACTGCGTCAGTTGTGAAGCCTTCAAGCTTGAAAAAGATCTGGAGGAGGGCCAGTGCCCCGAACATCCGACCCGGGAGATACAGTGGGTTGAGGAACCCAATTACTTCTTCAGATTTTCCGAGTTTTCACAGTACCTCCTGGACCTTTACTCCGAACATCCAGACTTTCTGCGACCCAAAGCGAAGATGAACGAAATTCGGAATGTCGTTCAGTCCGGGCTCCAGGATCTTTCGGTCAGCCGGTCCAAAGTTTCATGGGGTATCAAATGGCCCGACGACCCCGACCATACGGTTTATGTCTGGTTCGACGCTCTAATCAATTACCTGTCGGCAACAGGGTTCCCGGATGATGGCTGGGAGGGTATCTGGCCAGCTGATCTCCATGTGATTGGCCCAGACATAGCCCGTTTTCACGCGGCGATCTGGCCAGCTATGCTCAAAGCGGCCGACCTTCCAGCCCCGGGCGGGGTCTGGTCCCACGGCTGGCTGAAGCTCTGTGGAGGACGGTTCTCGAAAACAGCCGGGGTCAAGATCGAACTGAAAGATGCCATGGACCGGTATGGACCGGACGCTCTCCGATATTTTCTCCTGAGAGAAGTCCCATGGGACAGCGATGGCAATTTTTCCTGGGAGCGATTTGACGCACGTTACACGTCAGACCTCGCCGATGGCTACGGTAACCTCGCCAGCAGGGTTCTTGCTATGATCGTCAAGTACTGTGACGGCGTAGTCCCGGATACCAGCGACCAAACGGAATTGGATACTGCCGGGCTAGAGGCAATCCGAAAATACGCTGAAACGATGGACGGCTTCCTTCTGCACAACGGTGCGAAAGCCGTTTGGGATCTCGTTGCCACCGCCAACGGGTTCATAGAGGAGTCGGCTCCCTGGACCCTTGCGAAGAACAGCGAGACTGAACGATTGGCGGCTGTGCTCGCAGCTCTTGCTCGGTGTCTGGCGAGAATTACCGTGTTGGCCACGCCGTTTCTTCCGGCTAAGACCGAGCAAGTATGGTCGGACCTCGGCCTTAAAGGCGAAGCCTGGGCGGCCGGGTGGGATTCGGCTTTGGAGCCTCAGATTGGCGGATTCACGGTTACCAAGCCAAAACCTTTGTTTCCGAAGCCCGTAACTCATTGATTTAAAACGACTTAAAAGCGGCCAACTTATCCATTGACATAGTCCGCGGGTCGGGCCTAAATTGTACGGCGATTTAGATCTCGGAATCCGCACAAGAACTGGGGATCTCCGGGTAACCAGCAATGGGGAGTGAATGGAACAACGCAGATGGACATTGTTAATAGTGCCCTCGGATTCTGGAGCATCCAGATCCGTGAGCATTTCAATATCCGCGGTGAAAGCCGTTGCGTATTCGGTGACAGTGGCAGTAATCGCCATCGTCGCCGTCAGCTACGTGGCGATCACCAAGACTATCAACATGTCTCGTCTGGAGAGCCTGGAACGCACTAACCAACTGCTGGCCCTCGAGTTGAATGAAAACGAGGAAGTCTTCTCGGCACTCACGGACACGATTTCGGTGATTACCCAGCGCAACCACCGCGCCAGGAATCTCGCCGGTTTGGACAACACCGACGCTGCTGTACTTCAGGCTGGTGTCGGTGGACCTGCTGCCCCTCTATCGGCGGACGACGCATTCCTGGGAACCCAACCGGTTGGACAACGGGCCCTCGGCCTAACCACTGATCTGGGAGCCCTTCTCCGTCGTGCCAACATCCTTGCGGCCTCGTTTCACGAAGCTCAGGAGAGCCTGGCGACTTATACAGAAAGATTGGAACACACTCCATCTATCAGACCGGTTGCTCAGGAACTGAGTTGGTTCACATCCGGATACCAGAAGGCCAGGTCCCATCCGATTTTCCATGAAGATAGAGAGCATCGTGGAGTTGATATTGCAGCAGATCGAGACACACCGATTCTTGCTCCGGCCGCTGGGATTATCATAGACAAAGGCAATGCGACCGGTTACGGCAACTTCGTGCGAATCGATCACGGCAATGGCATCGTGACGACATTCGCCCACACCGCCAGAAACACGGTGCAGGTTGGGCAACGGGTAGCACGCGGAGACGAGGTGGCTCTGGTTGGAAGCACGGGCTGGGCTACCGGCACCCATGTTCACTATGAAGTTTCGGTAGACGGAGAATACGTCGATCCCCGTGACTTCATCTTAAGTGACCACGTCATCGTCGACTAAAACTCCCAGAAAAGAGCAATCCATCACGACCACCCTGCTCAGGGGAGACGGACGCGCGCCTACAAGCGTTCCCGCTTTCCTCGCGTTTGCGATTGGCGCGACTGCTGCGTGCTCAAATGAACCAGAGCTCGTCGTGTCTTTCGAGCCTAAGGGAAGTTTCGAAGTAACCGCTCTGCCCTATGATCCAGAGTTTTTGCTCGATTCGCTCGCAACGGTATTCCCTCGACCGACCTTCCCTGAAATCCAAATGGAGATCGCCAACTACGAACTCCCCAACGCTGAGGGAATGGATTCAATACTTGGCGTTCTGGCATATTCCAGGGATTCGGTCCAGAGCGCTTCGGATGCTCTGTTTCAACTCGACCCTGCTACGGCAGAGTATAGAACGCAGTACGACGAATTTCGCGAGCTTTATTCTCGTTTTATTGCCGTTAGTCGACAGACCGAACGAACTACCCGCCGGTTGCTTGGATCGGACCGAGAACTGGCGCGGAGAGTCGAAACCGCAGCTGATTCGATTCGCGCGTGGGAGGAGTTGGCGTTGTCAAACCTCGACAGCTCCATGACCAGCCTTACAGGCGATTCGGCTTTGATTTCAACAGTGACCGACGAGGATGGCGAGGGCACAATTTCCCTGACTCGGGGCAGATGGTGGATCGTTGCTCGCATGCCCCACCCCACCAATCCTTTCTTGGAATATTTCTGGAACCGCCCGATCCGAGTTTCGCGTTGGAGAAGTAGTTATCGCCTTCCCCTTTCGCTCGATAATGCTTTGATTAGGTGGCGGCACTAAATTGGCCTTTTTTCCCGGATGCTTTAAAAAACGAACCGAATGGAGTCGACTTTGACAACCTCCAAAACAGCAATAATTCTCGTTGTCGCCACTGCAGGAATCGCAATACCGGCCTGGCTTTTTTCAAAGGGACCGGCCCAAGTACGGCCTGTTGATGCCCCGATGTCGCTAGCTGCACCCCAAGATGACCTGGGACGCCAGCGTACCAAGGGATCCCCAGACGCGCCCATGACATTGTTTGAGTTCGCCGATTTCCAGTGTCCGGCCTGTCGTGTGCTTTTCGAACAAACTATTCCCGAGTTGACTACGGAGTACATCGACACCGGAAAGCTCAAATTGGTATTCATCAACTTCCCAATCCCACAGATCCACCCCAACGCGGGGGCTGCACACGAATTTGCGATGTGCGCCGCGCACCAAGATAAGTTCTGGCCGGTCCACGATCTCCTCTATGGCAACCAGTTCGAGTGGAGCGACCTGCCAGACCCGAGTGCCTATTTCGCGCTTCTGGCTGATTCTGCAGCCTTAAACACCGATTCCCTTGCAACCTGTATTCAAACAGGCAGAACCCGCGGGCTGATTGAAGGCGAGTTCAACGCCGCACGTCAGCAGGGAATTCAGAGCACTCCCTCAATGGTCCTTGAGGGAGGACTGATGGTTGGCGCAGTACCGATAGAGGCTCTCAGGCCGATCCTGGACTCAATTTATCAGGTCCGGACCGGAAGCTAAGAAAGCAGAGAGCGGGACAGAGGGAGGAGCCGCGAGCTGTGCCACCGTGCCGCTAAGCTACACCAAGCAGAGACAACCCAACGTCGTAAAGAGCATGGGCCCACGCGGTGATTCCGAATCCTCTGGCAACGTAAAGGCCGCTCAGGGCCAGACCAGCCACGGCTCTGAACGTGAAGGATGACAGCGTCAACGTATCGCCCAACGGCCCGACATAATGAAAGCCAGAGAATATCAGGGCACTGGCTATCAGAGCCACGGTGACGGAAACCGGTGTCTTCCACCCCAGAGCTTTTCCAAGAGCCAGGAAAGCTGAGACCATCAGTACGCGAAACAGGAGTTCTTCGTAAAGTCCGGCACCCAGCGAGACCACAAGTTGAGTACTTAGGCCCATCTCACCAAAACCCTGCGCGATCGCTAGACCCGGGTGAAGTAACAACGACGTGAGGGTCGATACTACTGTGCCCAGAAGAGCGGCGTACACCAGGCTTTCACCAATCATTCCGAGAAAGACCTTTGAGACCAGTGGCCCCTTGCCACGAGCATCCCGAAAAACCAGGACAGCCCCAGCGATGATGATCAGAAATCCGAATACAGTGACGCCAGTCTTTCCACCAAGGCTGACAAAGACCGTTTTCAACAGGACATCTGCCCCGTTACGGACTCCGGCGTAGGTCGAATGCGACATCAAGGCGGCCAGTCCCTCGTAGAGAAGCCACAACGGTAGTGCAAACAGCAGGCTGTACCTGGGCTCCCTGCTTGCCTGATAGTATTGCTGTAGCGTCATCGTGTACCCTGTTGCACATTCTTCATTACAATGGCCATTCGCGGTTACTCCACGTCCCTACGGGCAGCTCGCCGAATAAGATTCGGGCCTACAAAAGCCGTACGCTCAATCGCGATGCGCGACAGCGCAGCCGAGCGCTGGCTCATCTGGGCGGCGACGAACCGAACAGAGAATCAACTTCTTTGGATTCACGGAGCCTCAGTTGGTGAATTAAAAGCCGCGAATCCGGTGGTCCGCAGAATCAAACAATCCGTCCCCGGTATCCAGGTTGTTTACACTCACACATCGCCTTCGGTCGAACCCTGGATTGATTCCTATCCCGCCGATAAAGTCGACTATCTGCCGCTCGACGATGCACAGACGATAACCGAAGTAATCTCCAAATTACAGCCCTCGTTGATAGCAACGTCCCGGGGAGATCTCTGGCCCGGTCTGGTCGACGCCGCACGCGAGGCCGACGTCCCTCTTGGGATCATCGGAGGGGAGATCTCGCCATCCAGTAGCCGCCTGGCGTGGCCCTGGCGATCGGTCTTCAAACCGATCTACCAGAGCCTCTCGTTTGTTTGTTCCAACACGGATGAGGACGCGTTGCGCTTTCAACAGGTCGGTGTGAACCCGGAGGTGATAACTGCTCCCGGAGACCCGCGAGCGGACGAGGTTTGCGAACAGGATTCGAACCGTGCAGTCCCTCCGTTCCAACGGTATTCTTTGGTTGCCGGGAGCGCCGAGCCCACCGATGAGAGAATGCTCCTCCACGCCTATCAGGCAATTCCGGAAGAATTTCGCCCGCGATTCGCTATAGTACCCCACGACCCGAACGTGGTCACGATCAATCGCATCCAGAAGTTATCCGGACAATTTGGCCTGGACACCACTACCGAAGAAATCGGCAACAGCGACATCGGAGTCATTCAGATTTTCGCGCGCACAGGAGTGTTATTTGACCTCTATGCCAGAGCTGACATCGCGTACGTGGGGGGCGGATTCAAAAAACGCGGCCTGCATTCGGTAATCGAACCTGCAGTCTATGGATTGCCTGTGCTGTTCGGGCCGAATTGGGAGTCCTACCCCGATGCCTCTCGGCTCGTAGAATACGGCGGGGCGATACCTATCGGTGATGCTCATCCATCGGAGGTCCTCGCGAGAAAATGGCTGGAGCTGGAAGGAGACGCGGAGTTGCGCGCCAGGATAGGTTTGCGCGGGAGAATGTCTCTGAGGACAGGGGCGGCGGCAGCCACAGCCAGGGTAGTGCTACAAAGCCTTACATCAAAATAAGAAGAGGCGCCGCAACCTGAAGTCGCGACGCCTCTCTCAGGTACTTTAGCGGTTATTAGATACCGGGAACCATCGGTGCGTTTGGTAGCCTGAACGTGTAATGAATGCCAAACCCGAAGACTACCACCGATTGATCTGTTGCCAGCGGGTTAAGGTCGGTGAACCCCGCTTGTCTGCGGAGGTCGATCGCCGCATGGAAACCAAGTCCCATCGGAAGCCCACCGTTAACGCCCGCCGACAACCCGAACTCCAGATCTGTTCCGGAAACCGGATTGGTAAGGGCAAACCCTTCGGCAGTCTTGCGCGAAATCTGCAACCTGGGGGCAATCCAGGGATCAATACTGAACCCGGGAGTCGGGACGTTGATGCTCAGAGAAAGCGCGAGCGGAACTGTAACGTCTTTGAACTCCCCGCCCAACACAGGATCAGTCGCTGACCCCGTTTTCAGAACACCGACACCGGTATGGACACTAAGGGAAACGGGCACCAGCGGTCCACCAAAAACCTTGAACCCTAACGAACCCTGAAACGTAATTTCTTTGTCAGCATCAACTGTGCCGACAGAAACATCTGGATCGAATTGTCCCACGCCCAGGCCGACCTGAATCACCGGAAGGCCCAGCAGGGCACGCACACCGACAAACGTCGGGTTGATGTCTGTACCGCCGCAATTGCTTGTGCACCGAGCGTACTCGGGCGCTAACGTAAACCCGGTCCCGAATGTAGTTGCATAAACCGGGTTACCGGTCATCTGTGCCGAAAGGGCGCTGTTAGTGGCCGCAAGAGCTAAAACGGCAACTACGATTCCAAATCTTTTTTTCATTCTTACTCCCTGTGTTTCGCGTTGAAGTGGAGGCGTTACGCCGCTTCTTCGCGGGCGTTTTCGGTCACGATACGTACGGTGTCGTCTGTGACCTGCATAAAACCACCTTCCACGACGAAGGTGCTAACACCCTCGCCACCTCGCACGACCAGCTTACCTGATCCCAACAAGGTCATAAATGGCGCGTGCCGTGGCAAGATCCCAACCTCTCCATCATGGGCGGGGACCACTACCGAATCGGCTTCGCCTTCAAAAACTGACCCCTCCGGGGATATCAGTGTCACGTTCATTAGGCTTCAGCCAGAGTCTTTGCTTTTTCGATCGCCTCTTCAATGCCGCCGACCATATAGAACGCTTGCTCGGGCAGGTGATCGAATTCACCTGATACAACACGCTCGAAACTTTCAATCGTGTCTTCGATCTTCACGTAACGACCTTTCAGGCCGGTAAACGCTTCAGCAACGTGGAAGGGCTGCGACAAGAACTTCTGCACGCGTCGTGCCCGGCCGACCAATGCTTTGTCTTCCTCGGAAAGCTCATCCATACCGAGGATCGCGATGATATCCTGAAGATCCTTGTACCGCTGCAAAAGCTGCTGTACCTGGACCGCAACGTCGTAGTGGCGGTCACCCAGAAACTGGGCTGCAAGAATACGACTCGACGAATCGAGTGGATCCACCGCGGGATAAATTCCAAGTTCGGAAATCTGACGTGAGAGTACAACCGTCGCATCAAGGTGGGAGAAAGCAGTCGCCGGTGCCGGATCGGTAAGGTCATCAGCCGGCACGTAAATAGCCTGTACCGACGTGATCGATCCAGATTTGGTCGACGTAATCCGCTCCTGCAGATCACCCATCTCTGTTGCGAGAGTGGGCTGGTAACCCACAGCACTCGGCATACGACCCAGAAGTGCCGACACCTCGGAACCAGCCTGGGTGAAGCGGAAGATATTATCGATAAAGACCAGAACATCCTGGTTCTCAACATCGCGGAAGTATTCAGCAACGGTGATACCGGTCAGTCCAACTCGAAGACGCGCCCCCGGCGGCTCGTTCATCTGACCGTAGATAAGAGCGGTGGAATCGATAACTCCACTTTCTTTCATCTCCAGGAAGAGGTCATTCCCTTCCCTGGTGCGCTCGCCAACGCCGCAGAAGACAGATTTACCACCGTGTCCTTTGGCAACGTTGTTGATCAACTCCATGATGATGACGGTTTTACCAACACCGGCACCACCAAACAGTCCAATCTTACCACCCTTCACGAACGGGGAAATTAGATCGACGACCTTGATACCGGTCTCAAAAACCTCGGTTTTGGGCTCCAGATCTACGAAGGCGGGAGCCTTGCGGTGAATCGGCCAGCGTTCTACGTCGGCGGGAATGGCGCCGGCCTCGTCCACGGGTTCGCCGAGAACGTTTAGAATGCGACCGAGCGGAACGTCACCGACGGGAACGGTGATGGACTCGCCGGTATCAACCACTTCCATACCGCGGACCACACCGTCAGTCGAGCTCATGCCAACGGCTCTCACCTGATTCCGGCCAATATGCTGCTGCACTTCGGAAACGATCCTGAGATCGGTGCCGTCATCAGCTTTAGTCTTTATCTCAAGAGCGTTGTAAAGATCCGGCATTTGGTCGGCCTCGAATTCCACATCGAGAACCGGTCCGATAATCTGTACAACCCTACCGATATTTTTCGTCTTAGCTTCTGTTGCCATTTCTTGGTCTCTTGGTCCCGCTTCAGTTAATCAGAGCAGATCACCCACCGAGGGCATCTGCGCCACCAACGATTTCTGCAATTTCTTGCGTGATTTTTGCCTGACGGATTCTGTTCAATTCCTTGCGAACCGCATCCAACATGTCACCGGCGTTGTCTGTCGCACTCTTCATCGCCGTGCGGCGAGCCCCGTGCTCCGACGCCGCTGTTTCCACCAACGCGCGGTACACGGCGTTGCGGACATATAGCGGCAAGACTGCTTCGATAATTTCTTCGCCCGACGGTTCAAGAATATAGTCCCGTTTGGCTCCGCCAACCTGCTGAGGAACAACTGGAAGAACTGGCAGGATCGTCGGCGGTGTAGACATCGCGCTGCGGAAGCTGGCGTATACCACCTCAACAGCGTCGACTTCACCATTCTCGAACTTCTCCATCAACGGCCCTACTATATCCGCGGCGTGCTCAGAGGTCGGAGTGTCACCAACGTCCTGCCTGGCTCCAGCCGCCTCGCGACCGATGTACCGAAAAAAGCCGATACCTTTTTTGCCCACTAGATGAAGCTCGACCGAAGCACCACCTTTCTCAAGCTCCTCAACCCTATTCTTGGCCAATTTGATGAGGTTTGAGTTGAATCCTCCACATAACCCGCGATTACTCGTAATCAGCACCAGCGCGACCTTTTTTGGATCACCCTCGGGTTGACGCAACAGTGGGAATCTCTCGGCCAACTCGGGCACGTAGAGATCCGCCATCACGTTGGCAAGAGCCTCCGCGTACGGGCGAGCCGCACCGATTCTGTCCTGGGCCTTTTTGAGCTTCGAAGTGGCCACCATCTCCATGGTCCGGGTGATCTGCCGGGTGGAGGTGACCGACTTGAGTCGGCGTCTTAATACTTGTTGGGTTGCCATCTAACGCAGTGCGTTGAATTCCTTGAGCGTCTTGCCGATCGCTTCTCCGCGACCGTCATCCAGATTTTTCTGAGTCCGAACAGCCTCGAGAATGTCAGCGTGCTTGGCGTCCATGAAGCTCAGATAGTCGGATTCCCATTTTTGTACTTCTTCAACCGGGATTTCGTCGATATAACCATTACTGACGGCATAAAGAACAACGACCTGTTTTTCCACAGACATCGGCGCGTATTGGGGTTGCTTCAGAATCTCGACGACCCGTTCACCCCGCGACAACTGCTTCTGTGTGGCTGCATCGAGCTCGGAGCCGAACTGGGCGAAAGCCTCAAGTTCACGATACTGAGCAAGATCGAGACGCAGCGTTCCCGCCACCTTCTTCATCGCCTTGATCTGAGCGTTACCACCAACCCTGGACACCGAAATACCCGCGTGGATAGCCGGGCGGATGTTTGAATAGAAGAGATCACCAACCAGATAAATCTGACCGTCGGTAATCGAAATAACGTTGGTCGGGATGTAGGCCGACACATCACCACCCTGAGTCTCAATAATCGGTAGCGCGGTTAGCGAACCACCGCCTCTGGCATCCGACAACTTCGCAGCGCGCTCCAGAAGGCGAGAGTGAAGATAGAAAACATCACCAGGATACGCCTCACGCCCTGGCGGACGACGCAGTACCAGCGACAACTGCCTGTAGGCGGCTGCCTGCTTGGAAAGGTCATCGTAAACACAAAGCGTAGCACCACCCTTTTCGTACATGAAGTACTCGGCCATTGCACAGCCTGAGTAAGGAGCGATGTACTGCAGTGGTGCGGGATCAGAGGCGGCGGCACTGACAACGATCGTGTACTCCATCGCATCGTGCTCTTTCAGCTTTTCGACTACGCCAGCAACAGTTGAGGCTTTCTGACCAATGGCAACGTAGACACAGATAACATCGTGACCCTTCTGGTTGATGATCGCATCAATCGCAACGGCAGTTTTACCGGTGCCTCGGTCACCAATGATCAACTCCCGCTGTCCGCGACCAATCGGAATCATTGAGTCAATAGCCTTGACACCCGTTTGGAGCGGTTCCGTTACAGGCTGCCTGGCGATGATGCCGGGGGCGACCGACTCAACCTTGCGGGTCAGCTTGGCATCAATCGGGCCGAGGCCATCGATAGGCTCGCCAAGAGGGTTAACGACACGACCGACCATTTCGGGGCCAACAGGCACCTCGAAAACGCGACCGGTTCGCCGGACTTCATCGCCTTCACGCAACACCAGGTAATCACCCAGAATGACCGCGCCGATGTTGTCTTCCTCCAGATTCAGAGCAAGGCCGGTAACCGAGTCACCTGTGTCTGAGGAGGTGATTTCGAGCATCTCGCCTGCCATGGCTGAATTCAGCCCCCAGATGCGAGCAATCCCGTCTTTCACCTCAAGGATGGAGCCAACTTCGGCCACGTCGATGTCAGCAAGGTCTGCCGCAGCGATCTCTTTAAGTAGTATGTCCTTCAGTTCACCGGGACGAAGAATCGAATCGGTAGCCATTAATCCTGCACTCGTCTTGAATTATTGAATAAAAAAAGCTTGTGAAAAATATCACAAAGTCCCCCACCTGCAACCCACATATTCGGGTTAAAGGCGACTTCTCGTTTTGCCCCTGAGAAAGCTAGCCAATATTCCGCGGGGTCCAAGACTTGAAAGGCCCCGTGGAGTTTTGTCTGTCAACCGTTTCGCCGTGCTGGAGAGGTGACTGGCCGAGGCGAACCGAAGGATACCGGCCACCGATGATACCGAAAGGCCGGGGTTTCGCAATAAATCTGCAGCTCGGAGCAGCCTGGCAAGGTCTATCACGCGTTTGAGATTCGGGGCTCCTCCCGCCCCAAATTCTCTCGATAGGTGCTCTCGGGATATTTTAAGGGAACTGGCGATTTCTCCTGTTTGGAGCCCCGAACCGACGCGATTTAGGACTTCGGTCCATACATCAAGCTGCAGAGGCTCTCTTAAACGGAGCAGTCGGGGGGCATCTTCGACCTGTGAGGCCAATTTGGCGCCAGCGCTACCCCGGTCGACCAACTCGCCAGCAACCGCGTCATCGACACCCTGCGTCAATACGCCGGCGACGTTTGCTCGTCCACACTCTCTAAGAAGGCGTCCGTCATCGGGACGGAATGCGCTTAGAGCAAAGCCAGGAATCGTCGGGTAATTCTCCAGTAGCGAAAAGAACCAATCCGGGTTGCGGGCTTTGACGTCAGCCACCACCGCATCTACCAGTTCGCTCTGAATCAGACGCTCAACGCGTTCGGTGGTGCGACAGGTAATCACTCGGAGATGCGGATTCAAGACTCCGCGTTTGAGAGTTGTGCGAACCTGCTTATTCGGATGGACTACCGCGACGATGGGCATTATCCCGCCTTCCCGAACCTGGCAACCCCGCCATCTCCCTCACCTGCACCGGTAAGGTACACAGCAATCCCGGCGCGCAAGGCCTCCTTCGTGTTGTCGTAGCTCAGGTAGAGAAGAGCCCTGTCAGTATCGACCCACTCAGCCCGCGAGATCCCTTCGGCTTCCCGGGGAACTGGTTCGCCCGATTCTGCTTCAAAAACAAAGAGGTCGCAGATCTTGCGCCGCTTTTCTTTCTTCTTCTTCAAGAAAAACCACTGGGTTCTTGGCAACTCTCCGAGCAAGGTCAGGTCCGTAAGCCCCGTCTCCTCGGCAATTTCGCGGCGCGCAGCTCCGAGTGCATCTTCCCCGGACTCCAGGTGTCCCTTAGGGAAACCCCAGTTACCGTGGCCGTCGAGGATAAGAAGAACTTTGAGGTCGCCGCTCTCGCATCGAAACACCACGCCCCCTGCGCTGTGCTCTGTGGGAACGGTGGAAGAGGTCATCTAAAAGACGGAGAACTTGAAGTACTTACGTGGGTTGGCTTTGATGTCTTCGACCAGGGATCTCATCTCCTGCACGGTTCGTACAGTTTCGATGTACAGAGCGGAGTCCGAGATGAGCATACCCACGGTACCGGTTCCGGCAACGAGGTCAGACATAACCGAGTCTGCTCCCTGCAAAACCCGTTGGATACTCGCCTGGTTGTTATGAATGACGGCAATCAACTCGGAGATGGTGATAGCAACATCCCGAATCTCAGCCGACAACGCCTGAGCGTTCTGGATAATGGAGTCGATTTCCCCCTGGCTCGTTGCAGAGTCCAACCGACCGATGGTGCCTTGAAGCATTTCAGCAGCGTCGGTCATGATCCCAACACCAGACATAACCGACACACCCAACCCGTCCATAGCTTCGGTTTGTTCGAGTGCAAAACTGTTTATCTGATCGGTAACCGTGCTGAAATTTTCGATAGCGCCCTGCATGTGCACCACGGCATTGGAATCAAACGCCGTCTGCACTCTACTCGATACAGTGGCAATGTCGGTTGCAATGCGGCCTGCCTGAGCCGTTAGTTGCCCGATGTCTGGAAGCGTCGCACCCGGCCATACGTCGTCACCCGCCGCGAAAGCAGCGGCAAGATCGGCTATCACATTCGGATCATTAGGAGGTTGGAGCCGAGAGATGATTTCAGCTTGCCATTCCCCAAACAGAGAAGCCGATGCTGCGATAACAGCCGCATCTTCTGGAAAATCGTACTCATCGTTAATCTGGAATTGGGCCTCAACCCACTCGTCGCCTTCGAGGGTTATGGAAACGACCTTACCGACCCTTACACCACGCAACACGACTGGATTGCCGGCGGAAAGACCTCCAACCGTTCTGAATCTCGCTGTCCTGAAATCAGGAGTCCGGCTCATAGTCGTACCCGACAGCCAGAGCGCACCTGCCAAAATAGCGATCAGTGCGATCACAACTGTAAATCCGACTATGAGTTCGTCTCTTCTTCTCACTGCAATCCCGCGTCCGCAGCTTCAGCCGCTGCTGCTTCAGGTCTTCCTTCGATGAATTGTCGCACTACATGATCGTGCGTTTTTTGGATTTCTTCAACAGTGCCTACCTGCCGGACCTTGCCATCGTAAAGCATCGCAATCCGGTCAGCGATCGTAAAAGCACTTTTCATATTGTGGGTAACCGCAATTCCCGTTACGCCCAGTTTTTCTTTGACCCTGACCATGAGCAAATCCATCATGGCTGTTGTCACAGGATCGAGTCCGGTGGTTGGCTCATCGTAGAGTATGTATTTTGGCCGTAAGGCGATAGCCCGCGCAATACCGACCCTCTTTCTCATTCCTCCGGAAAGCTGGATTGGATAGCGCTTCTCCGTTCCGACCAGATCAACCAACAACAACGACTCCTCAATCCTCTCAGCAATCTTGGCGGCGGGCAACCCCTGGCGTTGAAGCCCAAGGGCAATGTTCTCCTCAACCGTCATCGAATCGAAAAGCGCCGCGAACTGAAACACGTACCCTATTTTCGAACGAAGCGCCCTCAACCCTTTACGGTCCAGCTTATGAACGATTTCCCCATCGACCTCTACTTCTCCTTTAAAAGGAGCCAGGAGACCGACTATGTGCTTCAGTGCAACGCTTTTCCCCGTACCCGAATACCCGATGATCGCCATGGTTTCACCATCACGCACCTCAAGCGAGAACCCCTTGAGGATCTCCTTCCCACTAAATCCTTTTTCAACATCACGAAAAACGATCATAATCCATTTCTATCTGTGTGAATCAGCGGCCCCATCTGCGGCCTAGAGTAGCAACACCGCCCAGAAAGCATCCAGCACCAGGATCATTGCCGCACCCGCCACAACGGCCTGAGTGGTTGCCAGTCCCACACCCTCTGCACCACCCCGAGCGGTCAGCCCTTTCATGCAACCCAAAAACGCGATCGCGGCCCCGAACGACGTGCTTTTTACCAGACCAAACCAAATGTCCTTAAACTCATAAAACTGCCGTAGTCCTTTGATGAAATCCTGTGTGGAGAGTTCGAGCAACGTAATCGAGGTCAACCACCCACTGACAAGACCCACCGCAATAGCCAGCGTCACAATCACCGGGAACATCAATGTCGCTGCAAGTACTCGGGGGACTACGAGATAAGAGTGCGTGTCATAGGCAAGGGTCTCCAGGGCATCGACCTGCTCGGTAACCCTCATCGTGCCCAGCTCAGCTGCAATGTTGGCACCCACCCTGCCCGCCAGCGCCAGGCCGGTGAGAACGGGACCCAGCTCCATCATGATCGATTTCCCGACCAGAGTACCTACGAAATACATCGGAACCGATCCGGTGAAAATGTAGCGGGAAAGCAGAGCCAACACGATTCCGATAAAAAGGGAAATAAACAGGGCTATCGGCAGTGAATTAACACCTACGCGTCGCATCTGGCCCGGTAGCAATGAGGCCCAGATACGTACCTCCCGAAGGCCAAGGAGGAAATCGTGAATGAACAACCAGAAACGACCGACGGCGCGGAGCGCTTCAATGATGCTTTGGAAGATTAATTGCTGCACGCAGCGAATCTACGGGGGGAAAGCCGAACGGGCCAGAGGTAACCCCCAGCCCGTTCTAACTTCAGATCACTTATGTGACCGTTTAACTGGCGAAACTGGCCAGGGCCTTACCGACCCGACCTTCGCGCAACCTTTTCAGAGCGCGATCTCGCAATTGTCTTACTCTTTCACGCGTGACCCCCAACATTCCACCGATTTCCTCGAGGGTGTGTTCTCGTCCCCCGTCGAGTCCGAAGTACAATTTGAGTACCTTGGCGTCTCGTGGCGGAAGCGTGGTGAGCGAGTCATCGACCACATCGGTCAAGAACCTCTCCATCGTCCGCTCTTCGGTATCCGGCATGTCCTCGGCGATGAAGCGCTCAATCAGAGCGCGGTCGCCATCAGGATCCAGCGGAGCATCGAGCCTGACCTCACCGGTATTAAGAGATGCCAGAGACTGCACGACCTCCAGAGAAAGCTCCGTTGCTCTGGAGATTTCCTCGGGCGTGGGTTCGCGCCTGAATTCCTGACGCAGAGCCTCCGCGGTTCGAACAATCCTCGACAGGTCAGCCGTCCGGTTTAGCGGCACCCTCACCGTGCGACCCTGACGAGCCAGAGAAGCCAGAATGGCCTGCCTGATCCACCATACGGCATAGGAAATGAACTTTACACCCTGGTCGGGATCGAACTTTCGCGCAGCGGTCAGCAGCCCAACGTTGCCCTCGCCGATTAAATCGGAAAGCGGAAGTCCCCGGTTCTGGTACTTCTTGGCAACCGAGATGACGAACCGCAGGTTACGTTTGGCTAGTTCCTGCATCGCTTTTTCATCCCCCGCACGAACTTCCCTGGCCAGCGCTTTTTCTTCGTCCGGCGTGAGAAGCGGGGTCTTGCTTACTTCATATAAATACTGATCCAGAAGATCGCGATCGGCATCGCTGACAACTATCTCAGCGGTGCGCCGACGGCGACCTTTCCGTTTCTTTACGACTTTCTTTTTGACAGCTTTTTTGGCGGCTTTGGCGACCGTTTTGGCCTCTTTTACCGGAGCGGCCTTCTTAGCTACCTTCTTTTTAGCGACCACTTTCTTCGCTGTTTTCTTAGCTGTCGTGGTCTTTTTTGCGGCCTTCACGGCCTTTTTCGTCGCCTTTTTGGCAGCCTTAACAGCCTTCTTCCTGGCGACCTTTTTCTTAACTACTTTTTTCTTTGCCACCGATTTCTTGGTGGTCTTTCGCTTAGCAACGGTTTTCTTTTTAGCGGCCTTTTTCTTTACGGTAGTCTTCTTCTTTGAAGCCTTTTTCGCCGCTTTTTTTTTGGTTGCTTTTTTCGCTGTTTTCTTGACTGCAGCCATTAATTCCGTGGTCCAAAAACGTTCAGATATTTGTTATGCTGGTAACGACGCAGACCAATAGAGCACTAAAAACCCGTTTTGGCTACTGCGACACCTAATGTACCCCCGCGTACCCCCTCAGGTCCAGAAAATCAGGGGATTTGGGTTGACACCCATATAAGGCACGGCTAGCTTGTCGTGTTCCCAGAGGAAATAGTTCTGGGAGCCGTACAAAGCGGGGGCGTAGCTCAGTTGGGAGAGCGCTTGAATGGCATTCAAGAGGTCAGGGGTTCGATTCCCCTCGCCTCCATTGAAGTGGGAAGTCGGGAAGAGGGGAAGTCGGGAAGGGCAAACCTTTCTGACATACCGACCTCCCGACTTAGTAAGCGGGAATAGCTCAGCTGGTAGAGCACAACCTTGCCAAGGTTGGGGTCGCGGGTTCGAATCCCGTTTCCCGCTCTCGGCGGCAGGGCTCAAGCCCTGACCCGATTGCTAGTCGGCGGCAAATGCCGCCAGGAAAAGATGGGAAGTCGGAAAGACGGTAGGCCGGAAGGGAAAACCCCTCCGACTTACCGACATACCAACCTCCCTACATAAAGATCGTCGCGGGGTGGAGCAGTCTGGTAGCTCGCCGGGCTCATAACCCGGAGGTCGTGGGTTCAAATCCCACCCCCGCTACTTATGAGGTAAGTCGGGAAGTCGGTATGTCGGGAGGGGCTTCCTTCCCGACCTCCCACCTCCCGACTTACCTCTTTTTAGGGCGGTTAGCTCAGTTGGTTAGAGCGCTACGTTGACATCGTAGAGGTCACAAGTTCGAATCTTGTACCGCCCATCCAAGCGCCCGTAGATCAACTGGATAGATCGTCTGACTACGGATCAGGAGGTTGGGGGTTCGAATCCTCCCGGGCGCATGATGGAGGCCGGAGCGGACAGACCGGTCGGAACGGACGGAGAAAACTCCAGTGTTCGTGGACCCGACGCTTTCCGGCCAGGGCGGATGCGGACACGAGACGTGGGAGACTCCTCCCTGCTCCCAACTCCCTCCTCCCTCAAGTATTCGGGGCGTAGCGCAGCTCGGTAGCGCGCCTGCTTCGGGAGCAGGAGGTCGTGGGTTCAAATCCCGCCGCCCCGACTTTTCCCGCCGTAGGCGGGATACGTCGGGTCTGCGGGCTTTAGTCCTTGTCGCTCGCCGCTGGCTCGCGACTCCGGTGCAAATCCCGCCGCTCTCGTGTGCGAGTTTTGTTGTGTGTTTCTCATTCCTCAGCTATCTCGCCAACCACCAGCGGCTGCCACGTCCTTCACCGGATAGCCTTTCCGCTCCGTGACCCATTTTCTTCAGATCGGATGCCACAGGCCACCCCGTTGGGGTTCCAACTCGGCCAGGCGATACGCTCGCCTCAGCCAGTGATCGAACAGGTAACGGTCGCATGGTTTCAGCGCATCCTTCGGCGACTCAAAGACCGGTGTGTTACCGATCGACCGTCTCGCCTTTCTCTGCGCGTGAAGAGCCTCGCTTACGGCCTCGCTCATTGGAACCACATGCTCATACCCCTTCTTGTCGTTCTCCGCACGCCAACAAATTGTGCTGTTTGGGAAATCAACATCTTCCCATAAAAGATTCCGTACCGCCGGCGTGTTTCACTTGAAATCTTTCCTTGACAGGTCGGGACCAAAACACAAGTTTTCCCGCAACTAATATCGTCCATCGGAGCATTCCGATTTCGAACACCAACCCCAACGCTGCACTGACGACTGTGAGGGCGAAGCTGAGGTTGGTCAGGTCTCGGGTTAGTAGCCAGGCGTAGTGCGTCTCATCCACCGATGGCCGGTCAGCGGTCAACTTCGAGAGCTTGTACCAAAGCTGGTTCTACTCTGCGGGATCCTTCGAGAACGGGCCATGCCGCTCCTTGAGCGCCTTCATGTCGAAACGGCTGTCCTTCTTCCCGTGGCCCGTGAACGCCTCATGGCCGGGCAGAGCGTTCTTCCACTTCCAGTAGACCAGCACCACCTTGAATTCGGACGTCACGATCCCATCGAGGATGAGCGTGGCCAAGGGTAGTGCCAGACTCAGGAGGACGTCAACGCCGCCATTCAAAGCCAAGCCGAAGCAGATTCATTGTCGTCGATTCCCGAGATGTTGACAGTAATTCGTTAGACCGATGGTCAAAAACATTGACAGGAGCGTGGAAGAAAAAACGCTCAAATTCCAGAGTCAAGCTCGGGCCGGATCGGCGGCCGTAGCGGAATCCAGCACCGATCGTTGCGTAATTTTCGCCATCACCAATTAGACGGCCAGCGCCCGCTGAGAACTGGGGACTCACCGGAACCTTCCACGTCACCGGCTCAATCAGGAGCCTAACGCCGACTGGCTTTATTTCCCTTCCCATTCCCTCTGCTCTGGGGCAAGGGCCTGTGGGAGGGCAAGGTGGGGCAACGCAAGTACCATTCGTCACGCCGCCCCCGAACCTCGAAGCGGTAGCCTGAAACTGAATAAAACGGGAAGGCGTCCATCCCAACCACAATCCGCCAACAACTGGCTGTCTCCTTTCACAACTACCCGCTTCGAGTGCACGCGGGAAACTAACCCCTGCGCCAAGATTGATACCGACGGCGGACGGCAAAAACCGGTTCTGAGCGGATGCGAGCGTGAACGGCATCGTGCATAGGACTACAGAAAAGACCAATGCTCCTAGTGACTCCGTTAATCGAATCGTCCTAAACAGCCAAGGCAGCCTACCATCCGATACTATACAAAAACTACTCTGTCTCTCTGGTCTAATCATCTGGTTGCCTCAAATCTCTTTCGAAGGATTCATCAATCGATATCCGTGAGCCCAGGGCCGCGATAGCGCCAAGATCGAAACGATTGTCACCGAACAACTGTCCGAGCCGCGATACCAACCAGCCGTACAACGATCCAGTGGCTTTTGCAGGGCACACACCATATACATGATTTCACGGAGAATGTTTTCGCCTTAATTGGGCGGCTAACGCGCGCTAAGGGTTTCTAACCCCGCTAAGGGAACGGATCAGCACCGCCCTGGGCTTTACGACGGTTTTAATCGGAAGGGATGAGTCCCACTCCTTGCTGGTTTTCCGGGTCGCCCCACCAGAACGACGGCCGTCGGATGATTGACGTGGTGTTGGACTACTACTGTTCTGCTGTTAATCCTCTCTTAACACCTCCATCGGTTCCACTAGAGAAGCGTGTCTCGCGGGACGCACACAGGCTACTACAGACACAAGTATCAGGACCGCTAGAACCACAAGAACGTCGTCCGGGTCAACTGCTGCCGCCCCAATAACAACAGATTCAACGAGGGGTAGTGCCAGCCGGGAAAAGAAAACCCCTGCGATTAGTCCCGCGGCAACGATCGACATGCCGTGTTTAAGCACCAATCCAACCACTCTGGTGTGAGTTGCACCCAGGGCCATCCGGATGCCG
Source organism: Gemmatimonadota bacterium (assembly GCA_029262195.1). Classification (GTDB taxonomy): domain Bacteria; phylum Gemmatimonadota; class Gemmatimonadetes; order Gemmatimonadales; family GWC2-71-9; genus B16T1B5. The sequence goes on along the minus strand of JAJCZX010000033.1, from coordinate 27,807 downwards.
ATCTCCTTTCTCCTACCAAGCACCATGTAGGACAGTGTGGCGTGTATTCCGACGGCGGCAAGGAGGAGCGCCGTTATCGAAAAACCGGTCAATAAATAGGAATAAAACTTCGGCTCACGAACGGTGGCCCCAAGGTCATCGGTAAGGGTACTGAGATATTCCGGGAGTATGTTCTGATCAACGAGACGAAGCGCCTCTCGCATACCCCTGGCAGCCGCGCCAGCGTCACCCGAGTAACGCGACATGATCAAAACACTACCTAACCAGGAGTGTTGTGCGTATGGCAAGAATACCGTCGGACCTATGTTGGCCGCGGCACCCTGGGTTGCCAGATCCGCAACTACTCCAACCACCTCGATTGCCGGACGCTCCGCAATCAAGATCGTCTTCCCAACTGCCACCTCTCCGGGCCAATATTTCTCGGCAAAACTTGTGCTCACTATTGCGGTGGGAAGGGCGTTAGCTGCATCGACTTCTGTGAATGAACGCCCCCTGAGAACGTCTATTCCCAACAACTCGAAGAATCCCGCCATTACAATATGGGTACCGACCCCGACCGGCTCATCTCCTGGGTCGGTCGTTACTTTATAGACCTGAGGCGGGGATGACTCGACTCCGAAATTTGTTGAGGTGGCCTCGGACAGGCCCGGTTGCGCATTCACGCGGCGGACGACCTCATGAAAAAAAGCCACAGACGCTTCACCGGACTGATCCCTGGGCGCGCTGATCCGCATCGTAATGACCTCGTCGTGATCAAATCCAAGATCTCGATTCAGCGTCCTTAGAAATGCCGTCATAGTCACCGATGAGACCACGAGAAGAACCACAGCCAGCGCCAACTCTGCCGCCACCAGGGTGCTTCGTGTTAGATGGAGTCGGCCGCTAGAAGTGCGTGCCCCACTCCGGAGGACTTCCCCCGGTTGCCGGCCAAGGGTCCCGATGGCGGGGAAAAGGCCCGACAACATGGCAGCTAAACCGGTGGCTGTAATCGCAAAAATCAGCGTCCTCGGCTCAACCGTTATCTCAGCCAACCGCGGGACATCACCAGGGCTGTATGAGACGAACCATGACACTATCGCAAAGGTGAGCCCAACGCCCACAACCCCTCCTACCGCTGCGATTATCCCGCTTTGCAGGAGCGCCTGGCCGACGACTCGAGTACGACTGCTGCCGAGGGCCAATCTGAGGGAGATTTCGTGCTGTGCGCGGTCGCTTCTGGCAAGAAACAGGTTGGCCACGTTAGCGCAAGCGATCAGCAACAAAGAACAAACCCCAACCATCAACAGCACAAGGCGTGTTCCCACGTCTCCGACAGTCAGTTCGTGCAAAGGGGTGATAGAGAATACCTTGGCGTCGTTCTCCCGGGAATTAGCCTCCGGGTATTCCGACACCAGGTTTCCACCAATCAGCGACACTTCTTCCCCAGCCCTGGACAATTCGACGCCACTACCAAGTCGGCCGATGGCCGTAGTGAGACTAAATGCCCGCGTCCGCTCTATGAATCCCCGGTCAATCGGCGGTACAACCCACAGCCGGATCTCGTCAGAAGCCCCTAACCCCTCAGGGGGAACGAATCCGCGGGACAGCACCCCCACCACCGTATAGATGTTTGTAGCCGACTCCCGTCCCAGGACTTCCATTTCGATCGTCCTGCCGACTACTGCCGGGTCCGAACTCCACCGGTCAGCCCACTCAGCGTGAGAAAGTACCACAGTCCTTTCGTCGTCGTCTCGGAAAGTGCGTCCGATCTCTGGCTGAACGCCGAGTACTTGAAAAAAATTGGAAGAGACTCTGCCGACCCTTGCCCGCTCAAGCCCCTCTTCGGTGTGCCGCAGGAAAGTGCCGTTTCGGAAACTCGCCAGACCTTCAAAGGAGGTAGCTCGATCGGCGACGTCGAGAAAATTAGGAATCGAAATCCTGCTGGCCAAATCGCCGGGCCAGGCCGTTCCCAAAACAACGATCCGATCTGGTTCCGAATAAGGCAACGGGCGAAGGAACACCCCGTCGACAATGGAAAAGACGGAGGTCGATGCCGCGATGCCCAGAGCCATCGGGATTGCAGCTACAGCAACAAACCCGGGCGTACGACGCAACGACCTTAAAGACACGAGAATATCGCTCCAAAGAACCCCGAACCACCCGACACGACCGCGTGCGCTTTTCGATCGGCCCGAGTTGATTCTCTCAACCAGACCCGATGCGATCAGGTTTGGGATTAGACGTACAATGTCCCACAATGCCGCAACAACCCCACCCGACCTCCACGCCTCTCGGTGACGCTCCGCCTGTAGGTTCATCATATCAGCCTTATGAAGCTCTCGAAAATCCTTCGGGAACGCGTAAAACGCACCGTGAACCAGGAGCGTTACCAATCGATCTAAGAAACTCCGTATCATGACGTCCTCCAGGGAATCTCAATGAGTTTCCGATCGACCGCAGTTTCCAGCGCACTCTTTAGCCGTCGCGCTTCTGCACTGGCGACCTTCCTACCCAGGGGAGTTATCCGGAAATACTTTCGCTTGGCTTCGTTCCCCGAGACCGCGGTCTTTGGCGGAATCTCTTCAATCAGACCGGATTTCAACATCCGAGCCAACACCCTGTACAGCGATCCTATTTCGAGGCGTGCCCCCCCGTCGCTCCCCGCGGCGCCAGCAATCCCATACGCATGCATCGGCTCCTTGCATAGCAATAGGAGGAGTTGAAAATCGGTCGCCGGAAGCGGCAATAAATTTTTTACGCTCTGTTTCATTTTGTCTGCACCTTACAGGTATCTGTCAATTACAGATACCTTGCCGGTGAAAAATGGTTCCGTTCCTTGACCCCTGCTTGACGCCCAGATGACTAATTGTTTGCCGTATGGCAAAACCACAGATAGTCACGAGATCCAGGTCCACCCGTGCGATTTGCTCGCTCCTTTTGATACTGGCAATTAGCTGCCTTTTGCCACCCCGTGACCTTAACGCACAGCAATCTGACCGGCACAAACGGCGGGGTTTGACCTTGGAATTTGGCCTTGGGCCGAGCAGTCTGAACTACGGATGCACCGCGTTGGTCAACGGAGATTCTCAGGGCACGCCATGTCGTTCGGAGGGTCGTTTCTTCTCCTGGATCTCGCACCTGTCGGTGGGTTGGACTATAAACCCGAATCTCATCCTGGGGTTGTCGACGGAGGGGTGGAACCGACCGAATCTGGCGCCAGAAGAGTCAGGGACGTTGCGTTCGCTAGCAGTGCATTATTACCCGAGCACCACATCTGGGTTTTTCGTGACGGTTGGCGTCGGTGTGAGTAGCTCCAGAGTGGGTACGCGCCCGCTAGAAAAATCAGAAGGATCAGGTCCGGGAGCTATGGCTGGCATCGGGTTCGAAGTACCGATGGGCTCGTCCTATTCACTGGTACTTCAATTAAGAGGGCTACTCGCAAAACAAACATCACTGGGGCCAACCCTACGCGGGCCCAACGGCAGATTCTTCCTCGGGCCGGATCGGGCCGACACCACCCAGGCGGTTTTCGGTTTTTCAATTGGCCTGAGGTTCCACTAACCGCGTCAATTTGCGGCCGGGTGTTTCGAGTCGCTACTCATCGCGAAGCACCTGCACAGGATCCACCGACGCAGCGCGCCTCGCCGGTTGAACCGCGGCCAATAAGGACACGGTGAGCAACACGGCCGATACAGCCGCGTAGACGGTCAGGTCAACTCCCTCCACCCCGTAGAGAAGCCCGGTAATGAACCGTTGCATCGCGAACGATCCTCCCAACCCCACAACAACTCCAAGAGCTACTAATACTCCCCCACCAACGACCACGTCTCTAATCACCGCAGACGGCAACGCCCCAAGGGCAAGGCGAACTCCGATTTCTTTGGTGCGCCGTTCCACCGAATAAGATAACACGCCGTAAATGCCCACCGTTCCCAAAGACAGAGCGACCCCCGCAAAAATCGTTAGCAAGATTAACTGGAATCGTCGCGGCCCCAGCGATTCAGAGACGATCTGATCCATCGTTGCAAGACGGAACACCGAAGCGTCAGGATCGACCGAAGCCACTATGCCTCTCAGATTCGCCACAAAATCACCGGCAGAACCGGCCGTGCGAATCATCAGATTGGATGCCGTTCTGGTGGGCTGGTACCATCCGGGAGGCTGCCTGCGGTCCGGCCCGTATTGCTTCACGTTTCCCACCACCCCGACAATTTCCAGTCCGCCGTTACGGGCAAGGCGCCGTCCGACCGCGTCTCCATCGGGAAAAAGCTGATCAGACAGTTCCTGGTTGATCACTATCTCTCGCCGTGAGTCTTCTTCTCCGGGGTTCGCAAATACGCGTCCCTGCAAGACGGGGATCCCCATAGTATCGAAGTAGTCGGGGGTTACGCTGCGAAACTCGACGAAGGTAGCGAAGCGATCAGGCTCGCCGTCGACCTCGACTCGATTCACATTAAACCCGAAGTTCCGTATCGGTACCATACTGGTCATGGCGGTGCCCTCTATGCCGGGAGTCGCTTCAAGGCGCTCCTTAAGCTCAGTGAAGAATGACCGTCTTTGCTCTCCGTCCGGGTATTTGGCGCTCGGAAGAAAAATGTTGGCTGCCAAAATGTTGTTAGCCGCTAAGCCCAGATTGGCACTGGTGGCGACCCAGAAGCTCTTAACCAGTAGCCCCGTGCCGGTCACAAGCATGAGTGCCAGTGCCACCTCGGTAACGATCAGGCTTCGCTGGAGATACGACACGCGTCCGGTGGCGCCGCGAGAACTTCGGAGTTGGTCAGATCCGCCACCCGCGCGCATTGCCGGTACGATACCCACCAACAAGCCGGTGATGAGCGTCAGTGCAACGGAGAACAACAAGACCGAACTATCCAATCCGATTTCGTCGGCACGGGGTATCTGGTCTCCAAACATTTGAAGCATTGCTCGCAGTGCAATCGCAGCAGTGACCACTCCCAGCACTCCGCCAACACCTGAGACCACAAAACTCTCGGTCAATAGTTGCTTGACAATTCTAGCACGCGAAGCGCCCAGGGCGGCCCGAACCGTAATCTCTTTTTGCCTCGCCTCGTTTCTCACCATCAGCAGATTAATCACGTTTACGCAGGCAATCAAAAGCACGAGCCCTACAGCGCCTCCCAACATCGTGAGCCCCCCTCGGCTACGGCGCATCTTATAGTCGAGCAACGGCATCGCTGCCATACCCGATTCATCGTAGGAGTCCTGGAAACGCGCACCAAGGTTCCGCCACTTCACGTCCAGCTCTTCGCTGATCCGGGTGAGGTCGCTGCCGTCCGGTACTCTGGCGTGGATTCTCAGAAAATTACTGCCCCGATTCGTGGATTTTTGTTCATCCGTCCATTGGAACGGAACCCAGAAAAGACCGTTTCCGGTTTTGAATCCTGCCGGCATCACACCGACAACGGTATGCGGCTCTTCCGATAGATTGACAACCGTGCCAACGATGGACGGGTCGGAACCGAAACTGGAGCGCCACATCTCGTCGCTGAGAACAACGACTTTTTCAGACCCCAGGTCTCCATCCGAAGGGACAAGCCCCCTCCCAAGAAGGGCCGGAACGCCCAGAAGATTGAACATTCCTCCCGTCACCCGTGTGCCCTGAGCCAGTTTGGAATCAGATCCGATGCCGAGCAAAGCCGTCGAACCGGTGTACGCTTCGAATCCTGCGAGGCTGCCCAGGTCGCTTTGCATGTCAAGGAACATGGGGATGGACACAGGCAGCAGCGCATTCGCCACTTCGGTTCGAGTACGACCAACCTGTATGAGTTCCTCCGGTGATCGGTACTCCAGCGGTCGATACAGGGCGCCATACAGGATACTGAAGATGGCTGTGTTCATCCCGATACCCAGAACCAGAGTTAGCAAGACGACGACGGCGAAACTCTTCTGGCGCAACAGTGACCGGAGTGAAAACGAGATATCCTGAATTAGGTGGTCCATGGAAGAGGCTTTCCTTTTGTTTCCTGAATGGAGATTACCGGGCGAGATTGGGCGAAGCAGGGCAAACCAGATCAACTGCTTCCAATACCATAGGCCGGCGCGTAGCCCACCTACCGCATTACATCGCTCCAGATAAAGAAAGTGGAGATCGGCTGCAAACTCTCTATTGCCCGCAGTGAGCACAGCCAGGATTTTGGTTCCCAAGCGGGGAGGTTGTTCAGGCATCGAGTCGAGCTTCCACGCCGTCCCAGAGTTTAAGGAAACCGTCGCGCGACTTCTTCAATCGATGGAGACCCTCGTCGGTGAGTTTTACGTAGCGGCGAGGATGTCTCGCATCTCCCTTGTCTTCGTCTGGAACGACGAGTCGGGAGGAAACCAATTCCCTTTTCTCCAGCCGCCGTAATGCAACGTACACAGCGGGTAACTGAATCCCCCGGCCCAGTTGGGTTTCGAGTTCGCTGAATATGCTCACGCTATACGCCCGCTTGCCAAGCCGCAAAACAGCCAGCATTACGTGATGCTCGAACTCGCCAAGTGTCGATCCTGCCATAGGCTCCCCTCAATGACTAGCGTTGCTATAGTACCAACATTGCTATACACAAATCAAGCAGGCCTGTTCCTGGCGAATCATTGGCAAAAAGCGAGAGCCTCAGGTGCCGTGCCGGCACTGTACGCCCGCGAACGATTTACCCCCCACTACCGCTAGTTACCTCTGTGGAAATAACCCCTGGCCCATTCCGGGATACTTTTGTCCGCAGCCCGAGAATCACTCGACTGAGTGAGTGAGGCCGTGATTTGACCAAACCACTCCCAGCTCCCAGCTCACCGCTCCCCGTACTTCAACCTCACGAAACTCCCAGTATCGTCCGAGTTAATCGTAACAACGAAAAGATCATCAAACCGGTCGTCATCGATTTGAGGGATCGATGTTCCAATCAAGCCGTTGACCAGGGATGGCGTTGTGTTGGAATGCCCCACAACGAGCACAACTTCACCCCGGTGGTTCTCCTTTATCGTGCGAGCCATACCATCGATAAAGGAGCCTGTCGGCATCGTTTCAATTATCTCCAACCCGAAGTGCTCGGCTACCGGGCGCGCGGTTTCACGGGTCCTGATGAACGGCGTGGAATGCACAGCCGCGATATTCATGTCGGAAAGAACGCGAACCAATTCGGTGGCTCTGGCGTAACCCTGGGCGGTAAGGTCTGGATCTCTTCCACCACCGTCCCGCACCTTTTCGGCATGCCGGACCAAAATGACCGTAGTAACGTCCTGAGCCTGGACCGAGACCGGCACCGGCAGAAGCAGAAAGAGGCCGACAACCGCAATGTGGATCAAACTAGAAGTCCTCTTATTCCGCTCGAATATTCTGGCTACCGCATGTAACATCTGGCCTGTTCCTGTTCAGAGGGATTGAATCGGGGGATCGGCGTCGAATATACTCCAAAATTCTGCATCTAGTACCCGCCTACGGCCGAAGTCACACTTTCCTTACCCCCTCTTACACATTTCGACCCGGAGGGACATCTTAAAATATCGTTCCGCGGCAACCAGCCGAGAGAGAAATATATGAGTTCTTCGCCCGACGCCGACCTGGAGCCGTCGGCACCTACAGAGCTGATTATCCGAGACGGGTTGGCCACCCAATATCACGACGTTTACACGCTTGATGCGTTGTCTGCGCTCGCAGTCATGTCAGCACTGAATGCGGATCAAGCCGATTTAATGAACAGCAGAATACGTCGGCGAGCCGATCGTTTTTCCAGCCGCAAATCCATCGATTTTCTTGACCCTGGAACGGTCGTTCCAGGCACAGCCCTGACCGTGAAAGATGCTCGAAGCGGGAAATTCAGGGGTTCCGAAATTCCACACGATCTCCAACGCCAATGGATTCAGGGAACCGGGCCCGCGACAAAGCCCCACGCCGAGTTGAAATCCAGCCTCAGAAACGTCGCCTACGCTCTTCTCTCCGGAGCCGACGGCTGGATGTTTGACGGAGAAGACGCTCTCGGTCAGGTGGCGTCGATGTCCCTCGACAACCAGCGCAATCTCAAGCTCGCCATCGATCGCGATCCGCGCTTCATGAAAATTGCGGAAGAAGTCTCCCGGAGCATGAACGAGTGGGCCCATGGGTTTTTGGGCCGCGAAATCATCGCCGACTGGAAGAAACAACTCGATTTTACGACGGTGATCTTTCGAGCCAGAGGTCTTCACCTTGACGATCGACACATCCGCGTCGGGGGAAAAGCGCTCTCGGCGTCGATCGTGGACACAACGCTTTACGTCGTCAACAATTACGAACGGTTGCAAGAAACCAACTCGTCCATCGTACTCTACTTGCCGAAAATCCAGACGGCCGAAGAAGCTGCTTTCTGGAACCAGCTGCTTTCACTCCTCGAAGATCACCTCGAACTCCCGATCGGTACTGTGAAGGTCTATGTCCTTGTGGAACAACTCGAAGCCACTTTCCAACTGATGGAAATTAGAGCTGCTCTGGGTCCCCACTTTGTAGGCTACAACACCGGAAGATGGGATTATATAAACAGTGTAGCGGACGCGATGGCATGGGATGAAGGGTTCATCAATCCGAACATCGAAGCAATTTCGATGACGTACGGATACATGAAGAACTACGAAGACCGGGCCCGCCGGTGTGTGAATACGCTGGACGCCGACGGCAACTGCGCATTATGGCAAGGAGGAATGGAGCCGAACATACCCGTCGGATCGAAAGAGGGTGTCGCGGCTTCTATGGAAAAAGCCGTTGCGGGAGCCAGGCGGGAGCAGAGTGAAGGCGCAAGCGGCAAGTGGGTGGCCCACTGGAAAATGGTTCACATCGTACGACCGGTCTGGGAAGAGGTTGGCGATGATAACCAGTTGAGGAGAGAATTCCCGCCCCTCAAACACGGGCCGGCGGAGGCCAGAGGCCTGACGCTCCTGGAAGACGCCCCGAGAACCATTCGGGGCGCACGCAATCTCTTAAGCGTCGCGCTCCAGTACGGCAACGCCTTCAGTCAGGGGTTTCAGGCTGCGGCTCTGAAGCCCGCCGATTCCTTCGGAAATAATGACATCCTGTATCTCATGGAGGATATGGCGACGGGCGAAATCCGCATGAGCATCCTCTGGGAGTGGATTCACAAAGAAGCCCGCATGACCGAAGACGACGAAGAGACCGGGGTCAAAGCGGGCGATGTATTCGGCATGGAATTGTTTAACCGACTGTTGGACGAAGAATACGAAAAGCTCCTTGCAGCCGACGACAAAGACGTTCACGACAATTCCAAAAATACGACCCTGCCCATAGTTCTAGAAATCGCAAGAGCATACCAGCGCAGCGACACCAAGGCTCCCTGGTACGTCGACCTGTTGAACATCAACCTGAACAACCAATCACTCGACAAAGCGAAAGAACGAATATCGCGATATATGAAGGCGTTTGGAGCCGACGGAACGCGAATAACGGAGAACCTGGACTTCAATTGAGTTGGGAGGAGGGCACAGGTGCGGTTCACCCGCTCCCCACCCCCCGTTCCCCACTCCCTAACGAGGATCGTACCATGGATGCATTTGAAACGGAAGTCGCCGACACCGCAGCCTGGTTTTCAACGCAACGGTTTGACGGAGTAACGAGGCTCTACTCGCCTCGCCAGGTCGTCGAACAACGCGGCACCATTCGCCGCGATTATTCGATAGCGAAAAACGCTTCGGCCGGGTTCTTCGATCTATTAAGGGATCTTTTCAAACAGGGCAAATCCATCACAACATTCGGTCCCTATTCTCCGGGACAGGCCGTTCAAATGGTTCGTAGCGGCATCAGGGGGATTTACCTCGGCGGTTGGGCCACATCGGCTAAAGGATCAAAGGAAGAAGACCCGGGATCGGACCTCGCAAGTTACCCTCTCAGTCAGGTGCCGGACGAAGCGGCAAGCCTGGTGAGGGCTTTGCTGGCTGCAGACAAAAACCAGACGTTTGCCCGTTCGCGAATGACCGACGAAGAGCGTGCCAACGCCCCCGAGGTGGATTTTCGGCCGTTCATTATTGCTGATGCGGACACGGGGCACGGAGGCGACGCCCACGTGAGAAACCTCATACGGCGTTTCGTGGAAGTCGGGGTCACGGGATACCACATCGAAGATCAGAAACCGGGCACAAAAAAATGTGGACACCAGGGAGGGAAGGTGTTAGTCCCGGTTGACGAACAGATCAAGCGTCTAAACACGGCTCGCTTCCAGCTGGACGTTATGGAGGTGCCGGGCATCATCGTGGCGCGCACCGACGCCGAGTCGGCTACTCTGCTTGAGAGCGCCAACGACGACAGAGATCATCCCTTTGTCCTCGGTGCTACGAACCCGAGCGTTCCACACTACAAGTATTGCCACCTCGCGATGCTGAAATACATCAACGAAGCTGGCAACGAATACGTCAACGGCCACCTGTTGTACCGCGTACCAGACGCTGAATATGCAGAGGCTCACAACTGGCTCAAATCACACGGGATTCTCGATTTCGCCGACCAGAAACTGGCAGCTCTAAAATCTGGAGAAGAGACCAACCTAGAAAAAACTCTCGACTCGATTTCGTCACAATTCGTCGGAGTCTGGGAAGAAGAGGCCGGCATCAAAACTTACGGGGAAGCGGTGGCAGATCGGATCGTGTTCCGCACCGAGGAGGGCGAGGACCTCGGTATTACCCCCGAGGCCTGGCTCGAATTTGCCGCGAGGGCTTCTTACCACGAGGCGAAGAAAAAGGCGAACTCTCTTGGTTTAGAACCTCACTGGGACGCGTCACCCGCCCGTACTCTCGAGGGTTTCTATCAGATTCGGGGAGGCATCGACTACTCCATCGCCAAATCTCTGGCGGTGGCACCGTTCGCGGACCTTTTGTGGATGGAGACGAAGACGGCTGATCTGAAGGACGCGAAGGTTTTCGCCGAAGCTATCCATGCGAAATTCCCAGATCAGATGCTGGCCTACAATCTTTCACCATCATTCAGTTGGGACACAACGGGAATGTCGGACGAAGAGATGAAAGCCTTTCCCGAAGAACTTGGTAAACTGGGTTTCGTCTTCAATTTCATCACCTATGGCGGGCATCAGGTAGACGGCCTGGCATCCGAGGAATTCGCGGCGGACCTCAACGAGAATGGGATGCTCGCCCTCGCTAAACTGCAGAGGAAATTGCGGCTCCTGAATTCGCCTTATAAGACCCCGCAAACGCTGGTAGGCGGCCCCCGCATCGATGGAGCGCTGACAGCTTCGTCAGGTCGCACGGCTACAACAAAAGCGATGGGCAAAGGCTCCACTCAATTCCAGCACATGATTCAGACTGAAGTTCCACCGTCAGTCCTGGAAGGCTGGCTGGACGCCTGGGCCACACACTACAAGATCACGGAAAAAATGTCGGTGAGGTTGAGGCCCCACTCACCGGGCTCTGACCTGCTGGAATTGAGGATTGAAGGCAAGGACGGCGAAATATTCGCCAATATCGTGTTCGCACACATCCTGGACCGTAGCGACCGCCACATCATGTCGGTGCGCGATCAGAACAATTTCCGGGAGGATCTGCGACAGAAGCGTTTGATGACCCTGATGCACCTGTTCGCAATCCACCGGTATGATGTGGTCTCGGTTCACTATGTCACCCCTACCGACGACAATCAGAAACAAGCGGCAGGAATGAAGGACAAACTGGGGATTTTCGATTCTGTCACCACCGAGATCGGCGATATCATCGTTGCCTCGGTGAACACCGAACGCGTGAGAGAACTGCTCTCCACCGACGGGCGCCAATTGGAGAAATTTATCTCCAAGGCTTGAACTTTCACCATGATTGTAGAGATTGAGACTCCGCTCGACAAAAAGGGAGCGGAGGGCGGGGAGCGGGGAGCGGTTGGTTCCCCTCAATCCCCCGTACGCGCCAGTAGCTCAGCTGGATAGAGTGTTCGCCTCCGGAGCGAAAGGTCGCAGGTTCGAATCCTGCCTGGCGCACTGTAAGTTGGAAGTTAGACGTTGGAAGTTGAGAGTTACATTTCTGGGGTGAAGAACTCTCCCCCGCCTGCGGCAAAATACACCCTCCTCCTGGCAGGCACTCTACCGGTTCTTTCAGGAACCGCGATGGCGCCGCTGCTTCCGGAAATAGCAGCGCATTTCGCCTCGGTCCCCAATATCAGTTTGCTTTCGCGCCTCGTCCTGACCAGCCCGGCGGTCACCACGGTACTTGCGGCTCCGCTGATCGGATGGGCGATTGATGTCAAAGGCCGCAAACAGATCTACACATTTTCAGTTCTGGTTTTCACAATAGGCGGACTGGCCGGATATTTCCTCGATTCTATTTACGCAATAATCGTCAGCCGCCTGGTTCTTGGTTTGGGTATTGCCGGGGTGCTCACGACGACAACTTCCTTGATCGGGGATTACTACCATTCGGATGACCGTATCCGAATGATGGGGTACCAGGCCGCAACTATGGCGGCAGGTGGAATGGTGTTTCTTATAGCTGCCGGCACTCTGGGAGATGTGCACTGGAGGCTGCCGTTTCTGTTTTACGGCTTTGGTCTGGCTGTGCTCCTGCTAATAGTCCTTTTCATCAGAGAACCGGATCGGAGTCACCTGCACAAGGACTCCGGATCGCTGAAAGATCTCAAGCCATGCTGGAACATCTATATGGTTTGCATTTTTTATGTGGCAGTCTTTTACATGATGCCGGTCGTGCTCCCATTTCACATGAAGGAATTACTGGGAGTATCAAATGCGGTGGTCGGGGCAACACTGGCGCTTTCGACCCTTTTCAGTACAACCGCCGGTGCGCTTTACGCCACCGTTCGAAAACGATTGGACATTCAGACTTTGTTCGTCGGGTTGTTTGCGATAGTAGGGGCGGGTTTCTGGCTGATGTCGGTGGCAACCTCGCTAGTGACTCTGGCGGTGGGTATCAGCATAACAGGATTAGGAGCAGGATTCGCGTTCCCCAACCTGAACATGTGGGTCACCGACAAGGCACCTGACGAAGTCAGAGGACGAGCTGTGGGATTGCTTTCGATGTCTTTGTTCTTTGGATCATTCCTTTCCGCATTCCTTGCCGAGCCTCTGGTTTCAATTGGTGGGAACTCGATGGCGCTGGCGATTGGCGGGACTGCGACTCTTATCCTCAGCGCCTTGTTTTTGTTTCAGTACACCCGGCGAAGTAAACAACCGGCCTGACCTGCGCCAGTGAGCCTACCGAAAATCTCTTTCCATTCTCAGGGGACGCCAGACATCCGCAGTATTCCCTATTAGCGCCCCGACCAGAGCGAACGGTAACGACCCAACCGTCACCCCAATGGCATATTCAAGCGTGTTGGGTCCACTGTCATTCAAGCCGCTCAACCCCAGAGCCAACGACCCCAACACCAACACCCCGACCAATCCTCCGATTTTGGCGCCTCGTACGGTGCCGTCTCGGACTTGCACCTCAAGACTTCCCACCGTAGACAAATCCAAAGTATCGGGATCAACTGGATCGAAGCCGGAGGTGCATGATTTGAACTGCGGGCACAAGATCAGTATTCCCGACCCTGGCTCATAGTCTTCTGCGATCCTGCCGGCCCCGCGTTGTCCGCTCATGGTGTCCCAACGAACTACTTGACCCGTGCGGGGGGGCCCTGGCCTCCTGCGTTGCGATTCCAACGGCGACGGTCCGCAAACAACTGCGAGCAGCAAAAGTGCGAAGGATTTAGTTATTGAGGCGTTAATCATAATAACACCCCCCTCCCACACCGCAGATCGCGGCGATCAGGCCCAGCATCGCCAAAAACACCAGGCCAACTCCCCTGAAAAATCCTTGCTCTGGAGTCCCGAATCGGATGGAGTCAACCTGAGCCAATGGGAAAAGTACCCGGCACGACACACAGTTGGTCGGACTCATGAAATGGACGCCGGAGATAACGGAGTCACGGATTTCTACCGCGTGCAACCGCGTGTATTCACCACGCTGCCAAACTTGGGCCTGTTGTTGACCATCCGCAGGACCCGCGCTGGCGTGGTAAACGCGACGCCATCCGGCTCCGCATCCTGTAACTGACACCACGCAATACATCGCGCCACACAACATACCGGCCGTCCTACTGTGAACCCTCGATAAAAGCGCCATTGGAGTCTCCCTTTCGGTCGACACAATGATGGCGCCATGCCGTCAAGGCGGCGTCAAGGAACTAAATCAGCGCTCTATGTCAAACCGCCAGCGCTGATTCCCCCACGGTTCAATAAAGTACACCGCTCTGTTCCTTGCTCTGATTGGAGTCGCGGATGTCCACCGACTTGAGGGGGGCAACATCGGAGCGACCGGCGTTGCTACTCGTTTCACTGTCTCCAGGGTCGACACATCGATCAGTTCTAGCACCTTCCGACTCGAAAAGTCCCAGCGAATCCTGTTTCCGTCCTGAGCGCTGATTGCCGAATCCACTAACTCTTCACTGATCATCAAAAGCGTTTGAGCGTCGAGTGGGTCAACGATAAGAGCCAGGGGCGCCAACGCCAACTCCCGTCGACGGAGCAATTTCATTTCATTGAGAGAAAGCACGTCGAGATAGTCGGGATGGTGATCGCTGGAAGACGCGTAGTAAAGCGTATCTCCGTCGGCTGTAAATTCGGCCGCATTCAGGCGCCCAGCTTCGGGAAAGGGAAAAAGGAAACGTCCCTCACCCGGTACAGATTTCACGAGCGGCCAAGCCCTCTCGAAGAAAGTCCACGAGCTAGTAGGAACGACCCACCTGTTGTTAGGGGACAGTTTCATCAACCAACTCTGAGTACTGAGGTAGCGTAAGAATTCCCCTTCGAACAAGAGCCCCCGCTTTTCCCGAATGACGCAAACTCCTGGAGCGACCTCAACCAAATGCCGGGGGGCTGACCATCCGCAATTGGGAATGGAATCCACTTCGGTAATCTTGCCAGCTAGCACCTGGTAGGTCACCGCCGTGGGCCTACATCCGTTGTTCCCGACCAGGAAACCACCCGGCCGAAAACTCAACCCCACACCCAGGCTGAAGACGGAGCCGCAACTGACAATTCCAAGGCCAGTTTCCAAAAGAGTTTCAGGGTCAATTAGCACGACCTCACCGCCACGATCAAATCCGATTGCCCGATTATTGAATTCTCTCAAGGCAGAGAGCAGAAAGTCCTCCGTCCGCTCGAGGTAGGAAGTAAACCCTGAGACGTGAAGGGCGTCGTTCTCAAGCAAAAGTACCTCACCTCCCTTCCTCACAATCAATGGGTACGTCCCGGTCGCCGTCGTATCGGAGACAACAAAGCCGACCGAATCGATACCAACACGATAGAACTCAGAAATACGGTACGGACCGAAACTGAGGGAAAGAGTATCGTCGCTAGTTACGCCCGCATCGCCTAACTGGTAGAGCGCGGAAACACCCTGACCGATGAGAATGACCGAATCCCCTCCCAACACGTGATGGCTGGACAGGTGCATCCTCCCACCCGGCGGGGCCTGGACAGGAGCGTCATGACACCCTCCCGTGACCAACAACACTGCCGCCGCCAAGCCGCAAACGCTGCGTCTAGTTCCTGACATAAAAGACATCTATGTCACCCTCCCGAGGAATGAGGATTATCCTGCCGTTGGGAGCGAACCAGGGGAACGTCTCGTCGGCCGACACTGCCTGGAACAGGAACCTTCCGCGACCTCGAAGAATCGTTTCCATCACTCCAAAGGTTTGAGGGTTCCGCAGAGAATAATAGGCGTAAACCGAGTCGCCTCTGACTTCCGTTGACATCACAAACAGCAACGTTTCCGCTGAATCAACAGCTAGCCCGTGCACCGAATATCCGACCCGTATGTCTGCGCTCTCGACGACATCGGTTTCGGTATTGATCGAGCCGATCCCTCCGCCGGACGAACCTCCGCTGAAACGGACATACGCATTTTGCCGTCCACGCCCGAACGCTACTCCAGCCACCTGCCCCGGTTGCTTACCCGGAACCGAAATCTCATTCGCAACAGCCCCATTGGCCGCATCGACTGAGACAAGAACCGAAAAGCTGCCGGACCCCGACCCCGCTAAATATATTTTGTCCGCAGTGACGGGTGCGATAAGAGCAGCACCACGGGTTTCAAGGAACCAGCCGGGGACAAACGAATTCGTGGAGCGATCGAACAACCCAATTCCACCCGGTATCTCCATCTGAGTCAATTGATCGAAACCCCAGGGAATAAACGTGAAGAACTGATCTTGGGAGCTTAGCGAGTTGGCTATCGGGTCATGAAACAAAGGGAGGGTATCACTAAGTACGGGATCCAACCACCGGTTCAACCGGCGATCAAAGCGCTGGCCAGGTATACTGCCCACCAGCATAACCGAATCACCCACCCCACAAAAAACATCCTTCCCTCCCCCACCGTTTATCAGAGGATGATGATAAGGATTGTGAACAGCATCCATCAAATGAGGAGGTGTGGTCGACGGGTCAAATGCGGTCATGACACCATCCATCGTTCTGAAAAGCCGCGGATCGTCTCCACAGGTGAAAAATTTTCCGGCAGACTCGGTGGCCAGGGCCACATTGATGGTGTTACCCCACACAAGACGGGGGAGTCGGAGGGTCCCGGATGCTTGGCCAACGTTCCCTGCACCATCGCCGACACTAACTTGAAGCGTATTGCTACCGGCAGCCCACATATCGTCTTCCTGCTCACGGAAGATAAGTGTGTCCTGCCAGACCTCGCTGACGGGGACGACGACATCGGGTTTGCCCGCGCTGAGCACCCGCAACGTGGCAGCGTTAGGATCAATTGCATTTCCAGAATCTTTCGCTGTAACAAACACTTGAGCGAATCCGAATCCGCCAGAGTCGGGGGCCAACTGGAGGATTTCACTCACGGTAGGAGCAGACGCATCGGTGGGAAGGGGCTCGGCTCCGTTTCCACAGCCCACCAACCAACTTATAGCCAGAACTACCAAAAAACAGGAGGTTTTTGCCACGCCAAGTCACCAATGTATTACACGTCTTTTACCCCATCCCCGGCGCTCAGGTTTCACGACAGGGAACACAAAAAACCGGCCCAGCCAGATCCTGGCACCTCAACAAAGATGGTCTGTGGTGGGGGCGGCGTCCAGATGGGCCACTAACCCGTTTTCAACGTTTTCACCGGATCGGTTTTTCCCGCTCGTAACGCCGGCACCAGACTAGCACCGATCGAGACCAGGGCTACTCCGAAAACCGCCCAGGCGAATACCGCAGGATCTGCCACAGTCACTTCAAACAACATCCCTGAAATCAAACTGGAAACCCCCACCGCCAATGCCAGGCCGATTATCAGTCCGCCAACCATCAGCCGCGTTCCCTGCCCCAACACCAGACGGATGACCCGTCCCGATTGTGCGCCCAGGGCAACCCGAATCCCGAATTCGCGCGTTCTTGAACCCACCACAAACGCGATCAAACCATAAAGGCCAATCCCGCTGAGAGTCACGGAGGCACCCGCAAACAGGCCGAACAACAACGATTGGAAACGCAAGGGAGCAAGAGAGCGATCGATAAACCTGTCGAAAGGCACCATCGGGTCCACTGGGAGGCCCGGATCCAGTTCTGCGACGATGTTGCGGACGATCGCCGTCAGCTCCTGGGGCGAGGCAGCGGTTTTGACAACCAGGTTGTTGAAACCCCAGACCAGATCCTGCATTGGTATGTAGACCTCCTCTTTGGGATCGGAGGTCAAACCGCCGTGGATGAGATCCCCGACCACTCCCACGATGGTGCGCCAGGTATATCCCTCATCCGAAAAAATCTGGATCCGTTCATCGAGCGGATCTCGCCCGGGGAAATAGGTACGGGCGAAAGTTTCGTTGATAATAATCGGTCCAAACTCCCCACGTTGATCCACGGGAGAGAAGGAAGTGCCACTCACAATGGGAATACTCAGCGCCTCAAAGTAGCCACGGTTAACCGCGTGAAACTCAGCCACCAGTGCTCCGCGGCCCTTGTCCTCGTCGGACTCGAGATTGAATCCGAAGTTCATGTTGGAACCAGCCATCGGAAGATTTGTCGAGAAACCAACCGCATCTACAACAGGCGACGTCTCCATTGCAGCAAGAACATCATTGAAGAACGACAATTTGGACTCGTCAGTTGGAAAACGATCGTCCGGCAAAGACAAAAACCCTGTCGCAACACCCTCTGCGACAAACCCGGGATCTACCGAGGCCAATTTCAAAAAACTCTTGGTCAGCAACCCGGAAAGAATAAGCAGAGCGAGAGACAGAGAAATTTCCGACACGATTAACCCTGAACGGAGCCGCTGTCCGGGTGAGGTGGCCCCCGACTCGCCGCGCAATACCAGCGCCGGACTTCGGTAGTTGATCCGGAGGGTCGCGATAAGACTCAATAGAAACCCTATTAGAAGGGCAAGTGAAAAAACCAGCCCTGCAACCTCCCATGAAACCGCGACCTGATTAAGGCGCGGAATGGTTACCGGTGCCATTGCGACCAGAGGTCGGACCGCCCATGCTGCGACCAGCAATCCCATCGCACCGCCAGCAACGCACAGAACGATGTTCTCGGTAAGAGTCTCAACGAAAATTCTGGCACGCGAAGCTCCGAGAGCCAAACGTACAGACATCTCGTTAGTCCTCGCTGTCGCTCGCGCAATCCCAAGGTTAGCAAGATTTGCACTGACGACAACCACCAGAACCCCAACCGCACCCATTATTAGCCACAGCAGAGTTGCCACATCACCCACCATGTGATCTTTCAATGGTTTGACCACGACACCCCACCGCCGCTCAGACGCTTCACCTCTCGCGTTGTGAACGATTCGCGTAAGTTCCTGCTGCGCCTGCCAGGTTGTTCTATCAGCTGCCAGACGACCAACCACCGTCAGGTACCTGGCTTCGCGAAAGTTGTCGGAAAGTTGATCATCGGGAATGACAAGCGGCACCCACAGATCACCCGGACCGTTGTACTCGAAAGACTCCGGCAACACCCCGACTACCCGACGGAACCCACCATCGATCTCTAAATCGCGCCCCACAGCCGCGGCATCACCACCAAACCAGCGCTGCCAGAATCCGTGGCTGATCATGACAACCGGACTGGCCCCCTGTTCGGAATCGCCGGACGTGAGATTTCTTCCCACGATCGGGACGGTAGCAAAAACAGCAAAAAAATCAGAGGTGACCTCACCACCGGACACCTTGGTCGGACCATCCGCCCCCGGCAGGACAAAACTTTCGCGCGCCACTGCAGCCATGGCTGCAAACGTTTCCGACTGCTGCGTCCAATCCGAGAAGTTCGGTGGTGCCACATTTTGTTCGTGGGGCCCCGCTTCCAAGTCTTGCTCCCAGATGGTCACGATTCGCTCTGGCTCCGGGTAAGGCAGGGGTTCAAGCAACACGGCGTTTACGACCGCGAAGATGCTTGCTCCGGCTCCGATACCGAGCGCCAAGGTGAGGAACGACACAAGAGAGTAGACAGGATTTCGAGTCAGCGACCGGATCGCGTTTCCAAGACGGGGAGCGGTACCAAATCCTCTATGCAGGGCGACGGGGTGCTCGGCTACGCCAAAACCCAACACGCGGACGATAGCGGTCAGTCTCTCAAGAATTCCAGCAACAACGAAATCAACCAGCGCCTTCGCTGTTCCTACAATCTTCGGTACCAGGCTACGGGTTCTGACTTCTTCGAGCACGTCGCGAAGCGAGGCGAGCACATCCTTTTCATATCGCTCCCTGAATGATGCCGGGTAGAGAAAAACCAACATCCGAATCAACAAGCCCGCCCGGCGACTCACCTGTTCCCCAGGTCGTTAGCGTTGGCCATTTCTATCAGAGCGGCAAGTCTGGCTGTTTCTGACCTCGCAGCCTGCCGCCCTGCCTCAGTAATTCGGAAGTATTTACGCCGTTCATCGTCAAGACCGTCGACGAGCTTGAACTCGGACTCCTCCAGGAAGCCCATATCGTCCAGCTGGCGAATGAACCGGTGTAGCGATCCGGGACCGATACTAACCGTGCCGCCCGTGCGTCGACCAATCTCCTTTTTGATGCCGTAGGCGTGGAGATCGCCGGAGCCGAGTACTAGCAAAACTAGGTACTGGTTAGGTTTGAGGCTGGGTTGGTCCATTTTTCCGCCGCTGTTAAATGCGAGTTTGACATAACCACTCGATTACCCCGACTAATACCCGTTTGGAATGATTAGTTCCATTTGAATCGAAACGGAATTTTAACCGTTTCTTAATGCAGAAGGGTGAACCAGGATCGGCATAAAGGGGTTGTACTGATAGTCAGCATACAGGTACTTCAGACCACAACGGGGACCCGATGAGAAAGACAATGTGCATAGGCTTCGGACTTCTGGCAACAACAACTCTGGTAGCGAGCACCAGGGCTGACTCACAAACGGTCCACGGAATGGTTAGAGATCAACTTGATCAAACCGTGGCCGGCGCACTCGTTATTTTGTACGACACGTCGGGATTCAAAATCGGACAAGCACCTGTCGATTTTGATGGGCGGTACGTTGTCGAAGCACCCAGGCCCGGTAGATATTACCTTCGGGTATTGAGAATTGGTTATGAACCATGGAAATCGCCGGATTTCGAACTCACGTCCGCGCCTTATCACCTTCCCATCGAAGTCGACCAGATCCTTGTTACTTTACCTCCCATCACTGTGGCCTCGCAGAATCGGTGTGAATCGTTGCCTACCGATGGAGCCGCCACAGCTGCATTGTGGGAAGCGGTGAGTGTCGCCCTGGCAAGTAACCGTTGGACCATGGAACGCAGGCTTTATCGTTTCCGGACCACTATCACCAAGCGAATCACGGACGCTTTCGGAGAACTCCTTGAAGAAGAAGCTGGCTCGGTGGGAGGGTTCAGCAGTTGGCCGTTCCAGAGTGTCGATCCAGATGTCCTTGCCGAGAGAGGATTCGTCCAGGACGCCGTCGGCGGCCCAATATACTATGGCCCGGACACCGAAGTTCTCTTTTCCGACTCGTTTCTCGAGCAACACTGCTGGGGTCTTGCGACAAATGACACTGCGAGTCTGGTGGGACTCACTTTCACGCCAACCACCGACCGCGATGTGCCCGACATAGAAGGAGTTCTGTGGTTGGAGCAGGAATCACTGGAACTTCAGAATTTAGAATTCCTGTATACCAACCTGGAACGATGGGTTCCCGACGGTTCTGCTGGTGGGTTCTACGAATTCCAAAGACTGCCGAATAATTCCTGGATCATGAACCGCTGGCAGCTTCGCGCACCACGCCCGAGGACTCTTCCCGGAAACCGCTTTCGTCGTGTGGTTGGCGGTTTCGCGGAGAGTACCGGTGTGGTTACAAACGTTTTCACTTCCGCCGGTGATCTGATTTTTCAGGCGCAGTAGCGATACAAATCACTGATGACCGGGACCGATCTCAGGCCGATCTTTGAGCTGAGCCAGCACGCGTTCGGTAAATTCCAACCGCTCGTGTAGTTCCTCCATCTGCAGGTTTTGGTCAGCAAGTTCCGTTTGAGCGTCTGCAATTGTCTCGCCTTGCTCTTCCAACCGATGCCGCAGCTCTTCGATTTCACCGGATTCGACTCCGTGGCGTCCGCGCGATTTGAACACAGTCGCGACGCCGTTAACCACCACCATTATGGCGATTACTTCCCAGAACCCCACTATTCCGCTGTCCCTGTCAACATGACGCGGGAGTGGTTGCGGTTATCGCCGGAATCATGACAGCGACCATAATCGCCGCGTTCACTCCGTCTATCACTTCCTGGGTGGCTGCCGCCGTGAGATCGCCTGCGGTGATCTGTTTTATTCGGGCTTTCTGCTTCTTCAAATCAGCCGGGTCAAAAACGTTGCGGAGCACCTTCGCCTTGTCGGCAACCGCCACCAGTACCGCCGTGCGCGGTTCAATATCCCTGTCCTTCGCAAAAATGGCCTTGCGCAACCTGGCAATCAGTTCTTTCTCCGGTCGGGAATCAATTTCGGGATAGATCTTGCGGGTAAAGAACAGGAGTATTTTTTCCTCATCGTCCTTCAGGATACCGCGTTTACAGAGCTGCAGTGCCGCACGATGCCGGAGTTTTTTCAGACCCGCGAGACGCATAACCCAGGTCTGAATCGATCCGCGCCGCTTCGCATTCTTGATCTTCTCCACGCTCTCGTCAAGTATCGGATCGCGCACGCGAGTCGACTTCTTGAGATCAAGCATGATTTTGTTTTTCCTGACCCGATCGACCTTCAGGTGACCGGACAACATCAGCTCGGAAATAATGGCTGCCGCAAGAGTGTAGGCGAAAGCGGTTCCGTCGGCGGCGATCGTCCCCTTTTTATCCCGTAAGGCGAGGAGCATTAATTCTTCGTAGAGGTAGAGTGGTTTTTCGTCCAGCATGGACTCCCACAGGCCTTTCTAAAGGTGAGATTTAGCATCCTAAAGATGCCCAATTCAAGCCCTCCACGCTACGGCTACATACCATTTCGCCGCCTAACTCTGTCTATTGGGCGATATAGGTGTTTCTCGCACGGTCCGCCCGGGTAGGCTCAAGTCGACATCCTCTGGAAGAAACCATGAAGAACATTAATCGCCTTACCGCACTATCTCTCTTCGGAGCGGCAATCGCTACATTCACAATCGACCCCCAAACGGCTGATTACGGGACTCTATCCAGCTTTACCCGAGCCAATCGTGTGCTAAACGCCACCGTCGAAGCAATGGGCGGTCAACAGGCGCTCAGGGCGATAGCATCGACTAGCCTCCAGTACGAAGCGGACACTCGCCTACGAAATCAGAGTGCCGGTCCGAACGGCCCCTGGGCGGAACAGACCGGCCGCGGGCAAATCGCGTGGGAAGAGGGGGGCAGTTACAGAGCCCGTGTCGAGGCGAACTTCCGAGGAGGCGCGCGGTTCGAGACAACGCAGCTACTGGTGAATGGCAAGGGGTACCTCCGTAACGAAATAACAGGACAATGGACACCAATGTCCGCAACGGAGATATCCATCGTTGAGTCAGGGACAACCTCAAATGTTTCCAGGGCCGTCCCCACCTCACTCCTGCAATCCGCTCTCTCCAACCGTTCATCGTTGAGATGGCTTGGCGAGCGTCGTGACACGAATTCTGACGTGCTCGGATTCGCACTTGGGGATGGAACGATTGTGACCATGGCGATAGATCGTAGTACCCACTTGCCACAGCTATGGGAGAGCGTGGTCGGCGACCCAGTTCTGGGAGACGTCACCAGCTCGGTGTCCTACGATGACTATCAGGTAGTCGATGGTGTGACATTCCCGCATACAATCTCGTTCAAACTCGGCAGCGAAACGCTCACCACATGGACGTTGGCCGAGGTTTCGCTCAACCACGACCTCGACCCCGACCTATTCTTGCCTCCCGCCGACTCGCTGCTGGGCACCTATGAGCCAGCGTTCTCACCGGTGCAGGTAGGCGAACACCTCTACGCGATGCGGCTATTCTCGGGTTTTTCAAACAGTTACAACATTCTGCTGGCCGAGTTTGAGGACCACGTGATGGTCGTCGAAGCGCCACTGACCGATATCCTGGCGAGGTTTGTAACGGGCGTGGCACAATCGTTATTTGGAGACAAGCCGATTCGCTACGTGGTTTCCACACATTACCACGCAGACCATCTCGGTGGATTCCGGGGATATGTCGCCAACGGCGCAACTCTTGTTACCGGAAGAAACACAGCAACCCAGGCCAGACGTATGGTGGCGAACCAATCGATTTTGCAGCCGAATCCCCTGCAGGGCGCGGACCCGTCAATTCAGGTCGTAGAAAACGAACTCACCGTAGATGAGGGGTTGCAGGCGCGTATCATACAGGTTGGACCGACCCCGCATGTAGATGACCTGTTGCTCATCTACTTTCCTGAATCGAAGGTCCTCTACACGGGAGACCATTTTAGCAGACGGGAAGACGGCTCCTACGGCCCTCCAAATGAAAGCCTCATCTGGCTCGCCAACAAGTTGGAGGAGTTGGAGTTGGAGGTAAACCTTTTCGTCCCAACGCACGGTGCGCCAACACCCATTGAGGATTTTCGGAGGACGATTGCCGAGGAATGATCAACCGAAGCCACCGGGCCGTTTTGCAAAAGCTCTTCATCAACGTGTGGAGTGCCCCTGCCAAGTCACGGTTGCCTCGATCGGTCGACGATACTCCTAACATGGTCACGGAATTCTAGCAACGATGCTCGATTCCAGGTTCGTCCCGCCGTTTTTCGCGTTTCTGGTGTCACGGGCGATGGATCTCGATAGGCCCTCAAGGCGTCCTCCACTACAACCCTAAGCGGCTCGGAGACGTAACCAAGTGCCCACTTTCCCGCTTCCTCTTTGGACGGTGCTAGTCGCTGAGAGTGTCCGCTCCACACCCATAACGCCCGACACAGGTTGAGTACGCCATAGAACGGAGTCTCGATAATATTTTCCTCTTCCAAAATCCATTGAACATCGCCCATCATCGAATCCTCGAAATCCGCCTTATCAACGGGTCCGAAAAGACGGGAGATCAATTCGCCTCGAAGACGAATTCCGCTCTCAAGTATTGCCTGACAGTGAACGGCAAGGTCAGACGAAGTCAAAGAGGTGGTCTCGGGATATTGTACCTCTATTGGTGTGGGGTGTGACACCGACAGCACCCAGCGTTCCAGAACGACGGAGCACTCCAAATCACCAATTAACGGGCGACTCTGCGAGATTTTTTTACATCGCCGAACGAAGGACTCACGTGCCGAGTCGCCAAGCGGACCACGGACCACCAACAACACGTCTACATCACTCTTGGGTTCGTAAAAGGAACCTGAGGCAAGCGACCCGTGCAAGTAAATTCCCACGAGGTTTTTTCCCAATTCCTCAGCGATCTCATCCAACACCCCCTCAATCCAGGTCCGTAGTTCAACCCTACAATTTGGCCACCGTTGGCCACCGCTCCCCCCGTGTCGTGGATCTGGTGGTTCAATGCCAACGTCATCGATTCGCATTTCCAGGTCTGGAATCAGACTCGAAAGAGCATGCTAGCAGCGAACTCAACACCTCTGCTAACATTGATGTTGGTTCGCAAACTGCCGAAGTCAGCGCGACCGGAGCCAACAGTTGCACGAAAATGCAAATGACCGGACAGATGGCCTTCTACGCCACCGCCGTATCGCAACATGCCTTGCTCGTCTCGCTGCGGAAACGCCATCCCGGCCTGCTGAATTGTCACATCGAATTTTCTGGTAGCTTCTGACACATATGTGAAAACCAACAATGTTTTGACGGACCCCGGAGTGAACCCGATAACCGCGCCCAACGTGGATTGCCCGCTATTTTCATAAGAAATATTCAGGCTCCGTGGAGGATCGTCCAGGCTCAGGTTCCCATCAAGAACGCCAGCGCTACCCTCGACGCCAACTACGAGTCCGAAACCGAACTGGTAACGGACGCCCGCCTGAAAACTCAGCACGGCGCGGTTTGCCACCGACAAAAAATCGATTCCGTCTACAAAAGAGCCTCCGATGATTTTCTGGCGTCCCAGTTCTACTCCTCCATAGACGCCGTTAAACATCTTCTCCTGGGCGACGCCTAAGTCGGGAATGGCACAAAGGGTCAACAGGGCAATTGAATACGGGGCAAAACTCTTGGTGGTCAACAAGCTATTCTCTGATAAATGACGAAATAGGTGTGACGATCGTTTGGAGTTTAGTGGTAACGAGTCGACTTTGTTCCGGCCAGGTTTTGATCGCCAAACACCATACCGCGTGCCGCATCAATTCTGCGCTGGCTCACCAAGGACACCACCCCCGGGAAGGGTGACGTATCCGCCAAGTTGGACAATCAGCGGAAGCACCTGGATATAATCAACGGCTCGATGGATCCGTCCGTCCGTAACATCGACTAACGTTACGCCCTGGATCGTAAACCTCCGGTCGGTGGCCATTGGGATCATCCCTCTTATAGGGCGATCCTGGACGCCCGTCATAACCCACTCGATCGCCGCTGACTCTCCGGTTGCCCGTAGCGATTGGACCGCGATCTCGATGTCGCTGGCCCAGGAATGAACATGCGTTACATAACCCGTGATCTGTTCAATCCCGACCAGTTCGCGGTCGTTGGGCACATCAGCATATACTGCGTCCGCACTGAATAAAACTGAAATACCCGAGGTGTCACCGAACTCCCAGATAGCTAACAACTCTGTCGCAGCTTCCTCGGCCGAACGCGATGGAGTTCGTAGATCACAACCCGTATAGGGTAGGAGGAAAACGCAAAAAACGATTCGCCAAAAAAATCTCATTGTTGCTCCAGGAAGAGCCCTCATAGAAACTGGGTCGAGTGTCTCCCAGAGTCCAGAGGGACATGACTGCGCCGTCTTGCACCACTGGCGGGCTTAGTTAGGCGGCTCATCGACAAACCCGGTAACCAGGAATGTCGCTGACACTGAAACGCTAACGCCGAGTTCGCCAGGGACGAGATTCGGTCCCCTTGCCTCCTGCACCGACAGGGCCATGGCACGAGGCTGCTGCACATGAAGCTGAGATGCCGAGATGCTACCTAACCCTTTGACGCTCACCCCCGCGGCGACGGCAATTACTTCGGCATCCGCCCGCAACTGGCGGACTGCCTTAGTGTAGGCCTCTGCCCTCGCTTCGGAGGGGTCGTCTAATCCGTACACAATAGACGGGACCTGAACTCCACCGACTTGCATCGCTGCATCGATAACCAGGCCCAAGCCGGAAAGATCGCGCACAACGACCGCTATCTCCGTGGTGGCGAAATAACCGGTCAACTCCCTGTCTCCCTGCCTGTTCCGATAGACCGGGCCCACCTGAAAATTGGGAGTAGTGATAGAATCGCGGGCCACGCCAGTTGAACCCACGACCGCTATGACAGCGTTCGCTTCGCGAGAATTTTGCTCGACCGCTTCTCGCGCAGTGACCCTCTCATGTCGAACCACCAGTCTGACCCGGGCCAGGTCAGGCCGACGTTGAACCGTGACCTGAGAAGAAAGATTAATGGATGGTTCCGGCACCTCCCCGCTGGTTTGCGCACCAAGTGAAAAGGGGAGGCCCAGGGTCACGACCAACAAGAGCCGCCCAACGGCCGCAGAAAAACATCGCCCCGCTATTCCCAATAACTTATTCATCGCCATTGCCTTTCTCCAGGGTTCCCTGCGTTTCCAGGACATCGCAAGTATGTTGTGTCGACATCCTCACTATACTTCATACTCGTAGGGTACTCACGCCCCACACCACGTGTCCATATCTACTGCTCGCGGCGGCCAAGCCACTCACCCTCGCAGCGGCGGCGCGTATCATCGCTTGAATCTTCCAAGTAGCTCTTTGGCGTTCGACGGGATTAAATCTGGATCAAAGGCCAGTAACAAGTACCTGAAGCTGGCATTCAGTCACGCATCGGTCAGAGCGATGCAGTATTACCCTGAGATCAAAGATTTCTATCGACGTAAAAGGAGAAAAAAGCCTGAACGGATAGCTCGCAATCTGGTTGCCCTGGAAATAGCCAGAATAGTCTATCAGGTACTGAGCAAGAAAGAAGATTTCAACGGCTCCTTTAAAGGCAAGCCGCTGAGCAAAACGAAGGGTCGCAATTGGCCGCGCCTGGCAAACCCAGCTGTCTAACTGATTCATATAGCGAGTCATTCGCTTGAATGGGAAGCCGGGCGCCATGCCGGGAAAGCTTCTGGGACACTCGAAACTGAGCCACGAGGGACACTGATTCCGCGTTAGATCCCAAAACGGTGTTTGGTCGTCAATTGCCGAGCTGAAACAAAACCCGACTGCGGCCAGAGCGACTTTCTAGTAACTGGACAACAGACGGCGAGCATCCGCCCGCCGCCCTAGGAAACGTACGTCTACTTGACTAAAAGCTACTTAACGGAGTTA
>JAJCZX010000032.1 GCA_029262195.1 Gemmatimonadota bacterium | reverse complement strand
GGTGACCAACGGCGTCGCGATATTTGCAGACTTGATGATCGATAGTATCGGCACCGGATATCAGCTTGAAGCTACGTCCGGTCAACTTCCCCCCGACACTTCCCTCACGTTCGACATCGTACTCGGCGGGGCCGCTACCGTGGTGATTGCCGCAGTGGATACGATACCGCCGTTGCCACTACCGGATAGCGTTCTTGTAACGGAATTCGATTTGGCCAGCGACCCGGCCCGGCTGGGAGCATTGGCGTTTGACGCTGGCGGGAATCCCATTACCAACCCCGTCGTGACCTGGAACAGTCTTGATCCAGGCGTGGTCGCTATAGACTCCGTAGTCGCCAACGCAGCATTTGTTCGAGCTGTGGGCAACGGTACGACGTCGCTTATCGCGATGGTGGGCCCGGTGGCGGACACTCTTGTCGTTGTCGTTCGTCAGCAGGTTGCCATCTTTGTCGTGAGTCCTGCGTCGGTGCCCGTCGCGAGCGTTGGAGACAGCGCTGTCATCAACGCTCTCCCGTCTGATTCAGCAGGGTTCTTGATCTCGGATATCGCAATAACCTGGAGTAGCCTTGACCCGAGCGTTGCGTCCATCGGAACTCAACTCGGCCAGTCCGCATTTGTAATAGGAAACGCGGTCGGAACAACACAAATAGTTGCCACTGAACCCGGAGGGGTTGCTGATACAGCCACCGTCACGGTCGGAACCCCGACGGGGATAGTGAAATGGATCAACGCTGCTGGCGGACTCTGGAGCGTTGGTGCCAACTGGGATCGGGGCACTCCGCCCGGAAGTGCGGACACCGCTGTGGTCGACCTGGACGCAAACGTGATCGTGCAGGTAGATGCAACCACCAGCGTCAAGCGTTTAATCGTGGGTGATTCGCTTGGAGCCAACCAGAATCCGCAGTCAGTTGTTACGGTTGGCGGCTCTTTGATAATTGGATCCAGCGGGGGAATTGTTTACCCGACAGGTGTGATTAGCCATTCTGTTTTCACGCTTCGTACGAGTGATACACTACTTGTAGAGGGTGCGCTCGTATGGGCAGGGGGGGCAATTGCGGGGGCGAACGGGCTCATCGACATCGACTCCAGTGGCGTCCTTGTCATTTCCGGAGCTGGCAAGAATTTGCTTGACGGGATTCGCCTCGTAAATAACGGATCGGGTACGTGGTCGGTGGGTGATATCAATGTTTCCAAAGGCAGTCAATTTGAAACCGGACCACTTGGTGTACTAACTGTAGGTACCGGCGCCAACGATACGATCTCGTTCACACAACCTGCGCTTGACAGTACCGCCTTCCGGTCCAGTGGTACTCTGACCTTGTTGGCCTCCAGCTTCCTGGTAGACAGTGAATTTATTGTCGAGCCAGGCTCGGTCTTTGAAGGAATTGGATCGCTCGACGTATCGGCTTCACCGAATGTACTAATTAGCGGGTCGGTGGCTCCGGGGCTGTCTCCTGGAACACTTTCCGTCGTAGGTGACATCGATCTGGACGCGTCGTCTATTTTCGATATTGAGGTGAACGACACAACCACCGGATTACACGACGTGCTGGCTGTGAACGGTCAGGTAAACCTGCAGGGAGCGTTGAACGTCACGCTGGCCTATACCCCCATGCCTGGCGATACGATAACCATTCTGACAGCGTCGGGGA
The DNA here is from genome assembly GCA_029262195.1 of Gemmatimonadota bacterium. GTDB lineage: Bacteria > Gemmatimonadota > Gemmatimonadetes > Gemmatimonadales > GWC2-71-9 > B16T1B5. Next base: position 6,921 of record JAJCZX010000032.1, on the reverse strand, counting down.
TTACCGGCAATTTCTCCGGGACGTCAGGACTGGGGTCGCTCTCGGTCCTTGTAGAACCTTCGGCCGTGAAACTGTTCGAGCCTTTTGTGGTTCAACCTGCATCGCTGCGGTGGATAAATGCCTCTGGAGGCAATTGGAACGTTGCGTCCAACTGGGACCTCAACCGGGTTCCCGTAGCATCTGATACGGTGGCGATTGACCTGCCGGGAAGCTACACAGTGACCGTGAACACGTCTGATAGCATTACGTCACTCTACGTCGGTTCTACTTCAGGTACGCCGCGTCTTTCCCTGGCATCTCCGGCGACGCTCGTGATCGATAGTTCTAGTACCATTGATGCCAATGCGATTGTCGACATACTGTCAGGTACCCTCGGAGTCAACAGCCTCAACACGCTGCACGTTGACGGGGTCTTCAATTGGTTTGCCGGGAATCTGGTGAGGCCCGGGCGGATTCAAATTGGCCCCACAGGTTCGATGATAATCACGGGCTCCGCCAGCAAGACCATCAATGAATTGGGTGTCTACGTCGACGGAACGGTTACCTACAACGGCATTGGCCTCGCGAGCAACAATAGCCCGACTGCCGGGCATTTCACGATCGGTGCCGGTGGGACATTCGACATCGCGGGTGACGGTGATTTCACCTGGAATGGTTCCGGCACCCGACCACAGATAACAAACTCTGGTACTTTCACGAAATCATCAGGGCTTCTACAAAGTCGATTCAACGTTGTGTTCGACAACGCTGGAGCCACCCTGATTCAATCCGGCAGCGTTGCCCTTGAGGGCGGCGGCTTCAGTCTCGGTGCGTTCACCGTTTCCAACCAGGCGGAGTTGGATTTTGATGGCGGTACACATGACCTAGACGCAGCTTCGTCCGTACAGGGGATGGGGTCGGTTCGTTTCCAGTCGGGTACGACAAACGTTGGAGGAAGTTACGCTCCCGGCCTGACAACGATTTCGGCGGGCACGGTGAACTTCAACTGCACAGCGCCTCAGGACACTGCTTTTATTACCGGTTCCCAGGTTGGGGGAACGATGGGTGGGGTTGCAGCAACTCAAATAGTTGGTAGCTGGAACTGGACAGCGGGGACGATGAACGGTGTCGGCGTGCTTGTTGTACCGGCGACCGATACTCTTCTTATCACAGGGACGGGCACCAAGACGCTGAACGAACGCGAAATAGATATAAACGGGGTAGCGACCTATAACGGCACGGGTTTAACGAGTTCAAGTAGCCCTACAGCGGGACTGATATCTGTAAATGCTGGAGGTGCTTTTGAGTTTGCCGGAGACGGTGGCTTCGGTTGGAACGGGTCCAACGCGCGCCCGGTTTTCGTCAACGACGGATTGGTTCGGAAAACCGCTGGCACCGGCACATCAACGATCACCGCGACGTACAACGCTACCGGTACGACCGAAGTTCAGACAGGCACAGTAGACCTCAACACAAGCGGTTCACTCGGCGGCGCAGTGAATCTTTTCAATGGCACGGTGTTGGATCTTTCTAACGGCACTATCGCGTTGGTCGATGGGTTGGCGACCGGTGGACCGGGTGATCTCACAGTAACCGGCGCTACTCTAAACAACACCGGTGGCGACTCTGCGTTCGTTCAGGTCTTGTCTCTCTTCAATGGGTCGATAGCAGGGACGGGTGTTATCAGAATCGACAGCATCATGAATTGGTCTGGTGGCACGATCAGCAATACCGGTACTCTCGCCATCGTCGCGTCCGCGAACCTGGGCATTACCGGTGCGGCGGGGAAAACCTTTAATCAACATCTGATCGAAAATCTTGGGACAATTACTTACAGTGGATCGGGGTTGACCAGTTCGAGCAGCAATCCGGCCGGAGTAATCTCCAACATGTCCCTCTTCGACATTACCGCGGATGGGGATTTTGGATGGAATGGTTCTAATCAAAGGGTTGTCTTTAACAACACCGGTACAATACAAAAATCTGGAGGAGCGGGTTTGAGCGCCTTCAACGTCGTGTTCAACGATTCCAGCGTCACCAATGTGCAAACCGGTTTCCTCGAACTTCAGGGTGGTGGAAACAGCAGCGGCTCATTTACGGTGGCCAGCGGTGCCGTCCTGGACTTTGGTGGGGGAACGCACAATTTGGACGCCACTTCTGCCGTGACTGGACTTGGAGAAGCGACGTTTACGTCTGGCACGACAAACATTCTCGGCACCTACAGCCCGAGTGTCACCAGCGTGACATCGGGCACTGTGAACTTCGACGGAGCCTCGCCAGCAATGGTCACCGGTACTCAAGCGGGTGGCACCATGGGAGGGTCAGGACCAGTCACTATCGGTGGTACTTTTGATTGGTCCGGTGGTACACAGAATGGAACCGGCACGAATACTGTGGGTGTCAACGACACGATTGTTTTGAGCGGCACAGCAGGTAAGACCCTGAACGAGCGGACCATCGACATCTTGGGAGTCGGTACATACACCGGAACGGGATTGACCAGCTCAAGCAGTCCGACTCCAGGTATGATTGTGGTCAACGCCGGAGGTTTATTTGATTTCGCGGGCGATGGAAACTTTGCGTGGAATGGATCTACTGCCCGCCCGGTGCTTACAAACAACGGAATCGTTCGAAAAACGGCGGGGACGGGTTCGTCCGTCCTCACCGCAACATACAACGTCACGGGCATCACTGAGGTCCAAACTGGTACGATCGATATTAACAACGGATCTGGGTCGATCGGCGGCACTGTCGACGTGTTTTTAGGGGCGACGTTGGACCTTTCCGGGGGGACTCAGACTCTTGTCGACCGCCTCACCACGACCGGAGGAGGGATTGTTTCGGTGACCGGCTCGACCCTTGGTAACACTGCACCAGATTCAGTATTTTTCAATGTCCTCAATCATGTCAGCGGGACGATCAATGGCACAGGCGTGATACGAATCGATAGCGTGATGAATTGGTCCGGTGGCGTGGTTGATGACGTTGGCACGATTGCGATTGTTGCCGGAACCAGTTTGAACATCACTGGTGCTTCGGGGAAAACGTTGACTCGCCGCACGATTGATAACCAGGGGACAATCGTGTACAGCGGTGCCGGGCTCGCAACGTCGAGTAGCACGCCGGGACCGGTAATAAACAATGCTGGGCTGTTTGATATCACTGCGGATGGTGATTGGGGTTGGAACGGTTCAAGCCAACGCGGGATCGTCAACAACACGGGGACCTTTACGAAGTCTGCGGGCACGGGGTTCAGTACGTTAAATGTGGTCTACAACGACTCCAACACGACCAATATCCAAACAGGACGCCTGGAACTTCAGGGTGGCGGCAACAGCAATGGGTCGTTCACCGTGGCAGCGGGTGCAACTTTGGAGTTTGGTGGCCAAATCCACAACCTTGACCCGGCTTCATCAATTTCGGGACTGGGTAGTGTGGAGTTTACGACTGGTACAGCGAACCTCTCGGGCAGTTACAATCCCAGCGCAAGCAGCATTACGGGAGGGACCGCCAACTTCAACTCGCCTGCCCCGGCCACGTTTACAGGTCTGGTGAACTCCGGGGCACTTGGTGGAACGGGAGCAGTCGTTGTCGGCGGCTCTTTGGATTGGGTTGCTGGTACGTTTAGCGGCGCGGGCTCGCTCATTGTTGGCGTGAATGACACGCTGCTCATTACTTCGTCTTCAACCAAGACCATAAATCAACGAGTTGTTTCCGTTGATGGGTTGGTGGTTTACTCGGGTAGTGGCGTGACCAGTAGCAGCAGTCCGACCGCCGGGACGTTCTCGGTCAATGCTAGCGGAGTTTTTGAATTTACCGGCAACGGAGGAATCGGTTGGAATGGGTCCATGACCCGCCCCGTGTTGACCAGTGTGGGGACGGTACGCAAGTCGGTGGCGACAGGATCGTCGTCCTTGAGTTCAGAGTTCCACAGTACGGGGACAACCGATGTGCAAACCGGGACGTTGGACGCTAGTGCTCTGGGGACGCTCGGCGGAACGGTGACGATCGCTAATCTCGCCACACTCGACCTTTCCGGCGGTGCCCACACTTTCGTTGATAGGCTTTCTGTTACCGGAGCCGGCCGACTGCTCGTTTCGGGCGCTAATGTTACTAACACCGCATCTGATTCAGCATTCATCAACGTCCTCGCTCAGAGCAGTGGTACGATTGGCGGTGCCGGCGTGATCAGAGTGGACAGTGTTATGGATTGGAGTGGCGGGACGATGTCGGGTACCGGGACGCTTGCGATTCCAGCTGGAGTGGTCATGGACATTACAAGTTCTTCAACCAAGACCATCAATGAACGCACGGTGTCCATTAGCGGATCTGTAGACTACAGCGGCAGTGGTGTTACCAGTACCAATAGTCCCACTGCCGGGACGTTCTCGGTCAATGCCGGAGGAGTCTTTGAATTTACCGGCAACGGAGGAATCGGTTGGAATGGGTCTCTCAGCCGTCCCGTGTTGACCAGTGTGGGGACGGTACGCAAGTCGGTGGCGACAGGATCGTCGTCCTTGAGTTCAGCGTTCCACAGTACGGGGACAACCGATGTGCAAACCGGCACCCTGGATGCCACCTCATTGGGAACTCTGGGTGGAACAGTGACTATCGCATCGGGTGCAACGCTCGATATGTCGGGTGGAGTTCGCACCTTTGCTCACCTTTTGACTGCGACGGGCGCGGGACAGCTTCTTGTTTCCGGCGCAACCGTCACCAATGGTGCATCCGACTCTGCGTTCATCAACGTGCTAACCCATAGTTCTGGAATTCTTGGTGGGGCCGGTATGATCCAGGTTGATAGTTTAATGGATTGGACCGGCGGGACGATTTCGGGGGCCGGTACGCTTTCGATTTCTGGCGGCGTTACGATGAATATCACGGGATCGTCCACCAAGACTCTTAATGAACGCAATATTTTTAATCTAGGTGGAATTACGTACGGCGGATCAGGGCTTACCAGTACCAATAGCCCCACTGCGGGTACCGTAACGAATATCGGGTCCTTTGATATCACGAGCAACGGGAGCTTCGGTTGGAACGGGTCCAACGCTCGGCCTACGATTTCGAATTTCGGCACGTTTACGAAATCAGGAGGTGCCGCAACGAGCACAATCTCCGCGTCAATCACCCAGAGCGGAGGGTCGATTGGAGTTACTTCGGGCACGCTTACGATGGTCGCGCCAATCACCATCAATGGTGGTTCGCTTACCGGAGGAAATAGTTCAACAATGGCCTTCACGGATACGCTCAATATTAGAGCCGGGTCTACACCTCTGACAACGGGCGGACTTTTGAACTTCTCATCCAACGGGGTGATGGAGTTCGAGATCAACGGAATCGGTAGCTTCGGGTCGTTGGCCGCTGGCCCCGGCGTGTCTCTTACTATTAGCGGGACCGCAAATCCCAATCCAACGACCGGGATCAGCCCAGCAAACCCGTTCTCCTTGATAACACACTCCTCAGGGGCTTTGACCGGGACGTTCGGCACGGTCCTGAATGGGTATGGGCCGGCAGTTTACAACCTCACGTCGGTGGTAATGACGAGCCCCTGATAGCGGTGGAGTTTTCTGCCGCCCGGATCTAACGTCCGGGTTGTGGAGAGCCCCCGGGGAGCATTTCAAGGGACGCCAGGCACGCCCAGCGCGCTTCTGCGCGGTTAGTGTCAGGTTTTCTGCGGACAACGAATTTGATGGAGAGTAGTGCATGACGTTACAGGTTTTGAGAAAACTGGTTAGAGCGGTGCTCGTTCCTTCGCTCGCATTTCTGTTTGTCACATGTTCAGATGACCCGGCAGGTCCGGGAGGACTCGAGACAGGCGCCCTTTCTTTCAATCCAGTATTCAGTAGCAGTGCCGCTTCTTTAATTGATCTTGCCCAGGTGCACGTAACTCTGGTTCGTCAGGATGACGGTACCATTGCCGTACAGGACACCGTCGATGTTGCCGCAGATACCGATTCAATCGACTTGAATGTGACAGTACCGGTTCTCACGGCCGCTGACACTTTCTTGCTCACTCTAACTCTCGTCGACACGTCGGGAGATACCGTCTTTGTTGGTGGCCCCACGGCTGTCGTAGCAACCACCGGCACGTCCGGTAGCGATACACAACCGGCCGTGAATATTCCATTGGACTACGTCGGGGTGGGTTCCGACGCGGTGTCCGTGATGATCACTTCCGTCCAACCCGTTGTATTCTTTGACGATTCGACTCTGCTTGAAGCTGTGGCTCTCGACAGTTTGGGAGAACCGATTCCCGGCACTCCCATACGATGGTTCTCGTTGGATTCCGCCAGAGCCGTTTTCAGTTCCAATTCATCCGGTATGATCGTTGGCGGCAACCAGCGAGGTGATGCGCGCGTAGTTGCCGAGTTACTTACAGGTCCGATGGATACAGGCCTGGTTGCAGTGCAACCACTGCCGAGCGTTGTAGCGGTTGTTTCTGGAGACGATCAGCAGGGTGTCGTCGGCGACTCTCTTGCGATGCCGGTAACAGCGGAAGTACGCGCGGCTGACGGCCTGGTTGTACGCAACGCTGTTGTTGTGTTCAGCACCACAGACGATGGCATGGCGACGCCCGACACAGTCAGAACGGATTCACTGGGTCTTGCAGAAACTTACTGGGTACTCGGCACTGCTGCCGGGGCACAACAATTGGACGTCACCGTTCTCGGAGTTAACGGGGTGACCACGGCAGCGGTTGCAACGGCAGGTCCTGACGTTGCGATGTCGATACAGATCGCTGCCGGTGATGGACAGAGTGCAGAGGTCAATACGCCTGTCTCTGCCAACCCGACAGTCCTTGTAACGGATGCGTTCGGCAACCCGGTTCCTGGCGCAGTCGTCGATTTTGCGGTTGCCAGCGGTGGCGGGAGCATCACAGGGACTTCTCCCAGCTCTGACGCCGTGGGTAATGCCACAGTGGGTAGTTGGACGATGGGT
>JAJCZX010000031.1 GCA_029262195.1 Gemmatimonadota bacterium | reverse complement strand
TTTGGTAATGGCGACGGCGTTTACGATTTCACCGAGCAGGAATCCGCCATCCGTGGTTGGTATAACCTTGGTAATGGCGAGCACACCTTCTTGGCAACCGGAAGAACAATCCGGGTGGGTGCACAGCTCGATTTCTAAGTTGTATGACTGATAGGTAAACGTGTGCGGGTCCTGCGGGCCCGCACATTGTTTTTTGCGAGGCGACATGGGAGGTGGAGCAGAATGGACCGGAAAGTAGGATCGTGTTCTATCGTCTGTTCGTGCCTTAAGGGACGACATGGGGTCCGGGTTGTTCTCCCGGGTCTATTGGCTGACGATCCGCTCGCTGGGGAGGAGGTCCGAAATGCTGGTGCGATTGCGGCGCGATACTTTCAGTTCGGTGCCGTTTCGAAGAACAAGGAGATAGGATCCTCTGCTTAACGAGCGAAGTTCGCGAATCCTATCAATCCTCACCATCGTCGACCTGTGAATCCGGGCAAACTGGTCCGCTGGAAGGCTTTCTTCCAATTCGCTAAGAGTGGCGCGGTAAATATGTACGCGTTCCCCGGTGTGGAGTTTCACATAGTTACCCGATGCTTCAATCCAATCCACATCTTTAGCGTCAATCGCGTAACGCCGTTCGCCGCTTCGAAGTACGAAACGCTCCAAGGAACGGGACCGCCCTTGTTCCGGGGCTATCCGGCCACCAAGTATTTCCCTTACTTGATCGGTGTAGCCGTACAACTCCCGCTCAATTCTTCTTTGTCTGAAACGCTCAACAGCTGCGTATAATCTGTCTTTCCTATGCGGTAGGGCAAGGTAGTCGACGGCGCCCAATTCGAACGCCAGAACGGCGTCCCGTTCGTGGGTGCTACATACGATTAGTGCAGGATTACCGTCTCTGTTGAAATGCTCGAGGAAATCCAAGCCCCACCCGTCACCGGAACGGGTATTCAAGAAGACCAGGTCTGGCCCAAGTTCCCGGACCGCTTTCAGAGCCTCGAGGTGGGTGGTTGCGTCCCCGACCAGCGAGATGTCTTCTATCTCGGTCAGGAGCGCGGCAAGCACGGACCGCGACTCTCGAACATCGTCGACGACTACGGTACGAATTCGCCGACTCACCACCGGAAACCTACGGCTACCGAACAAAGGATTTCCCCCTCACCGGCGACCTGTCGAAGTCGTTTTGTTCTTAAATTTTTCGCTTCCATTATGACGATTCCAAGTACGCCGTCGCGAGGTTGTTTCATCCTGAGACAATGCGTTAACGGCGATTGAGAATGGTACCCCGCAACGCCATTTTTGTGGCGCCTTAAAAAGATGTTTTTGAGGAGGGGTAACAGATGTTGTAAAGCCGCTCGCCGTGTTGTCAGTTGAGACTCAAACAGCCAATGAGTAGCTTGGTCATATGAAACTTTCTTCGGCGATTACGGAGGTGCTAAACGCCTTCGACCTGAATGATCTAATTCGCCTTGACGTCGGCCTTGAAGGGGATTGGAGCCCAACCGTGGTGACAGTGTGGGGTTCCGGTACGATCGTAGCTGTCAAAAATTGTTTGCCTGCCCATCCAGAGTTCAAGCCCTCTTTGGAATTATATTTCGACGGACTCTGGGTGGGGTTGTATTGTTACAAACGCATTGATGGGCTCAACCACTTTGATGAGGATCTGGCGATGAGTGTTATGGCCTTCATCGAGGCAGAGGTGACTTAAATGTCTGCTTTACCAATTCCCTCGCACTTTGACCCCGCTACAGTTTCTGAAGTGTGGAGAGTTGATTATTTGAGGCGAGCGCAGGAAGCACGAGAGTGGGCGATGAAGAACTCTGTTGCCCCGGCTGGGGATGATGACTCCCGAACGGCTTTACTGCTCGTGGATTGCCAGAACACCTTCTGCATACCGGGTCACGAACTTTTCGTGGGGGGGCGCTCCGGCAGGGGCGCCGTTGATGACAATGTTCGCCTCTGTGAATTCATATACCGCAACCTGGGAAGCATCACGGAAATAATTCCGACGCTGGACACACATACGGCGGTGCAGATTTTTCATCCCGCGTTCTGGGTCAATTACCACGGGGAACATCCGGAGGGGGGTGCCACAATTATCGGGGTCGATGAAGTGGAAACCGGCGTCTGGAGCGTCAACCCTGCAATCGCGAAAACGGTCGGTCGCGATTTGAATTGGCTTTCCGAATATGCTCTGCATTACGTGAGAAATTTGAGATCGCCACTGATGATCTGGCCCTACCACGCAATGCTTGGTGGAATCGGTCACGCCCTTGTATCGGCTGTGGAAGAGGCTGTGTTTTTTCACAGCATCGCACGGGAAACGCATCCACGTTTTGAGGTGAAGGGCCGAAACCCCCTTACTGAGCACTATTCGGTGTTGAGCGCCGATGTGCTTGTAGCCCACGGCGGCGAGCAAATAGCAGAAAAGAACCAGGCGCTGATTGAGCATCTTTCCAGGAAAGTGGACAACATTGTCGTTGCCGGCCAGGCGAAAAGTCACTGCGTTAGCTGGACAGTGCAGGATCTGCTGAATGAGCTCGATGAAGGAATGGCTGCAAGAATCCAACTGCTTGACGATTGTACTTCGGCCGTCGTTGTGCCTGAGGTCGTCGACTTTACCGATACGGCAGCGGAAACCTTTCGGGGCTTTAGTGAGGCGGGCATTTCGGTTGTTCGTTCGACGGACCTGTGGCTGTAACCCCCGGAGTTAATTCCCGAAGCGCGGTAGCTGGTTTTGAATCGAGAGGGCCCGTACTGTACGCAAGGCTAATTCACCAACAGTTGCTAACCCCTCATAGTCAAGCAGATCCGAATCGTCGCGGGTAGTATGATACTCTCCGTGGGATCCGGTGAAAAAGTGAATAGCTGGTACTTCGGCGTTCAGATAACTCCAGTGGTCGCCGCGACTGAGGAAGGTGTCATCGTAGTTCAGACTGAGGCGGTCGTCGTTTTGATTGGCGACAATTTCGTCCCAACCGGTGGTTACAGTCGTGCCCGTCAAGGTGAGTGTGTTGTTTCTCAACCTACCAATCATGTCGAGGTTGACGACGGCCACGATACTGTCCAGGGGCACGGTTGGATTGGCAACGTAGTAACTGGATCCCAACAACCCGGGTTCTTCCGTGCCAAATGCCTGGAACATCACTGATCGACGCCCCTTCCCGGAGGTTAGCCCGTCGGAGCCCATTGTCCGGGCGATCTCCAGCAGCGTAGCCGTACCGGACGCGTTGTCATCTGCGCCGTTAAAGATGCGGACCTCGCCGTTGGTATCGGCACAGCCAAGGTGGTCGTAGTGTGCGGCGACTACAACCCATTGACCTTCCAGATCCCCCTGGCCCGGGAGCGTGCCAATGACGTTTTGGGAGACCATGCCGCCGAGTGACTGCGAAGGCGAATTATGACATTCAGTACCTACCGGGAACTTTCCTCCCGAAAAAGGAAAGGTTTGTTCAAAGCTGGAAATGCCATAAGAACTGAATTGATTCCTGATATACTTCGCCGCCTCAAGCTCATGCACGGAACCGGCTCTGCGGCCTTGCATCGAGTCAGCTGAGAAAAAGTTTACGTGCTCTTGCAGGCGCTGACGGTCGAGCTTCAAACCGTCATTCGAAGAGGAAACTCCGTTGCAAGAGATAGTCGAGGCCAGCACGAGGACAGCTGCGAAATGTTTTTGGACCATTCAGTTACCTCAAATTTGCAGGGGAAAAAAGCGGCCAAGGAACCTGCTTCCGAAGTATCTTTAATGCTACACCGCGACGTGGGCTCGGTTCATATTGCCTAACACCCTCGGGCGATGTTCGACGGTGACCGTAAGTATTGTAACTTCATCTTGGGTTTATCGTAGTGGCGATGAAAAATACAAGTGTCACGGAGTAAGTATGGCATTAAAAGAGTGTCCTGAGTGCAATACGGCGGTCTGGAGTGGAGCCACCGCGTGCCCGTCGTGTGCCTACCCTATGGGCAATACCGCCGAAATCCAGTGGGGGTCGGATGAGGACTCAACTCTGGAATCCGAACACAACCCCGTTGCCTCTCCGCACCCTGCGGAAACGAAGCTGACCGCGTTTAAACAGATTGCTACGCGCATGGCTCTGGCGATACCCCTGTTTCTCACAGGCGCGGAGTTCAATGCGCCACCGGCGATCCTCATCGCAATGGGGATGGCTGCTTCATGTGTTCCCGTCTGGTGGAAAGCGAGCAGGAAAGTCAAGCTTGGGGCGGGCTCCGGCGGCCTCGTTACCGAGGCGCAATTGGCGAGAGCAATTCAGGATGTGGAGTATCGAAGTCAGTTGCAATTGGAGGAGGCTCAAGAACTCCACTCGCAACGGGTTGTCGACCTGGAGGAGCGTCTCGATTTCGCCGAAAGACTTCTAACCCGAGGAAAAGACGCCGCAGGCAACTAGCTTCCTTCGAAACCAGTTGCCCGCGTCGCCGATCTAAATCTTCATTGTTTTCGTGTAGTCACTTCCCACGATACCGCGCCGACAGGTTTCGGTGATCATGAATCCGCCGGAGTGTTTCGATTGCACATCCACTGCTTTGGATAGCTTGACAGCACATGATGCATCCACACATGCACGAATTGCACGTCTCGCTTCTTCCGTAGCTCCTGAACCGGGTTTGATTCCCGGAACCTCAGTTGGAAGATCCTTGATGGCTCCCGTCTCAATTGTACGCCTTGTGATTCCGTGATCCCCTCCGGTGGCGATACTCCAGGCCGTCTGGAGAACGTATTCCACTGACCCCGAAGCATCCAGCAACCAACCGACACCGTCCGCAGCGCTTATCGGACGTCCCCCCAGGAGCATCTGCAATACCTTGGTCCTGCCCTCACCTTTGGTCTTCCTGATTGGCCAGTGACATCCTTCCATTCCGGGTATCACCGGCAGAGTAACCTCCGGGAACCCGAATCTGGTTTCGTCCGCCCCAATCAGGTAGTCACAGTGGAGCATCAACTCAAGCATTCCGCCGAGGCAACGTTTTCCGGTGACTACCCCGACTGAAGTTTCAAATTCATCGGCCAACCGTCGGGCTGTGCGGGACCAATCGTTCGACACTCTTGTGCCGGCGGCCTCGTCCTCGATGGCGGGATAGAATTCCGACGTGTCGGCGCCAACAAGCTGAGTGGTGAGGTGGAAATCTCCGGTCAGGATGACACTGGTTACGCCGACCTCCTTTAACCAATCGATCGCCCTGTTCAACTCTGCGTCGATGTCATAATTGTAAGACTCACGCCCGAGGGTGATCACGCCTGTTTCACCGTCACACTCGGCGTTCACGTAAAGCTGTTGCCACTCGGGCGAATCGATCTGTTCGAGGATTTCCGGATGCCAGGCACTGTCGGCGGCGGCCGGAAAGAGCTGGTGGTAACGCTCTACCGTCTTTCGGACTCCGTCGGCTCCGGCAGCCCTCATCAGCGCCAGCGTCCCTTTGCGGAACTGGGCGCACATTTCCCCGATAACGTTCAATTGAGCAAAGTGGCTTCGCTTCTCGGCAACCATGAGGCTGGTCATCTGGTACAACGGGCCGAGAATCCAGGTGTTGAACTCTTCCTCCGCCTCGGCATCCAACTTCCAATCGACCATCGGGCGGAAGTGGTTGGGTGGATACCAGTCTCTGCCGGTGTCTTTGTGAGACAGCATCTGCCTTGCAGGTGAAAACAGGTCGCCATATTGCTCACCGAGGTGATGCAGACAGGACCAGGTAAGGAAGTTGGCTCCTTTTGCACCGATCGCGTCGTGAGCTCTGAACGGGTTTGGCCCCGCCAGCCGCCGCACGAACTTGTCGATCTTCCAGTACGGCATGTTGCTCGCCTGGTGGTATTGCACCGCCGCATTGGTGATACCACAGAAAAGAACGTCGAGAACGAACGCCCAATCATCACTGACTTCGAGTGGGATTAACCCCAGAGCCCACATCAGTCGCGTTATGTCAGAAGGCTCGTCCTCCACGACCTCAAATATTTTGTTGATCTCGTGAGGGAATGCCGGATGAGAAATGCCAACACCAAGTTCTGAGCTCGGAAAGCCGGAGGTAACCGAGCGTATGGCGATGTCGGGGAAAGCAGCCCTGAATGTTTCGTAATGTTCTCGCTTGATGCTCAGTATCTCAGGGATGGCCTCTAACAAAAACCTGGGGTTCAACTGCCCGAGTTCTGACGGCAGAGATTTCCCGTCATAGGTAAGTTGCACAACGTTGCCCATGATTTTGGCCGCCCCGTCTTTCCCGAAGGCCCTCACAAGGCCCGGGTATTGCTTGCCGAGTCCGTCGGGAGAACCAGGAAAATCAAGTGCTACGATACGGACACCGAAGTCGATTAACCGGGACGCAAACTGCATGGTCTTGCCCGCGCCCACAATGCCGTTGGCGCCGGAAATGACCATCGAACCACGGTCATCTGCCGGACCGAAAACACGGTCAACAAGATCTTCGGTGAGTACCGGTAATTTTCCGCTACGGAACATGTCCAGCACTGTGCCGAGGCCCATTGTTTCCAGAGTTGATTGCCGCATCGTTTTGGTAGTGGTTGAAGTCGTCATCGTTTTCTCCTTACGCTACCGAAAAAAGTGCAGCGATGCCCACGTCACCCGCGGCGCAACCGAATACCAGCACATTACCACCACCCAGGTCGACTGCCTCCTCGAGGCCTTCGATGATCACTCGCGTCAATGTCGGTCCTTGAGGGTGCCCGAATACGAGCGAACTGCCGGTCTTGTTCATTTCAGTCCAGTCGTGGTTGAGCATTTTTGAAAAGATCGCGTCGTTGACTGCAAACGGGTTGTGGTTTTTCACGACTGCGATGTCGTCCATTTTCATGTCCAGGCGCGTTAGCAGTTTTTGAACCGCGAGCGACGGAGCCTCGGGCATCAGAGCATGGTCAGCCCTGACCTCAACTTTGGCTACTATCTGAATGTCGACTTCAGGCCTGGGGCTCAGGTCTTGCACCCGGTCTTTGTGGGCGACTAAGAGCGTCGCCATTCCATCGGCGGCATGTGTCTGAGTGCCAGAGGTTACACAGTTGTCCAGTTCCCTCATCGAACGCAGCCCCTCCATCGTGATCGGACGTACGCTCTTATCTTCGTCGATGGTACCGAGTGGCTTGCCCTGGACGTTCAGGATATCCAGCGGGACCAGTACCCGATCCAAGAAACCGCAGCTCCTGGCTTCGTAGTACTGTTCGTACCGATGGAAGGTGATTTCATCAACCTCCAGCCTTTCGATGTTGTGTTTCCTTGCGGCGTTGCCCGCGGTGGCCAACATTGCCTGTCCAGTCGCAGGATCAAATCCGAAGTTGTCCCAGACATCTGCGATCGGAACGGTGCGCTGGTACTCCCTTCTCTCGGGGAAAACCCCAACCGGGGAGTCACTGGTGCGATCAAAAGTCAGGACACCCACAACGTCGCTAGATCCGTTTTCGATCTCTCCGGCGGCGAGAAGTGTCGCCTGCAACCCGGTGGCACACGCCTGTTCGACGTGATATCCAGGAATACGGTGCCCCATGCAACTGGCGATCATAGGGGCGGTCCAGAATTTCCAGTGCCAGGGCACGGTGGACCCGATTACGAGGTATTCCAACTCGCCGACCGGCACCCCGCGAAGTCCCATGATTCTGTTCATCGATTCGCCGGCAAACTGTCCAATATTCACCTCGGCCAACGCCGAAGTCTGCCAGGCGGGGAAATAGCTGCTTCCCCAGGTTCCGTAGGGAATTCTCGCCTTCTCACCCATCTATGATTTTCTCCGATTATTCCATTGATGCCCCGGACCGCGTTCGCCGGTCTGATCGAGGGATGTGGAATTTAACCCAACACGAGGGTGGGTGGCACCGATGGGTCAGGGTCCTGAGACAACCCGGCCTCAACCAATTGGTCGCGGCGCCCAGGGGGAGTTGCCCTCCGACGTCGCCCTTCCGTTTCTCTATAGCGGATATCGCTCAATTATTTGTTCGTCGAGGTCGCTGTATGTGACAGTGTAAATGTTGGTATGGGACACATAAAGCATAAGGGCTTGGTCTCAGGGAATTCGACCTCTTCTGTGGAGCCCCGATTGGGAACTGTCTGTCGACCGCCGCCGTCGACACTGAAAGACATATTGCCCCCCTGAGTCGTCCTCCGATTGCGGGCCATCCAGGCATCTTGATCCGTCCGGGTTACGGGGATGTGAGCTGCTTCGGTAGAAGGGTGGCTTCAGCTGTGATTCTATCCTGGCTCGGCATGACCGCCGTGCTCGGCCGCAGAGTTCTGTTGGCTGGTGACAGGGGCGTGTTTGTTGGAGATGGCACCGCGGAAGCTTTTCTTTCTGACCGCAGTCCGTAATAACGATTGAAAAAACGCAGTGCTGTTAGTCCCGTCCAGCTCCCTCCCGTTACCTTTGCAACGCCTCAACGTCTGCCACGCGAATCCTGTAGATGTCCCCGGCTCCGCTGCGGTGGCTGGTGAAGTACAACCATTCCCCATTGGGGGAAATGCTTGGCCCGTATTCGTAGTCCGATTCGTTCACATCCGGTCCGAGATTCCTGGGATCAGTCCACGCCCCGTTGTTTAGAAAACTCACCCATAGATCGTCACCGCCGTATCCTTGCGGGTGATCGGTCATAGCGAAAATGATCATGTCCTCATCAGGGCTAACGTAGAGGTCGGCCTGGCTTAGTTCTGAATTGAACGGGTCACCCAGATTGTCTCCCGGCCCGAATCCGGCTCCGCTTTCTCGGAACCTGTAAAGGTCACCTCTTCCATGTCCGCCCTCGCGTGACGAAGCCACGTAGAGAGTACCGTCGGATGAAACTGAAACGTGCATGTCTGCTGCTGGCGAATTAACGTCGCCCGGGATCCAATGTGGCTCGGACCATCGTTCCGGACCGATAGCGTCGACCACCCAGATGTTGTAGTCACTGCTGGCGCCGCCGTGTCGAGGCCGGTTGGATGTAAAATACAACTTGGATCCGTCCGGTGAAAACCGCGGTGCGCGGTCGCTGTAAGTTCCACCGGAGAAAGAGGCTACCTGTGGTTCGCTCCATATGTCATTTCGAAGTTCGGAGTAGAGGATGGTTTGATGCGACCAGCCACGGTTGCTTTTTTGCCTTGAGAAATACAAATACCTGCCGTCGGGAGAAAGCATTGGAAAGGCATCGGCCAGAGTGGGGGATGTAACCCCTCCAGCAACTGGAACTGCCTTTGAGGTTTGAGCGGGCACCGGATTTGTAATGACTATCAGAGAGAGGATGCTGATTCCGAATAGGCGTGCTTTCATTGGTCGGAGCCCTGGTGGGGGTGAGTTTTACGAGCCGGTATTATACCGTTTTGGTGCATAGGGGTTCCGGAAGCAGATAAATGACGGCTCGGGTGTACAATTCGTGACCCTGAATTTTCTTGAAGAACAGCTGGAGGCGATTGATGAAGATGCGCGACTTAATTATCACCGGAGGTTTCCTGGCGCTCGCGACCGGAGCAGCCGGTTGCGGCGATTCGGCGGTTACGGACGAAGACCCGAAGGGTGACTTCCCCACTGCGCTGGTGGGAAGCTGGACGGTTTCCTGCGCACATGTCGCCGATCCGGCAGGGGTGAGAACCCCGGTCAATCTCGTCGCGAGGGCCGATACGTTCTCGCTGGCGTTGGGTAGTGGCGGTAGGTTTTCCAAAACGGAACGCGGGCCCAATGAAACTCTTTTCACCTCGGCTGGGGCGGTCACCGATGTAAATGGAGTTTCCTTAGCATTCACACCGGACGGAGGAGAGCCGTCGTTTCAGTGGGACTACGTGATATCAGGCCCTTTACTTACTCTTAGTTTCGAAGAGACCTTCGACTTCAACGGGGACGGGGCCGACGATGGAAACGGCAGCTTCCTTATAGAAATGATCGAGGCCGGAAGGGACCGACAGTGCCCCTCAGTTGCAGCTGTCGCAGGATCCTGGAGCGCGTCGACGATCGACGTGTCGGATCCCTCGGGATTGATGCCGGATGTCGAAATTGTTGCGGGAGGGGCGTCGTTTTCGATCGTTTTCGGGTCGGGTGGGGAATTCCAACAGTCGTTTCGCGAATCTGGAGCCTCTTTTATCGAGATCTCTGAAGGTGTTTTCGCAGTTGTTGGTAATTCGATATTACTCAACGAGACCGATGGCACCCTTGCAGAGTGGGAGTTTGTTAGCGCCGGCGGAGATCTCAATATTTCGTTGACTGACTCCTGGGATTTTGACGGGGACGGGGCTGAAGAACCTGCGAACTTTTCTGTGCGGCTGGTGGTCTCCGGCAGCTAACCTACCGCCCCTCGTTTAATTGGAAAGAGGCTTCGATGAACACATCAACAGAGCGATCCAATGTCTTTCGAGGGCTGGTGGCGGGCGACTTCGCGAATGGTATCGACGAAAATACGATTGTAAGCCCCTTTGACGATTCGGCGGTGGGCGATGTGTCTCTTTTGGATTTCCAACAGATCACGGCCGCGATTGACGCTGCTGTCGGAGCAGCTGATGAGGCGCGCGCACTACCGTCCCATTACCGGGCAAGCGTGTTGGAAAAAATCCGAGCCGCTATCGAAGACCAACGAGAGTCGCTGACGAAACTTCTTGCCCTCGAAGCAGGAAAACCGATAAAAGCAGCTCGCCTCGAACTCGATCGAACGCTCTCAGTTTTTCAACTTGGCGCGGAGGAAGCCAAACGCATTGGCGGAGACGTCTTACCTCTGGATTCCATTCCGGCTGGCGATGCGCGCTGGGGGATTACCAGACGATTTCCGCTTTCTCCGATCTCAGCGATAACGCCGTTCAATTTTCCAATTTTACTTGCAGCACATAAGCTGGCGCCCGCCATCGCCTGTGGTGCAACTATAGTCCTGAAGCCCCCCCCGCAAGATCCATTGACCACTCTCGCCCTCGGGGAAATCATAAAGGAGTGCGGCTATCCTGCAGGAGGGGTGAACATCGTTCCCTGCCACGTTGATGATGCAGCCCCCCTTATCGATGACGAACGCGTCAAAATGATCAGCTTCACCGGCGGCTCTCGTGCTGGCTGGGCGATTCGGGGGCGAGCTGCAAAAAAGCGCACCGCGCTGGAACTCGGCGGTAACGCTGGTGTGATCGTAGAACCGGATGCTGACATTGATGTCGCCGTCCAACGTTGTACTGCCGGGGGCTTCGGATACGCCGGACAGTCATGCATTTCCGTGCAGCGGGTACTGGTTCATCGTGATGTCTACGATGAATTCCTCAATCGCTTCCAAACAACTGTGTCCGCGTTGAAATCGGGTGATCCGCTGGACGAAGAAACCGATGTGGGGCCGCTCATCGATCAGAAGAGCGCTGAACGCGCCGAGCAGTGGATTGGGGAAGCAGAGGCTGCGGGAGCTGAAGTTGTGGTTGGAGGTGGGCGGAACGGTTCAGTCGTGGAACCGACTATTCTCACCGGTACGACTTCGAAAATGAAAGTAAACTGTGAGGAGGTCTTCGCGCCCGTAGTCACTGTGACCTGCTATTCTGAATACGAGGACGCCATCAGGACCGTGAACGAATCACCCTATGGTTTGCAAGCTGGTGTTTTCACGAACAATCTAAAAAAAGCCTGGCGTGCATTCGAGCAACTGGAAGTTGGCGGTGTGATTCTGAACGACATCTCTACTTTCCGGGTCGATGCTATGCCGTATGGGGGCGTAAAAGAGTCCGGAATAGGAAGGGAAGGGGTTCGCTACGCCATCGAGGAGATGACCGAGCCGCGGCTGCTCGTCTTATAGAGAAGAACTGGGCGGAACCGGAACATATATACTGAATGTTAGTATATTGCGTATCATTTACCATTATTCAGCTGTTCCGGAGTGCCAATGTTTTCCAGTATCCTTACTGATTTTCGTGTCACCTTCAGGTCCCTGAAAAAAACCCCCGGGTTTACGTTCATTGCAATTGCCACTCTGGCACTCGGGATTGGAGCAAACACCGCAATTTTTAGCGTGGTTAATGGGATTCTCTTGAAGCCCTTGCCGTACGAAGACCCTCAGGAGTTGGTGTTGGTGACTGCCCGGATGAACGATGGTGAGATCGTAGGGGGAGGCATTTCCGGTCCTGACTATCGCGAGCTTGAACGCCAGATGGCTCTTGCCGATCAGGTTGCCACGATGTTTGCCGTAAACACGAATCTTGTGGGGGAGAATTCCGCCGAAAGCGTGGTTTTGTCATGGGTAACCCCGAATTTCTTTGAAATGATGGGGGTCTCTCCCCGGATGGGCCGGACGTTAACGGCCGATGATCAGGTAACGCTGGATCCGTCGTTGTTTCAGGACGGAACCGTGCCGCCCCCGTTGATTGGTTTGTTGAGTTCCGGGGCCTGGGAGCGATTGTATGGAAACGATCCGGGAGTGTTGGGCGAAATCGTACGGGTCAACGGTCAGACCATTCAAATCGTCGGTGTCATGCCGACGAATTTTGCCATTCATATGCCCCCGACAGTCACCATGCCGACCGATTTCGATGTGCTGACGCTCTGGCCTTTCGAGCTTGGCAACATGCCTCCGGGTCCCAATGGGTTCACTACGGTCGTAGCTCGAATGAGGGATGGCGCCTCAATTGACCAGGTGCAATCTGAACTTGATGGAATCGCGGGGCGGATCAGAGAGGTCTCGGTTGCTCACGAAACGGCTTCATACGAACTCGATGCGAGGTCGCTCCATTCGGAGGTCGTTGGCCCGGTAAAGTCGGCGCTCTGGGTTCTTTTGGGGACCGTTGGATTCGTCCTTCTTATCGCCTGCGCCAACGTTGCCAACCTGTTGTTGGTGAAGGCGTCGAAACAGCAAAAAGAAGTTGCGATAAGGGTCGCATTGGGAAGCAGTCGCTCGGCGATCGTGCGCCGCATGTTGACCGAAAGTCTGGTTCTGACCTTTTCCGGGGCCATCGTTGGCCTGATCCTGGCAGGTTGGGGAATCGACCTTTTGTTGTTCCTTAAACCGGAAAATCTGCCGCGCATCGACAACGTTGAGTTAAACGGATCTGTGCTGGCCTTTACTCTTGGTGTGTCAGTGATTGCGGCGGGTGTCTTTTCAATCATACCTGTGATCCAGTCCTCAAACGCCGACCCATCCAAAGTTCTGAAAAACAGCGTCGGCAGCGGAGCGGTGGGTCGTCATAGAATCCGCAACGCCATCACTGTCGTTGAAGTTGCGGTGTCTGTTGTACTATTGATTGGCGCCGGTCTGATGATGCGATCCTTCGCAAAACTGAGTTCGGTTGATACAGGATTTGAAGCTGAAAACGTGCTGACTTTCCGATTCGCACTTCCTGTTTTTGCGTACCGCTCTGACGAAGCCAGATCCCAGGTTTACAGACAGCTGGATGCTGCCTTCGAAAGAATACCTGGTGTAATATCGGTCGGTGCGGTTACCCCGTTGCCGTTGTCCGAAGCTCAATGGGACACCAGATCCAACTATGCGATTGTTCCCGGAGAACCCGCTCAGGAAGATCTGTACGAAGCGAATTACCATCCGGCTTCCCCCGGGTTTTTTGAGGCTATGAGCATCAATGTTGTTTCGGGACGGGTCTTTTCGGAAATCGACAATCTGGGTACCTCGTCGCCCGTTGTGGTGATTGATCAGAAGTTGGCCGAACGCCACTGGCCGGATCAAGATCCGGTCGGCCAGCCGTTGACGATTTTTCTCAACAGCAGCGCTTTCTCAGAAACGCCCGCGGTTTCAGCAACGATTATCGGTGTGGTCGACAACGTGAGATTTACGGGACTGGCTGGAGAAGAAAGAGAGTCCCTCTACTTCCCACATAGCTACACGGGCGTGTGGACCCATGATTTCGCTGTCAAAACCGCCGGCGACCCCAGAGCGATAATACCCGACATCCGCCAGACGGTTAGAGACGTGGCGGCCGACGTTCCGGTCGACGACTTCAAACTTATGGAGGACTACGTAGAGGGTGCCCGCGCACAAACTCGATTCGTAATGGTAATGCTGGGGACTTTTTCCGGCGTGGCCCTCGTTATGGCTGTCGTGGGCCTCTACGGCGTCATTTCATTCGGCGTTCGGCAGCGCACCCATGAATTGGGTGTTCGGATTGCTCTGGGAGCTAGCCACGGCAGAATAGTTACCATGGTGCTGGGCCAGGGTTTGCGTCTTACAGTTGCCGGCGCGGGGATAGGTATCGGGCTCTCCATAGCTATGAACCGTGTTTTGACCAACCTGTTGTTTGGGGTAACCGGAGTCGACCCGATTACCTACCTCGCCATCGGAGGGCTACTCGTAGCTGTCGCTGCCGGGGCAACTTTCTTTCCCGCAAGGAAGGCAGCTCTGGTGCCGCCCGGTCAGGTGTTACGTTCTGATTGAATGAGTGGGCCCGGAGCCGTTGCACGGTCCCGGGTTTCTGTCCCGTCAAACCCAGCGCCGAACTCTTTCGCAGTAGGATCTGTATTCAGCTCCGAATTTACTGAGCAGGTATCTCTCCTCTTTCTTTATTACTCCAAAGAATATCGTCGCTAGAGCCGGGGCGGTGGCGATTACAATCCAGGTAAAACCTGACCAGATTCCCGCACCTATCTGCATCAACGCGAACGCGATGTAAATCGGGTTTCGGCTGAACCGGTACGGTCCTGTCGACACGATTGCCGTAGTTGCCTTGAATGGGTCGGGGTTGACTCGGTTCGCAAAGAAATGAACAACGCTCCAAGCACTCAAGGAAAAACCGAATACGATAGCTGCAATCCCGACGATTCTATGCAGCGAGATTTCTAGTACTATTGGTATGAGGGTTTGCAGCAACGCCCCGAAGGACGCAAATGCCAGGTATATCAGGGGCGGATGAGTGATGACTCCCGGCACGTCGCGAGCGTTTTCGTTCATCCCTGAATGGTATCCAGTCAAAATGAGAGCGCCAGTGAATGAGCGATAACAAAAACGTTTCTCGTAGGTCTTCAGATGCCGGAATTTTCGAGGAACTTCGCGGAATTGACATATACCTGCTTGATCAGTTAATAAAAGGCAGGATTCGTCCCGGCTGGAAGATTCTTGATGCTGGCTGCGGCACCGGCCGCAATATCCGCTATTTGATCAAAAACGGGTTTGCGGTTTGGGGCGTCGACAAATCGGAAGAATCCATAGAGGCCCTCCGGGGAGATTTCCCGGATGGCGGCGCGGACCACTTCCGAAACGAGGGCCTGGACGCACTTTCCTTCGATGACGCCGAATTCAATGCGATCATTTGTAATGCAGTCCTTCATTTTGCCAGGGATGAGGAGCACTTCGGGTCGATGATGAAGGAATTATGGCGAGTTTTGGGATCGGGTGGGTTGCTGTTTGCGCGTCTTGCTTCGTCAATCGGAATCGAAGAACGAGTACAACAACTTGACGGACGCCGTTACCTTCTTCCGGACGGGACACAAAGATTTTTGGTGGACGAGTCGTTCTTGCTAGCCGCTGGTGAGGATCTGGGATGTGAGCTACTCGAACCGATTAAGACGGTCAACGTTCAGGGTCTGCGGTGTATGACCACCTGGGTCATTTCAAAAACTGTTTAACGAGGTTTTTTAGCAATGAGTATTGGTAAACTTGCCACCCTAGGCTTTGCGCTGGCTGGTCTTTCCTGCGCAACTGCGGGCGAAGATAGGGCTCCCGAAACCGGCGGGGCCGTCAATTCCGCGCCCGTAGCCACTTCGGTTGTCCTCGAGACTTCTAAGGGAGAAATTGTGCTCGAGCTTTTGCCGGAAGACGCTCCCGAGTCCGTAGTGAATTTTCTTAGATACGTACGAGGTGGATTTTATAACGGACTAATTTTTCACCGCGTAATGCCCGGTTTCATGATTCAGGCCGGAGCAATGAACGCCGAGATGGTTAGCCGTTCCACTGACGCCTTTCCTATCCCAAACGAAGCCGAAAACGGTCTCAAGAATTTGCGGGGCGCCCTGGCAATGGCACGCACCGGGGATCCCCACAGCGCTACCAGTGAATTTTTCATAAACCACGTCGACAACCCGGTTCTGGATCACAAATCTAGGTCCCTCTCAGAGTGGGGGTACGCGGTGTTCGGACGCGTAACCAGCGGTATGGACGTTGTTGATTCTATCGCGGCAGGTGCAACCGAAACGCGGGGTCGGCGTAGGAACTTCCCGGTCGAGCCGGTGACTATAATTCGGGCATACGTCCCATAGCAAAACGGGGAGGTCCCTGGGGCCACCCCGTTGGTCACTCAATTACCCGGGTTATCAAGCAGTGTTTTGTTGGTGGAAAGTTTTTAGTTTCAAAACCTTCAGACGTCTTTCGCCGGCAGGCAGAAACACCTCGGCAGTGTCGCCCACCTTACAGTCGACCAGTGCCTGACCCAGCGGAGACCCCATCGATATCTGAGTGCCGTCCAGGTCCATGATGTCAGCGATCACAAGTTCGTAAGACTGTTCCTCTTTGGTATCTTCGTCCTTCACTATCACCGTCGACCCCAGCCCGACCCTATCGGTCGGGATGGCCGTAAGGTCGACCATCGACAGCTGAGATAACCTGACGCGAAGCTGGTTCAAACGAATCGTCACCTGGTCCTGACGTTCCTTCGCGGCATGGTAGTCTGCGTTTTCCTTAAGATCGCCCATGGCGATCGCTTTTTTTAGAGCCGCCGGTAGAATCACATTGAGCTCGTGGTTCAATTCGTCGACTTCCGCCATCAGTTTGGCGCGGATTTTTTCCAACATATTCGATATTGCTCGTCAGGTAGTGATTGGAAACAAAACAACTGCGGTTCGGGGAAACGCAGCTGTGGCTTTAACTGTTCGCAAATCTGAAGCGTGGTTCTTCAGATTCTCCATACGACATTAGCGGGATCGGTTGCCCCTGTCCAGAGGAAACAAACCGGCCCCTGAGTGGTAAGCTTGAGATGTCGCCAAGCGCGGGGATAGATTCCCTGTCTCCCGATTTACCCGTAAGGTTTGATTCATGTCCTGGAATATTGATCGCAGAGACTTTTTGACAGTCATCGGCGCTGCCGCTACCGCTGGAATAACCCTGCCACGGAGTCTGAGGGCCCTGGTTCGGCATCGTTCTGGCCTGTTCAGTTGGACTACAATAAATGGGCAACTCCACGTTGCCATCGGCTCGGGCGGAAACTCGCTCCTGGTGAAGGGGACCGAGGCCTCGGCGCTCGTGGATAGCAAAATCCTCGGGGCGGGTCCGTCACTTCTTGATCAATCGCGATCGGTGGCCGAAGGGCCTGTTCATTTCTTGTTCAACACTCACCACCACGGTGATCATTCTGGAGGCAACAACGCCTTCGGTGACTCTGAGTGTATAGCCCACGAGAACGCCGCGGAGAAGATAGTGGCGACGAATCGGGAGGCTATAGAAGGGCTAACCAACCCCGAAGAATGGCTCGACGCGCTTGTCGGGTTATGGGGGGTGGAATTGAGTGAGAACGAGCGGGCTCAGTTGCTCGACTTCGCAGCCGCCGTTGGGGAACTTGATCCTCAGTCGTTTGCGCCGGATCGAACCTTTGCACGACGCCTCCAGCACCTGGACACCGGGGTTGAACTCAACTGGCGGCATGTGGGACCCGCGCATACGGACAACGATGGCTTTCTGTTTGTCCCTCAGCATAACGTGCTGCATGCAGGAGACATTCTTTTTGTCGGAAGCCACCCTTTCATGAACGTCGATGATGGGGGTACCACAGTCGGATGGCAGCGTTCACTTGCGGCGGCGTTCGCAATGTGCAACGACGACACTGTCGTAATCCCTGGTCATGGCCCGATAACAAATAAGATGGCCCTGCGCGCTCAAAGCCAATATTTCGATCGTTTGCGAGAACGGGTTATAACCGCTATCGGCGAAGGTCGCCCCCGAGAATTGATTGTTGAATTCAACCCATCTGAATTCAGTGAACTTATCTGGCGACCGCTGCTGCGCCGGATTTTGGGAATTCTGTACGACGAACTCCAATAGGACTTTCCGGGGGCAACGCAACGCTAAACGTACCCCCGGGCTCACTTTTCTCGCGACACAATGATTCCGAATCAGCGCTCCAAATTCAATATCCCCGATGACATAGCCTATCTGAACTGCGGTTATTTATCGCCTCAACTCAAAGCCGTTTCGAGAGCAGGGGCCGACGGCCTTTTGAGAAAGGAAACTCCCTGGGAAATCTTCCCTGAAGATTTCTTTGATGAATCGGAGACCCTGCGGGGCCTAGCGGCTGAAATGGTTGGCGCCACAGCGGATCACATAGCCATAGTGCCGTCGGCGAGCTACGGCATCGCCGTTGCCGCAGCCAATGTTGAACTGAGGCAGGGTCAGCAGATCGTAATACTGGACGAGCAATTCCCGTCCAACGTCTATTGCTGGATGGCTTTGGCAACGGAGCGTGATGCGAAAATTGTCAAAGTTGAACGCTCGAAGGGCGCTGATTGGACAGGTGCGATTTGCTCCGCGATCACCGAGAAGACTGCTGTCGCCGCGGTTCCCAACTGTCACTGGACCGATGGAAGTATCATCGATCTTGTGGCGGTCGGACGACGTTGTCGCGAGGTGGGTGCGGCCCTCGTGATCGACGGCACGCAGGCGATTGGAACAGGCCTTTTTCCCATGGAAGATGTAAAACCGGACTTTTTGGCTACTGCCTGCTACAAATGGCTCCTCGGGCCGTACGGGACAGGGTTCCTCTACGCGGCAGACAAATACCACGCCGGTCGCCCCATCGAATACAACTGGATAAATCGGCGCGGTAGCGAAGACTTTTCAGGATTGACGCGCTATAGAGATGAGTTTCAGGATGGTGCTCGGCGGTTTGATGTGGGGCAAAGGAGCAACTTTACCATGGTGCCCATGGTGACCGCCGCCCTGAGCCAGATCAAAGAATGGGG
This sequence comes from Gemmatimonadota bacterium, assembly GCA_029262195.1. Lineage (GTDB taxonomy): Bacteria > Gemmatimonadota > Gemmatimonadetes > Gemmatimonadales > GWC2-71-9 > B16T1B5. The sequence continues at coordinate 39,219 of JAJCZX010000031.1, read as the reverse complement.
GCTTGGAGAAATACAGGAAACCATCGGTGGACTCACAGCGAAAATCGAAAGTCGCGCCGGGGCTCACGGATGGGATGCTGTGCCGGTTGAGAAACGGGTCGCACATATCATAGGCATTTACCTGCCGGAGACAGCGCCAGACAACCTGGTTGCCCTGCTGGCTGAACGCAGAGTTTTCGTTTCTAAACGCGGCCGCTCGATCCGGGTTTCTCCTCATGTGCACAACACTCAAAACGACATCGACCGTTTGTTCGACGCTCTTGCGGAATTGCTAACTCCCTGATCTGGTCGACATCAAGGGCGAACGTATCGCTGTAACCACAGAAAATCGTCAGCGTCTTTTCGCACCAGATAGACGTAACGCCCGGTGACTCCGATGAGATCGGTCGACGGCGGGAGGGTAACCTGTTTCGCGTGAACCCCCATCTCGTCGAAGACATCAATAATTTGATTCGGTGCGTCCCACGAAAGTTTCCTCTGAACCCACGTCTCGCCTCCGTCCGGTGTTGTCCACACCGCACCAGATTGAAAAACAGGAAGGTGTTCGGGAAAAATCCACTGATCTCGTAGCGATGCCCTTTGCCGCCTGGTGCTCGGCGTTTGTGATTCCTCAAATCGGGCCACCGCCGATGGGCGACCGGCTTGTTGACTCATGTAGCTGTCGATTTCGGCCTCGGTGAACTGGGTCGCCTGTACATTGGCAGGGGGACCGTGGATCTGCCGGGCATTAGAACTGACAAAGTCGACGTGGTAATCGGAAGCTCGAACAATCGTAATGGTGCCGTCTCTGGACACATCCCACCCGTCACGGCTAATAAACGGATTAAGGATCTTACGACCATCCGCATCCCGTACAAGGAGTTCGACAATCGAGTCTACGACTGGGCTCCCGGGTTTCCACTCTACGAGAAACCCCATGCTCGGGATGTCTGGAAATAGCCCGCTAAGCGTTACTGAGGAAACCAGGCTACCGTCGACCGTTCCCCCTTTCGGGGGCGACATGGCACCCATAGCGTACAGTTCCGCGGGGACGGGTCTGGTCTCGCCGAGCGTGCCGTTGGGGTTAATCAGGAGAACCCGTCTATTTCCGGTGTCGTAGATTCCCAGAGTGTCACCAGCTAGTTGAACGATGGTGTAAGGGTTTTCATATTCACGGGGCCCGGCTCCCCTGCGGCCGATTTGGACAATTTCGCCTGTCTCGAAATTACCCATAACAACCCGCCGCTCCTGTGGGTCCGCGATGATCACCTTACCGTCTGACAACTCGGCAACTCCTGTTATTCGAGTCATCGGCTCATTTAACTCTGAGTCGGGAACGCCGAGGTTAATTGAAGCAACCTGGGCTTTTATTGCCTGGGGGACGAAAAACGCGGTTCCAACGGTGATGAATAGAATGTTTTTTAGTGACATTAGAGATCCATTCGTGTGGTTTTATGTTTTATTGTTGTAAAACATAAAAGTTCCGATCGCGAAGTTGTATACAGTGAATCGCTATTGGATTCCACCCCACCGAAACATTTGAGGAACCCGTTCGTAGTGTCGGTGTACGACATGTCGGAAGCCGACATATGGTCGGTTGCCGAATACTCAGGAGCTTAGGAAAAATGTCGAAAACGGTCCCGGAAAACCGAAAACCCATTACTCCCGTAGCTGTACAGATTCTTCTTTCTCTTTCTGAGAAAGACCTGCACGGATATGGCATCAAGTTGGAAATTGAAGAAAGAACCGACGGAGCTATGAGCCTGGGCTCAGGGACGCTTTACGAAGCGATTCAACGCCTGGAGAAGGAAGGCCGAATTGCTGAAGCGGCCATTCCTGCCACCGAAATGTCAGGTCGGAAAAGACGGTACTACAGCCTGACCCAGTTGGGGCGTGATGCCCTAGAACAGGAGTTGCTGGAACTTGATGCGCTGGTGGCTTTCGCCCGCGCTCGAAACCTCATTCCCGAATCACGCACCGTTTGATTATTCGAGGCTGGTTTTCGATTCGTACCGCAGGGGACTTGGTTTTTCACGTCCTTTTGCGGGCCTATCCCAGAGATTTCCGAGAATGTTATGGCTCGGAATTGTTGGATTTCTTTCGGTCGGAAAGGAACCATCCCCGCTACAAAAAGCATGTCGGCGGCTTTTTCGTTTTTTGGGCAAAAGTTGTTGGGGATCTGCTAGTCAACTCATCCAAACTGCGCTCTCGACAATTTCAAAATCTTCTATCTCGGTTCCCCATCCAAAGAGGTGGGCCGCGCGAAAATCCATTCAGGAAAGAAATAATGTCAAAATTTCTTCAGGATCTCAGATTTGCTTTTCGAACCCTGGCCAAGGTCCCTGCTTTCACCGCGATTGCTGTTTTAACCCTTGGGCTTGGAATCGGAGCTAACACAACCATTTTCACAGCTGTCGACACTTTCATGCTTACCCCGCTGCCCTACGATGAATCGGATCAGCTGGTGATTATGCGGACAACCGTTCCTGAACGTGGTTGGACCCAATCGGTATCGGCACCTGACTTTCTCGATGCGCGTTCCCAGGCTCGCACGGTTGATTTAGCGGTTTACGATTCGTGGGGATTCAACCTCGCAGGAGACGAACAACCCGAGCGGGCCGATGGAATGAAGGTCACAAACGCTTTCTTTGATATTCTGCGCGTTGATCCGGTCAGAGGGGTCGGCTTTGCTCCAGAGGACGATTTTGCTGAGTCGCCAACCTCCGCAATCATCAGCCATCGGTTGTGGCAGCGCCGTTTCGGGGGCGACCCGGATATTCTCTCCCGAACCTTGATTCTTGATGGGAGAACTCATGAAATAGTTGGCGTGATGCCCGAGGGCTTCTGGTTCCAAAGGCAGTCCGTGGACATTTGGGTGCCGATTGATCGCAATCAGTTTGATGATCGGTCGTGGCGGGGTCTCGGAGTCATGGGACGCCTGCGGGATGGCGTGACCATTGATCAATCCCAGGAAGACATGAATTCTGTGGCCTCGGCCCTGGAAGCCACGTACCCGGAGACAAACGAAGGACGCCATTTTCAATTGACCGGACTCCACGCGGATATTTTTGATGAAGGTTTTGAAACCGGTACCAGTGTTTCGTCCCTCGCCGTCGCATTTGTGTTGCTCATCGCCTGCGCCAATGTGGCAAATTTGATCCTGGCCAGGGCTGCTGGCCGAACCCGGGAATTGGCCCTCAGGACCGCCCTCGGGGCCAGTAGATTGCGCATCGTTAGTCAGCTTTTGACTGAGTCTCTTCTTCTGGCGGTGGCCGGCGGAGCCTTCGGGTTGTTTGTAGCCTGGGGTGGAGTAAAGGGCCTGGTTGCAGTAATACCCCCGACATTCCCGAGGGCCGACGAAATCGCTCTTAGCGGTCGGGCTGTGTTGTTCACGCTGATCGCGTCAGCGGCTACTGCCGTGATTTTCGGGCTTTTACCCGCGCTGCAGAGTTCTCGGCCGAATCTCACAGAGTCGCTCAAAGAGGGCGGGCGTTCCAACACAGGTGGGGGCGGTAAACTCCGGCAGACTCTGGTTGTGGTTGAATTGGCGCTGGCGATGGTATTGGTCGTTTCATCGTCGCTGTTGGTCAAAGGCTTCCGTACCCTCAGAAGCTCCGATTACGGCTTCGAAACAGAGAATGTGCTGACAATGCGATTCGATTTACCTGACAACGTGTATGTTGAGGACGAGCAAGTCTACGCGTTTTATTCGACCCTTTTTGAATCGGTTAGGTCGGTCCCCGGGGTGAACGCTGCGGGTGCGGTGCACCGTCTCCCCAGAACCGGGAATTCGTCCGTGTATTTTTCGATGCCAGGAGATGACGTAGCGGGCAACGACCGCCCCATCGTTTCTGCCCGGTGGATTGACGGTGAATATTTCCAGGCTCTCGGAGTGCCCATTCTTCAGGGTCGCACATTTTCTGCGACCGAAACGCCTACCTCTGCGTCGGCGATCATCATCAACAAAAAAATGGCTGAAGACCATTGGCCCGATGGCGGCGCTCTTGGGCAAACGGTTCTTTTCACTGATGGGCCGTCCGAGGTGATCGGGGTTGTCGAAAATTTCGCCGATGTCGACCAGGACATCCGATCAATGGTTTTCTTCTCCGGTCAGCAGACTCCGCAACGGTTTATGAGCATGCTGGTTCGGACCGGGAGAGAGCCGATGCAGACGGCCCCTCAGGTTTTGGATCGGATAGCTGCGATTGATCCAAACCTTCCCATGTGGAGCGTCGGGTCGCTCGGCGAGTTTATGGACCTCCAGGATGCAGGGAACGGAGTAATGGTGAAGATCATGCTTGTTTTGGCTGGTCTAGCCTTGAGTCTGTCGATCGTGGGTGTATACGGTGTTATGGCCTATGCGGTTTCTCAGCGCACCCAGGAGATTGGTGTACGCATGGCTCTTGGCGCCAAAAGTGGCCACGTTGTGAAGATGTTTTTGGCCAAAGGCGCCACGCTGGCCCTGATAGGGGTGTTGGTGGGAACCGGCCTCGCAGCTGCTACTACACGGATGTTGTCGTTCTTCCTGTTCGGAGTGAGTCCCTTTGATCCGGCTGTCTTCGGCTTCGTAATTGTGACCCTGTTGGCATCGGGCCTTATCGCCAGCTTCATTCCGGCCAGAAGAGCCACCCGGGTGGATCCAATCGAAACTCTGAGAACCGAATAGTTTTCCTGTCGCGGGCGGGGCCCCAGGCCCCCGTCTCAGCATGTCCTCCCTTCTGCCACCCTGTCTCATACAGGTGACATCCAACGGTGCCGCCTGGTGTTGTAATACATTAAATTGCAATGAGTTACGAGACTTCAGATATCTGGCACGCTACCTGCTTTGTATAATGCCGACAGGCGGCAAGAAATGCCGAAGTGGCCCTTCGGGAACGGTTTCCGGATCAATCCGAGGGGCAGAGTAGCTGAAAAGAGGTGTAAAATGATTGCGAAAATCCTCATTCCGACATTGGCCGTGTTTGCGCCGACGATGGCTGCGGCCCAGAGTGGTCAGGCCTCGAACGCTCCTGCCGTTCAAGTTTGGCTGAATGACCACGGTTCCTACGAGCAGGGCGATCGGATGCGGATATTCTTCGAAGCCAATCGTGACGCATACGTCACCGTTGTTCGCGTCACGACCGAGGGTAATGTCCGGATCTTGTTTCCCGAGACTCCGGTCGAGAACAACTACGTAGCTGGCGGTTCTGAGTACGAAGTGATCCAATATGGTCGCAACGACTATCGGATTCACGATGAGCCGGGGCATGGCTACGTGTTTGCGGTAGCAAGCGCTCAGCCTTTCGGTTACGGCAGTTTTACGAACGGGCCTGTGTGGGATTACCACCTTCTCGATTTCGAAAATGAGGGCGAAGAAGACAGGGATCCGTATGATACGTTCGCCCATTTCATGGACGATATTCTCGCACCCGATAGCGAAGACTTCAACTATCAATCCATCGCCTATTCCGTGGACGAGCGCAACGAACGGTACTATGCCAATACGTACAGATATTACTCGGCGCCGCGCTACCATGATTGCCATGTGTATCGCGCGTTCTGGGGGTTGCGCCCAAGCTACGTGTATGACTACGACTGCCGCCGGGTCGGGGTGACTATCATTCTGGGAAGCAACGGGCATTACTACCACAATGACTATTACCACTACGGTTACTACACCGGCAGTATCCCGTACTATTACGGTTACGGCTCCATATATCGTTACCGCTACGACTCGGGTCACTACCGACACAATCACGGGGCCAGGCGCGTGACGCAACGTGCCCTCTCCGGTTATCAGGGAGTCGTGCGACACTCACAACCGAACGGGGGCGGCATCCAGGGTCGCAGGACCGTGGGATCGTCTGGTTCGCCAGCCGTGAACCCCCGCAGCAACGGGGTGCCCGGCCGAAGAACAACTACTTCGGGCAGTCCGGTTAGGCGCAGCCCCGTAGCAAGGGGGGGTACGCGAGACGGCGGTACGGCTGCTGCTCCTGCTAATTCCACGCCGCGTCGCAGGGCGACTACCACAGGGTCGACGGCCAATTCTGGGAGAAACAACGGGACACCTCGTCGTAGGACAACAACGACGACTAACTCGGGGACCAACAACGCTACGCCGCGTCGACAAAACGTAAATGAACAGAACCGACGTGTGGCGAGGGAAGAGGTGAGCACCCCTCGCCGCAGGTTGCCGGATAGGGTTAGGCCCACGCCTAGTCCGCGGAGTAACTCGGGCAATCTGACACGTCGTAGAAGTGGGTCATCCAGTGGGTCAGCCAGGGCGTCAAGCCCGCCGCGTCGCCAGGCCACGCCGAGTGCTCGTCCGCGGACGACTAACTCGAGACCGTCGGCGCCACGCAGGTCGGCTTCCGCAGGTGCTTCGAGGCCGAGATCGACCACTCGGTCCGCTCCGCGGCCGTCGAGCGGTAGATCGTCAGCGCGACCAGCGCCGTCAAGATCTTCGGGACGTAGCGCCCCACGGCGGTCCAGTGGCAGCGGTCGGAGGCCCGGTTAGGACGACTTCGCTTTCTCTTGAGTTAGGAAGGGCCCGGGGCACACCCCGGGTCCTTTTTTTGTTTCTTGACGAGGTGGCAGAAAATTAGCTTTTGAAAGCGTGTGATGATTTATTTTTACCCAATGAAAATTAGAGCCCTCAGCATAGTCGCACTTGGATTAATTAGCTGCGCCGACGGAGCCGGTGGCCCGATTGTGAGTTTCGAGAACGATGGACTGGTGGTGTATAATGCTTTTGCACCCGCCTCACCAGCTCCAGATTTGGCAACTGTTTTCTTCAGTCTTGTCAACAAACAAAACGTTCCGGATTCCATTGTAGACGTAGTTCTGGCTGACAGTGGTGCCCGAGCGGAAATGCACCATGTCCAGGGGGGTATGCAACAGGTCACATCGATCCCGGTCGCCGCAGGAGGACGAGTGGACTTAGAGCCCGGTGGGTTTCACATTATGTTATTCGACCTGCTCGCCCCTCTGGTGTCTGGCGATACGATTGATATCACGCTACGGTTTTCCTCGGCTCCGGATGCCGTTGTGAGGGTCGGCGTGCTAAATTACACAGAAGTAGTCCAAAATCTTGGAAGGGGCGTGCCTTGAAACGCGCGTCCGGGAAATGTTTTTTGCCTGCGGGCGAATGGTGATATACGACGATGGCCAAATCATCTTCTTTTGACATAACAACCGGAGTCGATATGCAGGAAGTCGACAACGCCGTCAATCAAGCGCGGAAAGAAATCCAACAGCGCTACGACTTTAAGGGTACCGACTGCAGGTACGAGTTCGACCGCGAAGGGGCCAAGATTACCCTCGAGGCTGATGACGATTACAAAGTGAAAGCTCTTTTTGACATTTTGCAGACCAAATTCCTTGCCCGAAAAGTTTCTCTGAAGAACGTTAAAGAAGGTGACGTAGAACAGATCGGGGGTGGACGTTCTAAACAGGAGTTGACGCTAGCCCAGGGGATTCCGTCGGATACCGCCCGTGAAATAGTAAAAGCGGTCAAAAACCAGAAATTCAAGAAGGTTCAGATTGCCATTCAGGGTGAAGAGTTGCGCGCAACGAGCCCTTCGCTCAATCAACTTCAGGAAGTCATCGCATTTTTAAAGGCGGAAGACTTCGGTTACGAGTTGAATTTCGGAAACTATCGGTAGATAACTACCGGAACCTGGGCAGGCTGGTTCGCAATTTTTCGGGAATGGCGTTGACCATTTTGTCTTCGATCTCTTCTCGGTTCGCTCGGTACCACACCCCCGCTCCAATTATCGCGATTCCTATCGCAATCAGCGACAAGGGGAAGAACACGGAATCTCCGAACACAGTGGACGCGAGGTAACCCAGATATCCCAACACTCCCAGGAGTCCGAAGACGGTGAGAACTGCTCGCTCGAGTAAGATACCGGCCAGGATGCCAAGGATAGCGATCGTAGGGTATGACCAGTTGTCCGCTCCCGTTAGAGAAAACGTTCCGAAGCATGACAGCGCGCCTGAAGCGTATAGCCAGCCCGCGTAATCGGCTCTCGTTCGTCGGTCGTAAAGGTAAGCCACCGCAATGACCCCCAATCCGAATAGGAATGTGATCTCAAAGTTCACCCAGTGGTCGAAGGCTCCGGCAGGAGGATCTGATACCAGTACCGCGACGTCGATAGACATACCCCAAAGGGCGTAGCCGAGGGGCACGGCGAGGAGCGCAAACGGTCGCAGACGTATGGCTATCACTGCGGCCAAGATCCCTGCTACCTCCACGATTATCCGCGGTTGCCTTACTGCCTTTAAGAATTCAATGCGGTTTTCGGGGTCCCAGTCGGGCCAGATGCCCAGGCCAGAAAGAATTCCAAAAGTTGCCAGAGGAATCATGCCAGCGGCAAGCGTGGAAAGGATCCCTCCGGGGAGTTTAAGATTTCGTTTGGTCCAAAGGGTATTGGCGGCAAGAGTAAATACAATACCGTATGCTGCAGCAATCGCAGCCAGGAAAAATCCGCCAAACCGATCAAACGACTCGGTCATAAACCACCCCATGGCCCACAGCACCAGGATTGAGCCCAGAACATAGGCGCCATGGGTGATGTCCAGGGTAAGGGACGGCTTACCCGCATCTTCGAAGAACTCGGTTATGCGAGTTGCTGTGGTCTCATCAATGACGCCAGCCCGCGTTAGGTCAGCAAGTTCTCTGGCATTTAACGGCATGACGACCCCTCTCCATACAGATCTTTAACACAACTACGATCCAGGGTGTGCTATGCTCTTCCCCGGTTATGCTTCCGGCACCGCTCTCGTTTTGCGTTTTAGCTCCCGAAAACTCACCAGACGTTTTGTTTCTTCGTCCCACAGACACAGTACCAGCGTTTTGATGGCTGCCAGGATCGACAGGCTTGGGGCGTTTTGCAGCGGGACGTTGTCGTTGTAGCAACTCGCCAATCGGTAGTTCGGGATCTTGCTGCTAACGTGATGGATATGGTGGTAACCGATATTGCCCGTAAACCAGTGACCAATTTTGGGTAACTTCAAATAGGAACTCCCCAGCAACCCGGCTTCGTAATAATCCCAGTCGGTTTCGTTTCTCCAGTAGGTACCCTCGTATTGGTGCTGGACGTAGAAGAGAAAAACACCTAGCGTACCGCCAAAAAGCACGATAGGAAGTTGTATCAGCAAGAATGCTTTGAGTCCAATCGTAGCCCAGGCGAAGACAAACACCGCTGCGATCGCCGCGTTGTTTTTGTGGATGCTCCGCCACTCACGTTTCCAGCTCCTCGGCAGGTCCAATGGCAATCTGTGCTTCAGCACAAATTGGTATAGTGGCCCGAACAACAAGATCGTCATGGGATTGCGGTAAACGCGATACGCAATCTTGCCGCGCCAATCGAGGGCCATATACTCCGCTACCGTAATCGTCGTCACATCTCCAAAGCCCCTCTTTTCGAGATTACCAGAGGTTGCGTGGTGGATCGCATGGGTTTTCCGCCAGTAAAGGTATGGCATCAAGGTGACCAGGCCGAGAATTGAACCGATAGCATCATTCATTTTTTGCGATGGCAAAAAAGACCCGTGGCCGCAGTCGTGCTGAAAAATGAACAGGCGGATCTCGAAGCAGGCCGTCGGAATTGCGATCAACAGAGTGAGCCAGTAACCAAAGCTCAGGCTGGCATACATTGCCGCCCAACCGGCCATGTACAGAAGGGAGGTCGTGACCAGCTGGAAAGTGGCGCCAGCGACGGAGGCTTTGCTGTAGGGTGCCAGCATGTTGTGGATCTCGGATCTGGCAGGTAGTTGCCGCGTTCCAACTTCCGTCGGGGTGGACGAATTTCGGATCATTATTCTTGAGACCTCTCGATTACTTTTGACATATGACTAACAGCTTTCCGTCACCGTCCTCCCAATCTAATGTGCGTCGTCCCTCACCGACACAGCGTAACGCTATGAGGAGCCTCGTGGTTGTCTCTGTTTTTTGGGTGTCTGGATGTGCTCCCCCCTCTCCACCGGCCGATCTGGTATTGAGCGGTGGACGAGTTTGGACGGGCAATACAGAACAACCCTGGGCTCAGGCTGTGGCAGTTTCCGGCGATTCCATTGTGTTCGTGGGGTCGAACCGTGTAGCGAATCGCTTTGTTGGAGCAGAGACAGAAGTCGTGGATGCTTCGGGGAAAATGGTTCTGCCCGGTTTCATCGATTCGCACATCCATTTTCTGGGGGGTGGGTTCGGACTGAGCTCAGTCCAGTTGCGCGACGCGGACTCGCCCGAAGAATTCATTAGACGGATAGGCGAATTCGCCAAAACGGTCGAACCGGGTGTCTGGATAACCGGTGGTAGTTGGGACCATGAGCGGTGGGGAGGCGAGTTACCCAGGAGGGATTGGATTGATTCCGTCACGCCCAACAATCCGGTCTTGGTATCTCGACTGGACGGTCATATGGCTCTGGGCAACACGGTTGCCCTTGACGCAGCCGGTATCGACCGCCGGATGGAGACTCCCGAAGGCGGAACGATAGTGCGCAATCGCGATGGCTCGATGACAGGGATCTTCAAGGACAACGCGGGAGAGAAGATTTTTGCGGCGGTGCCGGAGCCGCCGGAAGGAGAAAAACAACGGGCTCTAAGGGTGGCGATGGAATTTGTTTCCGCTCAAGGGGTGACGATGGTCCACCATGTTGGGACATGGGATGATCTTGGTGTTTTTGAGCGGGCGTACCGATCGGGCGGTCTTTCAACGAGAGTTTATGCCGCAGTCCCATTGTCGTCATGGGAGCGCCTGCGAGATAAGGTGGCGGTCGACGGACGAGGTGACGATTGGTTAAAGCTCGGAGCCCTGAAGGGGTATGTCGACGGATCACTCGGATCTCACACCGCGGCGTTCTTTGAACCCTTCAGCGACGTTCCGGCCGACTCCGGGTTTTTTGTTAGCGCCGTGGACGATCTTTTTCGCTGGGCCTTGGGAGCCGATTCTTCCGGTCTGCAACTACTGGTGCATGCCATCGGCGACAGGGCAATTTCAACCCAGCTGGATATCTTTGCCAGTGTTGCTCGAGAAAACGGGCCGCGTGACCGGAGATTCCGAATTGAACACGCACAGCACGTGGCTCCTTCCGATTTTTTGCGATTCGCGGCGCTAGATGTGATTGCTAGCGTGCAGCCCTATCACGCCATCGACGATGGGCGTTGGGCTGAAAGAGTCATCGGAACCGAGCGGATTCAGACCACCTATGCTTTTCGGTCATTCATTGATGCCGGAGGGCGCCTTGCTTTTGGAAGCGACTGGTCGGTGGCACCTCCAACTCCTCTAGAAGGCATTTACGCTGCGGTGACTCGCCGCACTCTCGACGGTGCGAATCCTGACGGGTGGGTGCCTGAACAAAAGATTACCGTTGAAGAAGCTCTCCGGGCATACACCATCGATGCAGCCTACGCCGCGTTCGGCGAAGAAAGGCTTGGAAGCCTCGAAGTGGGCAAGCTAGCCGATCTTGTGATCGTTGATCGCGACCTTACGACCATTCCTCCCCAACAAATCCGGGATGCGGCGGTGGTTACCACAATCGTGGGTGGTCGGGTCGTTTTCTCGAATACGCCTTAAAAAAAAACGACCGGAGTTAAAAAACTCCGATCGTTTTTGGTAAAGTCCGCCGTGCGGCGGAATCTCTTGAGACTATGTCGTTGCGCGAGCGGCGCGACGAGCGTCTGAACGACGACGACGCCTGGCAGCGGCAGCCTTGAGGCGCTTAGCCTGACTTGGCTTGACGTAATACCGCTTTTTGCGCAGGTCTTTGAGTATCCCGGAGCGAAGGACTTTCCTCTTGAAAGCCTTTAGCGCCCATTCTACTCTGTCGCCTTCTTCCAGTTTGATCTCGATCAATTAAACCACGTTCCTCTCGGTAATGGATGCATGGAGCCACGGGAAAGTCCTTTCCGGGGGCAAAAAAAGAAGACCTCTCACGAGAACAGGTCTCTCTCAAGTACCCGGGCGGCAAATCCATGCGGTTTTGCACAACCCTAAGCGTAAACGGACCGGGCCGCGCCGTCAATGATCAAGGTACCCCAGACCAACCTCTTACGCCCGCCAATTCATATTTTCAAAAAAACACCGTTGACAGCATAAACAACCCGACGGATACGAAGAGGCCAGCTAATCCCAGTTTGACATGTTCCGGATTTACGCGGCTTTGAATAAACGGCCCAATCTGACCGCCAATAATTACTCCGGGAACAGTGAAGATCACCACGTTGAAAACCTGTGTCAGGATGGTCGCGTCCGCTGCACTGGCGAAGCGATAGATGTGTCCCAGTGAGGCAAACAAGACCGAAACAACCACAACGAAAATCGATGTCGCCACGGCAACCGGGGCAGGGACCTTGCATCGAACTATCAGATAATACTCCAGCAGTTCGGCCAGCCCAACGGAAGCAATGCCCAGGAACGTGCCGCCCGCCGCTGCGGCACCCATTCCGATTTTCTTGTCGCACACGGTATAGCGAAAGACCCTTCCCCGGGCGTCAATGATCTCGTTTTCGGCTTTCTCACCCCCGGATTCGCCGCCCGAAGGGATGTGATGACGAAATGACTGAAATATCTGGTAACCGATGAGAATCACTCCGACGGCGAATATCGATTTGATCAGGTCGGGAGAAAACAGATCTGACATCAGGCTACCAACGATTGCTGCCGGGATGGACAGGACCAAAAGCATCCTGCCGAGCTTGAAGTCGATCAGTTTCCGCTTATAGTAGGCAACAACACCAGAGGTGAACCCGAAAAACTCGGTGATTAGCGCGGTGCCAACCGCGGTAGCCGGGTTCAGCTTCAAGACCAGGATGAAAATCGGAGCAAAAAACACCGCGCCGCCGATACCACTCGTCATCGCGATGGTCGCGATGAGAATCGACGCCGGAAAAAGCCACCAGAGACTATAATCCAAGATTTCTCCACGTTTTGTTAGTTGCCCTGAACTCCGGCTCAATAACGGGGAATTCGGTCGGGATGTTCCGGGGCCGGCTAACCGACCGGACCCCCCAACCTGGCGACCTACCCCAATTTGTCCGCATTTGGGACGCAAATACCGGCTGTGGAGTCAATTCTGCGCTCCCGGGCATAAAGTGGGAGACGTAAGTCGTAGTGTTGTATGAGTTTAATCGCGTTACAACGAATGGTACACGACTTGCATCTAAGCTAGTACAATATCATGGATACCAAAATTGTCTCCCGTTTACAGGCCGAACTGGCCGACCGTTTCGTGCTAGATCGCGAACTCGGTCGCGGGGGTATGGGAGTAGTTTATCAGGCCCGTGACAAGGCGCTGGGCCGGCAGGTTGCCATCAAGCTACTTAACTCGGAAGTACTCGGACAGGCCGGTTCTGGCTTCAAGCGGGAGATTAAGTTCACGGCTCGTCTCCAGCACCCCCATATTTTGCCTCTGCTTGAAACTGGTGAGGTTGATGGCAACGCATACTATGTGATGCCTTTTGTGAAGGGTGGGTCTCTACGGGATAAAATGAAGGTTGAAGGGGCTCTTCCAATGAAGGCGTCTTTGAAAATCGTCAAAGAGATCGCCACCGCCCTCGAAACTGCCCACGAGGCAAAAATTGTTCACTGTGACATCAAACCCGAAAATATTTTGATGTCAAATGGATATGCCGTGATCGCCGACTTTGGGATTGCCCGTTCCATGATGAGGGACGGTGTCGGGTGGAGGAAGACGGACTACGGGTCGCTTGGGTCTCCGGTGTACATCAGCCCCGAGCAGGCAAGCGGCGAGGACAATATCGATCAGAGGGCCGATGTTTACAGTCTAGCCTGCGTTTTGTACGAGATGCTTACCGGCAAGCCGCCTTTCAACGGTAAGTCGGTGGAGGCAATTGTAGCGCAGCGTTTCACTGAAAGCCCAACTCCGGTGGATCAGTTACGCGATGATGTACCGATGAGCCTGGCCCGAGTGATCGCCAGAGCTATGGAAATCGATCCGCGAGATCGCTTCGCTACGATGGGGCATTTCATACGTGCGATTGAGACGGCCGTCGTTGTGAGGACAGGAGAACATAGAGCCATTAGCCGCAAATCTATCCTGAGCGGCATTGCCAGCGTTCTGCATCTTTCTCCGAAACACAGCGGGACGGGCCTTAGCCACTAGTACACGTTAGCGGTTGTTTCCGGGCCGGCTAGTTCCTGCAATTTGTTCAACTGTTCTCGGGTTCCAAATGCGATCAACGTGTCTCCTGCTAGCATTTCTATGCTTGCCTGAGGATTTGCAATCACGGTTTCATCTCCACGTCGCAATGCGAGGATAAACGATCCCGTTACCGCGTGAACATTTGCGTTTGCCAGTGTTTTTCCGTCAAGAAAACAGCCGTCGTCGATTTTCATCCCCTCCATCCAAAGATCTGCGGTGCCTGTGGGCATCACGCCGTCCAGGAAGCGGGTGATGGTGGGGTTCAGAAGTTGCGTGGCAATGCTGCGTCCGCTGATTATGTAGGGCGAGATTACACGGTTGGCTCCCGCTCGGAGTAGTTTGGAGTCAGTGGCCTTGTCGTTGGAACGGGCCACAATGATCAGGTCGGAGTTCAGGGATCTTGCTGACAGGGTTACGAACGTATTGAGGGCGTCTTCGCCGGTTACCGCCACAAGTCCGGCTGCTTTTTTGATTCCCGCTTCATTGAGTATTTCGTCATCTGAAGCGTCGCCTTCTACTCGGAGGTAATCTTCTGGCGCTCCATCAAGGCGATCGGGATTATTCTCTACAATCACGAATGTGGCGCCTGCGGATTTGAGGTCGGAGGCGACCTGTTCTCCGACGCGACCAAATCCGCAAATGATGTAGTGTCCCAGCGTTTTATCAATAGTCTGGCGCATCTTTCGCCTCCGAATCGATCCCGAGAGTTGATCACTAACGACGAACTCTCCGATCGTTCCAAACAGATAGGCCACGTTGCCTACCCCGATGATAATCAGGAAAATCGTGAATACTCGCCCCTCGGGCGAAAGGGGTTGGACCTCTTTGAATCCTACGCTCGAAATCGTGATGACGGTCATATAGAGTGACTCCATCACGTCCCAGCTTTCGATTAGCCTAAACCCGACAGTGCCGACTATGGTCGTACACAGCGCTAGAAATCCAAACCTCCACAGCCGCCTGGCAAGTGCCGAAACCAGCCGATTAGATGCCACTACGCGCATCGCTGCCGCTCAAGCGTCAGCCGGCCGCCTCGGAAATCGGTTTTTTTGCCAGCCGCGAATAGGCGGCGTCGACGAGAGGTAGTTGAACATGGGCTGTTGGTCGAGTTTTCCATCACCATTAAGATGCAAAGAACAATCGAAGATGCAACGAATAATTGGGAGGTGGCAGCCCGGGATCTTCTCGTCCCAGAAAACAAGAAAGGCGCGAGGTTACCTCGCGCCTTTCAACGTAGGAAAGCGCATCTGTTTACTGTTTGGGTGGGTTTCTCTGGCCGAGTTTGATCCGTGCTACACCGGTTTGAGATACGAGCCGTCCTTCCGAGTTACGTCCAACGATGGCAACATACCGCAAATCGACGATAGTTCCTGCTTCGACCCCCGCGAGGGCTTCTCGGAGTTCTTCTGGCGTCCGGACTCGACGGGACTGAGCGTGTGTGATGGCGTAGCCGCGCTCTAATCTGCCACCAGCTGATGGACCGGTGGGATCGACCACTCTGACGATGGGGCCGTCCTGCCCGTAGACCTCAACATCTCCGGCAGCCATAGGTTCGACGCCGATTCCCAGCCCAGTTCTCGACGGGTCTCGAAGTCTGGGTGTCTGAGGGCGGTCGCTAACCCTTGCAACCGGTGTGAGGTTCTGTGCGATCAACTCTACGGGGAATGTCCTGCGGACTCCTCCTTCGCGCTGGATTGTTACCTGGACGATCTGGCCCGGGCGTTTGAAACCAACTGTTTGTTGGAGTTGCGCGGTGTAGCCGACCTGCTCTCCGTCGAGGTCAACGATCACATCACCCAGCTGGAGTCCGGCCCGCTCAGCTGGACTACCCAGTCCGGTGAACGACTGAATCGTGACACCGAAAATTGAGTCGAGCCCGACGAACTCGGCATCTTCGGGTGTTGCGTCGCGTATTGAGACACCGAGTAGTGATCGGGTTATTCCCCCTTCGGTGATCAGCATCTCTGCTATCTGGAAACCAAGGTTGATGGGTATCGCAAACCCGTACCCGGTGTAGAGTCCGGTCTGGCTGGCGAGAGCGGAATTAACTCCGACAACTTCGCCGCGGATGTTGACCAGTGGTCCTCCCGAGTTGCCCGGATTAATCGCCGCGTCGGTTTGTATGAAATCTTGAATCGCGTAGCTGGAGTTAGTTAGCCCGGCTAAAAGGCGCCCCTTCGCGCTAACGATGCCAGCAGTGACGCTAAAAGTGAAACCCAGCGGATTACCAATGGCCAGGACCCATTCACCGATCGAGACGTCGTCACTGTTGGCAAGTACGACCGCATGAAGATCGGTAGCCGAGATCTTTAGGACCGCGATGTCGGTATTGGCATCTTTCCCGATCAACTGAGCTTCGAACTCACGCTGATCAAGCAGGCTTACCGTGATGCGTTCCGCGTTCTCCACCACATGGTTGTTGGTGATGATATAGCCGTCGGTGGTGATGACGAAACCGCTACCAGAGCCAGATTGGGTCTGGCCATTGAGAGCAACCCCCACGGCACGAATGTAGACAACTGAGTGTCGTACAGCTTCGCTGGCGGCTGTGAATGACTCTCCGAGTTCCACTGCGTTGGTTTGCGTTACCGGACCCGATGAACGATTGTCGTCGTTCAGGAGCAACCGCGTTCTCGCTACCTCCTGCGCACCACCCGGCCTGGCGGAGTTCACAGAAACGACAAAGGCCACCACCAAAAGCCCGGTGACCCCTACGATGGTTCCCAAACGCGTCCAATCTTTTCTTTTGTCCATTCGATCTCCGTTTTCGCCCTTCTCTTTTGATAACCCGTGCGGGGGAGTTCGTTTCCTGAACACATGAAACGAACTCCCCGTTGTGGTTTTTCGCTACCCCTCTTCCTTCGTTTCCTCTACGATTTCGTAGTCAGCGTCGACCACATCCTCGGAAGCGTCGGATTCGGAAGCGTCCGTGGAGGCTTCTCCGGTAGGTTCGCCCTCGGGCGCTGCTTGTCCCTGTTCGGACTCGTAAAGCGAAGCACCAGCGGCCGAGTAGGCCTGTGAGAGTTCTTCCAGGGCTTCCTGGATTTCCTCGGTCGCTCCGGAACGAAGCGCCTGTTTGGCTTTTTCAACGGCTCCATCAAGCCGCTCTTTGTGTGACTCCTCAAGGCGATCAGCCCACTCACCCATGTTCTTCTCTACTTCGTAGACAAGCCCATCGAGCCGGTTACGCCCTTCGATTTCTTCGCGCCGCGCCTTGTCCTCGTCGGCGTGGCTCTCAGCTTCGGAAACCATCTTTTCAATGTCGGCGTCCGAAAGACCGCCCGCCGCCTCAATCCGAATCTTCTGCTCTTTGTTGGTAGCCTTGTCTTTTGCGGACACGTGCAGGATACCGTTCGCATCGATGTCGAATGTCACCTCGATCTGAGGAAGACCGCGGGGAGCCGGCGGGATTCCCGTCAGCTGGAAGCGTCCGATCGTTTTGTTGTCGGTCGCCATATCCCGCTCGCCCTGCAACACATGAATTTCCACCTGCGTCTGGTTGTCCTCAGCCGTGGAGAATATCTCAGCCTTCTTGGTTGGGATCGTCGTGTTGCGAGAGATCAAAGCTGTCGATACGCCGCCCAGGGTCTCGATCCCCAGGGATAGAGGCGTCACGTCCAGCAGGAGAACGTCTTTGACGTCTCCGGCCAACACGCCACCCTGAATAGCCGCACCGATACCGACCACCTCGTCAGGGTTTACACCCTTATGCGGGTCTTTTCCAAAGACCTCTTTAACGGTCTCCTGGATTTTGGGGATTCTCGTGGATCCACCGACCAGGATCACCTCGTCGATCTCTGCGGCCGTAATCCCAGCGTCCTTCAACGCCTTTTGCATCGGCTCGATAGTGCGTTTAACAAGGTCCTCGACCAATTGTTCAAACTTCGCCCTGGACAGTGTCAGGTTAAGATGCTTGGGACCGGATTGGTCGGCAGTGATAAACGGGAGGTTGATCTCCGTCTGTTGTGTTGTGGACAATTCCATCTTGGCCTTCTCGGCGGCCTCTTTGAGCCGCTGAAGTGCCATCGGATCCTGTGAAAGATCCACTCCCTGGTCTTTCTTGAACTCATCGACCAACCAGTTGATAACGCGCTGGTCAAAGTCGTCACCACCAAGGTGGGTGTCACCATTGGTGCTTTTTACTTCGAAAACACCGTCGGCCAACTCAAGCACCGAGATATCGTAGGTACCGCCACCGAGATCGAAGACCGCGATCTTTTCTTCTTTTTTCTTCTCCAGCCCGTAGGCAAGAGCGGCTGCGGTCGGCTCGTTGATGATTCTCAAAACCTCGAGCCCGGCAATCTTTCCGGCGTCCTTGGTGGCCTGCCTCTGTGCGTCGTTGAAATAGGCAGGAACGGTGATTACTGCTTTGCTGACCTTCTGCCCGAGGTAGTCCTCAGCAGTTTGCTTCATCTTCTGCAGGACCATCGCTGAAATCTCGGGCGGAGTGTACTTTTTACCGCCGATGTCGACACTGGCCAGATCTCCCGTGCCAGCCACGATGGTGTAGGGGACGAGTTTCTTTTCTTCCGAAACTTCGTCGACCCGCCGTCCCATGAAACGCTTGATGGAATAGACGGTATTGGTCGGATTGGTGACCGCCTGACGTTTGGCAACCTGCCCGATCAGCCGTTCCCCATCTTTGGTAAATGCAACCACCGAAGGAGTTGTACGTCCGCCCTCGGCGTTAGGTATAACTACAGGATCGCCAGCCTCGATTACTGAAACGACAGAGTTTGTCGTTCCGAGGTCGATCCCGATGACTTTCTCTGCCATTTCCCGGTCTCCTCAACTAAGGTGTAAGATGTTTATTTTGATAGGATCGTCGCAGTGCAAGCGATGTACCTAAAAAGCCTGCCAAAACGGCGTGTTTTGGCAGGCTTCCCGACGTTCCGAAAAGGCGATGAATCTGTTGTTTTTTGGCTGGGAAACGCCTGGCGAGCCTAGTCGTCGTCTTCCAGGTTGTGTTTGATGGTGGTGCCTTCGACAAGGTAGACCGTGTCTTCGGCGATATTGGTGGCCAGATCCGCCACCCGCTCCAGATTCCTGGATATGAGTAAAACCTCCATATCGGCTTCCAAATCGGGCGCTCCACTCCTGAGATCGCTGAGCACAGAACGATAGATTTTTTTATGAAGCTTGTCGACCACATCGTCTGAGGCGCAAATTTCCCTGCTTTTTCGCGAATCCCTGGATACGAAGGCGTCTAGGGTCCCCCTTACCATTTCCCGCGCGCGCGCGGACATCTCGAGAAGCCCTTCTTTTTCGTAGGTGGGTGCCATTCCCAATCTTTTTATTCCTCGGGAAATATTCACAGCGTGATCGCCTACGCGCTCAAGGTCGTTTGATATCTTCAAAATCGCCAGTAACAGGCGGAGGTCGCTGGCCACCGGTTGGTGCAACGCCATCAGGTTGGTGACGCGTTCTTCTATATCAACTTCGCGTTCGTCAATTTTCCTATCTCCCCGACGGATTTTCTTGCAGGTTTCTTTGTCGTATTCCCGTAAAACCTTGTCGGCGTCGGACAGGGCGTCTTCAACGAGTCCTGACATCGCGATCAAGGAATCCCTGAGGTCGGCTAATTCGTCGTGAAAATGCCGTATAGTTGGTTCTGTCATCCGAATCTCCCTGTGATATACGCTTCCGTATCCTCCCTCAATGGGCTAGTAAAAATTACTTCGGAAGAATCGTACTCAATCAATTTACCCAAATAGAAGAAGGCAGTTTTGTCGGCGATGCGAGCCGCCTGCTGGAGGTTGTGCGTTACGATTACGATTGTATAGGTGGACTTAAGTTGGACCAACAACTCCTCGATTCGCTGCGTGGCGATCGGGTCGAGGGCGGAGCAAGGTTCGTCAAGAAGAAGTATTTCAGGTTCATTGGCCAGCGCTCTCGCGATACACAATCTCTGCTGTTGTCCGCCTGACAGTTCGGTTCCAAACGTGTCCAGGCGATCCTTGACCTCATCCCAGAGTGCAGCCTGGCGAAGGGCCCTTTCCACTCTCCCCACCATTTCCGATGGGCTACAAAGCCCGTTCAGCCTGGGCCCATACGCCACGTTATCGAAGATGGTTTTCGGAAATGGATTCGGTTGCTGAAAGACCATTCCGATTCTTCGACGCAGGTCTGTTGTGTCTAACTTCGGTGAGAAAACACTTTGTGTCCCGACCGCGATATCACCGGCGTACCGATTTCCGGGGATCAGGTCGTTCATCCGATTGACGGATCGCAGCAGAGTGCTTTTTCCGCATCCCGAAGGCCCGATGAAGGCTGTTACCTGTTTGGAAGGGATGTTCAGATCCACGTCCGACAACGCCAGGTTGTCGCCGTACCAGAAGCTGTATTGATCCACCGACACTGCAACGGATTCGGTGTCCAAAATTGCGGGTGTTTCCTGACTATTCACTAACCGAATCTCCCGGTAATGTAGTCTTCGGTTCGTGAATTCGAGGGATTGGTGAACAAGAGATCGGTGGGGCCGGCTTCGATCAAATCGCCCATGTAAAAAAAAGCTGTCGTATCCGAGATTCGTGATGCTTGCTGCATGTTGTGGGTTACCGCGATAACGGTGAAATCCTTTTTCAAGACGTGGACCAATTCTTCAATCCGCTGCGTACTTATCGGGTCCAATGCTGATGTTGGTTCGTCCAACAGAAGGACCTTGGGTTCGGGCGCAATGGCGCGCGCTATACAAAGTCTTTGTTGCTGCCCGCCCGAAAGGCTCATAGCGCTGGATTTTAGCCGGTCGCCGACTTCGTCCCAGAGTCCGGCGCCGCGGAGCGCTTTTTCGACGATTTCCGTCTCCCGGGAGGGGTCGGGTTTCTTGTCGGCAACGAGCAGTCCTGCAGCAACGTTTTTATAAATTGACATTGTAGGGAACGGCGTTGGTTTTTGAAATACCATTCCCACCTTTTTTCGCAATTCGACCGGTTCGCTGCTGGCGGAATAGATATCCTCTCCATCCAGCATCACGGAACCGGTGACGGTTCCACCTGGCGTGAGTTCATGCATGCGATTCAGACATCTCAGGAAGGTGCTTTTTCCGCATCCAGAGGGGCCAATGATCGCGGTAACGGTGTGATCGTCAAAATCGAGGGAAATGTCTCTGACCGCTGTTTTCCCCGAAAAAGAAGCGGTCAGAGAACGGGTGCTCAGCGCTATTTTATCGGGCATGATACTTGGTCTTGGTTGCGAATCTCGCTACCAGCCCGAACACGAATACGAGCATCACGAGAACGAGCGCAGCGCCCCACGCCAACCGGTGCCACTCGGGGAAAGGCCCGGTGGCGTAGACGTAAACCTGGAGGGACAAGGTTTGCATCGGCTGCATGATGTCGGTTTTGAAATTTAGATTGCCCAGTGCGGTGAAAAGCAGCGGTGCGGTTTCCCCGGTTACTCGCGCAATCGCAACCAGTATTCCCGTTGTTATTCCCGGCCACGCGGTACGGACCACAATTGTCAGTGATGTCCGGGCTCTCGAGTAACCGAGTGCAAGGGCAGCTTCCCTGAGGCTGTTCGGAACCAACGCCAGCATGTCTTCGGTAGTCCGAGTGACCATAGGTATTACTAAAATTGACAGCGCAACTGAGCCGGCCAGAGCTGAAAAATGTCCCATAGGTCTCACCAACAAAGTCCACACGAAAACGCCGACGATAATAGACGGAGTTCCGTTCATTACGTCTGCAACAAAACCGACCATCCATCCAAAGCGTCCCTTACCGTACTCGTTCAGGTAGACACCTGCGCCAACGCCTATTGGAAGCGCGATTCCTGCTGTTGCTCCTACGATTATCGCTGACCCCATTATAGCGTTTGCCACCCCGCCGCCTAGAGCTCCCGGTGCAGCTGGATTCTTGATAAAGAACTGCAGGTCGATACTACTGGCGCCTTTGTAGATTAGATGAACCAAAATTGCGAACAGCGGGATCACAGCGAGCAGCGCCGCTACCAGAGTTGCGCCTGTCATGAGGTTGCTGACCAATCGTCTTCGCGAGTTGTTGACGGCCATCTTCTTACGTTGCCCCGAACTTTCGCGTGACCCTCCACACCAACAGCCGAGCAAAGGAATTAACCAGGACCGTAATGACGAACAACACCAACCCGATTTCAGCAAGCGCGGAAAGGTGCAGCGTTGATGCGGCCTCGGCGAATTCGTTGGCGATGGCTGCGGCCATCGAATAACCGGGTTCAAGTAGCGAAACCCCTATGTCATGACGGTTTCCGATGACCATGGTAACGGCCATCGTTTCACCCAGGGCTCTTCCCAAACCGAGCACAATTGCGCCAAGAATACCTCCGGAACAATAGGGGAGCACGGCCGACCAGACTGCCTCCCATCGTGTAGCTCCCAGCGCCAGTGCTGCTTCCCGTTGAGAATCCGGCACGGCCCGAATGACCTCCCGGGCGACAGAGGAGATGTAGGGCAAAATCATTATTGACAGGATGATTCCGGCCGCCAACATTGAGTTGCCCTGGAAGTTACCGGAGAAGAACGGCGTCCAGCCCAGTACCGCCGAAAGCACTGGCACGACGAGAGTTCTGAGGACCGGGATCAAAACGAAAATTCCCCAGAGACCATAAACCACACTGGGTATGGCTGCCAGTAACTCTACCATTGTTGCAATCGGGCCCCGCAGGCGCTGTGGAGCGAATTCGGTCAAGAAAATCGCGACCCCCAAAGAGAGTGGGATTGCGATTAGCAGAGCAACAATGGAAGACACCAGGGTCCCCAAAATCATTGGAGCTGCTCCGTAAATTTCGGCTACCGGGTCCCATGTTGAAGTATAGAGAAAGCGTAAGCCGAATTCTTTTATGGTCGGCCAGGCACCCAATGCCAACTGTATAAACAATGCTGCCATCAGCAACGGCACTATGGCGGCGGCAGCGGTTACGGTCGCGCGAAAAACGAGGTCGCCCCCGACCGACCGTGAGGTCGTCCGGGGGGCGTCCGGCGTGGGGTCCGTCAAGGCGTTATTGGCCCGACCAAACAGGGGTGCCGTCGACTGAGATCTGTTCGAGGCGTGCGCGTATCCAGGGGGTCAGCTGTGACGGAATCGGGGCATATCCCAACTCGGCTGCGTCAGCCTCCCCGTCGGTCACCGCCCACCACACGTATTCGACCAGTTGTTCTGCCTTGCTTGCGTCGTCATAGTTCTTGCGAAGCAGCAGCCACGTGAAGGAAGATATCGGATAAGTTCCGGTTCCGGCCGCGTTCGTCAGTGAGACGCGAAAATCGGTGTTGGGACCCATGGTTTCCATGGCGCCAGTTGCTGCGGCTGTCACGGCGTCAATTGATGGACTGACAAAAACGCCTTCTAAGTTTTGGATTTCGGCAACCGGCATTTGGTTCAGCATAGCGTAGCCGAATTCGACGTACCCGATGGCACCCGGAGTCTGTCGGACGGTGGCTGTAACCCCTTCGTTACCACGTCCGCCCAAGCCTACCGGCCAGTTGACCGATTTTCCGGTACCTACCGTTTCCTCCCAATCGGTGCTCACCTTGCTCAGGTACTCCGTGAAAATAAAGGATGTGCCTGAACCGTCTGACCTGTGAACGACAACGATTTCTTGATTCGGCAGGGACGCTTCAGGGTTTATGCTCCGGATTCGCGCGTCGTTCCAATTGGTGATCCGACCGAGGAAAATTTCGGAGAGAACTTCGGGAGAGAATCTCAAGGTCTGGCTAACGCCCTCAAGGTTGTAGGTCGCTACCACGGCACCGAGAACAGTAGGTATGTGGAAGACATTGCCACCGATCGCATCTATATCCGCGTTTTTCATCGGTGCATCGGTACCACCGAAATCGACGGTGCCATCTGAAAACTGTCGGATTCCGCCGCCAGACCCGATGGATTGGTAGTTCAACTCAACTCCGGCATTAGCGTTGTTGTAGTCGATGATCCACTTTTGATAGATGAGGTTTGGGAAGGTCGCGCCGGCTCCGTTGAGTAGGACGACTTGCTCGCTGCCGCCGCATGCGGCTGCACTCAGAGCTACTGCGGCTGCTGCCAAAAAGGCTTTTGATATTTTCACTTTTCACATCGCTGGTCAGGATTCAAATACCCTGGCGGACGGCCCGCCGAGTTCGATGGAGGAAGTAATAACCTGAAGGGGAAAAGAAGGGTGAAACCCGTGTATCGGTGAAGTAACAGAATTGTCACCGACAAAAAAGACCACTATTCCTGGCTAATTCAAGCGCCAGTCGGGTCCTTCGGTATTACGAATTTCACTTTTGTGCCGGTGCCCAGGGTGCTGGTCAGGGCAATCGTACCTCCCTGGGCCTCGATGAGATGTTTTACGATAGATAGTCCTAGACCTGTGCCTCCCTCTTCGCGGGACCTCGCCGGGTCGGACCGATAAAAGCGCTCGAAAATACGTGAAATGTGTTCAGAGGCAATGCCGGACCCCGTATCTGAAACTTCGACCGCGACTCCGTCGGATGTTTCCACCCCCGATACTTTTATCGAGCCTCGCGACGTATAGCGTGCCGCGTTGTTGAAGAGGTTCGTCAACACCTGGACCAGTGCGTTTGGGTCCGAACATAACTGCAAATCCGGAGGGTTGATGTCGGTTTCGAAAATTACGTCGGGCTGAAGCCCATCGGACACGTTTGCCCACGACTCTCGAATGAGGTCTGCAAGTACAAGAGCCTGCGGTTTCGCACTCCAGGAACCTGACTCGATTGTGGCGAGATCTAGCAGGTCGTCCACGATACGTTGCATGCGCCGAGAGTTGCGGTTTATTACGGACAGGAATTGACGGCGGGTTGGTTCATCGAGGTCATCGCCGACGAGGGTTTCGCTGTATCCTAAAATGTTGGTCAGCGGTGTCTTGAGTTCGTGAGAAACATTCGCCACGAAATCTTTTCTCACCTCGTGTGCCCGCTTGAGATCGGTGATGTCCAGCAGGCCCATCACGGCACCGCCATTGGGAAGCGGTCTGGCTGACGTCAGGACGTGCCTATCGTTGATCTCGAGTTCGTGCTCCTCCACGACCGATCCCCTCATTACCGTGTTAAAAGTGGTACGTGTCTCGTGAGAACGGAGAATGTCTTTGATGTTTGCGATTCCGATATCAGAGATACCGAGTATTTCGCGGGCCGCGTCGTTGGAATATCGCACCTGCCCATCCTTACCTAGTGACAGGACTCCCTGGGCCATTGACTCCAGGATTGTTGAAGTCTCTTGTCGCTCGTTGGCTAACTGATTGATCCGTCGTCCGAGTTGGGCATCCATCGAACGAAACGAGGTTACGAGGTCGCGAATTTCGCTAACTTCAGATGTCGGGAACTCAACTTTCTGCCTGCGGGCTACGGCGTTGGCCGCGACCGCCAGATTTGCGATGGGGCGCCCGAGAGCTCGTCCTGAAAGGGTTGCCAGAGTAAGGCCGACCAAAAGGGCGAGGGCGCCGGCGAGGAGAACCGCTCGCCGTGAATCCCGCATCATTTCTTCGACTTGCACCAGTGGAGCCGAAATTCGCACGAACCCGGGCCATGCTTCTATCGCTACTTTCATCTCGTCGCGATTGGTGGAGGAGCTGCGGCGCATGTGAACTCCGGGGCGTCCAGCAAGTAAGGCGTTGATTTCTGGCCGGTTCAGATGGTTTTCCAGGAGGGAAAGGCTCAAGTCGTCGAAATCTGAATCACCAACGACTTTCCCCAGGCTATCTATAAAGGTGACCCGACGCCCGATCAGTTCTCCGTTCTCGTGCGCCAAACGATTCAGGTCGGATTCCGTTGGACCAATGGACGCGGCTATTAGAAGAGCCTGATCCATCAGCAAAGTAGCGACATTCTCTTCCAACGCTGGTCGTAACCACCTGTTTGCAGCGACGAAAGCAGTTATGGAAGTAGTGCCCACCAGAACGAATGCACCGATTATCAATCGCCGACCTAATGGCATGATCATCGGTTCGACATGCGGTAACCAAATCCCCGCACGGTTTCGATCATGGAGGCGCCGGGCTCGCCGAGTTTAGTCCTCAGCCGTTTGACGTGCATGTCGACTGTTCGGGTCTGGATATCGGGTCTGGCACTCCAGGCATCTTCCAGTAGTCGAGGGCGGGATTGGATGCGTCCGGCCCTTTCAGCGAGCACGACAAGTAACTCATACTCTCTTACGGTGAGGTCGACCTCACGGCCGTCCACCTGAACAGTATGGGCCACGCGGTCAATTGTGATTGGACCCACCGTCAGCGTCGCGCCCCCATCTGTGGCCGGCGATCCGAGTCGCCGCAAAACTGCTCCTACTCGAAGCACCAACTCCGGTGGGGAAAACGGTTTGACGACATAGTCGTCCGCTCCGAGCTCGAGACCCTTAATTCGGTCGGGTTCCTCCCTCCGTGCCGTGAGCATAATGACTCCAACCCGGCTGGTGTCGTCATCTGATTTAAGGGCTTCAAGCACTTCATATCCGGATAGGTCCGGCAACATGAGGTCGAGAACCACCAGGTCCGGGCGATTGTTCTTGACCTCCGTCAAGGCATCCGGCCCGTTAGTCGCGGTGGTAACGACGTATCCGTTTCTGGCAAGATGATAGGCCACCAGCGCGGTGATGTCCGGCTCGTCATCTACGATCAAAATGCGTTGTTGCTTTTGTGCCACTGGTCCCCCAAACCACGCCGATGTGGCCGAATTCCTTTTGGAATCGGGTGCTCTTCGTTTGGGGAAAAATACTGATCGGCAGGAAAAGTGCCAATTTGACGCCGACCTGAACCTGGTCTAGCTTGTACTCCCCATGAAACACTCGAAAATCGTTAGTTAATGTACCTTGCCAAGGTAGTCGGTTCGGTGGTGTGTACCGTCAAGCAGGACACGCTTCACGGGCAACCACTGCTGTGGATTCAACCGCTGGATTCGTCGGGTGCCGATCGGGGCGCTGCGATCGTCGCCGTAGATCCGCTGGGTCTTGGGCCTGGAGAACACTGTTACTATATCACGGCCCGCGAGGCATCTTTGACTTTATACGAGACTTTTGCGGCGGTCGACGCGGGGATCGTAGGCAAGGTTGATCGTGTGGACCTGGTTGAAGGCGGTTCGTGGTCATGAGGATAGTTTAGATGTTTTTGGCAAACGTAATCGGCGATGTTGTTTCCACGCACAAGAATGAGACGCTGGACGGAAAGAAGCTCCTCCTTATCAGGAGAACTGACCTGAAAGGCAACCCGGATGGTTCGGTGGAGTTGATCGCGTTGGATGTTGTGAACGCCGGTGCCGGAGACCGAGTTCTGGTTGTCCAGGAGGGTAGTTCTGCGCGGAAGATTTTTGGCGACGAACGGATGCCGGTTCAGGCTGTGATAGTTGGCGTAGTCGATAGAGTGGATTTGGACGATGAATAAAAACGAAATAGACCAACTTGCCCGGGCTGTAGCGCGGGAATTGGGAATCAACGAACCGGGGCAAACGGTAGCAGGACGTGAAGCCCCGGACCTGTCCTGGCGCATGCCGGTTGGGGGGGGTAATGCCGCAGCACCGCGACAAAGATCTGAGCCGCGAACGGGCAACACGATGGTGTCGGCGGCAGGGCCCGTTCGGGTGGCTGATTTTGTTGACCATACTGTATTGAAAGCCGAAACAACCCGCGGTCAAATCGAGACCCTTTGCCAGGAGGCCGCGGAGCACAGATTTGCGGCGGTTTGCGTAAATGGCAGCTGGGTACCCCTTTGCGTAGACCGACTCAAAGGGTCTGGTGTGAAGGTGGCAACGGTTGTGGGTTTTCCACTGGGAGCGATGCGGACCAGTGCCAAGGCTGCTGAAACCTCCGACCTTGTCGATCAGGGAGCCGATGAAATCGACATGGTTGTAGCGCTTGGCGAGATAATGGACGACAATTGGGACTACGTCGAAGATGACATTAGAGCTGTCGTTGAGGCTGCAAAGGGAAGGGTCGTCAAAGTCATTATCGAGTCCGGGGCTTTGGAGCCGATGCAGGTTATCAAAGCATCTGCTATTTCCAAGGTTGCCGGCGCACATTTTGTAAAAACCTCCACAGGCTTTCATTCCAGTGGCGGAGCTACTCCCGAAGCCGTTGCCCTGATGCGAATGGCCGTCGGCGAAGATTTGGGCGTGAAGGCATCGGGCGGAGTTCGTGACTGTGCCTCCGCCCTCAGGATGATTGCGGCCGGGGCAAACCGGTTAGGCACCTCGTCCGGTGTGAAATTGATAGAATGCATTGGGTCGGGGCCTGTGATGCTGAAAGAACTTCTGGCCGATCCGGATTCCCACGAACGTGTCTGTCTAACGGGGAATTGTCCTGCGAACTACTAGACGGAACGGGCGGGAGCGGGTCGGAACGGGATTGAAGCCAGTTGAGTATGCTTGCACCGACCGCACCGACCGCACCGACCGCACCGATCGCTACTGCTCCAATACTTCCACGATCACCTCGACGGCCCTCGGATCATCCGACTGCACCAGGCGCGCAATGGCCTGCCTTTTCAACGACGCGTCTTCGGAGTTCCTGGCAACGTCTATGATGACGTCCAACGCCCTCGGGTCTTTGTTCTGATATTGTGAGATGACGAAGAACAGGTGGTTTTTCATTTCAGGAGACTCTTCGCTGTCGTAAAGTTCGAGAAAAATCGACAGGTCAACATCTCGCTGGGTTGCGAAGAACATCGCGGGTTTTCTCAAATCAGCAGGCGCTGTTCGATCGGTGGCTACCGACACCAGCCAGGCAGTTTGCTCATCCCCCGGGTGCCCGGCAATCATCTGCATTGCCAAACGTTTGAGGTCGGGAGAATCAAACCTGGAGTAGACTTCGGTGAGCAGTTGAACACTCTCCGGGTTCCTCATTTGTCCAATGGTGTGCATTACCATGACGCGGATGTTTTCGTCAGTGTCCGCTGCCAATGCTAATTGCCGAAGAAGCTGCTGCGCTCGCGCCGGGTTGGAGCGGCTCAGTGACAGCATCGCTCGGCGACGCAGGGCTTCGTCTTCGACCGACAGGGCCAGGTGAGCCAGAAGGTCACTGGAGCTTTCGGTTTCCAGATGGCCCAACAACGTCAACGCCGTTTCTTTGACCCGCGGACTTGAGTCAGTGCGTGCGGCGTGACTTGCGAGTTCTTCGACTTCGCCATCGGAGGCAACGTTGGGAAGTACCAGAAGGGCCTGGCGGCGTAGCCCGATCGTACACTGGTCCTGGTTCTCAAGGACTCTCCGAATGCTCGCGAGCGCTCGATCGGGCCCCATGGTGGCAAGGGCCCGTAGAGCTTCTGCTTTCACCGCCATGGTTTCGCGATCGCAATTCTCGTCGCTTCCCCAGTTTACGTCCGCCACGAGATAATTGTATCTGTCCAATGAGCCAGATTGAGCCAGCAGGGCATTAATGCGAGCCCGAAGCGCGGCCGCTTCGGCGTCCATTCGTTCTGTCCGGTTTTCCATGTTTTCGCGGCTCTGCAACAGAGCTAACGCGTTCTGGAGTTGTTGGACGCCTCCCATGCGGTAGCGCGAGTAGGCTTCCCAGTATCTGGAGAGGTCGGTGTACTGGCTGTTGAAGTAGCCCTGTTGAATCGCTCTAAATGCGTCCGCTGATCGGGCATAGTTTCTCATGTTGAGGAGATGCCTTGCTTCGCGGTAAGCAGAGTCGGCAGGTGTAGCCGGAGGGGTTTCAATGGTTTCCTGAGCTTCAAACTCCTGAACACCCGCCATCATCAAAACGGCGGCAGCAGTCACGACGGCTCGTGTGCTAAATCTCGGTTTCATTCTTATCTCCTAGAGTTGCGTCGCGATTTCGCCCGGTCGTATCAGCGATCTCAAGCGGTGTAAAACATCTGTCTGATCTAGACCATCGGCGATGTATTGCAGCTCGCGTATCCTTGTCTCCGAATACTGTGCGATTTGCGAAAGGACCAACTCGAGATCTTCGAACAAATCGCTGATCTCAAGATCGTCGAGGTCAGTCATGTCAAGAAAAAGTCTGGTGGTTGAAAGAAGATCTTGTGCATTGCCGGAAGCAGTTGCCGGAATGATTCCTGCAGCCAGGTCCGAGCGAAAAAGCATCAGGAATTCCTCTGTCTCCCGTATATGGTCAATTGCCGCGCTGGCGTATAAACCCCGCCGAAAGCCTTCGTCGAACGCCGCTTCGCTATTAGTGCCGGGATCGGAGACCGAACGGCCTGCTAGAGCAAAACGGCCAATCGCGATTCCGAGCAACAACAACGCAGCGATGGCCATCGTCTGGCGTTTCCACTCAATCCGCCTTGTGCTATGTTCTTTGCGTTTGGCTCTCTCAGCCGTTATGGCCACCCACATTGTTTCGCGCGGGACATCGTCCGGCGAGTTGTAGTCTTGAGCCAGCACCTTCATCTGATCAGTCTCTTTGTCGGTCATGACGCATATTCTCCTGCGAATGCCTCAAGTGCATTCCTCAACCGGGCGCGTGCTCTGGAGAGCTGGGCCTTGGTAGTGCCAACTTTCGAGCCGAGCGCTCCGGCAATTTCTTCGTGCTTATATCCTTCTACGTCGTGCATCAAAAACACGATGCGGTACATTTTCGGGAGGGCATCAATGGCCTGTCTCATTCGGTCCTTCAAATCAGGTTCAACAGCTGAAACTGGCAGTGCCACGTGAGACGCCTCCTCTAGTTGAGTTTCCCTCGCGTCAAACCGCCGGACTTTGCGCAGCCCATTGAGGATCACGTTGGTAGCGACCCGGTGGAGCCAGGTGGAAAACGCAGAGTTGCCGCGAAAATCATCGATACGGCCAAAAGCCCGGATGAACGTGTCTTGCGTAAAATCCTGGGCCAACTCCGACCGTCCCGTCATCCTGAAAGCGAGCCTGTACACCCGATCGACGTGGGCATCGTATAACTCCCGTTCTGCGGCGGTATCTCCAGTTTTGACCCGCGCAATCAACTGACTCTCGTCCACTTAACTCCCAGTTTTTGCGAGTGTTATCGTGTGTTCAACTGTGAGACACGTGGATGGGGTGGAGGGTTGCACAAACTTGGAGTCGGGGACTGGGAGCGGGGAGCTGGATTGGGAAGAGGGGGCGGTCCTGAGAGGTCGAATGCTCCTAAATTCTGTCCGTTCTGTCCGTTCTGTCCGTTCTGTCCGTTCTGTCCGTTCTGTCCGTCAGTCCGTCAGTCCGTCAGTCCGCCCACCACTTCCCGACTTACCCCTTCTTTTCCAGAACCCCTTCGATCAGTCGACCCAGGTTTTTTGCGATGTCGCGACCGGCTTCGAGCACTTCGTCGTGGTTCAGGGGCTCGTTGGTTGTACCGGCGGCGGGATTGGTGATGGAGGAAATGCCGAGAACTTTGATACCTCGGGCGTTGGCCACAATCGTTTCTGGGACGGTGGACATTCCAACGGCGTCGGCACCCATTCGGTCGAACATCCGAATCTCGGCGGGTGTTTCGTAGCTTGGACCCAGGACACCGACGTAAACGCCTTCTCCCAGGTGGATTCCCGTTTCGAGGGCAACCTCCCTTGCGATGGCGCGCAGGCCAGGGTCGTAAGGCGCTGACATGTCGGGGAATCTTGGTTCGCCGTCGAAAACTTCTCCACTCAGCGGTGATTTCCACATGAGGTTGATGTGGTCGGTGATCAACATTAATGTCGGCGGTTTTAGCGTTCTGTTTATTCCGCCGGCGGCATTCGTAACGATGAAATTTGAAACCCCAAGTTCGGCAAAAACTCTGATGGGCAATACCACAGTGGATGGATCATGTCCTTCGTAGAGGTGAAAACGGCCGCTCTGCAAAATCACCGGTTTCCCTCCCAGGGAGCCCGCAATGAGATTGCCGGAGTGCCCTATGACGGTAGGCTCAGGAAACCCGGGGATCCCGCTATAGGGGATAGTGGTAGCATTGGTTACCTGGTTGGCGAGTTCACCGAGACCTGATCCGAGGACAATCGCGGTCCGAGGCCGGGAATCTCCCAGCCTGGAGCGGATGAATTCGGCTGCCCGTTGAGGTGCATCCGTGGTCATGTAAGCATTCCAGCGAGGGAGGCGCTCATGAACGCGGCGAGGTTTCCTCCGATCATAGCCTTTAGCCCCAGACGGGAAAGGTCGCCGCGGCGCTCGGGGGCAATACCTCCAATGCCACCGATCTGGATGGCGATACTTGAGAAGTTGGCGAAGCCGAGCAGGGCATAAGTTACAATAACGGTAGAACGCGGTGAGAGGGCGTCCGGATTGTTAAGGGTTCCCGCAAGTTGCAGGTAAGCAAAGAATTCGTTGAGGGAAATTTTCAGTCCAATTAGTGACCCGACGGTGGGTGCGTCGGCCCAGGTGACTCCCATCAAGAAAGCTAATGGCGAAAGCACCCATCCGAAGATCATTCTCAGGGAGAGATCCGGTTTTCCAAAGAGCCCTCCCAATGCTCCAACTCCAAAGTCGATCATGTAAATAATGGCGACAAACGCCAGTAGCATTGCTGCCACGTTGAGGGCGAGTTGTAGTCCCTGTCCGGCTCCATTTGCGGCGGCGTCGATGACGTTGGCGTCTTTCTTCTCAACGTTGACCGACAGGGAATCTTTTGTCTCTGGAACTCCGGTTTCCGGGACCAGTATTTTCGAAATAAGAAGGGCAGCCGGAGCGTTCATCACGGCCGCCGTAATTAAGTGTCCAGCGATGTCGGGAAAGTAAGGTGACAGCATTCCAACGTAGGCGGCCATCACGCCACCTGCGATGGTTGCGAAGCCACCAACCATGACCGTATTCAGTTCGGATAGCGTCATCTTGTCGACAAACGGTTTGATCAGTAGTGGCGCTTCGGTTTGTCCGACGAAAATGTTGCCTGCTGCAGAGAGCGTCTCGGCGCCCGAAGTACGCATGGTTTTTTGCATCACCGTTGCTATGCCGCGCACGATCCATTGCATTACGCCGAGGTGGTAAAGCACCGACATGAGAGCGGAGAAGAAAATAATTGTGGGCAGTACGCTGAACGCGAAAAAAGCTCCCGTGTTTGCATACAGCTCGGAACTCTCCACCATCGGCGACATGGTCTCCGGAGCGCCTGCGGGAAGTCCGATGGGAACGTTGTTGTGAATCAGGTTTCCGAAAATGAAGCGCGCTCCGTCTTCCGTAAATCCAAGGAGCCGAGTGAAAACGCGATTGGTCCCGGTAAAGAGAGCGCTGCCGAAGGCAGTTTTCAGGACAATAAAACCAAACACGGCCTGGAGTCCGAGTCCCATTCCTACCAGGCGCCAGTTGATTTTAGACCTGTTGTTTGACATCGTGTAAGCAATGGCGATCATGGTCCCCATACCGACCAGCCCCATCAGCCGGGCGAGAAATGGGGTGTCGAGCCCCGCCCTACCGCTGGCAAGTTGCTCCGACGCGGTTTGAAGTATCCATAGTCCGGTCGTCATGCAATCTCCTCCATCTCGGTCCTGAAGTCGTTAACAAGTGCGCTTATTTCATCCTCTGGGAGAAACGCACTCTCAAGGGAATTGAGTATCAATCGTTCGATTTCGTTCCGGTCGAAACCAAGCTTGGTATGCGCGATCCAGAATTCGTTTGTCAAATCGGTGTTGTCCATCAAACGGCTATCCGTATTGATGGTCACGTTGCAACCCTCGTCGAAGTATCGCCGGATCGGGTGTTGTGTGAGGTCCACTACGGTATGAGTGTGGAGGTTGGATGTGAGGCAGACCTCTAATGCGACTCCGTTTTCCTTTACGAAGCCCTCGAGTTCAGGGTCTTCGAGAATACGTACACCGTGTCCAATCCTTTTCGCTTTACAATCTTCCAGTGCTTGTTTGACCGAATATGGGCCAGCTCCCTCTCCGGCATGACAGGTCGCCTGCAGGCCATGCCCCAGGGCGTAATCGAAAGCCGGTGCGTGCGCCTTAGCGGGGTGTCCCCGTTCGGCTCCGGCCAGGTCGAACGCCACCACTCCATCATTTTTGTAGTCGATCGCAGCGTGGGCGAGATCCAGTGACACTGACGGAGGAAGTGTTCGCAGAGCGCTGATGATGACTCTGGTTTTGGTCCCGGTCTCCTCTTCAGCTCGTTTGATTCCTGCAAGCGGAGCTTCAAAGGTTTCTGCCATCGTTAGACCGTTCTCCAGATGAAGGGCCGGACAGTAACGTACTTCGACGTACCGGATGTTTTGAGCTGCGGCGTCAACAACGAATTCGTAGGCGATTTGCTCCAACGATTCGGTATCCTGCATTACCGATAGCGTGTGGACGTAACTCTTGAGGTATTCTTCCAGACTCGCCGCGTTGCCAACGAACATTTCTTTGCCAAGTTCTGTGGCATCGTTCGAGGGTAGTTTGACTCCCGTCCGTGCAGCGATGTCGATCATTGTTTGTGGACGTACGCAACCGTCCATGTGCACATGGAGTTCCGCTTTGGGCAGTGCCTGAATTGTTTCTCTGGTTATTGCCAAGTCTATTCTGTATCCCCCGAGTCATGACCTCCGCCAACGCATCTGACGATCAGTCCCTCGGTGACGACCGAACCGGCGTCGAGTTCACGTCCGGTGCCGTCCGTTAGATAGCCCCCTTTATCGAGTTTGGCGGCTTTCTCGGGATATAATTCTCTCAGAGTTTCCCTTACTGTAGTGTCTTCCCGCGTCTCCACGGGAGTTTCGTCGATAAATATCTTCACAGTATTGTTTCTATCGTGTAGATGAAAAGCGCGTGGTTCTCGGTGCCTGTACCGGAGCCGGCAACCTTCCCAGGTAAGCCGCGAGAGCGTCTAATTCCGAAATGCCCAACCGTGTTGCGTCGGATCTCCAGAGCATCGGAAACAAATTTTCCCCTGCGTGGAGGCTTCCCGGAATAGCAAGCGTGTACCTCTCATCGTCCTGGACGCTTCGGTCGTCAGGAAAACGCAGATCTCGAATCCGTCGACCCGGCGTTCGCTCCGGGTCATACCTTACCCTGACCCCGGCCACATGAGCCGAAGGAAGAGCGTCGAAAAGTACCCATTCGAGCGTTTCCTTCAAGAGTGCTCCAGATACCTCCAGTACGACGATTTCCTGATTTTCGGGCAACACGGCAAAAAGGTCACCGTATGTCAGCGGTCCGCGTTCGAGATCGGCAGCGATATGGGAGTTGGGAATTATGGCGGCATTGGTTCGAGCCGCATTCCTTAGCGCATCGGCTACCAGGCGGCCGAGGGGATACTCCGGTTCATCCGATCGCGAGATATTTGTCCTCAGGGTGGTAATCTGCTGACCGACGATTTGATCTGTGGCTTCCTGGTGTCGCTGAATCAACGCGGCCATACGCGCATCGCTTGGCACGTCGGCCCACACAGTTTCAACTGACGCCGAAACTCCGATTTCTCCGTCGAAGGATTCCATTAGGTCTACGACGGCCACTTTGCTTCCGTTTCCGGTAGTAAAGATCGAAATGCCGTTCACGGTGGTGCTGACGGGGGTAGGTGACCCGGGGGCGACGATAAAGTCGATCTGGGTAGAATCGAAATTCGACGCAAGATCGACAAGCTCACCGGAGCATTCAACTCCTTCACAGGATATGGCTGCGTCGGTCAGGAGAACTGTGAAATCCGGAGTTGAAGCGCTTAGCTCTGCGAGCGCGGAACCAAGTCTTTCGTGGGAACCGTTGATGGTGTAAAGGCCCGTGTTGATGGCTTCACCGCCGGCCGCTCCCGTGAAGCCGACCGCCGCAATCCGAACTCCTTCGCTCTCGACCAAAACCCACGGTCTAATCCAGGTTGGCGTCTGGCCCGACTCGGTAGAGACAATGTTTGATGACAGGAACGAATAGCCTGCTGATGCTGCCAGAGCCTGAAGGGTGTCCGCGTTCAACTGGATATCTGAAAGGCCAAGTGCCGAGGCCCGCGTTCCCATGAGACCAAATCCCTCGACGATCGCTCGTCCGTTCGTGAAATTCGCGATCGCTGTGCCGCTCAATGAATTTCCCCCGTCCAACCGGAGCGTTGGGCAGCGGCATTGGGCCGCCGCGGAGTCCATGAACGCCTTGGTGCCGAGTAGCCCACCGACTCTGAGGTCGCCAGACCACTCAGCTGTGGCTGGTTGAGCCTGTCCGGCGACACCTGCGGTCGCCATGACTCGCAGCACCAGCGACCCCTCGCGGAAGGTGCCCCCCTGGGCCTGGCGAATAGCGTTGGCCGCTTCAGTGGGCATTAGGCGCCACGACTGGGCAAAGAAATCCTCGGTGTTCAGGGTACCGATTGAGCGGGTGGCCTCTATTAACAGGTCGCGAACGTTTTCGCCCTGGTCATAAACGACCGGTAGTTCTTTGAACATGTCGTATGACCCGCCGCCGACCTGACGATAACTGTTAACCGCCATCGTGAACGTATCGGTCTCCAGAACGTTGGTCCCATTGTACGTGAGTTGACGAATACGTGAGCCGGCCGGTTGTGTTACATCGATCGTGTAGTTGACACCGCTGACAATGTCGTAGTTGTATCCCCGGATTGTCGAATCTACAAACGGTGTACCCGATTCGAAGACCGTGAAATAGGCCGCCGACTGCTCGAGATACTCCCGCAATGTGGCGCCGTCAATCAAAACCGCCCGTAAGGTGTTCTCGTAAGGATACAGCGCCGAGATGTCGCCAAAGGTGACGGCGTTCGGTCCCAGCCCGGCATCAATGTTGAAGGCGGATGTGGTTGAGAGTTGAGTGCCTGCCGCTCGTCGTTGTACTTCGTTGATGAAATCGATTATGGGCGTATCCTCGATACGTGCAAATCGGGCGCTCCAGTTCCCTTCGGTCGAAGCGATAGCGGATGTGGTCCAGCGCCTAACCCTGTCGTGGGCCCGTTCAAGGCGGCGGGTGACCGCTGCGCTGGGCTCAATGTTGGCCATTTCGACGTGCTCGGTCCTTATATCAACGACTCGATTCGCGTCTCCCTCTGAAACGAGCGTAACGTGGGCGACGGAGACACCGCCCGCCCAATTCCGCGGTTGCATGAAGTGGACGCCGAATTGAACCGATTCTTCTATCACTTTATGGGAGTGCCCGACCACGACGATGTCGGGAGCGGGTATGATTTTGGCCAGATCGGCCGCCACGTTCTCCGACCCTATCTGTTGGTCATCATAGCTGGAGGGCTCGTCCAATCCGGAATGCGCCAACACTACGATAAGATCAGCATTGGCGTCTTCCAGTGCCGTCATTGTTGTGCGAGCGATGGGGAGAATCGGACGCACCTGAAGTTGTTCTGCCAGGTTGGCGCGGTCCCAGATCATGGAGCCCGGAGTGGTGAAGCCCGCAATACCTATGTTCACACCTCCCCGTCTGGTGACGATCGCCGACCGGTAGGCTGGTTGGTTGGAGCCCACGGGGAATACGTTTGCTCCTAAGACGGTGAACTCCGCGTCTGCGAGAATGCGATTGAGAGTTTCCAGCCCGTAGTTGAACTCGTGGTTTCCGAGGGTCATCGCGTCGTAGCCGATCGAATTCATGACGTCGATTATCGGATTGATTCCCGAGCTGTCCTGCGAAAAAACGGTAGCGAGGGGGTTACCCTGAATCAGGTCGCCCGCGTCAACTACGACCACGTTTCCGGCGTACAGGGTTCTGAGGGAATCGACCAAAGTCGCCACCCGGGTTAGGCCAAGGGGAGCCTCCTGGTCGAGCGCGTAGTCCCAATGCATGGCGCGTCCGTGTACGTCTGTTGTCGCAATTACCGCGATCCTGGTGGTATCCTGGGCCGAAACCTCAGTCACGCTGAAGATCCCCAACACGGCGACACTATATAGGAGTTTATTCATATGGCTAGAAAATGTGCGCAAAATTAAGAAAAATGGAAGAAGCAAGATGAAAGTGGGAGCGTGTAGAGAGAAAAAGAAACCGGTATTTGAGCAGGCATTCCCGTCGTACCACCGGTTTCAATCCACAAGTTTCAATCCACGCCCCCCTGTGAGGGGGCGACTGCTGTCGTCGATATTAAAGGAGATCGATGTGTTTCAATCCACGCCCCCCTGTGAGGGGGCGACCGTTCTCGTCCGTTAGGGCTCGGAGATAGAGGTTTCAATCCACGCCCCCTGTGAGGGGGCGACCAAAGACAACGCCGGCGACATCGAGTCGTTGTTTCAATCCACGCCCCCCTGTGAGGGGGCGACTGGCCTGTGTAGTAGATGCACTCGCAAACTGTTTCAATCCACGCCCCCCTGTGAGGGGGCGACTCTGAAACATGTTCTATAGGGCGGTGCTGTTAGTTTCAATCCACGCCCCCCTGT
The DNA here is from genome assembly GCA_029262195.1 of Gemmatimonadota bacterium. Classification (GTDB taxonomy): domain Bacteria; phylum Gemmatimonadota; class Gemmatimonadetes; order Gemmatimonadales; family GWC2-71-9; genus B16T1B5. Next base: position 967 of record JAJCZX010000031.1, on the reverse strand, counting down.
GAGGGGGCGACCCATCGCCGTGGTAGTTGTGTTGATCCACATGTTTCAATCCACGCCCCCCTGTGAGGGGGCGACAGCGTACAGACGCCTTCAACGAGCAATACGGGTTTCAATCCACGCCCCCCTCTGAGGGGGCGACCACATCCAGCAACGCTTTCACGGTTTGGTTGTTTCAATCCACGCCCCCCTGTGAGGGGGCGACCGCAGGCGTTGGACCGGTTGAGCGGCAAACGGTTTCAATCCACGCCCCCCTGTGAGGGGGCGACGGCGCTTGCTCCTATTGGCCGGAAGGCGGGTGTGTTTCAATCCACGCCCCCCTGTGAGGGGGCGACCCATGAAGACCCAATAACCTCCTGATATCTGGTTTCAATCCACGCCCCCCTGTGAGGGGGCGACAGGGGTTGATAATCGCGGCGCGGAATCAGTACGTTTCAATCCACGCCCCCCTGTGAGGGGGCGACTCGACGCCAACCAGGCATAGTCGGAAGTCTTCGAGTTTCAATCCACGCCCCCCTGTGAGGGGGCGACCCGTGGCTTCCAACTCGATGTCGTGAGTCTGTTTCAATCCACGCCCCCCTGTGAGGGGGCGACCGACCGGCGGCCTCTCAACCCACAGGATTTTTTCTGTTTCAATCCACGCCCCCCTGTGAGGGGGCGACATGCTTGAGCACTTGGATGCCTTTATCAACCGTTTCAATCCACGCCCCCCTGTGAGGGGGCGACCGGGTATATGTGTGCGGACTGCACCCGCAAGGTTTCAATCCACGCCCCCCTGTGAGGGGGCGACACATGACGGCTCTGGGCAACATCGCCTCTGGTTTCAATCCACGCCCCCCTGTGAGGGGGCGACGAACCGCGAGGGGTTGACCTTTGTGGAAACGTTTCAATCCACGCCCCCCTGTGAGGGGGCGACTTGTCGTTGAATACTCTATCGCGAGAACAACGTTTCAATCCACGCCCCCCTGTG